>NZ_JAFCUO010000008.1:87743-246845 GCF_049896545.1 Pseudomonas sp. TWR3-1-1
AAACCCGAGGTTTGCGTTGCCTCTGAGGCACCGCGTTGAATGGTTTTACGAGCGCTTCGCGCCCGGACGCAGCCTCGCACTACTCGTCAGCGACTACAGAAATGGCAACGATTGGCGTGGCCGTTGCCGAAGGCGACGTCCGATGGCGAAGCGATTGTAAACCCGAGGTTTGCGATGCCTCTGAGGCACCGCGTTGAATGGTTTTACGAGCGCTTCGCGCCCGGACGCAGCCTCGCACTACTCGTCAGCGACTACAGAAATGGCAACGGTTGGTTGCCGAAGGCGACGTCCGATGGCGAAGCGCTCGTAAACCCGAGGTTTGCGTTGCCTCTGTGGCACCGCGTTGTAGGGTTTTACGAGCGCTTCGCGCCCGGACGCAGCCTCGCACTTCTCGTCAGCGACTACAGAAATGGCAACGGTTGGTTGCCGAAGGCGACGTCCGATGGCGAAGCGATTGTAAACCCGATGTTTGCGATGCCTCTGTGACACCGCGTTGAATGGTTTTACGAGCGCTTCGCGCCCGGACGCAGCCTCGCACTTCTCGTCAGCGACTACAGAAATGGCAACGGTTGGTTGCCGAAGGCGACGTCCGATGGCGAAGCGCTCGTAAACCCGAGGTTTGCGTTGCCTCTGTGGCACCGCGTTGAATGGTTTTACGAGCGCTTCGCGCCCGGACGCAGCCTCGCACTACTCGTCAGCGACTACAGAAATGGCAACGGTTGGTTGCCGAAGGCGACGTCCGATGGCGAAGCGCTCGTAAACCCGAGGTTTGCGTTGCCTCTGTGGCACCGCGTTGTATGGTTTTACGAGCGCTTCGCGCCCGGACGCAGCCTCGCACTACTCGTCAGCGACTACAGAAATGGCAACGGTTGGTTGCCGAAGGCGACGTCCGATGGCGAAGCGATTGTAAACCCGAGGTTTGCGTTGCCTGATCGGCAACTGTGTAACCACAGGTTTTACCCTGGCCGATTACACACCCGACAACCCTTCAATCAACGCCGCGTTCTGCTGCGGCGTGCCGATGCTGATACGCAGGAACTGGGCAATTCGCAGTTGTTTGAAGTGCCGCACGATCACGCCCTGCGTACGCAATTTTGCGGCCAGCGCAGCCGCATCGTGCTTCGGGTGGCGGGCAAAGATGAAGTTGGCCGCTGACGGCAACACCTCAAAACCCAATGCCTTCAACTGCTTAACCATCTGCTCACGGCTGTCGATCACCGCCTTGCAGGTTTGCTCGAAGTAGTCGCGATCTGCGAACGCAGCTGCGGCCCCGGCGATGGCCACACGGTCCAGCGGGTATGAGTTGAAGCTGTTTTTGATCCGCTCCAGCGCCTCGATCAGGTCGGGATGCCCCACCGCCAGGCCCACCCGCAAACCCGCCAGCGAACGCGACTTGGACAAGGTTTGTGTCACCAGCAGGTTCGGGTAACGATCCACCAGGCTGATGGCCGTCTCGCCACCAAAATCAACATAGGCTTCGTCCACCACCACCACCGAATCCGGGCTGGCAATAAGCAGTTGTTCGATAGCGTCCAGCGCTAGCAAACAGCCAGTGGGGGCGTTGGGGTTGGGGAAAATAATTCCGCCGTTGGGCTTGGCGTAATCCGCAGGCTGGATCTGAAACTGCTCATCCAGCGGCACCGCGTCGAATTCAATGCCATACAGGCCGCAGTACACCGGATAGAAGCTGTAGCTGATGTCTGGAAACAGCAGCGGTTTGTCGTGCTGAAACAGGCCATTGAAGACATGCGCCAGCACTTCATCGGAACCGTTGCCGAGGAAGACCTGTTGAGTCTGCACCCCGTAATACTCGGCCACCGCCTGCTTGAGCAGCTCGCTGTTGGGGTCCGGGTACAGGCGCAGGTCATCGTTGATTTCAGCGCGCATCGCCGCCAGCGCTTTAGGCGACGGGCCGTAAGGGTTTTCGTTGGTGTTGAGCTTGACCAGCCGGGTCAGTTTCGGCTGCTCGCCCGGCACATAGGGTACCAGCGCTTTAACGAATGGACTCCAGAATTTGCTCATGCTTATTGCCCCTGTTCGTCGGCGATGATCCGGTATTCAGCACTGCGAGCGTGTCCGGTCAACGACTCGCCACGGGCCAGTACCGAGGCCGTTTTGCCCAGCTCGGATGCGCCCTGCTCCGAGCAGAAAATGATCGAGGAACGTTTCTGGAAGTCATACACCCCCAGCGGTGAAGAAAACCGTGCGGTGCCCGATGTCGGCAGCACGTGGTTGGGGCCTGCGCAGTAATCGCCCAACGCTTCTGAGGTGTGACGGCCCATGAAGATGGCGCCCGCATGGCGAATCTGCGGCAACCAGGCCTGCGGGTCAGCCACCGACAACTCCAGGTGTTCCGGGGCGATACGGTTGGCCACGTCGATGGCCTGCTGCATGTCGTTCACCAGGATCAGCGCGCCACGACCATTGATCGACGTGTTGATGATCTCGGCACGTTCCATCGTCGGCAGCAACTTGGCGATACTCGCGGCCACCTTGTCGAGGAACTCGGCGTCCGGGCTGACCAGGATCGCTTGCGCGTCTTCGTCGTGCTCGGCCTGGGAGAACAGGTCCATGGCGATCCAGTCCGGATCGGTCAGACCGTCACACACCACCAGAATTTCCGAAGGCCCGGCGATCATGTCGATCCCCACCTGGCCGAAGACGTGACGCTTGGCGGTGGCGACATAAATGTTGCCCGGCCCCACCACTTTGTCGACTTTGGGCACGCTTTCGGTGCCATACGCCAGTGCGGCCACCGCTTGGGCGCCACCGATGGTGAACACCCGGTCCACGCCCGCGATGCACGCGGCCGCCAGCACCAGTTCATTGATTTCGCCGCGCGGGGTCGGTACCACCATGACCACTTCAGCCACGCCAGCCACCTTGGCCGGGATTGCGTTCATCAACACCGACGAGGGATACGACGCTTTGCCGCCTGGCACGTAAAGACCGGCGCGGTCCAGCGGTGTGACTTTTTGGCCCAGCACCGTGCCGTCAGCCTCGGTGTAGGTCCAGGAATCCTGTTTCTGTTTTTCGTGATAGCTGCGTACACGCTGCGCAGCTTTTTCCAACGCTTCACGCTGCGGTGCCGTGATGCGCGTCAATGCCAGTTCCAGACGTTCACGGGGCAGGATCAAGTCTGCCATCGAGGCCACTTGCAGCCCGTCGAAACGCTCAGTGAACTCAACCAGTGCTGCATCGCCACGCTCGCGCACGGCCTTGATGATGTCGAGCACACGCTGGTTGACCGAGTCGTCAGACACACTTTCCCAGCTCAGCAAATGATCCAGATGCTGCGCGAAGTCCGGGTCAGCAGCGTTGAGACGACGAATAGCAGTGGGAGCGGTCATAGCGAGGGCCTCGGTAATTGGCGAATGCTTAGATTTCATAATGTTACACAGCGAGCACAGCAAGACTAACAAGCCATCCGCGCGGATACCTGAGATTTCTGGCGATTACGCGGATAGAGGGGCGCGACGTTAGGGTCAGTCGCGCAGGAGAGTCAGCCGCGGTGTCGAGATTCCACTGCTTGGCGCAGGGTATCGATCAGGGCTTGAATACGGGCGTGCTGCATTTTCATCGAAGCCTTGTTAACCACCAGACGGGAGCTGATGGCGGCAATGAATTCCTGAGGTTCCAGGCCATTGGCACGCAAGGTGTTACCGGTATCGACCACGTCGATGATTTTGTCGGCCAGGCCAATCAGCGGGGCCAGTTCCATCGAGCCGTACAGCTTGATGATGTCGACCTGGCGGCCTTGTTCGGCGTAGTAACGCTTGGCCACATTGACGAACTTGGTGGCCACGCGCAAACGCCCTTTAGGCTCAACGGCACCCACAGCGCCTGCGGTCATCAGCTTGCACTGGGCGATACGCAGGTCCAGCGGCTCGTACAGGCCCTGACCACCGTACTCCATCAGCACGTCTTTGCCGGCGACACCAAGGTCGGCAGCACCGTGCTCAACGTAAGTCGGCACATCGGTGGCGCGTACGATCAGCAAACGTACGTCTGGCTGAGAGGTCGGGATGATCAGCTTGCGGCTTTTGTCCGGATTCTCGGTCGGCACAATGCCCGCTTCAGCGAGAAGCGGCAGAGTGTCGTCAAGGATACGGCCCTTGGACAATGCAATGGTCAGCATGGGAAACGTAAGTCCTTATCAGGGTACTTATGCCCGGACGCAATCGGCGCCGGACAAACATCGAGCCTGATAATCAGGCTCGATTTGAACGATTCGAAGCCAGGTAAGGTAGCGCGTACAAGGCATTACGTCACCTGGCAGCTGGGCACAGTCCGTGTGCCCATGATGCCTGACACCAAAAACTAGCCCGGAACGCGGCGAATTTTGGCACCCAGCATTTGCAGTTTTTCTTCGATGCACTCGTAGCCACGGTCTATGTGGTAGATGCGATCGATCAAGGTGTCACCTTCAGCGACAAGCGCCGAGATCACCAGGCTGGCCGATGCACGCAAGTCGGTTGCCATCACTGGCGCGCCCTTGAGTGTTTCGGTACCGGTCACGATGGCTGTGTTGCCTTCGACCTGGATCTTGGCGCCCATGCGGTGCAGTTCGTACACGTGCATGAAGCGGTTTTCGAAGATGGTCTCGATCACAGCGCCGGTGCCTTCAGCAATGGCATTCAACGAGATGAACTGCGCCTGCATGTCGGTCGGGAACGCCGGGTAGGGAGCGGTACGCACGTTAACGGCTTTAGGACGCTTGCCGTGCATGTTGAGCTCGATCCAGTTATCACCGGTGGTGATTTCTGCGCCCGCTTCCTTCAGCTTCTCCAGCACGGCTTCAAGGATAGTCGGATCGGTGTCCTTGACCTTCACGCGGCCGCCGGTCACGGCAGCAGCTACCAGGTACGTACCGGTCTCGATACGGTCGGGCATTACGCGGTAAGTCGCAGGGTGCAGCTCTTTAACACCTTCAATGGTGATGGTGTCGGTGCCAGCACCGCTGACCTTGGCGCCCATGGCGTTCAGGAAGTTGGCCAGGTCGACGACTTCAGGCTCGCGCGCCGAGTTCTTCAGTACGCTGGTGCCATTGGCCAGTGCGGCGGCCATCATGATGTTTTCAGTGCCGGTCACACTGACGGTGTCAAAGAAGAAGTCTGCACCGCGCAGGCCGCCTTCAGGCGCCTTGGCCTTGATGTAACCGCCCTCAACGTCGATCACAGCGCCCATGGCTTCAAGGCCACGGATGTGCAGGTCAACCGGACGCGAACCGATGGCGCAACCGCCCGGCAAGGCCACTTCTGCGTAGCCAAAACGCGCCACCATCGGACCCAATACCAGGATCGATGCACGCATGGTTTTAACCAGTTCGTACGGAGCGATCAGGGTTTTGATGGTGTTGGGGTTGATTTCGACGCTGAGTTTTTCATCGATCACAGGCTCGATGCCCATGCGCCCGAACAGCTCGATCATCGTGGTGATGTCGTGCAGGTGCGGCAGGTTGGCAACCGTCACCGGGCCATTGCACAGCAGGGTTGCAGCCAAAATCGGCAGGGCAGAGTTTTTTGCCCCGGAAATGCGGATCTCGCCGTCTAGACGGGCACCGCCAGTAATAATCAATTTATCCATAACAATCTCGACGCCAATGGGCTCAGGGGGCTCAGGTGCGCTCGGCCCAGGCCGCGCTGCTGAAGAATTTCATAGTGACCGCATGGATGCTGCCATCAGCGATCCACGGGTTCAAATGGGCATAGATGCTTTGCTGACGTTTCACCGGGCTCAAGGCCACCAGTTCGTCACTGATCACATTCAGCTGAAAGTTGCAGCCTTCGCCCTCAACTTCTACCTGGGTACCAGGCAGCTTTCCCTCAAGAAAGCGCTTCACTTCTACGGCCTGCATGCTCAACCTCAATCGGCGCCTAACGCGCGCGGGTCGGCCATCATACAAAAAAGCCCCGCGCCTGCGAACCCCGTAAAACAGGACTCTGACGGGGGGCTTCTCTATAAATGGCGATTAATGATGTGCCAGCAGTTCAGTCAAGCCCGAAACCTGTGCGATTTCGCGCATGTCTTCGGGCATGGCACGAATGCTCAATGGCTTGTTCAGGGCTTGTGCGTCACGCATGAAGCACAACAGGAGCGATAAACCCACGCTGCTGGACTTGGTGACGGCCGAGCAATCGACGACCAAGGATTTGGCCAGCGCCTTTTTGATCAGGGCCTGGCCTTCCTTGCGCAACTGCGGCCCGGTCTGAAAGTTGAGCACACCGCTGAGGCGCAACTCGCTTTCACCGGCCAGGGTTACGGCACCCTCACTCATTTCTCGATGGCCTTGTCAGTCTCTTTCTTGACCTTGGCCACTTCGCCTGCCCAGTTATCAATGGTTTTATCCAGGTTGTTGCCATTTTTCTGCATGGCATCAGAGAACTGATCGCGGAACAACTTACCTATGTTGATACCGTTAACGATCACGTTGCGCACTTTCCACTCACCGTTAACTTTATTGAGGGTGTAGGACAGCGGGTAAGTGGCGCCGTTATCGCCTCTAACGGTCATGTCAACGCTGGTGCGATCACCACTTTCTTCCTTGGCTGGCGCCACGGTGATGCCCTGATTTTTAAACTCTAGCAAGGCGTTACCGTAGAACTGCATCAGGCTGCGCTTGAAGTTCTCTTGAAAGCGCTGCATTTGCGCAGGCGTCGCATTTCGCGAGTACTTAACGGTCATGATGCTTTTCGAAATACCTTCAACATCTACAGCCGGCCCGACAATGCTGTTCAAGGCATCGTAAAACCTGCTCGGGTCTTGCTTGTACTGCTCTTTATTGGCTTGAAGGTCAGCCAGCAAACGGGTGGTAGTGTCTTGAACGATGTCATGGGCAGATTGCCCCGGTGCGGCATTAGCCATCAGCGGAAGGGCTGCTGCCAACATCACCAGCAGGCCACGACGTAAAAGAGAAATCATCAAAACACTCCTTATTTGGCGTCTTTACTGACGGTATTGAGCAAGAACTTGCCGATCAAGTCTTCTAGAACCAGTGACGATTGGGTGTCGTGAATAGTTCCACCGTCTTTGAGCAGGGTGTCTTCCCCGCCCACGCTGATACCGATGTATTTTTCGCCCAACAGGCCCGCCGTGAGAATAGACGCAGTCGAATCGGTCGGCAGGTTATCGACCTTCTTTTCGAGTTGCAGCGTGACGCGGGCAGTGAAGTTGTCACGGTCCAGGTCAATCGCAGTAACTTTACCGATGGTCACGCCCGCCATCGAGACCTTGGCGCGCACGGTCAGGCCGGCAATATTGTCGAAATAGGCATACAGCTTGTAGGTGTCGTTGCTGGCGGTCGGGGACAGTCCACTGACCCGAAGGGCGAGCAACAGCAAAGCCAGGATGCCAGCCAGCAGGAACAGGCCGACACCGATTTCCATGGTGCGGTTTTGCATCAGAAATCTCCAAACATCAAGGCGGTCAAAATAAAGTCCAGCCCGAGTACAGCCAAAGAGGCATACACCACGGTCTTGGTAGTGGCACGGCTGATCCCCTCTGAAGTGGGCTCACAGTCATAACCTTGAAACACGGCAATCCAGGTCACCACAAACGCAAAGACGATGCTTTTGATGATCCCGTTAAGCACGTCACCACTGAAGGTCACGCTGTTCTGCATATTGGCCCAGTAGGAACCGTCATAGACGCCCAGCCAGTCCACCGCCACCCACGAACCACCCCAGATCCCGACCACGCTGAAGATCATCGCCAGCACCGGCAGGGAAATGAACCCGGCCCACAAGCGTGGCGCGATGATGTATTTCAGTGGATCGACGCCAATCATTTCCAGGCTGGACAGTTGCTCGGTCGATTTCATGTTGCCGATTTCAGCGGTCAACGCAGACCCGGCGCGCCCAGCGAACAACAGCGCGGTTACCACCGGCCCCAACTCGCGCAGCAAGGTCAAGGCTACCATCTGCCCGACCGCCTGCTCAGAACCGTAGCTGGACAGGATACTGAAGCCTTGCAGCGCCAGGACCATGCCGATAAACACGCCCGAAACCACAATAATCACCAGCGACATGACGCCGACGGAATGCAGTTGTTTGAGCAACAGCCCAAAGCCGCCGCCGAGACCGCCACGCCCCAGCAAGGCGTGAAACAGGAAAATCGTCGAACGCCCCAGCACCGAGACAATATCGATCCCGGCCCGGCCGAACAGTGCGACACGGTCCATTATTGATTGTTTGCGCATCAGCGCTTCCCCAGAAGATCGGTTCGGTAGTCCGACGCCGGAAAGTGAAACGGTACCGGACCGTCCGGATCGCCGGTCATGAACTGACGAATGCGCGGATTATCGGCGTTCATCAGCTCTTCAGGCGTGCCCTGCCCCAGCACCTGACCATCGCCCACTACATATAAATAGTCGGCAATGCTCGCTGTTTCGGCCAAGTCGTGAGAAACCACAATACTGGTGATACCCAGCGCATCATTGAGCAGACGAATCAGACGCACCAACACGCCCATGGCAATGGGGTCCTGACCGACGAACGGTTCGTCATACATCAGGATTTGCGGGTCTAGCGCAATCGCCCGGGCCAACGCCACACGGCGTTTCATACCGCCGGACAGCTCGTCCGGCATCAAGTCGATGGCCCCACGCAAACCCACCGCCTGCAATTTAAGCAGCACGATGTCGCGGATCATTTCTTCCGGCAACTCGGTATGAACCCGTAACGGGAAGGCAACGTTTTCGAACACGTCCAGATCGGTGAACAGTGCGCCACTCTGAAACAGCACACCCATATGCTTGCGGGCGTCGAACAGGTCACTGCGCGACAACGTAGGCAAGTTCTGACCGTTAACCCACACTTCTCCGCTAGTGGGACGCAGTTGCATTCCCATCAAGCGCAACAGAGTGGTCTTGCCGCAACCGGACGGCCCCATGATCCCCGTGACTTTGCCACGCGGGATACGAATATCGACGTTATTGAAGATGCTGCGCGCACCGCGCTTGAAGGAAACTCCCTTCAGCTCGACCGCGTAGGCGTTATCGGCACTCATCTAAACTCCTTGCGATGCAGCCTCTGCCTCTAACCGGACACCAAGCTTCTTTTCAGGAAGCGCGCGTTCCTTGAGCGGGCCGAACTGGCGGCGAACTATATCACTGCTGATACTGACCGCCCAAGGCCGAAGGAGTGCCCATTCAGGTTCAAGACAGTGAAAAAATTACAAATCATCCTAAAGTCCAATGACGCTTTGTTACCAGCGACAACAAAGCATGACGATCTAACGTGAGGGAATTGCACAGAACCGCTATAATCGCCGCCTTTTCTCAGGCTACCCGACTTCAAACATGAGCCAATCCAGCGACCTGATTCAATCTGCACAACGCACCATCCGCCTCGAACTGGAAGCCGTAGAAGATTTACTGCCCCGTATCGACGCTGATTTCGTACGCGCTTGCGAGATGATTCTGGCGAGCAAGGGCCGAGTAGTCGTCGTCGGCATGGGCAAATCCGGGCACATAGGCAACAAAATAGCCGCCACGCTGGCCAGCACCGGCACCACGGCTTTTTTTGTTCATCCCGCCGAGGCCAGCCACGGTGACATGGGCATGATCACCCGCGATGACATCATCCTCGCGCTGTCCAATTCGGGCTCGACCGCCGAAATCGTCACCTTGCTGCCGCTGATCAAGCGCCTGGGCATTCAATTGATCAGCATGACCGGCAACCCTGAATCACCCCTGGCCAAAGCCGCTGACGTCAGCCTGGATGCCCGCGTGGCCCAAGAGGCTTGCCCACTGAACCTGGCGCCGACCTCCTCCACCACCGCGACGCTGGTGCTGGGTGATGCACTGGCCATTGCCTTGCTTGAAGCGCGCGGTTTTACCGCTGAAGACTTCGCTTTTTCGCACCCTGGTGGCGCCCTCGGCCGTCGCTTGCTGCTTAAAGTCGAAAACGTCATGCACGCAGGCGAAGAGCTTCCGCAAGTGTTACGCGGCACGCTGCTTCGGGACGCACTGATGGAAATGACCCACAAGGGGCTGGGCATGACCGTTGTCACCGAAGCCGATGGCCGTCTGGCCGGGATCTTCACTGACGGCGACTTGCGCCGCACGCTGGATCGGGAAATCGATATCCGCAACGCAACCATCGACACCGTCATGACCCCGCACGGCAAGACAGCGCGTGCCGACATGCTGGCCGCTGAGGCCCTCAAAATCATGGAAGACCACAAAATCAGCGCGCTGGTTGTCGTCGACAAGGATGACCGCCCTGTCGGCGCCTTGAACATGCACGATTTACTGCGCGCAGGAGTGATGTAATGAGCAGCGATTTACTCAAACGCGGCAAAGGGATCAAACTCGCCATTTTCGACGTTGATGGCGTGCTGACCGACGGCCGGCTGTACTTCCTTGAGGACGGCAGCGAATTCAAAACGTTTAACACCCTAGACGGCCAGGGCATCAAGATGCTGATGGCTGGCGGCGTGCAAACGGCAATTATCAGCGGCCGCAAAACCCCTGTGGTTGAGCGTCGTGCGCAAAACCTGGGGATCCCGTACCTGTATCAGGGGCGTGAAGACAAATTAGTGGTATTGGACGAGCTTCTCGGCCAACTCAACCTAAGCTATGAACAGGTCGCCTATTTGGGCGATGACTTACCGGACTTGCCGGTTATCCGCCGCGTAGGTCTGGGCATGGCCGTGGCCAATGCCGCCAGTTTCGTGCGCGAGCACGCTCACGGCGTGACACAAGCGCGGGGCGGTGAAGGTGCCGCCCGAGAGTTTTGTGAATTGATCCTGCGTGCCCAAGGCCGCCTTGATGCCGCTCACGCTGCCTACCTATAGAGCTTTCTATGCTGAGTAAAAAAATTCGCAACTTCCTGTTATTCGGGGTCATTGCTGCGTTGTTTGCAGCCGTTGGCTACTGGAATATCAGCCCGGAGCGCTTCCTCGACAAACCCGCCGTGGCCGTCGATGAAACCGCTATCGACTATTACGCTATCAATGCGCACAGTCTTCAGTACCTGCCGGACGGCAAGCTGCAATACGAAATGACGTCCGACAAAGTGGAGCACCTCAAGGCCAGCGAAGTGACGTTGCTGACCAACCCGGACTTGCAGATGTACCGCGGAACCACCTTCCCGTGGCACGTTCAAAGCCTGCGTGGCGAAGTCAACCCGGATGGCACTGAAGTCGAATTGATCGACTCGGTACGGGTCGCGCGTACCGACGAAAGAAACCGCGAGCTGATCATCACCAGCTCACGCATGACAGTATTCCCACAGAAGCAATATGCGCAGACCGAGCAAGCCGTTAGAATCGACGGCGCTGGCGGTGTGACCACCGCCAATGGCATGAAAGCATATTTGAAAGACGGCAGGATGGACCTGCTGTCCAACGTAAGAGGACAGTATGAGTCTCGTTAAAACCCTCCCTTTATTGCTCAGCCTGAGCGCAGCACTGGGAAGCGTGAGCGCCTGGGCTCTGCCGAACGACAACGAACAGCCTATCCGCATTCAGGCTAACGAAGCGCAGCTGGATGATAAAAAAGGCGTCGCGACCTACAAGGGCGACGTAATCATCACTCAAGGCTCGATGAAAATTACCGGTAACACGGTCACTATCACGCGCAATGCTGCGGGCGAAATTGACGTGGTCACCTCGGTCGGCAACCTGGCCTACTTTGAGCAACTGCAAAAAGCCACAGACCCTAAACCGGTTCAAGCCTACGGCGTGACCATTCAGTACCATGCGCCGCAAAACCGCATCGTATTGATCGACAAAGCCAAGGTAATCAACGACGGCAACACCACCGAAGGCGAGAAAATCGTCTACGACACGGTCAAACAAGTCGCCAATGCGGGTCGCGCCACTGGCAGCAGCGTTACTGCGCCTCGCCCTCGTATCGACATGGTGATCCAGCCGAAGAAAAAAACTGACGCGCAGAAGGCCCAGTAATGGCAACTCTGAAAGCCCAGCATTTGGCTAAAAGCTACAAAAGCCGTCAGGTAGTGCGTGACGTCAGCCTGTCGATCGACAGCGGGCAGATTGTTGGCTTGCTCGGCCCGAACGGTGCCGGCAAGACCACCTGTTTCTACATGATCGTGGGCCTGGTGCAGGCCGATCAGGGCCGCGTGCTGATTGATGACCTGGATGTCAGCCATCAGCCGATGCACGGCCGCGCACGCGCCGGTATCGGTTATCTGCCGCAAGAAGCCTCCATTTTCCGCAAATTGTCGGTCGCCGATAACATTATGGCGATCCTCGAAACGCGCAAGGAACTGGATAAAGCAGGCCGTCGCAAAGAGCTGGAAAGCCTGTTGCAGGAATTCCATATCAACCACATTCGCGACAACCTGGGCATGAGCCTGTCGGGTGGCGAGCGTCGCCGGGTAGAAATCGCCCGCGCATTGGCCACTGCACCCAAGTTCATCCTGCTCGATGAACCCTTTGCCGGTGTCGACCCGATCTCTGTGGGCGACATCAAGCAAATCATCCATCACCTCAAGGCCAAAGGCATTGGCGTGCTGATCACCGATCACAACGTCCGCGAAACGCTCGATATTTGCGAAACGGCTTACATCGTTAACGACGGACAACTGATTGCTGAAGGCGACGCTGAAACGATTCTGGCCAACAAACTGGTGAGAGAAGTGTACCTGGGCAACGAGTTCCGCTTGTAAGCCCCCCCCTGCTTCAACCTGCCTTGCAGGCGTTCTCAATTTGCCGGCCTCACTCGGGCAAATTGAAAACGCCTCTAGGCAAACGCTACGGTTTCAGGCATATAATTTGCTTATGTTTGGCGCTCACGCGCCCTTGTAGTGGATGGCGCCATGTGCGCCGGCGAATAAGGTGTTAAGCCCCTGCCATGAAACCATCGCTAGTTCTGAGAATGGGCCAGCAGCTGACAATGACACCTCAGCTGCAACAAGCCATACGCCTGCTCCAATTGTCGACCCTGGACCTGCAACAGGAAATCCAGGAGGCCCTGGAATCCAATCCGATGCTCGAACGCCAGGAAGAAGGCGAAGATTTCGACAATACGGACCCCTTGGCTGACAACATCGAGCAAAAACCCACAAACGATATCAACGAGATCCAAGAGCCCTCTTACCAAGAGTCCGCACCCACTGTGGACAACCTGGAAGACGGTGAGTGGAACGACCGTATTCCCAACGAGCTTCCTGTCGACACCGCGTGGGAAGACGTCTACCAGACCAGCGCCAGCAGCTTGCCCAGCAACGATGACGACGAATGGGACTTCACCACGCGCACATCCGCTGGCGAAAGCCTGCAAAGTCATCTGCTGTGGCAATTGAACCTGGCGCCCATGTCGGACACCGACCGATTGATCGGTGTAACCCTGATCGACTGCATCAACAATCAGGGCTATCTGGACGAAACCCTCGAAGAGATCCTCGAAGCCTTTGATCCTGAACTGGACATTGAACTCGATGAGATCGAAGCCGTCCTGCATCGCATCCAGCAATTCGAGCCTGCGGGTATCGGGGCGCGCAACCTGAGCGAGTGCCTGCTCCTGCAATTGCGTCAGCTACCGGAAAAAACGCTTTGGCTGGCTGAAGCCAAACGCTTGATCACCGACTACATCGATCTGCTGGGCGCGCGTGATTACAGCCAGCTCATGCGGCGCATGAAGCTCAAGGAAGACGAACTGCGCCAGGTCATCGAGCTGGTGCAAAGCCTGAACCCGCGTCCAGGCTCGCAAATTGAATCAAGCGAAGCCGAATACGTCGTGCCGGACGTTATCGTGCGCAAAGACAACGAACGCTGGCTGGTGGAGCTCAATCAAGAGTCCGTGCCACGTCTGCGGGTTAACGCGCAATACGCAGGTTTTGTACGCCGTGCGGACACCAGCGCCGATAACACGTTCATGCGCAATCAACTGCAAGAAGCCCGCTGGTTTATCAAAAGCCTGCAAAGCCGCAACGAAACCCTGATGAAAGTGGCGACGCAAATTGTCGAGCATCAGCGCGGCTTTCTGGAATATGGCGACGAAGCCATGAAGCCACTTGTGTTGCATGACATTGCAGAAGCCGTCGGCATGCACGAATCAACGATTTCACGGGTCACCACCCAGAAGTTCATGCATACCCCGCGGGGCATTTATGAATTGAAGTACTTTTTCTCCAGCCATGTCAGCACCTCTGAAGGCGGCGAATGCTCGTCCACAGCGATTCGCGCGATCATCAAAAAACTGGTCGCGGCTGAAAATCAGAAAAAGCCGTTGAGTGACAGCAAGATCGCTGGTTTACTGGAGGCACAAGGTATTCAGGTAGCCCGTCGTACGGTCGCCAAGTACCGCGAGTCCCTTGGGATCGCGCCTTCGAGCGAGCGTAAGCGTTTGATGTGACGGGCCTGCCACCGCGTTCCAGTGGCGGGTATTCCCACCCGCCGCTTTATGCACTGGCAACGAAGGAGAAACTGTATGCAAGTCAACATCAGTGGACACCAACTGGAAGTGACTGAACCGCTGCGCGCTTATATCGGCGAAAAACTCAAACGAATTGAGGGGCATTTCGACAAAATCACCAACGTGCAAGTCATTATGACTGTCGAAAAGCTGAAGCAGAAAATCGAAGCCACCTTGCGTATACCCGGCGGGGAAGTAGTCGCCAATGCCGAGCATTCAGATATGTATGCAGCCATTGACGACCTGACCGACAAGCTGGATCGCCAAATCAAAAAGCATAAGGAAAAGCAGCAGAGCCTCCTTCAAGGCACTGGCCGCTAACACTCCCTACCCATGATTCGACTTGAAACCATCCTGACCCCCGGCCGTTCACTCGTGAACGTGCCGGGCGGCAGTAAAAAGCGCGCCCTCGAACAAATTGCCAACCTGATCGGCCGAGAAGTGCCTGAACTGGATACGCAAGCTGTTTACGAGGCCCTGATCGCCCGTGAAAAACTGGGTTCAACCGGTTTTGGCAACGGCATCGCAATCCCCCACTGCCGCCTCAAGGGCTGCGAGACGCCTGTCAGCGCCTTGCTGCACCTGGATGCCCCCATAGATTTCGACGCCATCGATGGCGCGCCGGTCGACCTGTTGTTCGTTTTGCTGGTGCCAGAAGCGGCCACCGACGCACACCTGGAGCTGCTCCGGCAGATCGCCAGCATGCTCGATCGCAAAGAAGTTCGCGAAAAACTACGCCATGCACCCAGCAACGAAGCGTTGTATCAGGTTGTTCTGGACGAACAGAACGGTCAATAAACATGCGCTTAATCATTGTCAGCGGACGCTCCGGCTCCGGTAAAAGCACTGCCCTGGCCGTCCTCGAAGACAACGGCTTTTACTGCATCGACAACTTGCCCGCCGGTTTGCTGCCTGAGCTGGCAGAGCGAGCGCTGATTCACACTGAATTGGCGCAGCCATTGGTGGCTGTGTCGATTGATGCGCGCAATCTGCCTAGCCATCTGTCGCGCTTTCCACAGTTGCTTGAAGAAGTGCGCAACCGCCATATTCAGTGCGATGTGCTGTACCTGGACGCTGACGAGGAGACGCTGCTCAAACGCTTCTCGGAAACCCGCCGCAGGCACCCGCTGAGCAGCGCCAGCCGCTCGCTGGCCGAGGCCATTCGCGATGAGACCCAACTGCTTGGTCCTATCGCAGATCTGGCCGACCTGACAATCAACACCACCAATCTGAACCTGTATCAGCTACGCGACACCATCAAACTACGTCTGCTGAACAAGCCTGAACCGGGCACCGCCTTTCTGGTCGAGTCGTTTGGCTTCAAACGTGGCATGCCGGTAGATGCTGACCTGGTGTTTGACGTGCGCTGCCTGCCCAATCCGTATTGGAAACCCGAGTTGCGTGAGCAGTCCGGGCTGGATCAACCGGTGGCCGAGTACTTGGCGGCACAACCGGATGTCGAGGAAATGTATCAGGACATCTCCAGTTATCTGCTCAAATGGTTGCCCCGCTTTGCTGCCAGTAACCGCGCCTATGTGACCATTGGCATTGGTTGCACTGGCGGGCATCACCGCTCCGTGTACCTGACTGAGCGCTTGGGCAAATGCCTGCAAGAAACCCTGAAAAACGTTCAGGTTCGCCACCGCGACCTTACTTGAAGGACCTACCCCGCGATGCCAGCTATGGAAATCGAAATCATCAACAAGCTGGGCCTTCACGCTCGGGCATCCGCCAAGTTCGTAGGTATTGCGGGCAAGTTCCCTTGCCAGGTGCGAGCAGGTCGCACGCCTGAGACCATGGTCGACGGCAAAAGCATCATGGCAATGATGATGCTCGCCGCAGGCAAAGGGACCCGAATCCATCTAAAAACTGAAGGTGAACAAGAACAGGAAGCGCTGGATGCGCTGGTCGCCCTCATCAACAACTTCTTCGATGAAGGCGAGTAGCT
This sequence comes from Pseudomonas sp. TWR3-1-1, assembly GCF_049896545.1. Classification (NCBI taxonomy): domain Bacteria; kingdom Pseudomonadati; phylum Pseudomonadota; class Gammaproteobacteria; order Pseudomonadales; family Pseudomonadaceae; genus Pseudomonas; species Pseudomonas sp. TWR3-1-1. Next base: position 104,075 of record NZ_JAFCUO010000008.1, read on the forward strand.
ACTGCGCTGCATCACTCGTAACAGCTGACGAGTGATGCCAGGCTGCGTCCGACTGCGAAGCAGCCGTCATGCCATTAACCTCGTGAGTTCAGATACACCGCTGTTATCGGTTTTACGATCGCTTCGCGCCCGATCGCAGCCTCGTGCCTCGACAACGACTACAGACCGTGAATTATCCCAACGCCGTGTCCATCACCATCATCACGCAGAACCCCACACACAACCCCAGGCTGGCCAGCTTTTCGTGACCATTACGTCGCGATTCCGGGATCACTTCCTGCGTAACCACCAATAGCATCGCCCCCGCAGCCAGGGCCAGTCCCAATGGCAACAACAACTCAGCCAGGTTCACCAGCCAGGCGCACAGCACTGCAAACACAGGCTCGACCAGACCGGACGCTGCGCCAATCAAGAACGCTCTGACCCGCGACATGCCCGCACCCGCCAGCACCAGTGCAATGACCAAGCCTTCGGGCACATCTTGCAGCGCAATGCCCATTGCCAGACTGTCGGCATCCGGCATTCCACCACCGGCAGAGACACCTACAGCCATACCCTCAGGAATGTTGTGGGCCACAATCGCAATCACGAACAACCAGATGCGCGGAGCAATAACAGGCTCTCCAGGGCGACTGACAATGACTTCAGGCCCGGCCCCCGACACTTTCAAGTCCACCAGAAACAAGCACAGGGCACCCAGCAGAATGCCGCCGCTAACCAGCCCGCTTGACGCCCACGCCGACAGTCCAAGGCTTTGCGCAGCCGCGATGCCCGGCACAATCAGGGAGAAGGCCGTGGCCGCCAACATCACCCCGGCACCAAATCCCAACAGGGTATCGCTGACCGCCACCGGCATATTACGGATCACCAACACCGGCACAGCACCCAGCGCGGTTCCCAAGGCACACAAGGCCCCGCCTTGCAGGGCCCTGAGCATCTTGGGTTCGAGATCCAGCCACACCAACCCTTTGGCCACCAACAATGCAGTGCCCGCCAACAGCAACAGCGTGCCGAGGGCATAACGAAACATTCGCACGCCGCCGACCGCCAAAATTTGCGTGCCCATATCCGCCTAATCCTTTTGTGTAGGCTTAGACCATAGCTGCTTGATAGCGACGCGCTACTTCAGGCCAGTTGATGACGCTGTAAAACGCATTGATGTATTCAGGCCGTCGGTTCTGGTAACGCAGGTAATAGGCGTGCTCCCACACATCCAGGCCCAAAATCGGCGTGTTACCGCTCATCAGCGGGCTGTCCTGATTGCCACTGCTCTCCACCACCAGGGTGTTGTGCGGGGTGACGCTCAACCAGGCCCAACCGCTGCCGAAACGCGTCAATGCCGCTTTGGTAAACGCGTCTTTGAAAGCCTCCAGTCCACCCAGTTGCTCATCAATTGCCTTGGCCAAGGCACCTTCGGGCTTGCCACCGCCTTTAGGACTCATCACTTCCCAAAACAATGAGTGGTTGGCATGCCCGCCGCCCTGATTGATCACCGCTGCGCGCAGCTTTTCGGGCAACTGATGCACGCTGGCCACCAGTTTTTCGACGGGCCACTGTGCCCACTCGGTGCCCTCGACTGCCGCGTTCAAGTTGTTGATATAGGTCTGATGATGCTTGGTGTAGTGGATCTCCATGGTTTGCGCATCGATATGTGGCTCAAGCGCGTCGTAGGCATAAGGCAAGGCAGGCAAGGTGTACGTCATATCAATGGACTCCTGGAATATGGCCACTGGTTGTGGAGAGTTCGCGACTGGATTGGGCAGCCGTGTTTTTGAGCAAGAGATCAGAGCGCGGGTATTCGCCGTGTTCACTGATGAAATTCAACAGTTCCACGTAGGTTTTACTGCTGTGACGTAACGCGGCTTCACGCAGTTCGGACTTGAATCGCAGGTTCTGCATGGTGTGTAACAAGCGTTGATGAATCGAACACAGGTACTCGACGCTTTCTTCGGGCTGATTGAGGCGTAAATGCAAGTCCGCCAGGTTGTGATGTGAAATCACGCAGGCTGCCACTGCTTCGTCGGCATCACTCCAGCGCTCGAACAACACTTGAGCCAGCGCCAGCGCCTGCAAATAGTGCTCTCGCGCATCAACCAGCTCGCCCTCAGCGAAACAGCGATTGGCTCTTTCGATCGTGCGTTTCCAGTGTTCCATGTGCGCCTCCAAAACAGTGTCAGGGGGATTAAACGCCGCCAGCCGTCAGCTTTTCGGGGTCCAGCAGCGCTTCAAGCTGGCTGCGCGGCAGGTCCGTAAACTCAAGGGCGACGTCAATCACCGGACGACCTTGCTTGTAAGCGGTCTTGGCGATTTCAGCGGCCTTTTGGTAACCAATGATCGGGTTGAGCGCCGTCACCAGGATCGGGTTACGCGACAGCGCTTCTTTGAGTTTGGCCTCGTTGACCTTGAAGCTGGCAATCGCCTTGTCAGCCAGCAATCGGCTGACGTTTGCCAGCAGCTCGATGCTGCTCAGCAGGTTCTGAGCAATGACGGGCAACATCACGTTGAGCTCGAAATTGCCCGATTGCCCCGCCACCGTGATCACCGTGTCGTTACCGATCACCTGAGCCGCAACCATCGCCGTCGCCTCCGGGATGACCGGATTGACCTTGCCCGGCATGATCGAAGAGCCAGGCTGCAAGGCTTGCAGTTCAATTTCACCCAGACCGGCCAGCGGGCCAGAGTTCATCCAGCGCAAGTCGTTGGCAATTTTCATCAGCGACACGGCTGTTGCTTTGAGCTGGCCCGAAACCGACACCGCCGTGTCTTGGGAGCCGATCAGCGCGAACAGATCCTTGCCCGGCGTGAATTCAAGCTGCGTCAACGCACTGAGTTGCTGGCTGAACAGCCCGGCGAATTTGGGATGCGCGTTAATGCCGGTGCCCACGGCCGTACCGCCCTGAGCCAGCGATTGCAGCGCGGGTTGCAGATTATGCAAATGCTCAATATTGGCCTTGAGCTGCTGCGCCCAGCCGTTGAGTACCTGACTCATGCGCACCGGCATCGCATCCATCAAGTGCGTACGGCCGGTTTTGACGTACACATGCACCTGCTCGGCCTTGCGCTCGATCACCTGCACCAGATGCGTCAGCGCTGGCAGCAGTTGCTCATGCAAGCCGAGCGCTGCACTGACGTGGATCGTGGTCGGAATGATGTCGTTGCTGCTTTGGCCGCAGTTGACGTGATCGTTGGGGTTGACCGCTTCACCCAGCACCTGCGTGGCCAGGGTGGCGATCACTTCGTTGGCATTCATGTTGGAACTGGTGCCCGAGCCGGTCTGGAAAATATCCACCGGAAAGTGCTCCATGTAATCGCCTTCCAGCAGAATCTGCGTGGCTTCAACGATGGCTTTGCCCTGCGCTTCAGTGATTTGCCCCAATTCAACGTTGGCCTTGGCCGCTGCGGCTTTCGCCAAGATCAAGGCACGAATGAATTGCGCAGGCATGCGCTGATGGCTGACGGGAAAGTTGTTCACCGCACGCTGGGTTTGGGCGCCGTACAGCGCCGACTCAGGCACGTGCAACTCGCCCATGCTGTCACGTTCGATACGGGTATTACTCATCGGGAAATCCTTGCACCAGTTCGATTAAAGAAATTGACGGTTCGAGTTCGCAGGTTGCCAATTGCCAGGCAAAGCTTTGCCAGCGCTTGAGTCGGCACCCGCACAGAGATTGCGTTTCGAGGTCGCGCAGCGGTCGCCACGCATGGTCCAGACACACATTGCGCCAATGCCAGGGCAACGCAGTGTCGGCAGCGGTATCCAGCAAAAGCCGGAACGAGGTCACGGCAATCGTCCACGGGGAGGTTGACGTACAGCAGGCCAGATATCGGCCTTCTGCTAAATAGTGCTCAATCAGGCGCGGCTCGTCGGGCGCCAGCCCACAACGGATCTGGCGGCTCATCCAGCGCCAGCTTTCCAGATAAGGCCCTTCATGCAAGGCAGAACTCATGACCCTGGCTCACTCGATAATGAGATTCATTATTAAGCGATATTGATTATCAAAACAACCCCGACCAAAGCGCTCGTTTAAAGCGCCCGGGGCTAAAGGGTGCGATCAATGACCGCAACCTTGTTTAATCAAAACGTTGCGCCCTGGTGAACAGGTCATACCCTGAAAACGAAACCCACCGGCAATGCCGTTGGCGCACTGTGCTGCACGCCTCCCAGCAGAAAAAGCAGCTTGCCCTCCGCTCTCGCGCTGCTTAATGCCAAAGCAAGTGGCGAAAGAGGATTGTGGCGAATCAACTCATCGACCGTGTCACCCAGCGCTTTGGTCAGCAAAATTCGCGGCGAGTCTATTTTATGCAGTTGCATAAAGTTCATGGTCTTGGCGCCCCGTCGACGGAAAGCCATCACAGACAAATCCGTCATGCCTGGGTAAATCTCATACCCGAGCCGCCGCAAAAGGCTTGTCATGACCTCATTGAGGGCTAAAGAGGGGTTAGTGGTGACGTTGGTCAGCAGCGTGTGTTCACTCGCCAGCAACTTGAAATCCATGCGATTAAAAATGCTCGCCCTCACCTGGGTTCCCAGCTGATAAAGCCCCTCGCCGACCCTCGTGGCTTGTGCCAACAACGCACAAGGGTCACCCAGGTGCACACTCAGCGACGACGAGTTCCCGGAGAGCCAACCATAGAGTGCTTGCTTGGTATTGAGCATGCGATTAGGGGTGATACCCGTGCTTGAGGGATCGGCAAAATGAAAGAGTCGCCGGGAAAGCTCCCGCTGGGATTGCGCGGTCATTGAGGGGAAAACATTGCTGACAATGTTGAGGATCGGCTTATAAAAGAAGGGTTCATGAATCACCCAGCGCCCACCGGTAAACTCGCCCATTCTGGGTTGCTCGTGCTTGCCGTGTTGAAGGAGCGCTTCCAATTGATCGTAGTTATTGCACGGTTTATGCGGATGCTTGAGGAAAACACGCTGGGTTTGAGCCTCATGACCCTGAGGCAATATTTCAAAGTGCAGGTCATCCAGTTTGATTGCCCGGTAAGTGCCCTGCGGGGAACTGACCTTGAAAATAGGCGGGTTAATGCTGGCCATACTGGAAAGCCCCGGATCGACTTTCTGCCCCCAGCCCTGCCACGACGTTTGGTCTGAAGCTGACGCCAAGGGAGTACTGATTGACGGTGTCGGTTGTGGTGGCCTGGCTACAGGCGGCTCTTGCGCAAGTTGCGCGGCTTTGCGCTTGTTACTCAACAATGTGCGGCTCGACGTACCGCCCGTCTGCTGCAATCTGGCTAGCCTTGCGGCTTCCAGTCCCGGTTTTAAATATTGCTGAGACCACAACGGCAACGTTTTGTGTTTAACCAGATACTCGGCCAGATCAAGTTCCAGCCCCGTTCGCAGCGTCTCGGGAAAGTTATATTGGTCCAGCAGCTTTCTGGCCTCTTCAAGGCTGAAATGGGGCAACGCTACGCGTACGCGATACGGTGCAAGGGTGGAGCGACCGCCCCCGCGCAGGCTCAATTGCGGTGTACTGACTCGCCAGAGACCGTCGCTGCCTTGACTGATGGGCGAGCGATACCACGCTTGGGGGCGACGCATATCCATCACACGCCAGACGAGTCGATCCTTGTCATATTTGATCTGATACCAGTACTTCTCTTGCTGCACAAAATATTGGGAGAAGCCGCCTTGCTTGGGCACTTTTTCATACACCCCCGCATACACGCCATCTGAGCGCAGGGTCAGATCGGTCAGGCCTTGGGAATACGCCAGCCTGGAATCAAGCGCCGCAGGTGAAGCAATTGCCCGCGTGAGCGGTACTCTGGCAACCACAACTGCGATGTCAACGCCTGCATCAACCAAATGCGCAATCATGCCCACAAAGTGCCCAAGCGCCTCTAGCTGGCTATCGCGTTTTAGCGCGTCAAACCCGTTCCAGAGCGATAGCAGGCTGCGGGCCAACGCAATTGGCGCTGTCACTTTTAAAGGCAGGACAGCCGTCACGATATCCACGGCCAACTCGATACTGTTCCAGACGCAAAGCCCGTTGAGTTCCGTCGTCGAATTACTCACCGCATCAGCATTGGCAATGGCGTGCCGGGCTTGGGCAATACACGCCTGCTCAATAAAATGCCCGGCGATGGGCAGTAATTTCACATCAGGGGCACGTAACCCCTGCTTGAACAGATGACGAATTCGCACGTGATGACCCGCACTGACTCTGCCCACCAAATAGTCAGTGAACTGCGCCTCATGCAAAAATTTACCGGCCATGTGCGAGCGATTTTCGAACTCGCGAAAGCGCTTTCCATCTGGCGCTTCGGGGGTATACACCACGATTGAGCTGACACTGAACTGTGGATGCAGGCCTGGAAGTTCAAGCTCAGAAGCCGATGACGGCACAGAGAGCGAATGGGCGCTTATGATTAACACCCCGCGCACCGTCGTCTCGCCCACCAGCAGTTGGTGCACCTTGATCGCATGCCCCTCAACCGTCGCAATGGCCTGTGGATTTTGAGCCTCGTCAAGTACCGCTTCGACCCAGCGATAACCGCGATCCAGTCGATCGGGTGAAAAATCACCGGATATTTTGGCTTCCAGTGCATCCAGGCGCATCTGCGCAATCATGAGTTGCATGGCTGTTTCGCGGCGTGAAACAGCCATGGGAGAGTCAATCAACTTATCCTGCAAAAAGGCCTGGTAGCTGTCTCCGATATTGACTGTCCGGATAATGGTCTTGACCTGCGCCGGCGATAACTGAAGTGACTGCGGGCCGCTCGCACTGCCTGTCGTCACGCGGGCCGTAAGGGCATAGTCAATATCAAATTTACTGACATTCTCCAGTGCCAGCTGGGTCATGGTGCGGGTTGTACTGACCAGCCTGATACTGGGCCCTGTGCGCGAGAGACTGTTGACGGCTGTATAAGATGATGGCGCCAGGCTACCCGCGGGAATGACCGCACCTGCGCCAGCCTCGGCCGCAGTGGTGGTGATGAACAGGGTGTCGGGGTCAATACTGAGCCCGTACTCCAACTGAATATGCTGCTGAATCTGTTCTCGAGCATACCGAAGCAGAAAGGCTTTATCGCCAAACTGATGGGACGACGGCTCACCGTCTTCATTGGCAATGAAAGCGTGAGTCTTGTAGCGCTCAACCGCCTCAAGCCAGCTTTCACGGTCCTCGGGGCTAGCACTCACCAGCCACGCGCGGGTTTTTAACGAAATCCGCTTGAACAGGCGCGCGGCAAACGCATTGGTTTGACTGAACCGATGGGCATAATCGACCACATGAGCCAGCTCATCCTCCAGTTGCGCGATGCTGGCGGCCGCTGTGTGAGACAGGAGATGGATCATGTTCTGTTGACGTTGGTCGTCGTGCACCCTGTACCAATGTTCGAAAATGGACGGGTAAATTTCGTCAAAGACCCATTCAAAAGAGGCCTGCGGCACCTTGCCTAATGCCTCGATACGCAACAAATCCGTGGGTGAGGTGAGTTCAAGCATTGATTCAAACTCGGACACCGCCCGCCAGCGGCGCTCCAGCTCGTCCTCTAAAGCCTGCAAGGTGTTAAACCCCTGTAGCCCGCCTGATGGCGTATACAACACCGTCACCCCTGCCTGCGCACGCGCATCAATCTCAACCGGCCCGTTTTTGGACGCGACAGTAAACGCCCCGAACTGATCGTAAAACCCCGACCCGTCTCGCTGCGTGATGACGAAAGCACCTGCAAAAGAAATCGGGCCAAGCCCGTCTTGGCCTTTCAACCTCAAGGCATACACGGCCGGGCGTGAGTAGACGGCCAACGCGGCCCGAGTTGCCAATGAGGGGTAGCGCACAACCAGATCAACCACGCTCACCTGTTCAGGTGTCAGCGTAGTGTCAACATTGAGCATCGCGCTCTCGGCACGTAACAACGATGCCAACTGATCCAGCAACCATTCCTTTCGCGAGCGATTGCCGGTCTGCGCGCACGACGCCAACCAAAAGTCAGTGGTCTGTAATCTGAAATAGCTCCCCAGATACCGGCGCATGTCCGCTAAAAAAAGCTCGAAGCGGGCAAGCTCCAATTCAATGTCTGTCGCCTGCCCCGCGCGGCGCAAGACAATGGTTTGAGCGGGATAGGAAGCAAAGACACCCGTGTGCAGTGTCTGCAGGACGGTATCGATCACGCTCAGTGGCAGATCAGGGGGTGATGCCTGCGCATGGCCTGGTACGGAATCATCAAGCCCTGGAACAATCAGCAAATGCTCAGGCTCAGGCACGGTTGCAAGAGCCGGGAATGTGGCTTTGAACTCATTGCCAATTACCGAAGACAAACTGGGCTGATTGATCAGTAGAAATTGAATGTCTGCATCAATTTTCAGCCAGTTACGAATACATACTTTTTCAGCCGCGGGGCTGATCTCAACCAGCTCAGAACTCAAGGCATCTGATAATTGAAAGACATCACTCATAGGGAAACACTCACACATGCTCAAGTAGCCCATTGCCCCGGCCATATGCGGGAGTCAGGGACGATAAATACAAGAGCAGTGTGTACCGGGTGAACGTCGAAACTTATCTACATATATAGGCGCTGTAACGGTGTGAGTGCTGGCATTAACGCCAGGGTTTTAGCGAGGTTGTGTCCTGGCGTATTGCGCGTGGTAACGGCGCGCCAGGACACGTCACTGCAAAAGATTAACTGCCCGCTACCATCATTCGCTCAATGAGTACCGAACCCGTACGAATGTTGCTGCGCAGTTCCAGATCATTGCCCACGGCGACTATCTGCTTGAACATGTCGCGCATGTTGCCTGCAATGGTGACCTCCTGAACCGGGAACTGGATCTCACCGTTCTCGACCCAGAAACCCGCCGCACCACGGGAATAGTCGCCGGTGACCATGTTCAAACCGCTGCCCATCAGTTCAGTCACAAACAGCCCGCGCCCCATGCGGCGGATCAATGCGGCCTGATCTTCATCGCCGTGGGTCACGAACAGGTTGTGCACCCCGCCCGCATTCGCCGTGCTTGGCATGCCCAGCTTGCGGCCGGAATAAGTGCTGAGGATGTAGGACACCAACTCGCCGTCTTTGATAAACGGTTTGGCGAAGGTGGCCAAACCGTCGTTGTCAAAGGACGAACTGCCCATCGCGCGCATCAGGTGTGGACGCTCGTCCAGGGTCAACCACTCAGGGAAGATCTGCTGCCCCATCGCATCGAGCAGAAACGATGATTTGCGGTACAGGTTGCCACCCGAAATGGCGCCCAGAAAGCTGCCGAACAAACCGCCCGCCAGCTCAGCGCTAAACAGCACCGGCACTTCACAGGTGGGCACCGGGCGAGAGCCCAGACGACGTGCCGCACGCTCTGCCGCGCGCTGGCCTATAAGGGCCGCATCCATCAGTAACTCACCCTGACAGTTAACGTCGTACCAGTAATCGCGCTGCATCTGGCCATCACCTTCGGCGATCATCACGCAGCTCAGGCTGTGCCGGGTAGACGCCGAACCGCCGATAAAGCCGTTGCTGTTGCCGTAGACGCGACAGCCCTGGTGAGTGCTCAAGGAGGTGCCGTCAGCGTTTTTGATGCGGCTGTCGGCCTCGAATGCAGCGGCTTCGCAGGCCAGGGCTTTTTCGATGGCCTGCTCCGGCGTGATGTCCCATGTGTGGAACACATCGAAATCTTTAAGCTCACGGGCCATCAGGCTTGGGTCTGCCAGGCCAGAGCTTTCATCTTCTGAGGTGTGCTTGGCAATCGCCAGCGCGGCTGCAACGGTTTCACGAATAGCATCGGGACCGGTGGCCGAGGTGCTGGCCGAGCCTTTGCGCTGGCCCACGTAAAGGGTGATACCAAACCCCTGGTCGCGGTTGAACTCGACGGTTTCGACCTCGCGCTGGCGCACCGAGGTCGACAGGCCCTGCTCCACTGACACCGCCACTTCACAGGCGCTAGCGCCCTGGCGCTTGGCTTCGGCGATGATTTGCTCGACCTGCGCTTGCAGTGCCGGCAAGGCCTGCGGGCCGACGCTTTCTACTGCACTCATGGTTTTCTCCACTCAAATTCTGTTTTCGGTAGGGCCGCCGAGCGACCGGGCCGGACAAGCGGCCCCCGACTGGTTATCATGGCGGCGTTTCTTTGCGGACTGCCACCATGGTTGATTCTTACGACGACGCCTTCGACGGCGAAAAAAGCAAATCGCAGGTCAAACGCGAGCTTCATGCTCTGGTTGATCTGGGCGAGCGCCTCACAACGCTCAAGCCTGACTTGCTGAACAAAATGCCTTTGACCGACGCCCTGCGCCGGGCCCTGGCAGATGCTCCAAAACACACGGCCAATATTGCGCGCAAGCGGCACATGATGTTCATCGGCAAGCTGATGCGCGATCAACCGATTGACGAAATCATGGCCTTGCTGGAACAGGTTGACGCCTCTTCCCGTCAGTACAACGAACGTTTCCACGGCCTCGAGCGCTGGCGTGATCGCCTGATCGAAGGCGATGACGACGTACTGGAAAAGTTTGTTACCGAGTTCCCTGAAGCCGATCGCCAGCAAATGCGTTCGATCGTGCGCCAGGCCAAACACGAACTGGCTCACAACAAGGCACCGGCTTCGAGCCGCAAATTGTTCAAGTACATTCGTGGGTTGGACGAGACTCAACGCGGCTTGCGTTAAACCTCGTACATGGCCGGGTTGCCCTGCAACCCGGCCAATCCCCCTCAACCGCCTGTACCGCCTACTGTAATCGCGTCAATCTTCAAGGTGGGCTGCCCCACGCCAACCGGCACCGACTGACCATCCTTGCCACATGTACCTACGCCACTGTCCAGCGACAGGTCATTACCCACCATCGACACTTTGCTCATCGCTTCCGGGCCGTTGCCAATCAGGGTTGCTCCTTTGACCGGACGGGTGATTTTGCCGTCTTCGATCAAATACGCTTCGCTGGTGGAAAACACGAACTTGCCACTGGTGATGTCGACCTGCCCGCCACCGAGGTTGGCGCAGTAAATGCCCTTCTTCACCGAGGCAATGATCTCAGCCGGGTCGCTTTCGCCACCCAACATGTAGGTGTTGGTCATGCGTGGCATCGGCAGATGAGCGTATGACTCACGACGACCGTTACCGGTGCGCGCCACACCCATCAGGCGGGCATTGAGCTTGTCTTGCATATAGCCTTTGAGCACGCCGTTTTCGATCAGGGTGGTGCACTCGGTCGCAGTACCCTCGTCGTCCACGCTCAGCGAACCACGACGACCGGCCAGGGTGCCGTCATCGACGATGGTGCACAGCTTGGAGGCGACCCTTTCACCCATGCGGCCGCTGTAGGCCGAACTGCCCTTGCGGTTGAAATCACCTTCCAGACCGTGGCCCACAGCTTCGTGCAGCAACACACCAGACCAACCCGAGCCCAAGACCACGGGCATGGTACCGGCCGGTGCTGGCACCGCTTCAAGGTTGACCAATGCCTGACGCAACGCCTCACGGGCATAGCCCATCGCACGGTCGTCACTCAGAAAATAACGGTAGTCGGTACGCCCACCGCCGCCATGCCCGCCCCGCTCGCGGCGGCCATTTTGCTCAACGATCACGCTGACATTGAAGCGCACCAGAGGCCGCACGTCAGCGGCCAACCCGCCATCAGTGGACGCTACCAGAATGCGCTCCCACACCCCGGCCATGCTCACGGTCACTTGCTGGATACGCGGATCAAGCGCGCGAGTGGCGGCATCGACACGCTTGAGCAGCTCGACCTTTTCGGCGCGGCTGATGACTTCCAGCGGGTTGTCTGGCGCGTACAGTTGCGCCACGTCTTGCGTGGTGAAGGCTTGCACGGTGCCGTTTTGACCAGCGCGCGAGATTGAGCGGGCAGCACGGGCGGCCAACCCCAACGCCTCAAGGGTGATGGCGTTGCTGTAGGCAAAACCGGTTTTCTCACCCGACTGGGCACGCACCCCTACGCCTTGGTCCAGGTTAAAACTGCCTTCTTTGACGATGCCGTCTTCGAGGGCCCAGGATTCAGAAATCTGGCCCTGAAAGTACAGGTCGGCGGCATCGATGCCCGGCCCGGCCAGGTCGCCCAATACGCTTTGCAGGCTTTCAATGGTGACACCGCCCGGTGCCAACAGGTGTTCGCTGACTGAGGTCAACAACTCGCTCATAGTTACTCCGTCTTGACCCCTGCTTCAGCCGCTGTGAGGGCTGAGCGCACGGGCCTGAATTAGCCTTGCGTGGCAGGTCGCTGGGCGCCCTGCGAAAAAAAACGCCGATGGTCATTCACCGGCATGCGTGCCCTGATGGCCGCTTGTTCAACACTGTCGCGTTCGGCGATCAACACCCCTTCGCCCTGTGCCTGCTCAGCCAGCACTCGCCCCCAGGGGTCGATGATGGCCGCGTGGCCGAAGGTCTCACGCGGCCCCGGATGCACACCACCCTGAGCGGCCGCCAACACGTAACATTGGGTTTCAATGGCCCGGGCACGGATCAGAATCTCCCAGTGCGCCGCCCCCGTGACGGCGGTAAACGCTGACGGTGCGCTGATCAACTCTGCGCCCGCAGCGCGTAACTCGCTGTACAACTCCGCAAAGCGCAGGTCATAACACACGCTCAAACCCAATTTACCCACCGGCGTGTCCGCCACCACCACGCGCTCACCTTGAGCATAGTCATCGGATTCACGGTAGCGCCCACGATTGTCAGACACGTCAACGTCAAACAAGTGCAGCTTGTCGTAACGCGCCACCTGCTCGCCGTCGGCATTGATCAACAGGGAACAGGCGTTGGCCTTGGCATCCGGTTGACCCGCAGGGGGCAATGGCAACGTGCCTGCAACTACCCATAACGTGAGGTCGCGGGTGACCTGTTTCAACCATGGCAGGATTGGACCTTCGCCCAATGCCTCGGCCCGGCCCAAGGCGGCGACATCACGGCGGCCCATCGCGGCGAAGTTTTCCGGAAGTACGGCCAGTCGCGCCCCACCTTCGGCCGCTTTTTCAAGCAAACGACGCGCCTGTGCCAAATTGGCCAGCACATCGCTCTGGCTGACCATTTGAATGACTGCTAGCGACATGACGTGTTCCTCAATAGCCCGCCATTATTTCTTTTCAAATGGCTTGTCGAACGTGATTTTCGGGTCTTGCCACGGCCCTTTGATGCTGTATTGCACGCTGGCAAAACGCGACACCTGATCACCAATCAGCTTGTTGATCAAGAACAGCGCACCGCCCACTGCCGGAGCACCGACCAGCAATGCCGCTATCGGCAAGTTATTGGTCACGGGCAAAGTGACCAGCAGCCTGGCGTCGACCTGATCGGTGACCATGTTCAAGGTGCCACTCAATTCAAGGTTGCTCGACGGGCCGGTCATGGTGATGGGTTTATTGGCGCTGTACACCCCGCGATCAGCCTGCAACAAGCCTTTGACCCGGTCGTAACTCAAGCCTTTGCCGAACAGGTCGGAGAAGTCCAGACGCAAACGCCGGCCAATGGAGTTGAAGTTCAGCAGGCCAAAAATACGCAGGACCTGGGCACTGCCATCAACTTCGACAAACTGGCCTTTGTTCAATGACGCATCCAATGTGCCACTGAAGCGTTTGAGGCCAATCCACGCCGGTGAACCTGGCCACTTACCCTCCACGTCCAGGCGGAAACTATCGCTGGTCACACTGGGCGCAAAGCCCCAGTTCTTCAATACGTCCGCCAGATTGCGGCCGCCCAGACGGCCCTTGTACCAACTGTTGCTGGCGCCGGCAAAACCTTCCCAGCCGCCCGCACCCTCTAGCAGTAAGCCTTTGAGCCCCAAGTTGAGGTTGTTGAGCAAAATGCCACGGCTGGTGGGGCGTATGTTGAGCGACCAGGCGCCAATCAGGTCCGGCCCCTGATAGAGCTGGCGAATGATGATGTCCAGCGCAGGAATGTTGCGCGGGTCAACCGAGGCCAACGGATCAGGCGCGTTGTCGTCCGCCACAGCCTTGGGATCAGCAGCGGGCAAGCGCACGATTTGCATCGTGATGGTGATCGGGGCGTTTTTCGCGTCCGGCAACGTGGCCGAGCCAACCGCTTGTTTGCTGTCGATTTTCAGCCCCCAGGACGCGGGGTAACGGTTCATCTGCAAGCGGACCTGATCGAGTTGCGTGCCCATCGCCGTCAGTTTGCCAATCTTGAAATCGGCGCTGCTGAGCAGTTGCTGCGCGCTGCCCCCTGCATCCTTGCCCGCGTAACGCTCGACCAATGCCTGCCAAGGTGCAACATCCAGCTCGGACAGCACGCCGCGCACACGCAGGCCCTTGGTGGTGGGTAGCGTGGCCGCGCCTGCGCCGAGGAACAATTCACCGCGCCCGGCCTCAAGCTTGCCGTCCGGGGCGGCGAAGGTCAGGCTCGCCAGGTTGGCGTAATCAAACCAGTAGCGCTTCTCGGCGCCCTGCAAGGTCATGCGGAACACGCTGTCGCGGCTTTCATTGGCCGCAAGCCCAAACGGTGCCGGCAGATCAATCACCGCACCTTTAAGGCTGGAGTTGACACGTAACTGACTGTCGGCGCCGTCCAGCGTCAATTGCAACTGGTAAGGCAAATCGCCCGAGACCGGGATCGGTTGATTGAATTTCAGCCAGTCCGTGAGTTTCTTGACCCCGACCTGACCATTAGCCACGACCCGGGTGCTGATCCTGCCGGGCCTGCCATCGGCAAAAATCTGCGCGTTGATCGGCCGGTCAAAAGCGCGGGCGGTGATGCTTTTGCCGCTTAATCCTTTTGCACTGTCAAAACGGAAGTCGCCTTTGAGCTGTGTCAGCTCGAACTCGGGTTCGCTGATTTTCAAGCGTGCTTTATCGGTTTTGAAATCCACCACGATTTTCGGTTCGACGCTGTGTTCCAGCGGGATATCGAGGTCTACCCGACCATTGAGCGAGCCTTCACCCTGCCAGCCGGCGAAGGTTTGAGCTGTGCCAATCGGCGCGTCTTGAAGGATCTTCAACCCATCACCCAGACCGCCCGCAAAGTTGCCCTGCAGTAACAGATGGCTGACTTTACCGCTCGGCACATGGGGGATGCTCACCGCAACGTCACGCACCTGGGTGTCGAGTAACTGCCCCTTGCTGGCCATGATTCGCACACCGCTGTCTTCGATAAACACATCGCCAGACACATTGCGCACATGGGGCCAGCCCGGCTGAAAGTCCAACTCTGCGCCATGCACCTTAAAGAACAGGCTGATATTGCGAGCCGCCGCGACAGCGTCATGGCTCAGCGAGCCTTGGTACTGGAAGAATCCTTCTTCAACATCGCCCTTGATAATCGCGGTACTGAGCCATTCGGTCAGCGCCGGACTCAAGACTTCTGGCAGATATTTGGGGGTAAAGCGGCCATCGCCATCGGTCAGACCGACCCGCAAGTCCATGTAGTCTTCCTGGGCGTGGTCCATGTGGATACGGATCAGGAAGTCGGCCGCGATCTTGCCCTCCTCGCCCAACACCTTGATGTAAGGCGCGATCAGGGTGAAGGTGTCCTTGCTCAGCGTCCACGTGAGCAAGGCATTGGCCTGCTGGTACTGCCACGGCTTGGCGAAAATAGGGTCCAGGTGCAGCATGAAGTCCTTGCTGTCCAGACGCAGTTCGCCTTTACCCAGATCACCACTGATCAAACCGCTGACATTGCGCGCAGCGGGCGCGCCGTGGGTGGCGTTAAAACCGACCTGTTGCAGGTTGGCGGCGAAGCTGAGTTTTTGATCGTCTGTGGCGTGCGGGCGAAAGTCGGCCAGCACATTGCGCAGCGTACCCGTGACGTTGAGCTGGTCGATGACGCTGGCCACGCTGTCGGACCAGGGTGCGAGTGAGTCCAGCAGGGGCGTAATCGGCGTCAGGTTCAGGTGGTCGGCCTGAAAATGCCAACGTTGCGGGTCGGTATCGGTGGCCTTGAATTGCTGCACCTGCGCGCGCGTCTCCCAGCGCAGGTCGCCAATACTCATGGCCAGCGAGTCCAGCACCACGTTCACGCCTTGATCACCCCGTTCAAGCCAGGCATGCAGGGCGACATTTTCAAGCGTGCTCGGTTTGCGCTGTGCATAAGCGCCGCGAAACTTCGGTGCATTCAGACGCGCCGTCGCGCTTTGTACGGTGCCGTTGCCCCAGTTGAACCAAAGTTCACCGCCAGCCTTTAACTCGGTAATGTTCCAGCCTTGGGTGAGGTTGGAGGGTAGCCACTTGGCCCAGTCGCTTTGCGGCAGGCTGACATAGGCTTGCGCTGCGCCATCGCGCCAGCGGCTGGCTTGAATCTGGCTTTTGACACTCAACGCAACCGGCTGACCATCAGGCAACGTCAAGCGCGCATCAAGGCGCTGATCAGAGGCGCCGACATCAAGGCTCAGGCCAACATAGGTCAGGGTCATCGGTGCGGCTTTATACGGCTCAAGTGTGAGCTGGCTGTCGAGCACCGACAAACGCTCGACCCGTTGCAACTGATTCAGTAACTGCTCGGGGTCCAACGGCTTGTCATCCTGGACCGGCAAACCTTCGAGGGTCCAGTGACCGTCTTTGTCCTGACGCGCACTCAGCTGCAAGCCATCGAGCTGCACGTGGCCGATGCGCACTTCACGGGCCAGCACGCTGCCCCATAGATCGGGCACCACTTGTACTTCGTCCAGGCGCAAGGCGCTGTTGCCTTCACCCACCATCACATCATGCGCCAGCAGCACCGGCGCCATGCCGCTCCAGCGGCCTTCAAGACGGCCAATGCTCAGCGGCATGCCCAAGGCTTCACGCGCCTTGCTCTGCACTTCGGCGCGATATTCAGCAATCAGTGGCGTGAGTTCGCGTCCCAGGCTGACGTACAACGCCGTCAGCACCAGCAGCAACGCACAAAGACTTAATCCCCAGCGGGTCAGCGCGGCAAAAAAGCGTGTCAGACGCTCCATGTCAGGTGGCCCCTTCAGTAATGATCGAAGGGGCTGGATTCAACCCCTTTGGTATATCCGTAAAGCGTGTGGTGCTTCAGAGCAGCACCACGTCGTATTGTTCCTGGGAGTACATGGTTTCTACTTGAAAACGAATCGTACGCCCGATAAAGCCTTCAAGCTCTGCCACATTGCCCGACTCTTCATCCAGCAAGCGGTCTACCACGCGCTGACTGGCTAACACGCGATACCCTTCGGCTTGATACGCACGCGCCTCACGCAAGATTTCGCGGAAGATTTCGTAACAGATGGTCTCAGGAGTCTTCAACTTGCCACGCCCCTGACAGCACACGCACGGCTCGCACAGCACTTGCTCAAGGCTTTCGCGGGTGCGCTTGCGGGTCATTTGCACCAGTCCCAACTCGGTAATCCCGATGATGTTGGTTTTGGCGTGGTCGCGTTCGAGCTGTTTTTCAAGGGTGCGCAGCACTTGGCGCTGATGCTCTTCATCTTCCATGTCGATGAAGTCGATGATGATGATGCCGCCCAGATTACGCAGGCGCAGCTGGCGCGCAATAGCGGTGGCCGCTTCGAGGTTGGTCTTGAAGATGGTCTCTTCAAGATTGCGATGCCCTACGAACGCGCCGGTGTTGACGTCAATGGTGGTCATGGCCTCGGCCGGGTCCACCACCAGATAGCCGCCGGACTTGAGAGGCACCTTGCGATCGAGGGCTTTCTGGATTTCACCTTCTACGCCATACAGGTCAAAAATCGGCCGCTCGCCGGGGTAATGCTCCAGACGATCCGCGATTTCCGGCATCAGTTCGGCCACAAACTGCGTGGTTTTCTGGAAGGTTTCACGTGAATCGATGCGGATTTTTTCGATCTTGGGGCTGACCAGATCGCGCAGTGTGCGCAAGGCCAGGCCCAGGTCTTCATAAATAACGGTCGGCGCACCCACGGTTTTGATTTGTGCACCGATCTGGTCCCACAGGCGACGCAGATAACGAATGTCCATCAGGATTTCATCCGCCCCGGCACCTTCGGCCGCCGTACGCAGGATAAAACCACCGGCTTCCTTGATGCCCTCCTGAGCCACGCAGTCGCTGACCACCTGCTTGAGGCGCTCACGCTCGGCTTCGTCTTCGATCTTCAGGGAAATACCGACATGCGCGGTGCGCGGCATGTACACCAGATAACGCGAAGGGATCGACAACTGCGTGGTCAGGCGCGCGCCCTTGGAGGCAATCGGGTCTTTGGTGACTTGCACCACCAGGCTCTGACCTTCATGGACCAAGGCGCTGATGCTTTCAACGGCCTGGCCTTCACGCAGGGAGATTTCGGAGGCGTGGATAAAGGCTGCGCGGTCCAGGCCGATATCAACAAAGGCGGCCTGCATGCCGGGTAATACGCGAACGATCTTGCCTTTATAGATGTTGCCAACAATGCCTCGGCGCTGGGTGCGCTCGACATGCACCTCTTGCAAAACACCGTTCTCTACCACCGCCACGCGCGATTCCATCGGCGTGATGTTGATCAGGATCTCTTCACTCATGGCTGGGTCTCGTTCAGGCGTCATCACATTAGTGCCACGTCTCGTAGGTGCGGTATTTAACGCACGGTAAGGTTTTGCCAACAGGGTATGCCGAAATGCGCCAGCACTTCTGCGGTTTCGCACACAGGCAAGCCGACGACAGCCGAATAACTGCCATTGAGCCCTGACACAAACACCGCAGCCAAGCCTTGAATAGCGTAGCCACCGGCTTTGTCCTGAGGTTCACCACTGGCCCAGTACCGCGCAGCTTCTTGTGTGCTGATGTGTCTGAAATGAACCGTGCTGCGTACAACGCGTGTCTCACAACGCTCAGCGTCCAACACGGCAACGGCGGTCAACACCTCATGCTCACGACCCGATAACGCCATGAGCATAGCCAAGGCATCGGCCTCGTCGACGGGTTTACCCAGAATTTGCCCGTCCAGCACCACGGCGGTATCGGCGCCCAGCACGCAAAAGGCGGCGTCAGGGACAGATGTGCGCAAATGCTCACGCCCGGCGCGTGCTTTTTCACACGCAAGGCGCTCGACATAGGCCGCAGGGGATTCATGGGCAAGAGGGGTTTCATCAATGCCAGCACTGACGGTGCTGAAAGGCACGCCGATTTGAGTCAGTAACTCGCGTCGGCGGGGTGAGCCTGAAGCCAGATAAAGCGAAGTCATCACGACATCTCCCTGTCAATGTGCACAAACCAGGAAATGGCTCGCGATCCGGTCAATTAATTTTGAAGCGTCGGGTCAATCCACGGAGTCCATAACTAACCCAGGGCCACAGCAACGCGCTGACCAAGGCTGGCAGCACCAGCGCCAGCGTGGGCTGGCGGTTGCCGGTCAAGGCACTGAGCCACAACTGCGCCAACTGCGCCAGGCCGAAGATCACCAACAGCACCAGGCTTTGCTGCCACATCGGGAACATGCGCAACCGCTGTTGCAGGGACAGCACCAAGAATGTGATGAGGGTCAGAATCAATGCGTTCTGCCCCAGCAACGTGCCGTACAGCACGTCTTCGGTCAGGCCCAGACACCATGCGGTGACCATGCCCACCTTGTGCGGCATGTACAGCGCCCAAAAAGCCAGTAGCAAGGCCAGCCACAGCGGGCGAAAGACTTCCATGAACTGCGGCATCGGCGAAACGCTGAGCAGCAGGCCAATGGCAAACGTCAGCCAGATCATCCAGCCATTGTGCGAACGGATACCCGCCATTATTGCCTCTCCCGAGTGGTGGCCGGCGCAGCGGCTGGCGGCGTGGCGGCGGCAGGGGTTACAACTGGAGCCGGTTTTTTAACCGCGCCGCTAGCGGGCGTTGGCGCCACAGGCTGGGTTGCCGTAGGCGCTGGTGTCGCCGTTGGGGCAACAGCAGGCACAGCAACCGGTTTGGGCACGGTGGCGGGAATGATGGGTAGCGGTTCGCCGTTTTTCTCGGCTTCTTGCGCTTGAGCCGCGTCATTGGCCCGCTCTTCAGGGCTGCGGCTGTCACTGAACACCAACAACAGATAGCGGCTGCGGTTCAACGCCGCCGTCGGCACCGCACGCACGATGGCAAACGGCTGACCGGAATCGTGAATCACTTCCTTGACGGTTGCCACCGGGTAACCGGCCGGGAATCGCTGGCCCAAACCCGAACTGACCAGCAGATCGCCTTCTTTGATGTCGGCGGTGTCTGCCACATGGCGCAACTCCAGACGCTCGGGGTTACCCGTGCCGCTGGCTATTGCCCGCAAGCCATTGCGGTTGACCTGCACTGGAATGCTGTGGGTGGTGTCTGTCAGCAACAGTACCCGCGAGGTGTAGGGCATCAACTCGACCACTTGCCCCATCAGCCCACGCGCATCGAGCACTGGCTGACCGAGCACCACCCCGTCGCGCTCACCCTTGTTGATGATGATGCGATGGGTAAAGGGATTAGGGTCCATGCCAATCAACTCGGCCACTTCAACCTTTTCGTTGACCAGTGCCGAGGAGTTCAACAACTCGCGCAGGCGAACGTTCTGCTCGGTCAAGGCGGCCAGTTTTTGCATGCGGCCTTGCAGCAGAAGGTTTTCGGTTTTTAGTTTCTCGTTTTCAGCGACCAGTTCCGTACGGCTGCCAAACTGACTCGCGACACCCTGAAACAGGCGCTGCGGCAAGTCGGTAATCCAGTAGGTCTGCATCAGCACCAGTGACATTTGACTGCGCACCGGCTTGAGCAACGTGAAACGGGCATCGACCACCATCAGTGCGACCGATAGCACGACCAACACCAATAGGCGTACGCCCAAAGAGGGGCCTTTGGAAAAGAGCGGTTTAATAAGCCGCTCCTCCGGGGCAAGTGTTCAATGTATTCATACGGCTTCAAGCGGCCTGGATGAAGATTGACAAAAGATAAACGCCAAAAGGCAGCACTGCAAAGTGCTACCTTCTGGTGATAACCATCGAACTGCGACCACCGATCTTATTCGCTGGAGAGCAGGTCCATCGTGTGTTTATCCATCATTTCCAGCGCACGGCCACCGCCACGCGCAACACAGGTCAACGGGTCTTCGGCAACAATTACCGGCAGACCGGTTTCCTGCGCCAGCAACTTGTCGAGGTCACGCAGCAAGGCGCCACCACCGGTCAGCACCAGACCGCGCTCGGCGATGTCTGAAGCCAGCTCTGGCGGGGACTGCTCCAGCGCGCTCTTCACGGCCTGAACGATGGTGGCCAGCGACTCTTGCAGCGCCTCCAGCACTTCATTGGAGTTCAGGGTGAAAGCACGAGGTACGCCCTCAGCCAGGTTACGGCCGCGTACGTCAACCTCACGCACTTCTCCGCCCGGATAGGCTGTGCCGATTTCCTGCTTGATGCGCTCAGCCGTCGATTCGCCGATCAAGCTGCCGTAGTTACGGCGCACGTAGGTGATGATCGCTTCGTCGAAGCGGTCGCCGCCAACCCGTACGGACTCGGCGTAAACCACGCCGTTCAGGGAGATCAGCGCGATTTCAGTGGTACCACCACCGATATCGACGACCATCGAACCGCGCGCTTCCTCTACCGGCAAGCCGGCACCGATGGCGGCGGCCATTGGCTCTTCAATCAGGAAGACTTCACGGGCGCCGGCACCCAGTGCCGACTCACGAATGGCGCGACGCTCAACCTGAGTCGATTTGCACGGTACGCAAATCAGTACCCGAGGGCTTGGTTGCAGAAAGCTGTTTTCGTGAACCTTGTTGATAAAGTACTGCAGCATTTTTTCGCACACGCTGAAATCGGCAATAACGCCGTCTTTCATCGGACGAATGGCTGCAATGTTGCCCGGTGTACGGCCCAGCATGCGCTTGGCCTCGGTGCCGACGGCAACGACACTTTTCTGGTTACCGTGTGTCCGAATAGCCACAACCGATGGCTCATTCAGGACAATACCGCGCTCGCGCACGTAAATAAGGGTGTTGGCAGTGCCCAGGTCGATGGAAAGATCGCTGGAAAACATGCCACGCAGTTTCTTGAACATGGGAAAGGGACCCTAGGCAACGCGTGGGTAAAAAAGTGCGGCAAACTCTAACAACGACAGGGATTTTGGGCAAGGCGCCAATATGTTAAATTGGCCGCTTTTCCGAGCACCAGCCCCCACAATCGCGGCCATATGACCGTAGAAATGCGGTAGTGTTCCGACAATCTAACACACGGATAGCATCCGTCTTGTTTTCCACTGGAGAATCCCATGGCGCTTGAACGCTCCGACGTGGAAAAAATCGCTCATTTGGCCCGCCTGGGTTTGAATGATGCCGATCTGCCACGCACCACCGAAGCCCTTAATAGCATTCTGGGGCTGATTGACCAGATGCAGGCTGTCGACACCACCGGTATCGAGCCGCTGGCCCACCCACTGGAAGCCAGCCAGCGCCTGCGTGCAGACGTCGTGACTGAAACCAATCACCGCGAGGCTTACCAAGCCATCGCGCCAGCGGTCGAGAACGGCCTCTATCTGGTTCCCAAGGTCATCGAGTAAAAGGAAGAGCCTGCATGCATCAATTGACTCTGGCCGAGATCGCCCGCGGACTCGCCGATAAAAAGTTTTCGTCTGAAGAGCTGACCAAAACCCTGCTGGCGCGTATCGCCCAGCTCGATCCTCAGCTCAACAGCTTCATCACCCTCACCGAAGACCTCGCTGTAGAGCAGGCCAAGGCCGCCGACGCACGTCGCGCCAACGGTGAAACCGGCGCCCTGCTGGGTGCGCCAATTGGTCACAAGGACTTGTTCTGCACCTTGGGTGTACGCACCAGCTGCGGCTCCAGGATGCTCGACAACTTCAAGGCCCCGTACGATGCCACCGTGGTGTCGAAACTGGCCGCTGCGGGCGCTGTGAGCCTGGGCAAGACCAACATGGACGAGTTCGCGATGGGCTCGGCCAACGAGTCGAGCTACTACGGCCCGGTCAAAAACCCGTGGAACCTTGATCACGTGCCCGGCGGTTCGTCGGGTGGCTCGGCCGCAGCCGTTGCCGCTCGTCTGTTACCGGCTGCCACTGGCACCGACACCGGCGGCTCGATTCGCCAGCCCGCCGCACTGACCAACCTCACAGGCCTGAAACCGACCTACGGTCGTGTGTCGCGCTGGGGCATGATTGCTTACGCGTCCAGCCTCGATCAGGGTGGCCCGCTTGCGCGCACCGCCGAAGACTGCGCCATCCTGCTGCAAGGCATGGCCGGTTTCGACCCGCAAGACTCCACCAGCATCGACGAACCCGTGCCGGACTACAGCGCCAACCTCAATGGTTCGCTGCAAGGCCTGCGCATCGGCGTGCCAAAAGAGTTCTTCAGCGAAGGCCTCGATCCACGTATCGCCGAGCTGATCCACACCAGCATCAAAGAACTTGAAAAGCTCGGTGCCGTGATCAAGCCCATCAGCCTGCCCAACATGCAGCACGCGATTCCTGCGTACTACGTGATCGCGCCAGCAGAAGCCTCCTCCAACCTGTCGCGTTTTGACGGTGTGCGCTTCGGTCATCGCTGCGAAGACCCCAAAGACCTCACCGACCTGTACAAGCGCTCGCGCGCCGAAGGTTTTGGCCCGGAAGTACAACGCCGGATTCTGGTCGGCGCCTACGCACTGTCGGCGGGTTACTACGACGCGTATTACCTGCAGGCGCAAAAAATCCGTCGCCTGATCAAAAACGACTTCATGACGGCTTTCAATGAAGTCGACATCATCCTCGGCCCAACCACGCCTAACCCGGCCTGGAAAATCGGCGCTAAAAACAGCGACCCGGTTTCTGCCTATCTGGAAGACGTGTACACCATCACCGCCAACCTCGCGGGCCTGCCGGGCCTGTCGATGCCAGCCGGTTTTGTCGATGGCCTGCCTGTAGGCGTGCAGCTGCTGGCTCCGTACTTCCAGGAAGGTCGCCTGCTCAACGTTGCTCACCAGTATCAGCTCAACACTGACTGGCACACGCGCTCACCTGCCGGCTTCTGAGGAGAAACATATGCAATGGGAAGTTGTGATCGGGCTGGAAATTCACTCCCAGCTCGCCACCCAATCGAAGATTTTCTCCGGTAGCGCCACCACCTTTGGCTCGCAGCCGAACACTCAGGCCAGCCTGGTTGACCTGGGCATGCCGGGCGTGTTGCCGGTGCTCAACGAAGAAGCCGTGCGCATGGCCGTGATGTTCGGCCTGGCCGTTGATGCCGAGATCGTTCAGCACAACGTCTTTGCGCGCAAAAACTACTTCTACCCGGACCTGCCCAAGGGTTACCAGATCAGCCAGATGGAGTTGCCGATTGTCGGCAAGGGCCACCTGGACATCACCCTTGAAGACGGCACGGTCAAACGCGTCGGCATTACCCGCGCACACTTGGAAGAAGACGCAGGCAAAAGCCTGCACGAAGATTTCAGCGGCGCCACCGGCATCGACCTGAACCGTGCGGGCACGCCGTTGCTGGAAATCGTCTCCGAGCCGGACATGCGCAGCGCCAAAGAAGCCGTGGCCTACGTAAAAGCCATGCACGCCCTCGTGCGCTACCTGGGCATTTGCGACGGCAACATGGCCGAAGGTTCGCTGCGTTGCGACTGCAACGTGTCGATTCGCAGATTTGGTGAGGCTGAATTCGGCACCCGCTGCGAGATCAAGAACGTCAACTCGTTCCGCTTCATCGAAAAAGCGATCAACAGCGAAGTTCAGCGCCAGATCGAACTGATCGAAGACGGCGGCAAGGTCATTCAACAGACCCGTCTGTACGACCCGAACAAAGACGAAACCCGCGCCATGCGCAGCAAAGAGGAAGCCAACGACTACCGTTACTTCCCCGACCCGGACCTGCTGCCCGTCGTCATCGAAGACACGTTCATCGAAGACGTGCGCGCGACCCTGCCCGAACTGCCACCGCAAAAGCGCGAGCGTTTCCAGTCACAGTTCGGCCTGTCCGCCTACGACGCCAGCGTGCTGGCTTCGAGCCGCGAGCAAGCGGACTACTTTGAAAAAGTGGTCAGCATCAGCGGCGACGCCAAGCTGGCGGCCAACTGGGTCATGGTTGAGCTGGGCAGCCTGCTCAACAAGCAGGGCCTGGACATCGACCAGTCACCCGTCACCGCCGAGCAACTGGGCGGCATGTTGCAGCGCATCAAGGACAACACCATTTCCGGCAAAATTGCCAAAGTGGTGCTTGAAGCCATGGCCAATGGCGAAGGCAGCGCTGACGAGATCATCGAAAAACGCGGCCTCAAGCAGGTGACTGACAGCGGCGCGATTGAAAAAGTGCTGGATGAAGTGCTGGCCGCCAACGCCGAGCAAGTTGAGCAGTACCGCGCGGCTGACGAAGCCAAGCGCGGCAAAATGTTCGGCTTCTTTGTCGGCCAGGCAATGAAAGCGTCCAAAGGCAAAGCCAACCCGCAACAGGTCAACGAACTGCTCAAAAGCAAGCTCGAAGGCTAGGTTTCAGGCGAGCCCCGTAGCCGCTGCCTGCGGCTGCGGGGCGTTTTTCTGAGTTCTATAAGGATCCCCCATGAAGCGGCTACTCGGCGCTTGCGCCCTGCTCAGCTTGCTCGCTGGCTGCGCCAGCCACGACATAGACCCACGCGGCTATGACGAAACCGGCGTCGCCTCTTATTACGGCGCTCGTCACCACGGTAAACGCACCGCCAGTGGCGAACCCTTCGACCAGCACGCGCTCAGCGCCGCCCATCGCCAACTGGCCTTCGGCAGCCGGGTTTTGGTCACCAATCTAAGTAACAACCAGAGCGTTGTGGTGCGCATCAATGATCGCGGCCCGCACACCCGTGGGCGCCTGATCGATCTTTCACGCCAAGCGGCCCAACAGTTGGGTATGCTGCGCAGCGGCACCGCAAAAGTCCGCATCCAGGGCTTGAGCGACTAAATCAGGGAGCGGCTGCAATCTTGGGCTTGAACGCGTTATCGACATGGAACCTGCTGCAATTGCTGTGCGGCCTCGGGCTGCTAATCGCAGGTGCCGAACTGTTGGTGCGCTGCGCGGTGAGCATGGCGGCAAAAATGAAAGTTCGCCCCTTGCTGATCGGTTTGACCGTGGTCGCACTCGGCAGCAGCGCGCCGCAAATGACCGTCAGCCTGCAAGCGGCCTTCAATGACACTTCAGACATTGCCGTGGGCAGCGTGATCGGTAGCAACATCTTTAACGTTCTGGTCACCCTCGGGCTGTCTGCCCTGATCATCCCGCTGCGCGTATCCCGCCAGTTGGTGCGCCTCGATATTCCGCTGATGATCCTCGCCAGCGCACTGGTCTACGGGCTGGCCTTGAGCAAGGATCTCGACCGACTGGACGGCGTTGTGTTGCTCTGTGCCCTGGCGGTCTATCTGGGCATGCTGCTGCGCCAGTCACGCCACAGCAACCACCATCACGCCAGCCACGACCAGCCGCAACACACGTGGCCACGCAATGTACTGATGATGCTCTGCGCCTTGCTCCTGCTCGGCCTGGCCGGTCATCTTTTGCTGGCTGCCGCCGTCGACGTCGCGACCCAGCTGGGGCTGTCGGAACGCATCATCGGCCTGACCATCATTGCGGTGAGCACCTCCCTGCCCGAGCTGGCCACCTCGCTGATCGCCGCTTTTCGCGGCCAACGTGAGATTGCAGTGGGCAACGTGATCGGCAGCAACGTCTTCAACCTGCTCGGTGTGCTGGGTTTCACCGCTTTGCTGGCACCCGCGCCGCTGTCCGTCTCGCCCAATGCCCTGGCGTTCGACCTGCCGGTGATGCTGGGCGTTGCCGTACTGTGCCTGCCCGTGTTCTACACCGGCTACCGCGTGACACGGGTTGAAGG
The DNA here is from genome assembly GCF_049896545.1 of Pseudomonas sp. TWR3-1-1. NCBI lineage: Bacteria > Pseudomonadati > Pseudomonadota > Gammaproteobacteria > Pseudomonadales > Pseudomonadaceae > Pseudomonas > Pseudomonas sp. TWR3-1-1. Next base: position 130,697 of record NZ_JAFCUO010000008.1, read on the forward strand.
GCTGCTGTTTCTGGGGTTGTATCTGGCGTATGGCCTGCACGTAGTGTCGTTCACCACCGGTATGCCACTGGCCGGCAAGCTCGAGCACCTGATGCTGTTTTACCTCTTGCCGGCACTGTTGGTGTTTCTGCTGTTCAGCACTCTGCGCGCCTGGCGTCGACAACACTGAGGGGCCGTGCGAGGCGCACTCCATACCAAAACGTGCGCAGGGTTTTGCACGCCCCAGGCTTAAATCCAGCCACCCCACTGCAACACAAAGATCCCGATATTGGTGGTGATGGCGGCCATCAGTGTGGTGATCACGATAATCGCGGCGGCCAATTCATGATTGCCATTGGCGGCGCGGGCCATCACAAAACTGGCGGCGGCGGTCGGGCTGGCAAAGTACAAAAACAGCGTGCCCAGCTCAGGCCCACGAAAGCCGCACAACCATGCGCCCAACGTGGTGATGATCGGCAAGCTGATCATTTTGACCAGACTCGCACTGAGGGCCAGATCGCCACTTTTGCGTAAGGCGGCCAATGACAGGGTGCCGCCGATGCAGATCAACGCCAATGGCAACGTCATCGCCGCCAGGTATTCGCCGCTGGCTTGCAGCCAGTTGGGCAGCGCAATCTTGAACGCTGCAAACGGCACCGCGGCCAGCACGCTGATAATCAGCGGGTTTTTGAACACACTTTTGCAGATACTCCACGGATCGGACTTGATCACCGGGCTGTACACCGCCAGTACGATGGTCGACAACGTGTTGTAAAGCAGGATGACCAGCGCCGCGAGCACAGCCCCCAAAGAGATGCCGTAGTCGCCGTACATGCTGGCAGCCAGTGCCAGGCCAATGACCGCGTTGTTACCGCGAAACGCGCCCTGGGTATAGATGCCACGGTCTTCACGCGGGCAGCGCCAGATCGACCATGTCCACGCCAGTGAAAAGCTGAGCAAGGTGGCCGCGCTAAAGTACCCCAGGACTTTGGGTTGTAATGCGGTGCTCAAATCCGCATGCAAAATACCCAGAAACAACAACGCCGGCATGGTGACGTTAAACACCAGAGCCGACGCCGTGTGGATAAAACTGTCGTTGATCCAGCCAACGCGCTTAAGCACGACGCCCAGAAACAACATGGCAAATACTGGAGCGGTGATGGTGAGCGTCTGAAGGAAAATAGCCAGCATGCCAAGCAATTCCGATTGCAATCGTTAGGCGGCTAATCTTATGTCAGCCACTGAGCCACTGCCTAGCCACTGAACACGCGCTGTCGTCGCTGGCGAAGGCCGCGATTTGTAGCGCCCGATTCAAGGGGCTCGCCGCTTGCGGCAGCAACGACAGGCAATGATCAAGCAAACTGCGCGCGCATCCAGCTGTGGTACTCGGCCACGCCGGGATCACCTTCACGCGGAGCCCAATGGGCCAGTTCGCCCTCACCCACAGGCCGATACGGCCCTGCTTTGCATTCGAACATCAAACTGTCGGCTTCAAGCACCACCAAACCATGAAACACCCCCGGTGGCAGGTCGACCCCAAGGCATTCGCCTCCCGCAACCAGCACCCGTTTGTCGAGCAACTGACCGTCCTGATCAAATATCAGCACGCCCAACTTACCCTTGAGCACCAACAAGGTTTCAGCCTTGTCACTGCTCAAGTGCCGGTGCGGCGGCACGTAGGTGTCAGGTTGCAGCCCCACCACCATGCGATGGCACGGCTCCTCCATCTGATGCAGGTTGTGGTGCTGACGACCACGGGGGTTACCGGCCGCTTTCTCAGCCAGTTCGTTAAACAACGTTTGATCGAGAAAGCTTGGGGTAATCATGGTTTCAACGTCCTTGTTTACATACCTTTAACGGCATAAATGCCGGCGGCGTTACGCCAGTAGCCTTTGTAGTCCATGCCATAACCGAAGACATAACGGTCCACGCACGGCAGGCCCTCATAGTTGGCTTTCAGGCCGGGACTGGCTTTGCGGTCATGGTCTTTATCAATCAGCACGGCAGTGTGCACTTGACGCGCGCCCGCATGGTGACAGAAATCAACGATAGCGCTCAGGGTGTGACCTTCATCCAGAATGTCGTCGATGATCAATACATGACGGTCCATGAACGACACTTCAGGCTTGGCCTTCCAGAACAGATCGCCACCGCTGGTTTGGTTGCGATAACGCGTGGCGTGCAAGTAAGACGACTCAAGCGGGAATTTCAGATGGGTGAGCAGCTTACCGGCAAAAATCAGCCCGCCGTTCATCACACAAAAAACCACTGGATTCATCTCGGCCATGTCGGCCGTGATTTGCGCGCCAACGCGGGCAATGGCCGCCTCGACTTCAGCTTCGGTGTACAGGCAGTCAGCCTCTCGCATGATTTGACGGATATGCTCGAGATCAGCAGACATGACGCTCTCCAGGGGGGGTTGCTCAAGAAAAGCGGGCAAAGGTACGCATCCGCATGGCTCAGATCAAGCGTTTATGGACTAACGTGCACTAATGTCTGTAGGACATCACCCCGGATTAGATTAATCTAGGCCGGTTTTTTTGCCTGCCCCCGGAGTTTTTCCCTATGCCCATCCGTGAGATCCGACATCCACTGATCCGTCACAAACTTGGCCTGATGCGCCGCGCCGACATTAGCACGAAGAACTTCCGCGAGCTTGCTCAGGAAGTCGGCGCGTTGCTGACCTATGAAGCCACCAGCGACCTGACCCTCGAAACCTACGAGATTGAAGGCTGGAGCGGGCCTGTTCAAGTTGAAAAAATCGCCGGTAAGAAAATTACCGTGGTGCCTATCCTGCGCGCCGGTATCGGCATGCTTGAAGGCGTACTGAGCCTGATCCCGGGCGCCAAAGTCAGCGCTGTCGGCGTGGCCCGTAACGAAGAAACCTTGCAGGCGCACACCTACCTGGAAAAACTCGTACCGGAAATCGACGAACGCCTGGCGATGATCATCGACCCAATGCTGGCCACAGGCTCCTCGATGGTTGCCACCATTGACCTGTTGAAGAAAGCCGGCTGCAAAGAAATCCGCGCCATGGTGCTGGTAGCTGCCCCAGAAGGCATTGCCGCCGTTCAAGCCGCTCACCCGGACGTGACCATCTACACCGCGTCGATCGATAACCGTCTGGACGAACACGGCTACATCATTCCGGGCTTGGGCGATGCCGGCGACAAGATCTTCGGCACCAAGCAAAAGGACGCATAACATGCAGGACGAGTTCAACGACCCGCTCTGGCGCCAGATTATTTCTGGCGCGCAGATGCTCTTCGTGGCCTTTGGCGCGTTGGTGTTGATGCCTTTGATTACAGGCCTGGACCCTAACGTCGCGCTGTTCACGGCGGGTCTCGGGACTCTGCTGTTCCAGATCGTTACCCGGCGCCAGGTGCCGGTCTTTCTGGCTTCGAGTTTCGCCTTCATTACCCCGATCATTCTCGCCAAGGGCCAGTTCGGCCTCGCCGCGACCATGGGCGGCGTAATGGCAGCCGGTTTCGTGTACACCTTTCTTGGCTTCGCCGTAAAAATTAAGGGCACCGGTTTCATTGATCGCCTGCTGCCACCGGTGGTGATTGGCCCGGTGATTATTTCGATCGGTCTGGCAATGGCCCCGATTGCCGCACACATGGCAATGGGCCGGGCAGAAGACGGCACCGAACTGATCCACTACCAAACCGCCATGCTGATCTCGATGCCAGCGTTGCTGACCACACTGATCGTGGCGGTCTTCGGTAAAGGGATTTTCCGTCTGGTGCCGATCATTGCCGGCGTCTTGGTAGGTTTCGCGTTGGCGTTCTACTTTGGCGTCGTCGACACCGCCAAGATCGCTGCGGCCCCCTGGTTTGCCCTGCCGCACTTCACGGCACCGGAGTTCAACTGGCAGGCGATTCTGTTTATCGTCCCCGTGGCCCTGGCCCCAGCCATTGAACATATCGGCGGCGTTATCGCTGTAGGCAGCGTGACTGGGCGTGACTACCTGAAAAAGCCGGGGCTGCATCGCACGCTGTTCGGTGACGGCATTGCCACCACCGCCGCAGGCCTGCTGGGCGGCCCACCCAATACCACCTACGCCGAAGTGACGGGCGCCGTGATGCTGACCAAGAACTACAACCCGAAAATCATGACCTGGGCGGCGATCTTCGCTATCAGCCTGGCATTTGTCGGTAAGTTCGGCGCACTGCTGCAAAGCATCCCAGTGCCTGTCATGGGCGGGATTCTCTGCCTGCTGTTCGGCTCGATTGCCGCCGTGGGGATGAACACCCTGATTCGCCATCAGGTAGACCTGAGCGAAGCGCGCAATCTGGTGATCGTCTCGGTGACCCTGGTATTCGGGATCGGCGGCGTACTGATCGGTACGGGGATGGGGCCTGAAGACTTCGGTCTTAAAGGCATCGCGCTGTGCGCCATTGTGGCGATAGCGTTGAACCTGATCCTGCCGGGCAATGACGCCTGGAAAAAGAAGAAAGGTGACGAGCCGATTCTCTAAAACCCTGTAGGCGCGAGCTTGGCGTTGCCGTTGCAGAAGGCGACGTCCGATTGCGAAGCGCTCGTAAAGCTGATGACTGCGGTGTCTGTGAGACACCGCGCTCAAGGGTTTTACGAGCGCTTCGCGCGCGGACGCAGCCTCGCGTTACTCGTCAGCGGCTACAGGTTTTGCGTGCGCTACAGCTCCAACGGCGCTCTTTCACACAACGTATTCAATGCTGCCGCCCACTGCGGGCTGTCATTGAGACACGGCACCAGCACCAACTCTTCGCCCCCCGCCTCAATAAATTGCTCACGTCCGCGATCGCCAATTTCTTCCAGCGTTTCGATGCAGTCGGCCACAAACGCCGGGCACATGACCAATATCTTCTTCACGCCCTCTTTGGCCAACGCATCCAGCCGAGCCTCGGTGTAGGGTTCGATCCATTTCGCTCGTCCCAAGCGCGACTGGAACGCTACCGACCATTTACCGTCTGGCAAGCCCATGCGCTGGGCAAACGCTTGAGCGGTGCGCAAACACTGCGCGCGATAGCAGGTGGCCAATACGGCAGGTGAGGCGTTTTGGCAGCAGTCTTCACGTTTAAAACAGTGATTGCCGGTAGGGTCGAGCTTGTGCAAATGGCGCTCGGGCAAGCCGTGAAAACTCAGCAACAGGTGATCGTAATCCTGCTCCAGGTGCGGCTTGGCACTGGCCACCAAGGCATCCAGGTACTCGGGCTGGTCGTAAAACGGCTGCACAATCGAGAACTGAATCGGTAGTTTCTTGACCTTGACCACGCGCCTGGCTTCCTCAATCACCGTGGTCACGGTGCTGTCGGCAAACTGTGGATAAAGCGGCGCCAAGGTGACCTTTTTAATGCCTTGAGCGGCCAACCGGGTAAGCACGGTTTCAATCGACGGCTCGCCATAGCGCATGGCCAGCTCCACCGGCCCCTGCGTCCACTCCTGGGTCATGGCCTGCTGCAAGCGACGGCTGAGCACCACCAAAGGCGAGCCTTCATCCCACCAGATAGACGCGTAGGCATGTGCCGATTGCTCAGGGCGTTTGATCAGGATCAGCGACACCAGCAAACGCCTGACAGGCCACGGCAAGTCGATGACGTAGGGGTCCATCAAAAATTGGTTCAGGTAACTGCGTACATCCGCTACCGAGGTAGACGCCGGCGAACCCAGGTTAACCAGCAACAGCGCGTGGTCGGTCATGCAACATCCTATTTCAGAGGCGGGCGGACACATCATCAAGTGCCGCACGCAAATCGGTGAACTGAAAAGTGAAACCGGCTTCCAGCAATCTGGCAGGTGTTGCGCGCTGGCCACCCAATAATAATTGCGACATCTCGCCCAACAGCACACGCAATACAAACGCCGGCATGGGCATAAAGGCCGGGCGATGCAGCACACGGCCCAAGGTCTTGGCGAACTCTGCGTTACGTACCGGGTGCGGCGCGCAGGCATTATAAGGACCCGTCGCGGCATTCTCATGCACAAGAAAATCAATCAGGGCAATTTGGTCATTGATATGAATCCACGGCATCCACTGCCGACCATTGCCTATTGGCCCACCCAAGCCCAGCTTGAAGGGCAGCCGTAAACGCGACAAAAAGCCGCCATCGGCCGATAACACCAAACCCGTTCGCACCAGCACCACACGGATGCCCAGAGCCTGCGCCCGTTGCGCGGTCTCTTCCCATGCGATGCACAAATGGCTGGCGAAATCTTCGTTCACCGTAGGCGAGTCCTCGGTCAACTCGCGCTCAGCGCCGTCCCCATACCATCCCACGGCAGAGCCAGAGACCAAGACCGAAGGCTTGTATTCGCGGCTTTCGAGCCAGGTCAGAAGGGTTTCTGTGAGCGTGATCCGGCTGCTCCAAAGCAACATTTTGCGTTTACGCGTCCACGGCCTGTCGGCGATGGGCGCGCCCGCCAAATTGATCACCGCATCCACCGGTTCCTGCCCAAGCGCATCGAGACGGGCGATACCTCTTACACCCGTGCCGCACAGTTCACTCACCTGCTCCGGTCGCCGGCTCCATACCGTCAAACGATGACCTTGCGCCAACCAGTGACGACACAGTTGGCGGCCTATCAAGCCCGTACCGCCTGTCAGCAATATGTGCATCAGTTCAACCTCGCAGGGAGTTTTATCGCAAGCACTGGTCTATTTTTAAACAAAGACCCATTTCATCGGTCTGCTGGCTTGCATGAAGAATAGGCCAAATGACCCCGGCGAGCACGCAGAAACCTATACTAATAAATAGATTTGTACAGGTATTATCGACAACGTCGTCTGTGCAAACAGGAATCGAGGCCAATATGACTGTACCTATCGCAATAATCGGCACCGGAATTGCCGGGCTTTCGGCTGCACATGCCCTGCACAAGGCAGGGCACGCCGTGCACCTGTTCGATAAAAGCCGCGGCAGCGGCGGGCGCATGTCGAGCACACGCAGCGAGGCCGGTGCGCTCGATCTGGGTGCGCAGTACTTCACAGCCCGCGACCGGCGTTTTGTCGATGAGGTTCAACACTGGCAAGCCAAAGGCTGGGCTAGCGAGTGGGAACCCCACCTGTATAACCACAAAAATGGCCAACTGACGCCCTCTCCCGACGAGCAAATTCGCTGGGTCGGCAGCCCGCGCATGAGCGCCATTACCCGGGGCCTGCTGGAGCACCTGACAGTGACCTTTACTTGCCGCATTACAGACTTGATTCGCGGCGAAAAACATTGGCACCTGCAAGATGCAGACGGCAAGGATCACGGACCGTTCAGCCATGTGATCGTGGCCACCCCCGCCCCCCAAGCCACGGCGCTGCTGGCCAGCGCGCCGAAACTGGCCAGCGCCGCAGCCGGGGTCAAGATGGACCCGACCTGGGCGGTGGCGCTGGCATTCGAAACCGCCCTCGACACCAAAATGGATGGCTGCTTTGTACAAGACAGCCCGCTGGACTGGCTCGCGCGAAACAGCAGTAAACCCCTGCGTGACAGCCAGCCCGACACCTGGGTGCTGCATGCCACCAGCGCCTGGAGCCGGCAAAACCTCGACCTGAGCAAAGAGGCCGTGATTGAACAGCTGCACGGCGCATTTGCCGAGCTGATGCACGTCGCGATTCCGGCGCCTATTTTCACTCAGGCCCACCGCTGGCTGTATGCCCGGCCCGCAGCAGCCCACGAATGGGGCGCTTTGGCTGACGCCGACCTGGGCCTTTATGCCTGCGGCGACTGGTGCTTGTCCGGCCGGGTCGAAGGCGCATGGCTCAGCGGCCAGGAGGCAGCACGCCGCCTACTTGAGCATTTGGAATGAATGGCCGGCGATTGAGGCCACTGCCGAGCAGTGCACGATAATACCTATACAAGAAGTTTGACTTGTACAATATCAAGCCTATGATGACCTCAAGTTGTACATCAATAAAAAGATGTACAAGAAATTCTTGGAGGTTCATCCCATGGCCTGCATCGCCACTACCGGACACAAACCGAAAATAGCCATCAGCGCCTGCTTGCTGGGCGCTGAAGTGCGCTTCAACGGTGGGCACAAAGAATCGCGCCTGTGCAGCCAGGCCTTAAGTGAACATTTCGAATTTGTACCGCTGTGCCCCGAGGTGGCCATCGGCCTGGGTATTCCGCGTCAACCCATCCGTTTGATAGGTGATCCTGCGCAGCCTCTCGCGGTAGGCAGTGTCGACAGTGCGCTGGACGTGACCCGGCCCCTGCACGATTACGGTGTGGCAATGGCGGCTTCCCACACGGATATTTGTGGCTACATCTTTATGCAAAAGTCGCCTTCGTGTGGCCTTGAGCGGGTCAAGGTGTATCAGGACGGGGGGCGACCTGCCGAGTTGAGCGGGCGCGGCATCTACGCCCATGCGTTCTGCGCGGCTCACCCCGACTTGCCGGTCGAAGAAGACGGCCGCCTGAATGACCCGGTGCTGCGCGAAAACTTCATGACCCGGGTGTACGCCTACAGCGCCTGGCAGGCCCTGCTCAAGCAGGGCATCACCCGCCGCACCCTCACCGAGTTCCACGCGCGCTACAAATACCAACTGATGGCCCATCACCCGGTGCAGTACAAAACCCTGGGCAATTTACTCGGCAGCCTCGGCAAGCAAGACCCGCGAGAGATTGCGCCGCAGTACTTCAGCGAGCTGATGAAGGCCCTTAAAAAATGCGCCACCCGCCGCACCCATACCAACGTGTTGCAGCACCTGAGCGGCTACCTCAAACAGTCCATCAGCCCCGCTGACAAACGCGAAATGCAGCACCTGATTGGCCAATACCTGCAAGGCATCGTGCCATTAGTGGTGCCGCTGACCTTACTCAAGCATCACTTTCGCCTACACCCCGACCCTTACATCTCGCGTCAGGTTTACCTGCAACCGCATCCGGAAAATCTCAGCCTGCGAAATGCTATCTGACCATGAATGATGACTTGATCATGTCCAATACCCCTCACACCGACTACAGCCAGGCACTGGTTGAAGGCTGGCTGCCCATTCGTGACGTGTCACGCATCACGGGGGTGAACGCCGTGACCTTACGCGCCTGGGAACGCCGCTATGGCCTGATCGTGCCGCAGCGCACGGCCAAGGGCCATCGCCTGTTCTCGAATGAACATATCCAGCGTATCCAGCACATATTGCTTTGGCTCAATCGCGGGGTTGCCGTCAGCCAAATCAAACCCCTGCTCGATGCCCCCGCCGCGCCTGACGACTCACTCGCAAATGACTGGCAGGTCTGGCGGCAAACCCTGATTCAAGCCATCAGTGAATTGGCCGAGCGCAAGCTGGATGACTGCTTCAACCAAGTGATGTCGCTCTACCCGGCACGCGCCTTGTGCGAGCAATTATTGATTCCGTTGCTCAAAGAGCTGGAACAACGCTGGCAAGGCCAGTTTGGCGCCCAACTGGAACGCGTGTTCTTCCACTCCTGGTTACGCAGCAAATTGGGCGCACGGATTTATCACAACAACCGCTCGCTCAGCGGCGACCCGGTGTTGTTGATCAATCATTCTGATCTGGCGCTCGAACCTCATCTGTGGCTCAGCGCCTTGCTCATCAGCAACAGCCACTGCCCGGTTGAAATGTTTGATGCCCCGCTGCCGGTCGGAGAACTGGGGCTGGCAGTTGAGCGCTTAAAACCACGCGCCGTGGTGCTGTACTCCAGCAAAACGCTGAACACCCACCAACTGCCAAAACTCTTGAACGGCATCGAGTGCCCCATCGTGATTGCCGGACCAACGGTATGCATCCATTACGACGTGTTGTCCGTAAGTACGACTGAGATCGCTGGACTGTGTCTGGCCAACGACCCCATTGAGGCCCACCAACGCCTCTTTCAACTCGGGCTGGTGTAGCACCGCGCTATTGCTCAAGGAACTGACATGCAACTTATCTGGCTACGAAGCGACCTGCGCCATCTCGACAACACCGCCCTGAGTGCTGCCACTCACCGCGGCCCCACCACAGCCGTGTACCTGATCAGCCCGCAACAATGGCTGGCCCATGACGACGCACCGTGCAAAGTCGATTTTTGGTTGCGTAACCTGCGCACGCTGAGTGACAGCCTGCAACAGCTCAATATCCCGCTGCTGATTCGCACCTGCCCGACGTGGGATCAAGCGCCCGCGGTGCTGGTGCAGTTATGCCAACAACTGGGCGTGCAAGCGCTGCACACCAATCAGGAATACGGCATCAACGAGACCCGACGCGATGAGGCGGTGGCTCACACCCTTGAAGCCCTGGGCATCGCGTTCCACTCTTACTTGGACCAACTGTTGTTTCAGCCGGGCAGCATCTTGACGCAATCGGGCTCCTACTTTCAGGTCTTCAGCCAGTTTCGCAAAATTTGCTACAACCGCTTGCACATGGCCATGCCACAAACCGTCGCACCGCCCAAAGCCCAGGCGCCGCTCAATATTGAGCGCGATGCCGTGCCGGACTCCGTGCAAGGTTTTGCATCACCCAGCGCATCAATTCGTGCGCTCTGGCCTGCCGGCGAAGAGGAGGCACAGCAACGTTTGGCGCGCTTTGCCGATCAACAGATTCACTATTACCAGGACGAACGCGACTTACCTGCCAAGCCCGGCACCAGCCAGCTTTCAGCTTATTTGGCCGCCGGGGTCATCTCGCCTCGCCAATGCCTGCACGCCGCCTTGCAAAGCAATAACGGCGAGTTCGAAAGCGGCAGCCCCGGTGCGTTTACCTGGATCACCGAACTGCTGTGGCGCGAATTCTACAAACACATAGTGGTCGGTTACCCACGCGTCTCTCGCCATCGTGCCTTTCGACTTGAAACCGAGTATTTGCCGTGGCGCGATGCCCCCCAAGACTTGGCCGCCTGGAAAGAAGGCCGCACCGGCTTCCCGATCATTGATGCCGCCATTCGCCAATTGCTGGACACCGGCTGGATGCACAACCGCCTGCGCATGGTAGTGGCCATGTTCCTCACCAAAAACCTGTTGATCGACTGGCGTGAAGGCGAGCGTTTCTTTATGCAGCACCTGATCGACGGCGACCTGGCCGCCAACAACGGTGGCTGGCAATGGAGTTCGTCTACCGGCACCGATTCGGTCCCCTATTTCAGAATTTTCAATCCCCTGAGCCAGTCCGAACGCTTCGACCCCGACGGGGTTTACATCAAACACTGGCTGCCCGAACTGGCGGATCTGAACAAAAAACAGGTGCATAACCCGGCCTCGGCAGGCGGGTTGTTTGGGGTAGCAGATTACCCGGCCCCCATCGTCAACTTGAGCCAAAGCCGCGAACGGGCCCTGAGCGCCTTCAAAAACTTACCCTCCAAACAAATGCTCGAGGTGAGCCATGGCTGACGGGCGACGGATTTGGCTCACAGGCGCCAGCAGTGGCATGGGCGTACACATGGCCGAGGAGCTGCTAAAAAGCGGCGCCCGCCTCGCATTGACCGCCCGCACACTGGCGCCGCTCAAAGCCTTGTCCGATCGCTACCCAGGCCAAGTACTCCTCGTGCCGGGAGATTTGACCGACCACCCGCAGGTGCGTGAAATCGGCAACCGCATCACCCAACTCTGGGGCGCTCTGGACACGGTGATCCTCAACGCAGGCACCTGCGAATACGTGGACGTGCGCCATTTTGACGCCACGGTGATTGAGCGCGTGGTGCGCACCAACTTGCTGGCCACCAGTTATTGCCTTGAGAGCGCGTTGCCTTTACTGCGCGCCGGTTCGCGCCCGCATGTGGTGGGCGTGGTCAGTTCGGTCACCTATTGGGCACTGCCACGCGCCGAAGCCTATGGCGCATCCAAAGCCGGCCTGCGCTACTTGCTCCAATCCCTGCGTATCGATCTGGCCCAGGAAGGGATTGACGTCACCCTTGTCAGCCCGGGTTTTGTCGACACCCCGCTGACAGAAAAAAATGACTTTCCGATGCCCATGCGCTGGCCTGCGCACAAAGCCGCCCGGCATATTTGCCAGCGCCTGCAAAAACGCCCGCTGGAGATCGCCTTCCCGACCCTGTTCATTGCCACATTGCGACTGTTGGCGAGCCTGCCAAAACGCCTCCAAGTGGCGTTGGGCAGACGCTTGGCGCGCACCTCTGACGGAAAACCATCATGAAAATCGCGATCATTGGCAGCGGCATCTCAGGGCTGACCTGCGGTTACTTACTGCACAAAGCGCACGACATCAGTGTGTTCGAAGCCAGTGACTGGATCGGGGGGCATACGCACACCGTCGAGGTCAATGTAAACGGCCAGACCCATGCCGTGGACACCGGCTTCATTGTGTTCAATGACTGGACCTACCCCAATTTCATCACGCTGATGACGCAACTGGGCGTGCGCTCCAAGGCCACAGAAATGAGCTTTTCTGTGCACGACACCCACAGCTCGCTCGAATACAACGGCAATACCCTCAATAGTTTGTTTGCCCAGCGCAGCAACCTGTTGTCGCCCAGGTTCTGGGGCATGTTGCGCGATATCGTGCGATTCAACCGCGAAGCCATTCGCGATTTGGAGGAGCAACGTATTGCCAGTGACACCCAGCTGGGCGACTACCTGCAGCAGCGCGGCTATGGCACACGCTTTATCGAGCACTACATCGTACCGATGGGCGCCGCAATCTGGTCCATGTCACTGGACGACATGCTGCGCTTTCCGCTGCAATTCTTTGTGCGTTTTTTCAAAAATCACGGTTTGCTCAGCGTCAGCAATCGCCCGCAATGGCGTGTGATTGAAGGCGGCTCCAGTGCCTATATCAAACCGTTGAGCGCAGGTTTTGCCGACAACATCCACCTTAAGTGCCCGGTCACCCAGGTCGAACGTTACGAACAAGGTGTACTGATACACAGCGGCGCAGGCACTGAACGTTTCGACAAAGTCATTTTTGCCTGCCACAGCGATCAAGCCCTCAAGCTGCTGGCCGCCCCGTCAGCCGCCGAGCAACACATCCTCGGCGCGCTGCCCTATGCCGACAACGATGTGGTGTTGCACACCGATACCCGCCTGTTACCTGATCGAAAACTGGCGTGGGCCAGCTGGAACTATCGTTTGGGCAACGCAGGACAAAAACGTGCAGCTGTGACCTATGACATGAACATCCTGCAAGGCATCCAGAGCGAGACCACTTTTTGCGTCAGCCTCAACCAAACCTCAGCGATTGATCCGCGCAAAGTACTGGCCAGCTACACCTACGCTCACCCGCAATACAGTTTGGCTGGCGTAGCGGCTCAAGCCCGCTGGCAAGAGCTGCTGGGGCCTCAGCACAGTTATTTTTGTGGCGCCTATTGGGCCAATGGCTTCCATGAAGACGGCGTGGTCAGCGCACTGCGCGTGGCCAAAGCTTTCGGCCAAACGTTATGAACAGCGCCCTGTACAGCGGCTGGATCGCCCATCGACGCTTTACACCGCGGGATCATGCGTTCCGCTATCGCATCGGCCTGCTGTATCTGGACCTGGATGAGCAAGACGCTGTGCTGGGGCTGTCACCGCTGGCCGGCAAAAGTCGCTTTGCGCCCTTCTCCTTTCGTGAAAGCGATTACTTAAAAACCTACACCGAAACCGGCATGCGCCTGATTGATGCAGTGCGCCAGCAAGTGGGCATAGCATTAGGCCGCACGCCACAAGGTGCGGTTCGTTTATTGACTCAAGCCCGCAGCTGGGGGCTGTCCTTCAACCCGGTGAGTTTCTTTTACTGCTACGAAACGGATGGAAAACTGGCCGCCATCCTGTGCGAAGTGACCAACACACCGTGGCGCGAACGCTACCACTACGTACTCCCCGTCGAGGGTGACAGCTTTGCGCATGTCGCCGTGGCCAAGGCCTTTCACGTCTCGCCGTTTTTACCGCGCGATCTGGAATACCGCATGAGTTTCAGCCCTCCAGGCGCCCGTCTTGGCGTGCACATGGCGGACTGGCAAGGTGAACTGAAGGTCTTTGATGCCACGCTCAACCTGCACCGTACAGAACTGGACCGCGCGAGTTTGCACCGCTACCTGCGCCAATTTCCGTGGATGACGGCCAAAACCTGCCTGGCCATTTACTGGCAAGCCTTACGCCTTTTTCTTAAACGTACACCGATTGTTTCTCACCAGGCCGCCGACGGCGCCTTTCGCATTGCTGCCCTGCAACCCAAGGATCAACGCCATGAAAAGCCCTAGTCTGGTGAGCAAGTCCTCGCTCTCGAGCACCCACAATCTGACCAGCGTGCTGTTAAGGCGCGGGGTGATGCACCAATTGAATCAATTGAAAAATGGCCATCTGGTCATCATCGAAAACGGTGAGCCGCATGTTTTCGGGGATCGCAGTGCGAGCATGGTCGCTGAAGTACAGATTCACGACGCCAGCGTGTGGGGCATGATCGCCAGCAACGGCTCGATTGGCGCAGGCGAAGCGTTCATACACGGCTACTGGAGTTCACCCGATCTGACCAAAGTGATTCAGGTACTGGTCAGTAACATGCAGGTACTGGATGCCCTGGAAGGCGGGCTGGCGCGACTGGGGCGGCCGTTGATTCGCGCTCTGCATTGGGTCAATCGCAATACGCGTAAAGGCTCACAAAAAAATATTGCCGCGCATTACGACTTGGGCAATGAAATGTTCGAGCAGTTTCTCGACCCCACCATGATGTATTCCGCGGCGCAGTTCCTCAGCCCCGACGACACGCTGGAGCAGGCCCAGCTCAATAAACTGGAGCGTATCTGCCAAAAACTCAACCTCAAACCCGAAGACCATTTACTGGAAATCGGTACGGGTTGGGGCAGCATGGCACTGTTCGCCGCACAGCATTACGGCTGCAAAGTGACCACCACCACCTTGTCCAAAGAACAGTTCGACTACACCCAGGCCCGCGTTGAAACCCTGGGCTTACAGGACCAAGTGACCTTGCTGCTGGAGGATTACCGCGACCTGACAGGGCAATACGACAAGCTGGTGTCGATTGAAATGATTGAGGCGGTCGGTCATCGCTTCTTGCCGAACTATTTCAAGCAATGCTCGCACTTGCTCAAACCCCACGGTTTGATGCTGCTGCAAGCCATCACGATTCGCGAACAGCGCTACGAACAGGCCAAAAGCAGTGTGGACTTTATCCAACGCTACATTTTCCCCGGTGGCGCATTGCCCAGCGTGCAAAAAATGCTGGCCATTGTGGGCAGCGATACCGACATGAACCTCATGCACATGGAAGATTTTGGCCTGCACTACGCCAAAACCCTGCGCCTGTGGCATGAGAATTTTCGTCGCGCCCACGGGCGTTTGACGGAGCTGGGTTACGACGAGTACTTCCTGCGCTTGTGGGAGTTTTACCTGTGTTACTGCGAAGGCGGCTTTTTGGAGCGCAGCATCGGCACCGCACAATTACTGCTGGCTAAACCCGCCGCCATGAACCCACCATTACTCGGCCGCTTCAATGCTTGAAAAGCAGCTGGCCAATGCCGTGCTGTTTCAGCTCGGCTGGTTTGCCTGTGTGTTGGGCGGCAACAGTGCCTGGCTCTGGCTGGCGGCTGGCGCGCTGCTGATCCACGTGGTGTGGATAAGTCGCTCATGGGCCGAACTGCGTTTGATGGTGTGCGTGTGCATGCTCGGTACGCTGGTCGACAGCCTGCTCCTCAACGCGGGCGTGTTTGCGTTCACGCAGGCCCAGTGGCTGATCCCGTTCTGGTTGATAGTGCTTTGGGCCTTACTGGCGACGACGCTGAACCATTGCCTGGCATGGACCGCACAACCTCGTTGGCGGGCCGCACTGCTGGGTGCCATCGGCGGCCCGCTGTCCTATTACGCCGGGCAACGGCTGGGAGCCGTGACGTTCCCGTTCGGTGTGTGGCCAACGCTGCTTGGACTAGGCGTGTTGTGGGCGGGATTGTTTGCAGCACTGCAATGGATAGCCGCAAAACACGTCAACACCCGTAGCCGTGAGCTTGCTCGCGACCCGACCTAACCACGGTGCGACGCCTCGGGGGTCGCGCAGTGACAGGGTTTGCGATCGCAGCCTCGCGCTGTTCGCCAGCGACTACAGAACGTAGAGGTGTGCGATTGTCAGCTGTTTTACACCTGAACGCAGCACTGCCTTACACTGCGCGCCTATGACCAACATCCCCCTGACTGAAATTACCGAACCCGCCGTCACCTGTTCGACGTGTGCGGCGTGCTGCTGCCAACTGGAAGTGATGCTGATCACCGAAACCGGTGTGCCTGAACGCTTTATCGACACCGATGACTGGGGAGGCGAAGTGATGTTGCGCCTTGACGATGGCTGGTGTGCGGCCCTGGACCGCAACACCATGATGTGCACCATTTACGAGAAGCGCCCGCTGATTTGCCGCGAGTTCGAGATGGGTGACGTTGAATGCCTCAACGAACGCCAAGGCATCGCCACCGTCTATCGTTAGGCTACAACGGCATCGTGTAATGCAGTGCGTAGCTTTCCACCCCGTCGTTGGTGCTGGAAAGTCCGGCGTTGGAGTAGTGGGTAGCGCGAATGCCCACCTCATGCCCGCCGGTAAAGCGCAAACCGAAACCAATCCGGTCCTCAAACTGAAACGCGGTCCCCAGTTTTTGCTCTTCGACTTCGGTCTTGGAAAACAGCGCGATGCCGATCCCGGCTTCGATGTAGGGCTTTACCGTTTCACCGGCAAATTCGTACACAAATACCGGGGAGAACGACAGGCTGTTGCTGCTGGATGACTTTTTGCCATCCCAATACGTATAAGCGCCATCCCAATACCCCGTCAGACGGCCGACATCGCTTTGTAACCAACTCTTGTCCCAGTCGGACTTAAGGCCCAAGCGATACGTCATGCTCGACTGACTGGTATGCCCTACCCCAAATTCGATACCGGCCGCTTGTGCCGTGAAACTGTGCCCCAGAACGGTTGCTGTAAGAACAGCCAAGCTAAAAAAACGCGTCATAAGAAAATCCTATTTTCGAATGCATAGGTCGTGTGTGGTGTGCCCCATCAGGCAGGCGGTATGAATCCAATCAAAAGGTGAAGTTCAACCCATTTGAACAAGCACACATTTTTTTACAGGTCGAAGCTTCGCACAACGCCAGATTTATTCCACAGCACAGGTAGGATTTTTCGCATTTTTTCAGGTGAAGCGCTGGTCCAGAACTGCGTGTCTTGGGCCGGGCCACTGGCTAACAGACCACGTTCGTGGAGCAAGCGTTGCAGTTGCCGGGCCACGGCGGCACCGGTATCGATCAGACAGATCGAGGGCGGGAGCATCTGACTGAGCAGAGGCTTGAGGAAGGGATAATGCGTACAGCCCAAAATAATCGTGTCGCAACCTGCGGCCAATAACGGCTCCACATAGCCACGCAGCAGCGTGACCAAGGCTTCGCTGTGCAGGTCGCCGGTTTCAATCAGTTCAACCAAACCGGGGCAAGGTTGGGTAATGACGCGTACATCGCTGGCAAATCGATCCAGCAAGGCGGCAAACTTGGCACTTTGTAACGTGCCAGTGGTAGCGAGTACGCCCACCACGCCACTGCGCGTGGCCGCCGCGGCCGGTTTGACGGCCGGCTCCATGCCAACAATCGGCCAGTTCCCATAGCGCTGACGCACATCTGCCACACCTGCGACGGTGGCGGTATTACAGGCCAGGACAAACGCTTTGGCGCCTTGGCGCTGGAAGAAGTCAGCCATCACTACACACCGCTGACGGATGAATTCTGGGGTTTTCTCGCCATAGGGAATATGCCCACAGTCGCCGACGTAGAGCAGCGACTCATTGGGCAGTAATGCGCGGATCTCATTGAGCACCGACAGCCCGCCTACACCGGAGTCGAACACCCCAATCGGCGCGTCACTCATGGGCAGGGCCGCACACACTGCACGCCGGGTCGCGCTTGACCCGCAACTCGCGAAACCGCGTACCCAGCGCATCAATCAATAACAAGCGCCCCACCAACGGCTCACCAAAACCTGCCAGTAGCTTGAGCGCTTCGAGGGCCTGCAAACTGCCCACCAACCCCACCAGCGGCCCGATCACCCCGGCTTCGCTGCACGTCAGGTCGTCATCGCTGCCGTGCCCGTATAAACAGTGATAGCAGGGGCTGGCAGGTTGGCGCACGTCAAACACGGACAACTGGCCTTCAAGGCGAATGGCTGCACCACTGACCAACGGTTTACGCGCCGCGACACAGGCGGCGTTGACCGCTTCGCGAGTGGCGAAGTTATCGCAGCAGTCGAGCACTAAATCCACCGCGTCCACGGCCTTGGCCAGCGAGTCGGCGTCCAGCGCGCAGCGATGGGCCAGCAAGGTGATTTCAGGGTTGATCGCGGCCAGTCGAGCCATGGCCGAGTCGACCTTGCTCTGACCGACACTGGCCGTGTCATGGATGATCTGGCGTTGCAGATTGGTCACATCGACGTGATCGAAGTCAGCCACATGCAGTTCACCCACACCCGCCGCGGCCAAATACAACGCCACTGGCGAACCCAGCCCGCCCAGACCGACGATCAGCACGCGGCTGTGCTTGAGTTTTAACTGGCCGTCGATGTCGACCTGTTGCAAGAGGATCTGTCGGCTGTAGCGCAACAGCTCCTGATCGGTCAGCACGGCAGGCGGCCCAACGTAATGCGCTCATGAGCGCCCAGGTCCTTGCGGCTTTGAACCTGGGTAAAACCGGCACCTTGCAGCAAGTCACGCACGGGCGCGCCCTGGTCGTAACCGTGTTCGAGCATCAGCCATGCCCCCGGGTTGAGGTGCTGCGGGGCTGCGGCGACAATCTCGCGAATATCGTCCAGCCCGTCGGGGCCCGCCACCAACGCACTTTCGGGTTCGAAACGCACGTCGCCTTCAGCCAGGTGAACATCACCCGCCGCAATGTAAGGCGGGTTGCTGATAATCAGGTCAAAACGATGGTCGGCCAAAGCACTGAACCAATGACTGTTGAGCACAGTGACGTTGTCCAGCGCCAAGCGCTGGCGATTACGCTCGGCCAGAGCAACGGCCTCAAGCACACGGTCAACCGCCGTCACCTGCCAGGCCGCACGTTCACTGGCCAAGGCCAGCGCAATGGCGCCGCTGCCGGTGCCCAGATCCAGCACGTTAGCCGGTGTTGCAGGCAGCAGCTGCAATGCTGTCTCAACCAGCAATTCGGTGTCCGGGCGCGGAATCAACGTGTGTGGCGCCACTTCCAGGTCAAGATTCCAGAACCCTTGCTGACCCAAAATGTAGGCCACCGGCTCACCCGCCCGACGGCGTTGCAGGTAGTCGGCAAAGATCAGTGCCGATTCGCTGCTGACAATTTTCTCGGGCCATGTGTGCAGGTAACTGCGCGACTTGCCCAGGGCGGCGGCCAACAACAACTCGGCATCCAGTCGGGCCGTGGGCGAGTCAGGCAATTCGGCAGCCCGTAACAAGCTGGCAATAATGGTCATTTATTCACCCAACGCGGTCAGTTGATCGGCCTGGTATTCGGCTAACAACGGCTCGATCACGGCTTCTACGCCGCCTGCCAGCACTTCATCCAATGAATACAAGGTGAGATTGACGCGGTGATCGGTCACTCGTCCTTGCGCAAAATTGTAGGTCCGGATGCGCTCGGAGCGGTCTCCCGAGCCCACCAGCAACTTACGCTCGCTGGCAATGGCATTGGCCGCAGCGCTGGTTTGCTGGTCATTCAATTTAGCTGAAAGCCACGACATCGCCCGCGCACGGTTTTTATGCTGCGAACGCTCCTCCTGGCACTCCACCACGATGCCCGAAGGCAAGTGAGTGATACGGATGGCCGAGTCGGTCTTGTTGACGTGCTGACCGCCCGCGCCGGAAGAACGGTAGGTATCGACACGCAAATCGGCCGGATTGATCTCGATGGCTTCCTGCTCATCGGGTTCAGGCAACACTGCCACGGTGCAGGCAGAGGTGTGAATACGGCCCTGAGACTCGGTGGCCGGGACTCGCTGAACGCGGTGCACGCCGGACTCGAACTTCAACTTGCCGTAAACGTTGTCCCCTTCGACGCGAGCAATGACTTCTTTATAGCCGCCATGCTCACCCGGGTTTTCAGACAGGATTTCCAGCCTCCAGCCACGACGCTCAGCGTAACGGGAGTACATGCGAAACAGGTCACCGGCAAAGATCGCCGCCTCATCACCGCCCGTACCGGCACGAATTTCAAGGAATACGTTACGCCCGTCGTTCGGGTCTTTGGGCAGCAGCATGCGTTGCAAATCACCTTCGAGCTCAATCAGCCGCTCTTTGGCTTCGCGCACCTCCTCGACCGCCATTTCACGCATGTCGGGGTCGCTGTCTTTGAGTAACGCTTGTGCGCCTTCAAGGTCAGCCTGGACTTTTAGCCATTGGCTATAAGCACCAGCAATAGGCTCAACTTCTGCGTACTCCTTGGAATACGCACGAAATTTGGTTTGATCCGAAATGACCTCGCCATCACCAAGCAACGCGGTCAATTCTTCAAAACGGTCCTGGAGGATGTCCAGCTTATTAAGCAGTGACGCTTTCATTACGATTTTTTATCCGCAGAGCTATCCGATGAGCCCTCACCGAGGGCAAAAAGTTCTTGGGCCATGGCCAGCGCATCGAGGCGGCCTTCGGCGGAAAGCTTTTTCAGCTGCACGCTGGGGGCGTGAAGCAGTTTATTCGTCAAGCCGCGTGCCAGTTGTGCCAGCACGTCTTCAGGGTTGCCGCCATTGGCGAGCATTTTCTGGGCTTTTTGCAATTCTTCGTCACGCAGGCGCTCGCCTTGTTGACGGTAAGCCTTGAGCACATCAACCGCGGCCAATTCACGTAAACGCACCATGAATTCGTCAGCGCCAATACTGACCAGTTCTTCTGCCGCTTGCGCGGCGCCCTGACGGCTCTTGAGGTTTTCAGCCACGACCTCATGCAAGTCATCGACGGTATAGAGATAAACGTCGTCTAACTCGCCGACTTCAGGTTCGATATCGCGCGGAACAGCGATGTCGACCATAAAAATAGGTTTGTGCTTGCGCAGCTTTAAAGCGCTTTCAACCGCGCCCTTACCCAAGATCGGTAATTGGCTGGCGGTAGAACTGATGACGATATCGCTGTGCACCAACTCTTGGGGAATGTCCGACAACAACACCGCATGTGCGCCGAACTGTTCAGCCAAAATGCTGGCGCGTTCAAGCGTACGGTTTGCCACCACGATACGTTTAACCCCCAGGTCATGCAGGTGACGGGCGACCAGCGTAATGGTTTCGCCTGCACCGATGAGCAATGCCTGACTGCGCTGCAAGTCGCTGAAAATCTGCTTCGCCAGGCTGACCGCGGCAAACGCCACCGACACCGGGTTCTCGCCAATAGCCGTTTCAGTGCGCACTTGCTTGGCCGAGTTAAAGGTGGCCTGAAACAGGCGCCCCAACAACGGCCCGACAGTGCCCGCTTCACGCGCCACGGCATACGCCGACTTCAACTGACCGAGAATTTGCGGCTCACCCAATACCAGCGAGTCGAGGCCCGCCGCCACTCGCATCATGTGGCGAACCGCTGCGTCCTCTTCATGGATGTAGGCGCAGGACCTCAGCGCATCGAGGTCGAGCTTATGATAGTCAGCCAGCCATTTCAGGACCGTATCGGCTGAAAGGTGGTCTTGCTCTATATACAGCTCACTGCGATTGCAGGTTGAGAGGATCGCAGCTTCGCGACTGTCGGTGAGTCGGCAGAGCTGCTGCAAGGCCTCAACCAACTGCTCAGGGGTAAAAGCCACGCGCTCGCGCACGTCTACTGAAGCAGTCTTGTGGTTAATACCGAGTGCAAGGAAGGCCATTCAAGATCGCTGATGATGACGAGAAGCCGGCAATTGTCCTACTTCGCCAGATTGAGAACAACCATTGCTGACTATTGTCTCTATAGTTAAGGTCTGTTGACGCCCAATTAGCCATCATCCTGGCCCTTCATATCGATAGTCGCAGCTGTTAGGGTTTGCCCTGTCGCATGTGTCATGATGCCCCGACCGCAGGTAAGTCGCCCTTCTCTTATATGAATAGATCCTCCGCGTTGCTCCTTGCTCTCGTCTTCCTCAGTGGCTGCCAGGCCTTGGCTCCCACGTCGCCGAACGAATCGTCCCCGGTCGAAGACGCCACCTCCGCACCCGAAAAACCAACGGTCTACAGCTCATTCAGCGAAGACACGCTGTACAGCTTGTTAAGCGCCGAATTGGCGGGCCAGCGTAATCGACTGGACCTGGCACTGGATAACTACGTGACCCAGGCCATCAACACCCAGGACCCGGGAATTTCCGAGCGCGCCTTTCGCATTGCCGAGTACCTGGGCGCCGATCAGGCCGCACTCGACACATCGCTGATTTGGGCCAGAAACGCACCGGATGATCTGGAAGCACAACGCGCGGCCGCTATTCAGTTGGCACGCAACGGCCGGTATGACGATTCCATGGTGTACATGGAAAAAGTCCTGCAAGCCAAAGGCGATACTCACTTTGACTTTTTAGCCTTATCGGCCGCCGAAACAGACCCAGACACCCGCAGCGGATTGCTCAAAAGCTTTGATCAATTACTCGCCAGGCATCCGGACAACGGCCAGCTTATTTTCGGCAAAGCCTTGTTGATGCAGCAGGACGGTGACGCACAAGGCGCACTCAAGCTGCTGGAACGCAATCCGCCGCAAGCCGGTGAAGTCGCACCGGTGCTGCTGCGAGCGCGCATCTTGCAAGGGCTTGATCGCGGCGACGAAGCCCTGCCGCTGCTGAAAAAAAGTGTCGAACAGTACCCTGAGGACAAGCGCCTGGGCCTGACGTATGCCCGCACACTGGTTGAACAGAACCGCATGGATCAAGCCAAAGCCCAGTTCGCCAGCCTGCTCCAGCAATACCCCGAAGACGATGAACTGCGCTTTTCGCTGGCATTGGTGTGCCTTGAAGGCAAAGCCTGGGACGAGGCCGAAGGCTATCTGCAAACACTGATTGAGCGCGACAGCCACGTAGACTCCGCGCATTTAAACCTTGGCCGGATTGCCGAGGAGCGCAACGACCCGCAAGGCGCACTGATCGAATACGCCCTGGTGGGCCCCGGCAATGACTATTTGCCCGCCCAACTGCGCCAGGCTGACATTTTGATCAGCCACGGCCGGGGCGCTGAAGCATCCACCAAACTTGCCACTGCACGAGATGAGCAACCGGACTACGCGATTCAGTTGTTTTTGATCGAAGCAGAAACATTGAGTGCGAACAATCAGACAAACCGTGCCTGGAATGTCCTGCAACAAGCGCTGAAACAGTACCCGGATGATCTGAACCTGTTGTACTCACGCGCCATGCTGGCCGAAAAGCGCAATGACCTGCCGCAAATGGAAAAAGACTTGCGCGCCATCATTGCCCGCGAGCCTGACAACGCAATGGCATTGAACGCACTGGGCTACACCCTGTCAGATCGGACGACGCGCTACGCCGAAGCCAAAGCACTGATTCAGCAGGCTTACGACATCAACCCGGATGATCCGGCCGTGCTCGACAGCTTGGGCTGGGTGAATTATCGCCTTGGCAATCTGGATGAAGCCGAGCGTTTGTTGCGCCAGGCACTGGAGCGCTTCCCGGACCAAGAAGTCGCCGCGCACTTGGGCGAGGTGCTTTGGGCCAATGGCAAGCAGCGCGAAGCCAAGCAAATATGGGCCACGTTTCTTAAAGAAAACCCCGACAGCCCTCTCCTGCGCAAAACCGTTTTGCGCCTGACCGGATCCGAGACTCTTTAAATCATGTTTTATCGCCACCTGCGACACCTTATTGCCTTTGGCTTGATCGCCCTTTTGGCCGGCTGCTCGATGTTTGGCGCCCGTGAATCGGTTGAGGGTCACGGCAGCCCGGCGCTGTGGACAGAACACAAACAGCATTTGACGCAACTCGACGGCTGGCAGATCAACGGCAAGGTCGGAATTCGCGCCCCTAAAGACTCCGGCAGCGCGACCTTGTTTTGGTTGCAGCGCCAGGACTATTACGACATTCGCTTGTCAGGCCCACTGGGCCGGGGTGCCGCCCGCCTGACCGGACGGCCCGGAAATGTGAGCCTGGAAGTTGCCAATCAGGGCCGCTATGAAGCGTCCACACCAGAACAACTGCTGGGCGAACAACTGGGCTGGAGCCTGCCCGTGTCACATTTGGTCTGGTGGGTGCGCGGACTACCGGCTCCCGGCAGCAAAAGCCGGGTCACACTCAATGCAGACAGCCGCCTGGCCAATCTGGAACAGGACGGCTGGAAAATTGAATACCTGAGTTACGTCGAACAAAACGGCTTCTGGGTCCCTGAGCGCATTAAGCTGCACGGTACCGATCTGGACGTCACTCTGGTGGTGAAAGATTGGCAACCCCGTCAGTTGGGTCAATGACATGCAAAAAAATCCACTGACTTTGCCTTCACCGGCAAAACTGAATTTGATGCTGCACATCCTTGGCCGTCGCGAGGACGGCTATCACGAGCTGCAAACATTGTTTCAATTTCTCGATTACGGCGATGAAATGACGTTTTCGGTGCGCGATGACGCAAAGATCTGCCTGCACACCGAGTTCCCCGGCGTGCCCCATGATCAGAACTTGATCGTCAGAGCAGCAAAACTACTTCAGCAACACGCCGCCTGCCCGCTGGGCATTGATATCCGGATCAAAAAAGTGCTGCCTATGGGCGGCGGCATTGGCGGCGGCAGCTCCAATGCCGCCACCACATTGCTGGCCCTCAATCATCTTTGGCAACTGGGTTGGGATGAGGATCGCCTGGCCGCATTGGGTTTGAGTCTGGGGGCTGACGTACCGGTTTTCGTACGCGGCCACGCCGCTTTCGCTGAGGGCGTGGGCGAAATCCTGTCACCCGAATACCCCGAAGAGCCTTGGTATGTGGTGCTTGTACCGCAAGTCTCTGTAAGCACAGCAGAAATTTTTTCACATCCTTTGTTGACACGTAACTCTTTGCCCATTAAAGTGCGCCCCGTTCCCAAGGGAAACAGCCGAAACGACTGCGAAGCAGTAGTGACGGAGCTTTACCCAGATGTACGTAAAGCTTTGAATTTGTTAGGTAAATATACCGAGGCAAAATTAACTGGAACTGGAAGTTGTATATTTGGGGCCTTCCCAAACGAAGCAGATGCTGATAAAGTCCTGCACCTTCTTACAGAGACCCATACAGGGTTTGTAGCAAAGGGAAGCAACGTTTCGATGTTGCATCGCACACTACAAAATCTGTAAGCGGAAACGGGTACACGGTACTCGTAGCAACAGATACAGGGGCGTCGCCAAGCGGTAAGGCAGCAGGTTTTGATCCTGCCATGCGTTGGTTCGAATCCAGCCGCCCCTGCCATTTCTTATACTCATCCAGGTTACCCTCAGCCTTCAGGTACTGCGCGTGTCCAAGATGATGGTCTTTACGGGGAACGCTAACCCCGATCTGGCTCGGCGTGTCGTACGTCAGCTGCATATCCCACTCGGTGACATTTCTGTCGGTAAGTTTTCCGACGGCGAGATTACCGCTGAGATTAATGAAAATGTCCGCGGTAAAGACGTTTTCATCATTCAGCCGACTTGTGCTCCGACCAACGATAACCTGATGGAACTCGTCGTGATGGCTGATGCCTTCCGCCGCTCCTCAGCGACTCGTATTACTGCTGTTATTCCTTACTTTGGTTATGCCCGTCAGGATCGCCGTCCGCGCTCCGCACGTGTGGCTATCAGCGCAAAAGTTGTTGCTGACATGCTTACCGTAGTCGGCATCGATCGTGTTCTCACGGTTGATTTGCATGCTGACCAAATTCAGGGCTTCTTCGATATTCCTGTAGATAACATCTATGGCTCCCCAGTTTTGGTGGATGACATCGAAGATCAGCGCTTTGAGAACCTTATGATTGTGTCCCCGGATATCGGCGGCGTCGTGCGTGCACGTGCTGTTGCAAAATCCCTGGGCGTTGATCTGGGTATCATCGACAAACGCCGTGAGAAAGCCAATCACTCGGAAGTGATGCATATCATTGGTGATGTCGAAGGGCGTACCTGCATTCTGGTTGATGACATGGTCGATACCGCCGGCACTCTGTGCCATGCGGCTAAAGCCTTGAAAGAGCATGGCGCATCCAAAGTGTTCGCCTACTGCACACACCCTGTGCTGTCGGGTCGGGCAATCGAGAATATCGAAAATTCCATGCTGGATGAGCTGGTGGTGACTAACACCATTCCGCTGTCCGCTGCCGCACAAGCCTGTTCGCGTATCCGCCAGTTGGATATCGCACCGGTTGTGGCTGAAGCGGTTCGCCGCATCAGCAACGAAGAATCGATCAGCGCGATGTTCCGATAAGGGCCCTGCCCTTCTCGGATATCACGTTGACGAAAAGCGCCCCGCCCCAACAGCCTGTTGGGGCGGGGCTTTTTTGCCCATACCGTCCATAGCGCTGGTCGCAAACGCTAGGCCGGATGTGGTTATTTTGGAGATACAACATGAACGATTTTACTCTGAATGCTGAAGTGCGTTCCGACCTGGGGAAAGGTGCGAGCCGCCGCCTGCGTCGTCTCGCAAGCCTGGTTCCAGCTGTAGTTTACGGTGGCGAAAAAGCCCCTGAATCCATCAGCATGCTGGCCAAAGAAGTTGCCAAACTGCTCGAAAACGAAGCGGCTTACAGCCACGTTATCGAACTGACTGTTGGCGGCGTTAAGCAAAACGTGATCATCAAAGCTCTGCAACGTCACCCGGCTAAAGGCCACGTGATGCACGCTGACTTCGTTCGCGTTGTTGCCGGTCAAAAGCTGACTGCAATCGTTCCAGTTCACTTTGTTGGTGAAGCTGCTCCGATCAAGAAAGGCGGCGAGATCTCGCACGTTGTTGCTGAAATCGAAGTTTCCTGCCTGCCAAAAGACCTGCCTGAATTCATCGAAGTTGACCTGGCTAACGCTGAAGTCGGCTCGATCATTCACCTGTCGGACATCACCGCTCCTAAAGGCGTTGAGTTCGTAGCTCTGGCACACGGTAACGACCTGGCAGTAGCCAACGTTCACGCTCCACGTGTTGCACCAGAAGCAGACGCAGAGTAATTCATTACTCTGTTGTTGGAGTTTTGAGAAACATCGCGAGCTAACACGCAGCGAGTAAAGCGGACAAGATCGCGAAGTTTACTCATGTAAACCCGTATTTTTGTCCGTTTTCGCCGCTGCTGTCAGCGGTGATGTTATTCACAACGCCATAGAAGGGCCCTTGTCGTGACCGCCATAAAACTGATCGTTGGCCTGGGAAATCCAGGCACCGAATACGAACAGACCCGGCATAACGCAGGGGCCCTTTTTGTTGAGCGTCTAGCGTCAGCAAACGGGGTCAATCTCGTTGCGGATCGCAAGTATTTTGGCCTGACCGGGCGTTTCAGCCACCAAGGTCAGGATGTTCGCCTGTTGATTCCCACCACTTATATGAACCGAAGCGGCCAGGCCGTAGCGGCACTTGCCGGTTTCTACCGCATTGAACCGCAGTCCATATTGGTGGCCCACGACGAACTGGATCTCCCTCCCGGCGTTGCCAAGCTCAAGCTGGGCGGCGGCCACGGAGGTCACAACGGGCTGCGCGACATCATCGCGCAACTGGGGAACAACAATAATTTCTACCGTCTGCGGCTCGGCATTGGCCACCCAGGCGTCGCCAGCATGGTGTCCAACTTTGTCCTGGGTCGTGCGCCACGCGCCGAACAGGAAAAACTGGACGCCAGCATCGATTTTGCCCTCGGCGTGCTGCCGGATATCCTCGCCGGGGAATGGAACCGTGCGATGAAAAACCTGCACAGCCAGAAGGCCTGACTCTACTCCTCGGGGAAAACACCATGGGATTCAACTGCGGCATCGTCGGCCTGCCTAACGTCGGCAAGTCCACCCTGTTCAACGCCCTGACCAAATCCGGTATTGCGGCTGAGAACTTCCCCTTCTGCACGATCGAGCCGAACACCGGCATCGTGCCGATGCCCGACCCACGTCTGGACGCGCTAGCTGCCATCGTCAAGCCTCAGCGCATCTTGCCTACCACTATGGAGTTCGTCGATATCGCAGGCCTGGTGGCTGGCGCATCGAAAGGCGAAGGGCTGGGCAACAAGTTCTTGGCCAACATCCGTGAGACCGATGCCATTGCTCACGTGGTCCGCTGCTTTGAAGACGAAAACGTGATTCACGTTTCCAACAGCGTTGACCCGAAACGCGATATCGAGATCATCGACATTGAGCTGATCTTCGCCGACCTCGACAGCTGCGAAAAGCAATTGCAGAAGGTCGCGCGTAACGCCAAAGGCGGTGACAAAGACGCGGTGGCTCAAAAAGCCTTGCTGGAGCAACTGATTGCCCACTTCACCTTGGGCAAGCCGGCACGCAGCCTGATCAAGAACATGGACGCTGATGAGAAACACATCATCAAAGGCTTCCACCTGCTGACGACCAAGCCGGTGATGTACATCGCCAACGTGGCCGAAGACGGCTTCGAAAACAATCCGTTGCTTGACGTGGTGATGGCGATTGCGGCAGAAGAAGGCGCCATCGTGGTGCCGGTCTGCAACAAGATTGAAGCCGAAATTGCCGAGCTGGACGACGGCGAAGAAAAAGACATGTTCCTGGAGGCTCTGGGCCTTGAAGAGCCAGGCCTGAACCGCGTGATTCGCGCAGGTTACGAAATGCTCAACCTGCAAACCTACTTCACCGCTGGCGTTCAAGAAGTTCGCGCCTGGACCGTGAAAGTCGGTGCTACGGCGCCACAAGCCGCCGGTGTGATCCACACCGACTTCGAAAAAGGCTTTATCCGCGCTGAAGTAATCGCCTACGACGATTTCATCAAATTCAACGGTGAAGCGGGTGCAAAAGAAGCTGGTAAATGGCGTCTGGAAGGCAAGGAATACATCGTTAAAGACGGTGACGTTCTGCACTTCCGCTTCAACGTGTAAACACAACACGAAAAAAACCGCGCTCAGGCGCGGTTTTTTTTGGCCTGTTTTTTTAACTTTGCTATCAATGCCTCTTGTTTTTGGTGCTTATTCCCTATCAAGCGTAAGAAGAATCCTTTGATCTTGAAGAAAATTCACTACATCCCAAATGTGTCTTGTGAGTCTAGGTTCGACGCGGCAAGCTCTTGACGTGACGTAACATCTTTCCTACATAAATGGATGCAGCTATGAGTGCGCGCATTGCACTCTACACATCCGATGTAGCCCTCACCGATTCTGGAAAGGAACGGCTAGCGCTTTGCGCAGAGCCAAACCCAGAAACAAAGGATCTATAGTCAGTTACTACGCCCATTGACGGGCCGATCGGGGGGTTCAATGTTCGCCAAGCTGTTCTTCAATCGCTTCACTAATCCCCTGATTGAACGGGTGGTGTCTCGCTGGTCATCCGCTTGGCGAGATGCACTGGCTTCAGCTATTGCGGCCGCGTTGGCATGGATCCTTGCCCAGCACTTTTTCGGTCATGCGCACCCAGTCTTTGCAGCGATCAGTGCGGTTGTGTGCCTCGCGCCAGGCCTCCCTAGTCACGGCAAGCAAGCGATAGGCTTGATGGTAGGTGTTGCAACCGGAATTCTGGTGGGCGAAGCCGCTCTGTGGCTCCCCGACTCTTATCCATTATTACGAATTGGCTTTGCAACATTCGCGGCCATTGCCATTGCAGCCCTATATGGCCTGGCTCCTGTAGTTCCGATTCAGGCAGGAGTCTCGGCTGTATTGATGCTGGCAGTAGGTCCTGAGAGCGCAGGTGCTGTACGCATGCTGGATGTGATCATGGGAGCGGGAGTTGGATTGGTCTTCAGCCAAATACTGATGACCCCCAACCCCATTGGCATTATCGATAGTTCAGCAAAAGAGCTCTTGGAAAAGCTCGCTTCAGGATTTGAAAAAAGCCTTGAGGCTCTCGAAAATAATGACGCGTCCAAAGCGCACAATGCAGTACAGATTTTTTCTTCAGCTCACGACAGCCTCATTACATTGGAAAACGGCATCGCCATGGCACGAAATACTGCTCGGTGGACGTTACGCGGACGTTTTGCTTCACGTGAGGTCAAAGAGATTGCCAGTCGTTACGAACGCCACGCCGTTCGACTTTACGCCAGCGCCTTGCTGTTCTCTGAAGCGTTTGCCAATGCCTTGCGCAAAGAGCAAGGCACACCGCCACCCTCACTGCATGAACGCTTGAGCTGCGTGGCTACCCGTTGCTTAGCCCTTGCCAGGGAAGACAACAACACGCCCCCTACCCCAAACACCCCTTACGACGTAGCGGATATTAGCGCTGCACCTTGGCAACTTTGCTTAGAACACTTACAAACGGTTGAGAGTGCATTATTAACATTCAGACTCACTACACATAGAGATACTGAAAAATGAAAAACGAGCAGGCTTGATATCTAAAGGCGAAAGCAAAACATATTCTTATGTCTCTCGACAGTTCCAGACACCCGAAGCTCACTGACTTCCTTAATTAAAACAGAGAACACATACCGCTATAATCACCCAGCTTTATATATGGACCCAACCCACTGCCAATCATTGTGTAACAACATACAAACCTCACAAAAAATGATTTATGAATGACACTTACCCATCAAACCAAAGAACTTTCCTACTGCAATCAAAGAACATAGGCGCTCAATCCATGCCTCGACCACTCTAAAATCAAAACCTAAGGAGCATGGGAGTTCTCAACATACCTTTCACTCCAAGCACACCGAGCATACTGTGCGCCCTTTATTTTTCACACCCAGGTGGCTGGCCCACAGGAGGGGGTGGTACCGAAATAATTTATATTAAATGAAAACACCTTTTACCTCGATCTTCAGAATAGTGCCCCGCGTGCAAGATCAGTTGAAAAAATGATTATTGGAGTAGAAATATGGTGTCTCCACATAAAAAAAATAATGTTCACGACACATTTCAACTTGAAGATCCCGCGCTAGACGAAATCGTCAACAATATCGCCACACTCAACATTGATATCTTGTTACATGGTGAGACAGGTACAGGCAAAGATACATTGGCAGAGCGAATTCATTGCTTGTCAGGCCGACGAGGCAGTTTTATCGCCATCAATTGCGCTGCCATTCCTGAAACGCTTGCCGAGAGCCAACTCTTTGGTGTGACGCACGGAGCATTTACGGGAACAGTGCAGTCGCGCGCAGGTTTTATTGAAGCCTCAAATATGAGCACCCTGTATCTCGATGAAATAGACAGTATGCCCCTGACCTTGCAGGCCAAATTATTACGGGTACTTGAAACCCGTGGTGTTGAACGCTTGGGGTCTACAAAACTTATAGCGCTGGACATGCGCGTTATCGCCTCAGCCCAAACCTCGTTGATAGATATGGTTGAACAAGGTCTGTTCAGGCGCGATCTTTATTTCCGTCTTAATGTCGTTAGCCTCAATTTGCCGCCTTTGCGTGAAAAGCGGGAGCAAATCATTCCTTTATTCATGAGCCTTATCCAGCAAGAAGCAGAGCATTTCAAATCACTAGCTCCCATTCCCGACAGCTCGCTGCTGCAACAAATGGTGTGCCATGACTGGCCGGGCAATGTCAGGGAATTACGATCCACTGCCAAACGACTGGTACTTGGGCTACTGCCCATTTCATCAGGCGCCAGAGAGGATGCGGACGCCGACATGAGTTTGAAGTTCCGCTTACAACAAATAGAAAAACTTTTGATACAAGACTCACTGCGACGCCACCTGCACAGCATCGATGCCGTGGCCCTTGAGTTAGGGATCGCGAAACGCACGCTGTACCACCGAATGAAACAATTAGACATTTCATAATCAACATTTATTGGAACACCCTGAGAAAAAACAGCACTCACAAGATGAACACAAGACGCACTCCCTTAAACAAGTGTTCCTGGAGGTCAATCAATGATTCCATTAGTCGCGCTATTAGCGCCTCTTGTTGCGCCCATCGTGCAATCAGTCGTTGAAACCGTTGGCAGCATTGCCAAAGACGTTGTTAAATTTGGCTTGGACAATATTTCCAAGGGCATCGATAAGCACTTGGAAAGTATCAAGGCTCCTGATTCACAAACCAAGGAACCTATTTCGTATTGACAACGCGCTCATGCAGTTATTTAAACACCCACGGCAATAACTACACAGGAAATACACTATGATCGGAAATAATAGCGGTTTATTTAACAGCGTCATTGGTGGCAGTGCTGGTTTTGTAGGCAGCGGAGAAAACAACAAATCGGAAGAAGCTTCTCGAAAAGCGTTGAAACTACAAGATGAAGCGCAAGCACGCATGACTGAAATGCAATCTAAAGCGGCTCAGAGCAAGATCGTCACTGACGGCATTAATGCCATCATGGCCGGCGCTATTGATTCCGGTAATAAAGCGTCCAACACTATCAGCAGCTCCGCAAAACAAGTTCAATATTAACCAGTCAGGTTCAGCCCTAGCATTTCGACAGGACTGTTTATCCCCCGCTCTCACAGCGGGGGAACCTTTAACTACGGCACGTGGGCTGTTATCTCTGCCAAGCCTTCTTATCGACCAGAGCGTCTTTATGAATATAAATATCCAGGACGTACAAACACCTTCTTTATCCGCCTATACAAAGACATCTACATCGGCACCCGAGCAACTTGACGTGGGCTGGTTTAATGCTGTTTTAAAAAATAACGACCCCGCATCAGTCAACAGCGTGTCGCTAGATAACAAGGCAGGTCAATCATTGACGCAGCGCTCCGATTTCCTGCAGGGGCTGTCAAATCAGGCTGCACGCGCGCTGCAAAAAGTAGGCCGCCATACGGACCCTATGAACATGGTCAAATCAACCCGCGCCATGTCAGCCTTTCATCTTGAGACTCAACTAACAGCCAAAATGATCAGCAAAACGTCACAAGCTATCGAAAAACTGACCAACCTCTCTTAGGTAAAAAACATGGTGCGTGATCTCTTCAAAGGCCTGTTCTTTATCACCATGTTAAGCATGGCGGGGTGTGGCGAACATGTGGAGCTTCACCGTGAGCTTTCCGAACAGGAGGCTAATGAAGTTATCGCTGAGCTGGCTAACAAGCAGATCAATGCCCAAAAAATTCCTGCTAAAAGCGGTGTGTCCGTACGTATCCGCGCTAGCGATATAAGCCGCGCCGTCAATGTGCTGGAAGCAGCAGGACTACCACGCGCCCAACGCACTAATCTTGGGGACATTTTTCGTAAGGAAGGGGTCATTTCAACCCCCCTGGAAGAACGTGCGCGCTATATCTATGCGCTTTCACAAGAGCTCGAGGCCACGCTGTCAAAGATTGACGGCGTCATTGTGGCTCGCGTGCATGTCGTGTTGCCTGAGCGAGTAGCCCCTGGAGAGCCGGTACAACCTGCGTCTGCATCAGTTTTTATCAAGCACGATACAAAACTGGACCCGGACAGTATTCAGGCACGCGTACGAAGACTGGTTGCCAGCAGCATTCCCGGTATGGCTTCAGCCATTGAAACTCCCAATAAAATAACCACGGTGTTCGTCCCCTCCACCGCTTATCTGGAAAAACAATCACTGGTCTTTCTGGGGCCTTTTCTTATTCCCGAGCAGAACCAGGGATTTTGGAAAAAACTCTTCGTGGCCCTTATTTCCGCTCCGCCGCTGATGATCATTGCGATTCTGATTTGGTTAAAAAAACCTTCGCGTCGACCTAAACCTGAAGACCCTGCAGCGGCGTTGCCTGACAACGAGCCTCACATCACGGGTGCACCATGAGCGAGGGTGAGTTATGGGCACGGTGGTGGGCGATGGCCTGGAAGCAGGCTCACCCCGATTGGTATGACGCCGAACTCGAGGCGTTGCCCATTGAACAGGCACGCACGTTAACCCGTAGCCAGCACGCTCGCACAGGCAGGGCTTTTGCTATTACGCCTTGCCTGCCTGTCGAACCTGATCGCGCCCTACTCCATTTCATATTGGCGCCAGCTACGCACCAGGCATTCGTTTTGACGCTGGTCGACTGTATCTGTCGCCCCCAGCTGCCCAACTCGTTGTGCACGACTCAGCAACTCTGGTGCCAACGTTTATCCAAGGTCTTGCGCCCCACTGACTGGCTAGCGACGAGCGATGACACTCTACAGCTGTTAAGGGCCTGGGTAACGCCAGCCGTTTGGCAACGCCTGCGTTTGAGCTTTGCTCGCTCCAGAGTCAGTGCGCTTGAACTCATAACACCTCACGCCATTGCAGCACTAAAGCTTCAATCACTGTGGCAAGCGGTGCTGTGGAAAAGCATCAAGTTCAACGAAGCAGCCGCAACCTCTCTTTTAGATGAACAGGAGCTTGAGGATGTTGTTACGACGCAAGATTGAACTGCGAGCAGATTTGCCAGGGCTGCCGTCACTACTGATGCCCCATCAAACACTCCTCGACTGCGGCCAGGCTCAACAGATGCTGACGCAGGCACATAGCAAAGTGGATGCGTTGCTCAGGGCCGCACACACCGCTTCAGAAGCAGCATGTGAAAAGGCCCGGTCTGAGTTTTGGGGTATGGCCAATGCACAACTGGCGCAGTGGGCAACCCAACACTCAGCCCAGTGCCAGGCGCTGGAGTCAAACGCCACTCAAGTGGTAAATCAAGCCTTGCTTCGTTTACTTGATGAGGTGCCGCACACATCGCGTATCACAGCGCTACTTGCACAACTGCTACGCGTTCAATGCCCTTCACTTAGCACCGTTTTGCGCTGTCATCCGGACGCCCAAGAAGACATCCAGCAATGGTTATCTACCCACGTAGACAATGTTTGGCAGTTGGAGCCTGATGAATCTCTCCCCCCTTTGTCCCTCGTGCTGGTATCAGAACATGGCGATCTGCATATCGATTGGTTCACAACGCGGGATGCCTTATTGCTACCTGACCCGCCTGATGGAACCGATTCAAAACTCAATACCACACAGTAGTCAGTTCATCACTAGGAGAGAACTACATGCCATCATTCGAAAGCATCCAGCGACGAATTGACAACCGTTTTGAACAGGCGCAAAAAAATATCGACTCTATTGCGATGAGCAATCAGGGCAGTCAACAAGACATGATCAGTTTCCTGAGCGCGTCACAACGAATGGCCTCTGCCACGTTCTCAATGACTGAGCAAACCCGCTTTAAACACAGCCTGACCAAATCCATCATTGATGCAGTGCAATAAATCACCTGCCCTTTGCACGACAACTCGAAGAGCGGTGAATTAAACGTCACCTCGATAAAAGTCGCATCTTGTAACGGTGCAATAAATAGAGTGCTTTCCATGCCTAATACCTCCCCAGGCCCAACCGGCTTGAATCTTTTCCTGCGCGCTTCACTCAGACGCGCGGGCGGTTTAGCATTATTACTGTTCCTTCATATGCACACTCCGCAGGCCATGGCCGCAGTGCCAGAAGAGTGGAAGAAAACACCTTACGCGTATGATGCTGTCAACAGGACACTGCGCGACTTTCTGGAAGACTTGGCTCATTCAGCAGGGCTTCAACTTCAAATTGAGGGCGAGTTAGAAGGCGCCGTGCATGGGAAAATCCGGTCCAATACACTGTTCAATTTAATGGAGCGGTTGGCACTGGAGCATCGCTTCCAATGGTTCGTCTATAACAATACGCTCTACATCAGCTCATTGAGTCAGCAAACCTCTGAACGGCTTGAGGTCGCTGAAGAGGCCGTGTCTGATTTAAAACAAGCCCTTATTCATATCGGCCTGCTGGACGATCGTTTTGGTTGGGGAGAGCTGCCTGAAATCGGCCAGGTCTTGGTGTCGGGCCCAAAACGCTATGTAGAGCAGATCAAATCATTTACGCGCAAAGACTCCGATCTGGCCGAAAAACAGGATGTTTTGACCTTCTCCTTGCAGTTTGCAAATGCGGCGGATCGTCAGATCGACTACCGCGGAGAGAAACTGATAGTTCCTGGAATTGCCAGCTTATTGCGCGGGCTTCTCGATCCTGCCTCGGCAAACAAAACCGGTGTTTTGCCCTCTTCTCAAATGATGTCCAAACTGCCCAACTTGCCGGCCTCTACGCCTTACGACTCCACACTGACGGACATAATCCCGCCGGGCCTGTCTAAAGTTCGGGTCGAAGCCGACGTACGCAATAACAGCGTGTTGATCTATGACTTGCCGCAACGCAATGCGTTGTATCAAACCTTGATCGCCAAACTCGATGTTGCCCGCAAGCTGGTTGAGATTGATGCTGTCATTCTTGATATCAACCGCACCCAACTCAAAGAGCTAGGGGTCAACTGGGGGTTTCAAAACAGCCGTTTCGGGACTGGCATGCAAAACCTCGCAGCAGGCTCTTCGTCAACCTTATCCATTACCAACAGAAGTCGCTTCGCTGCCGACATCAGAGCATTGGAGGAGCGCGGTTTAGCCACTGTCATCTCTAACCCGTCCATCATGACACTGGAAAATCAACCGGCGATTATCGACTTCAACCGTACGCAATACATCAAAGCGGTTGGTGATGGCGTAGCGAATATCATGCCTGTCACAGTGGGCACCAGTTTCCAGGTAATCCCACGCGTTATTAACACCAATGGGGGCAGTCAGATTCATCTGATCGTGGATATCGAGGATGGTAATTTCTCTGAAGTCGCTGGCGGAGATATCGCCTATGACACCCCAGACGTCCGCAAGGCCAGGGTCAGTACTCAAGCGGTGATCGCCGAAAAGCAATCACTGGTGATTGGTGGCTTTCATGTGGCTGAAGAAGTTGACCGCGTTAACAGTGTTCCGTTATTGAGCCGAACCCCGTTGATAGGCAAAGCCCTGTTCTCTTCAACAATAACCAGTAACAACCGACGTGAACGTCTTTTCATATTGACCCCTCGACTGGTTGGCGACCAGGTCAATCCTGTGCGCTATCTGCCACAGTCGGATCAAGATCACCTGAGCGCAGCGTTCGCGCCATTGGCGCGGCGCAGGGCTGAACATCTTCCCATTGTGAAACGCGCAGATGTCGCCGAAACACTCGCCAATCTCGTCACCGGACAAGTGCCCAAGAAGTTCAAGGCGGGACCGATGCCCACTGGCGCAGGGGT
Organism: Pseudomonas sp. TWR3-1-1; assembly: GCF_049896545.1. Lineage (NCBI taxonomy): Bacteria > Pseudomonadati > Pseudomonadota > Gammaproteobacteria > Pseudomonadales > Pseudomonadaceae > Pseudomonas > Pseudomonas sp. TWR3-1-1. The sequence goes on from NZ_JAFCUO010000008.1 coordinate 167,589, forward strand.
TGTCTGTAAAACGCCTAGCCCCTTAAGCCCTGTCCCTGGGGCAAGTCAATGGTACTCAGGCGCGCTTTACAACGTGGCAGTACTGGTCCTGCACAACAAGGGCGATCGCTACGTGCGCATTGATGAAAGTGAATGCAGTAATGAGCATACCTTGGCGGTCAGTATCTGGCCTCAAGCCTGGCTGGCGCCAGGTGAGAAAGCTGAAGTGTTCATTGCCACGCGCACGCGCAATAAAAATGAAAGTACCGCCGTCACACGCCCTTCACTACTAGCCCCTGCGGCGAGGAGCACTCCTAAATGACCCGATTTATACGCATTGGCCTCGCTGCCGGCATCTTGTTCATACTTCAAGGCTGTACTCCCCAATGTCGCGGTGACTCTTGTGAACGTCCGGAGTCGAAGACTGAATCGCTGGTGATTTGGTGGCCTGCAGACATGCGGGTTGAAACAGGGCATAGCACAGAACAGGCAGACCATCAGGCCGTATCGCTAAAACGCTAAGCCTTAATAGGCGCTCAGGCCAATTCGCTTGCAGCGCCTGACTTCATAGCTGACCTGGCGTGTATTCACAATCCCTCAGGAACCTGGCATGCATAAAAATAGCCCTGCGCCGCACCAACTGGTGGCGGCGCTTAGTCAGTACCTCAAGGTTAATTTGCAACTGGAGAATGGGGTGTGCGCTCTGTTCGACAAGCAACAACTGGAAATGTGCATCATCGAGCTTTTACCCATGAGCACGACGGCTATATTGCACTGTGCGATGGGTACTCGCAGCCATGCGCCTGACAGGCACAGCCAGTTGCTCAAGTTGAATCTGCAACCCGATAAGCTCAACGGTTGCTGGTTGGCACTGGATGAAACAGGGGAAGAGCGTTTATGCGCACAGTGCCCGATGGTTTTTTTAACGGAAGAATCATTTTGCCAATGGGTCACAGGCTTTATTGAACAAGTCGGCGAAACCCGCGCACTTCTCAGTCAAACCGCCTAAGCCTTCGCCCCATTGGCGTTACGTTGCATCGTTCGATACAACGTAACGCCAACCCCGCCTTACACCTCTGTTCTGAGCTGATCGCGAATCTTCTGCTCCCTCAACGCCGGGTTTGAATCCGTACGCTCGGGGGCCGCCATCGCATCCTTGAATTTCATTCTCAGGGGCGTGTTCTGATCCTTACCGTATTCAAACTCCGCACTAAGCAATTTATGTGCATGGCTGATTCCAGCAGCACTCGAGATTGAAAGCAGTGGTAAAGGCAGTGGAAACACCCGACGATCCGAGCGGCTGGCGCTGTAACTGACGCCAAAACTTTTCACCCGCACGTTATCGACATTTTGCAAGGCCCGCTCGATTTCACCGTCGCCATCCTGTCCTTTCATCAGCGTGCCTTCAAGTGCGCGTAACACACTCGGCTTCAATTCCAGGCCGATGCTCACAGACGTGCCCTCACTGCTCTCTAGTGACTTAACCGTTCGAGCCAACTCTGGCTGATTCTCGAGTAACTGAATGATTGCGGCCTTGTTGGCAGGTGACGCATCGTTCAGCCAAGAGTGACGTGAATCACCATTCAAGCCCACATAGGAAACCGTGCGAGCCACTGAGCTTAAGGCTCGCCCGTTCTGTGCATGCTGCTGATGCTGGCGTTGAAGGCCGTCGAGTTGATCTTTGAGCGCATGTTGTTGCTCACGCTTATGCACCGGAACCGACGCTGTATCTAATAAGCGCTTAACCGTTTGCAGTTGCTCACCGATGTCTTGTGTCGCCGTCAAAGGTATGGCCTGAAGTGCTGATCTGTATTCAGGGAACACTTGTGCGACAGCATCACACACTTTTGCGAGTGCTTCAGGCTTTACAGCGTCAGGCCGTGTGAACGTAAAGTTAAAGCTGTTCGCCACACTGCGATCGAAACTCACCGCGAAAGACACAGTGGGTGAAGCATAGCTGGCCAACTTTGCACCATTGGGCTCAACTTGTGCCATTCCCAACGTGGCACCCAGAAAATTACCGGCCGAAACGCCACCCCGACTAAGAAGTTGGGTATCCGATCCATGACTCTCACTGATATCCAAATCCCCCTGCGTAACGGAATGGCTATTGCCCCAGTGGGCAAGATTAAGACTGGCCGCCCCCCCGATGGCTGCGCGCATCACACCACTGAGTGTTCCTGAACTTTCTTGACCAATCACATTGGCGCGGGCTTGTGCATAGACACCCACTGTGAGGTCCGCACCTGTTTTCGCTGTTTTACCCGATTTATGGTCCGCACCCAAACTCAGTAAGCCGTCTAAGTCCCCCCCAAAAAGGCTTTCTAGCATGTTAGGAAGATCAGCCTCCTTTACATCAAAATCAATCGCACTCCCTCTGCCATGCGCCACTGTCAATTCAAGTTCAGTGCCCAATCGCACATTCCCCACCAACACCCCGCTTCCTGTCGATAACGGCGTCACCCCGGCACCTATCGAACCTGACAAGGAGTGCGCGGTATTCATGCCGATCTTTACATTGGCCCCGGTGTCTGTTCGGCTAATGCTCACACTGTTGGATTTCTCTCTCGAGGCGCCGACAAAAAACTCAATGATAGGCACAGGTTGAATATCAAACGCTATCAGGCCGACGCTCTTCTTTTTGTCTCTGCTTGAGGTCAGAGATTGCCCGCTGGAAGACTGCAAGATGTCTTGTAACAGCGCTTCTTTGAGACCCTTGCCTTCGGCAACACCCAGCAGGCGGGAAATATGGAAACTCAATGCACCGCCTGGCGTGCCAAGGTCTTTGGATAACAATTTGAAGTTTTTATACAGCGCTTCGGCTTGCGCGAAGTTATTGATGTTTTGCGAGGATTTTTTATGCACAGGACTGTCGTGATAGTCCTGCATGATGCCTTTGAGTTCACCCCCAAGCTTTACCAGGTCCGGCGCTTCGCCCTCCAGTGCCGTGACTAAGTGACTTAACCGAGAAAGTGTTAGCGCATGATGAATCAAACCGCCTTCAACCAACGCGGTCGGGTTTTTCACGTCCCGAGTGACATCAGCTGACCACTTCGATAACGCAACACCCTGCCCCTCATAACTGCGTAGCAAAGCAGCCGTGGCGTTGGTCTGCGAGGGCGACAACCGCTCAAAAGCCTGTCGCATCTGATTAAGGCTTGAGTCGGAAGACGGAGGCTTTTTGGCTGTGACTCCATTGTGCTCAGGGGTGACTGTTGCCCCATGCATCTCACCCAAACGGGTCGCCAGAGGAGCACTTTTACCTTCGACCAGAACCAGCGCGCTTTTGAGCTCATCGGCGAGCGGTTGAGTCGATGTCTTCAGGCTCAACTGCTCTAGGCGTGTGGTCATGTCTGTCGTAGCAGGCTGGGCATTCGCCAGGTTTTTAAGCTCAGTGCGCAACGCCTTGTCATTCGCGTATAAACCCTGCAGCCCCACCCGCCCTTTAAAGTGATGCTGAATATCGCGCCCGACTTCTTTAAAACTTTCTACAGGCTTGAAATGAGTTCCAAAACCCTTGAAGTACCCACCGCTCTCAGTGACACCTTCTTGAGTTTGACCCAAGACCGTTGACGAAGCGCCCCACGCGGTAGTGGCGTTGATGTGCCCTTTCATTTGTCCCTGCATCAGGACCGAACTTATCGGCGATGCATCTTTGTTGCTCGATGAAGTAACCGGCCCCCATTGCAGCGCTCCCTGCGCCGAGATATCCAGTCGCCGGTTTTTCTCGCCCCAACGCTTCTCCTGAGGATTATTTTCACCCCAACTGGCGATCAAATGCTGGTCAGCGCCCATGCGTAATGATTTAAGCGGCTGGTTGTCCGGCAATTGAACACGCGTCCAGGCGAGGTCCGATACGTCCGGGGATTGCCAATCTGCTTTGTCCAGCCTGACTAAGCCATCCGTTTGGGTTTGCCCATAAAGGTTGCCCAGGTGATCCAGCGCCAGGGCCTTCAAAGGGCTGGGAGTGGTAAACGTTAAGGTTTTTTCCTTCCCATCAATGTGCGCGTGCAACTGATTTTTATCATCGAGGCTCACAAAGCGTTTGCCGTTTTCAACTGCAAAGCCAGTGATCATCCGCTCCTCATCGCCAGCCATGACCTCAGTAAGAGTGACGTGTGTCTGTGCACGGGCGGGAGGGGCCAAGTCATAACTGCCGCCCATATGGACCGGCTCTCGGCTTTTGAGTGTTGCCAGTTCTTTCAACTGGCCTGCTTGCAGCGCATAAGCACGACCATCCAGACCGCGCGCCAGATGATCCACATCCACATGCTGGGTCTTGTCCCAACTCTGTGCTGCCGAGTCCCAAGACATCAGCGTGCCACCCTCGAGCGCAACTTTACCCCGCTGCCCAAGATCGATACTGCCCGCCAATGCTTTCAACTCAAGGTCTGGCACCCCTCTGTCGACGACTTTGAGCATCACGTCAGTAAGGTTCCACTCCGGTAACAATCGGGGGTTATCCGTTAATGGATTGCTATGCAGTTGCTTGTAGTTATCAGCCACCAACGCATTAAGCTGGCCATTATCGTCATGCATGAAGCCTTTGACATGAGCGCCGCTTTTGGGCAACTCGACGGGCACCTGGTGCATCTGCAAAAGGCTTTTATCAGCACTTCGCAAATCTGCGCGAAGCAGCTCGCCGTCTTCAGTGGTGGCAAAGAGCGTATGACCTGCCAACCCGATTCGGGTCAGTGCAACAGGCTCACCAGACTCACTGACAGGTGTCAGCCGTGCAGGAGCACCACCTGTTGCCGTGTTAGCAATTTCAAGGGACATGTCGTCTTCTGATTGCATCAGGCTCACCTGCGTGGTGCCCTCAACACTCATGTCACTGATGCCCTGCGGCACCTTCATCAACGCGCCCTCATTGGTCAAACCAAGTCGTTGGTACTGCCCCTGATCTTTGTCGGGTAACCAGGTGTCCGTTTGAGGTTCAAAGCGATGCAAACGCTGTTCTATCAAACGAAACTGATCACCTTCTTGCGTTGTGTGTACACCGCTGACTTGCCCTAAATGCGCTCTCCCCGGGTTATTTATGACCTCAGGACTGGCAGCCTGAGTGCGGCTGCTTTTGAACACAGCCGCAGCGGCCGGCGTACATGAAAGATGAAAAACATTGAGCTTTTGATCCACAAAACGTAGCCCTTGGCCTTTGTCTACCCCCGCAGAGTCTTGCATAAAGCGCTTGGGGAGCTGATTGAGTCGATCGGCCATTTCTCGGCCGGCTTGCGACCCTTGCACAACGACTTTTCCGTGTTGCAACGTTGCGTTGAACGCCATTGAGGACACGTGATAGTGACGAAACTGAGTCAATGCGACAAGTTGCTTGCTGGCTCGCCCTCGTTGAAAGAGGTCACTGCAGCATTTAACAAAACCACGAGAGGCTGGCTTTTGCGCTATGGCGTCATGGCCAGGCTTCGCTGCGCTTGACGTATTGAGCTGACTCAGATTAGGAATGATGCAATCTAAAGGACTTAAGGGCATGAGACACTCGATTGACTGGCTGATATAGCCTGAGTGACCGTTAATTAACACTCGGTTCCCTTAGCCCTTACAACCGATCAAGCTCCGGCAGCTCAAGGGTTTCACGAAGTGCCTCGGCATCCAGTTCATGCAAAGTACGATAAATCACAGCCACAGCCTGTAACGTCTCTCGACTGATGCAATGGCCCAGCTCTTCGCGATACAACGTTCGGGCCAACCATACACATTGAACAACCGGAACATCCGCAGCCTTGGCTCTGACGATCATGTCCCGCGCCTGAGCATCCGTGCCTTTATCGATTAACACTGGCAATGGGGTGTGCGGAGGACGGTAATACAGCGCTACAGCAAAATGGGTCGGGTTCACCAGCAGCATGTCCGCGTCCTCGAGCGGCGGCGGTTTGGCCGACTCTCCCTCTTGCGACATCTCTTGGGCCAATGCCCTGCGCATCATTTTCACGTGAGGGTCGCCTTCCATATCTTTGTATTCCTTGACCACATCGACATAAGTCATGCGCATACGCTTTGCAAAAAAGTACCGTTGAAGCGATAAATCGATCATCGCCAGAACCAACAGCATCCCTAGACAAACGTGCAATAAATGCCGAAACAACACAATCAACGCATCGATGTAACCCGGTAAATCACCGTTGACCAAACCCACCAAGGCGCCCAGGGAAGGCCCGATTACCCGATAGAGCACAAAACTGATCAATACGGCTTTGAACAGCCCCATCAACATGTTCATCACCGACTGGGCCGAGAACATTTGCTTGGCCTGGTTGATCGGGTTGAGGCGGTTGAAGTCCGGCTTGAGCGTTTCGGGGGCAAACAGAAAACCAAACTGAAACCAACTGCTGATCAGCTTCATCAAAATGGCGCCGCCCGTCATCAACAACGCCAAACCAAGAAACACCTGAGTGACCTCTACCACTACCTCTTGTAAAGCACGGATAAAGGGCTGTCCGATCAGGGAAGCAGGCAATACCAATAATTGTTGAAGACGCTGCATGACCCCGTGAGCCGTCATCATCGCCAACTCACTCAACAACGCCAAAACCAGCAACTTGCCGACATCCTGGCTCTGTGCCACTTGCCCTTTCTTGCGTTGGTCCTGAAGCTTTTTTTGGCTCGCTTCATATTTTTTTTCGCCAGAGTCACTCATGAGGCGGGCACTGTGAATAACAACGCCAGCGAGTGCTTCAAGTCATCCAGCAGCCCCATACGTCCCACAATCAAATCCTGCAACTGGGGTAAGTAAATAATCAAAAAACATAACCCGGCCAAACTCTTGGCTGGCATCGATAACACAAAAACCTGCAATTGCGGGCTGTAGAGACTTAGCAGGGCGATGGCGAACTCAACAATCAACAGCAATGCGATAAAAGGCGCTGCGTACAACACCATATGTGTGATGGTATCTCCCAGCAGGGTTAAAAAAACTGCATACCCATCTGCTGCCAGGTTCGGCACCCACAGGGTCGGTGGCCAGATCAAATAACTGTCCCATAGCACCTGAGTCAGGCTGGTCAAACCCAGTGTCACAATCAGCAGAAAAATGCTCAATTCCTTGAACATATGTCCAATGGGCGTGGCATCCGGCCCCAACGAGGGGTTGAGTTGACCACCGATCAGCGCACCTCGTTGATTATCGAGCAAAGCGCCCACTGACTCGAACAGCCAGAAAGGCATGGACAGCAGCATGCCCAACAAAAAACCTAAAATCGCTTCTTTGAATACCAGGCCACAGAGTGCCAACAAGGTGTAATCAAACGCCATCAAATGGTGATGAACCCCCGGGACGGGCATAAGGGCGACTGAAAAAACAATGACGTGACGCGGCATACCGCGCACATGCTGAAAGCAAAAGGCCGGAACCATGTAAAAACAGGGATACAAGCGCGCCATGGCAATGGCCATGCTGGGCAGGTATTCAAGAAAGGGGATGTGTGGCGTCATGACCGCTCCCTATCCGCGCGCCGAGCGCGAAACCATGTCGAACATGAGGTTAAGGAGTTGAATCATCTCGACCCCGATCCAGCGTCCCGTCAACGCCAACGTAATGCCCACAGCCACCAGTTTGATCCCGAACGGCAGGGTTTGATCCTGTATCTGCATCAATGCCTGGACCAGGGACGTCAAGACGCCCACCACCACAGCCACAATCAGCGGAGGCGCAGACAGCAGCACCACCAACAACATGCCTTGTTTGAAAAGCAGCGTAGGGTCCATAGGGCATCTCTCACAGGTACGAAAGAAAAAGACTGTCGAGCAGGCGCGTCCACCCCGATACCAACACAAACAGCAGTAGTTTGAGTGGCAGTGAAATGGTCATGGGTGAAACCATTTGCATACCCAACGCGAGCAACAGGTTTGACACAATCAAGTCGATGACAATGAACGGGATATAAATCAAAAAACCTATCTCGAACCCGGCCTGTAATTGCGAAAGTACAAAAGAGGGCACTAACAAAATCAGGTCATCACGTTGAACATGTTGCGCCATTTCGGGGGGCCACATGCGCTTGGCACTTTCCTGAAGATGAGTGAGCACATCCGGGTCTGTGTTGCGGTTCATAAAAGCCTGCAGCGGTTTTACCGCTTGCAATCCACTTTCTTGCAGTGCTTTTACGCTGCTTAAATCAACAGGTGTCTCTTTGAGGTTTTGTGCAATTTCATACCCCACCGGAGCCATCACGAACATTGTTGCCGCGAGTGCAACGCCATACAGCGCCATGCTTGGAGGCACTTGCTGAACGCCAATGGCATTGCGGGTGATCATCAGCACAATACATATCTTCAAAAACGCTGTGCACACCACCAACAGCATGGGCATCAACGACAAACTGCCAAGAAACAGCGCCAGCAATAGGGGATCAACCCCTTGAACGGTCATTGCGAAAAAATGATGCGTGACAGTTGCAAGCCCAGGCGTCCATCCACCTCCACCAATTGCCCCAGACCAATCGGCCGATCCCCGTAATAGAGTCCCGCCATGCCGGGGCTATAACCTTCAATGTTCAATACCACGCCCGGCGCCAGCTGGCGCAGCTCTCCCAGACTCAACTTCAGTGCGCCACACCTGACGCTCAACGCCAAGGGCAGGTGTTCAAGCGACTGGTCCTCATCCAGCACTCGTTGCGCCTGTGCATTTGCATCAACGTCCGTACTTGCAAAAAAAACATCATCCACAGCCACTTCCTCGATAGAACAAATGTTCAAGCACCTGCGTGCACCTTCATCGTCAATCATCACGTGCAGCCGAAGTTTCCCAACATTCAGTTGGCCAACGCCCTCACCGTCCAATTGCGTGTTCTCCAGCAAGACAACGTCTCCCGGTTGAACGGAGCGCAGTTGCTCAACGGACACTTGCAACTGCCCCAAAATCACTGGGATCAGAAATGGAAAGCGATCTGCCACAGATGCTTTAAGGGGGTGCCAAGGGCCGGACTCATACAGCGCCAGTAACGATTCAGGCGCCATCCTCAGCCGACTGACGCTACGCGCTTGCCCCAACGCAATGCTGGCCCGACATTCAAAAGTCTGCGGTTGCACGTCGCCAATCGGCCGCACATAGCCAAAAACGGAGACCAGTTGCGTACTCATGCGCTGCTCAAATAAAGCCCAAAACCATGAGCACGGATCATTCTCAGTATCAGCCAGCACCACAGGGCAATCGCCCATCAAACTCAGCAGAGGGCCCGCATCGCTGAATGTCATCACTCCACAACGCGTCTCTAATGAGAGCGACACGCCACACTCTGGAGCCCTCCCTGGCTCAAGCAATAGTTCGCCCACCTCACCGGCGACCTCGAACGAAAAACGCAAACCTCGCCCCAACCGGCGGTAAGCCTGGACAGTCAGGCTGTCCAGCACGGGAAGTTTGATCACCGGCGCGCTCACTGCACACGCTCCTGTATCACCAACACTCTGACCGATTGACCCAACGTGCGTGAAAGTCGCGCTTGGCAGTCTGGCTGCTGGCCGATAAGCCATTGATGGGTTGCTGATTGCTCGGCCTCCAACGAGAACGTCCACCCGGCATATTCATGGTGCGCGCGGACATTGATCCGCCCGCGCCGCGCCAGGCTGATCACAAATTGCATGGGTGTGCTAACACCTCTGGTCCAGCGAGGACCACAACGCTCACCGATGGCCTGAAGCAGATCGCACCCCGTACCAGCCCGCGTAAATGATTCACTGCAACCCCAACTTTTTTCAGTGCCCTGTTGCGCCACAAAGCGAGCGAACAGACTGCTGTCAGTCATCCGGGCAGTCGCAGGATGAGCCTCAAACGACAGTGCTTGTACGCGTAAAGGGGTTAAGTCAGGCCGTTGGGTCATTCCTCCTCCTGCGCCAGCAACGCAGACAACTCGCGGAGTTTTTCAACTTGTCGCGAACAGATGCTCGATTGCAATCGAGCCTGTTCAAGCTGTTCGTTCTCGCGTGCCTGTTGATCAAACAGTTCCTGCAAATGTGCTTTTTGCTGAGTCGTTTGCGCCGACAATTTGCGTTCATCCTCATCCCAGCTCGTCAGAGCCTGGGGCGAAAGAACCTGTCCACGGTGACGATTGAGCAACTCATTGCATTGCCGGGTTTCAACCCCTCGCACCTGCTCAACACGCTCGCGGGCCTGTTGGATGCGCCCGCTCAACACACGCTGTGCCATGTAAGCTCTTTGTAACTGCCGAGCGGCCCTGTCTGCGCGATGCTGACGCAGTTGCTGCAAAGCCTGTATTTCACACAAAAACATTTCAGGATGGGACATAGGCAGTCAGTTCACTCAGTTGGTCCAGGGTTGCCAAAAACGGCGTAGGTTCACGCAGGTCCTGGCGCAGAAAAGCATCCACTTGATGTCGGCTCTCTACAGCCATATCGGTCAGCGCATCATTGCCTGCTTGGTACTCACCCAATTTGAGCATCAGCTCGATCTGCTGATGCGCTGACAGCAGTCGCCTTAAAGCCGTCATGTTTTGCACATGGCCCGGCTCGGCAACATTGCTCAGAATCCGCGACAAACTGGCCAGCACATCAATCGCCGGGTAGTGACCGCGCTCTGCCAATTTGCGCGACAACACAATGTGGCCGTCCAGCAGAGAGCGCACTTCATCCGCAACCGGGTCATTCATGGAGTCCTGCTCAATCAGCACGGTGTAAATCGCGGTAATCACCCCTTGCTGGGTCAGCCCTGCACGTTCAACCAAGCGCGGTAACAGGCTGTATACGGAGGGCGGCAAGCCCCCTCGCCCCAAAGGTTCGCCAGCCGCCAGGCCAATTTCACGCTGGGCACGGGCAAAGCGCGTCAACGAGTCAATCAACAATAAAACTCGCTGGCCTTTACGACGAAACCCCTCCGCCAGAGCCGTCGCCGTAAAGGCGGCGCGCGCACGTTCCATACTGGAGCGATCAGACGTTGCACACACCAGAACGGCTTTGGATCGCAACTCGTCATCGAGTTCATGATCAAGAAACTCGCGCAATTCACGCCCACGCTCGCCGATCAACCCGAAGACGATGACATCGCAATCAACATTGCGAGCTATCTCAGCCAGCAGAGTGGTTTTACCGCAGCCGGCGCCCGCAAAAAGCCCGACCCGCTGCCCTTCACCCAAGGTCAGCAGACCATCAATTGCGCGTATGCCTGTGGATAAGGCACGGTTGATACGAGGTCTTTCGGTGGGCAGCGGTGCTTCACACATCACAGGACCCGCGTCGGCGCTGGACGGTGTTGCAAATGCACCCCAGCCGCTGCCTGTGAGTGGGCGACCAAAGCCATCCAGCACCTGCCCCAATAAACTATCTGCAACGCAAATCTGATGCGCTCCGCCCAGTCGCTTGACCGCAGCACCCACACAAATACCTTCCAGGCTCCCCAATGCACTGAGCATCGCGTCTTGTTGATCAAAACCAATAATCTCAGCCAGGATCCAGCTGTTATCAGCCGTCTGAACCTCACACAAATCGGAGATACGCGACTGCGGCAAGCGACATTGCAACAACGTGCCATTGACCCGCTGGATCCGGCCGCACACAGTCACCGGTGAAAAACGAGCCAGATAAGCCGACTGGCGTTGCTGCCAGGACTCAAGTCTTTCCTCAAAAGCCTGACTCACCAACTCACCTCATAGCGCTGGCGCCCTTCAAACAACAGACGATTATTTTCGATAACCGTCAGGCGCACCCCATCCACTTCGTCACCAAAAAACAGACGGCGCCCGTCCCCTAACACCACATGGGCCTTAGGGCCGCCAATGATTTGAACAATTTTGAAAGGCAACTCACGGCTAATGAGCTGAACCTTGTTATGAATGGTTATCGAGGTATCGAATTGAAGCTGGAATCGTTTGAGCATCCGCGAGACCAGCGCTAATTGCTCAACCTGAACGTCCCCCCTCAGCGTCACTTGATGGTTTGTGGACTCCAGAATGACGTGGGCACTCAGTTCACGGTCGCTGAGCATGGAAAGCAGTTGCCGATGAACGTCGATGGCCGTCAGGAGAACGCGTTTTTCATTAACGACAGGGACCGGCACCTCCAAGGGTACGTCCTCATCGCGCGACAGAAAAAAAGAGCCGGCCAGCACCAGTACAAGCGCTGCCAATGCGCCTGCTATTGGTTTTTTTGCTGCCTTTTTCGACGTTTCTGGCACCTTGCCAGTCAGCGTATCGCCAGGTTCAAAGGGCGAATGGCTTGGCGCTTGCGGCCAACTGCTTTCGGTATGAGCAACGCAGAGACGAATGCCACCCAATGAAAACTCGGCTCCAGGAACAAGGTTTGAGATGTACGCCAAGGTAGCGCCCGCATCGTCCTGCAAAAGGCCTTCTTGAGCTTGCAACGACCAGTGCTCGCCAGTGCGCTGCAACTGCGCATGTCGAACATGAACGCCAGGATCATATAAACCCAGGTCAGCTTCTTCGCTGGCACCGATGCTCCAACACTCGCCAAACAGAGGCAAAGCCGCGCCCTGATGCAAACCGCTGAGTACGCGTAGCTCGAATATCTCGCAAGACGTATCCATGCTGTACGTTAGAACGTTCAAAAATCCGCCTCGTGTTCGTCACTGTCGCCTTCAAAATCAAGACGACCCAATACTTTTACCTTTGCCGTGCCCATCAACTCAGCAAAGGACAAAACAGGTACATGGTTAAACTCATCGAACAACAAAGTCCGTATGGGGCTGCGTAAATCATGGGCAACCAACAGCACCCTTTGCTCACGCTGATAGGGTAAAAATGCCTCTTTGAGCAAGTTGATCAGCTGTGCACTGGGACCGCTTTCCAGGGCCAGAAACACACCGGTTTGAGTCTGGCGCAGCGCTTCCCGAAAAATGTTTTCGGCGTTGGATGAAAACAGCCAGGCATGCAGCCCGTCGCTTTCACTGTACTGATGATAAATCTGCGACTTCAGAGCAATCCGCGCGTAGTCCGCAAGCGCATTGACCTCACGCTCATGCTGCCCATACTCATTCAACGCTTCGATAATCAGGCGCACAGCTCGCAGTGGTACACCTTCACTGGCCAAGCGTTGCAGTACGGCAGAAAAACGTGAGAGCGGCATGATGCGCTGCAACTCTTGAACCAACTCTGGCTGACTCTGCTCTAGCCAGGAGAGGATGGATTTACATTCTTGAATACCCAGAAACTGCGGCCCACTGATCATCATGGCCCGCTGCATGCGCACGACGATCAAGTCGTGTGCAGTGAACGGTTCGATCTCTTCACCAGCCAAGAACGGATCTTGCGGTTGCAGCCATAACCACTCCTGCTCATCCCGCTCTTCACTGCCTCGTGGAGCCTCAGGGCATTGGTCCAGATAGCGACCGCGCATCAGTGCGATCAACGGCGAGAAAGTCGCCTTGATCATCGGTACTTCGTGCACACAAAAGCGAAACTCATCATCGGCCAGCGAGGCGCTGTATTCGATCTCAAAGGGAGGGAGGGTTAAACCGATTGCAGTGACAATGCTGTTTCGAGCCTGGCGGATGGAATGAATCAGCTGAAGAGCGCGCTGATCGTCCTGCTGCAGAGCTGAAAATTGCAGCACATAGGGGCGCGTGGGTGTAAAACTGCGCAGGTCCTCATCCCCATTCAACTCAGGGGTGGTCTGGGGCACAGACGCAGACTCGACTGACTCACCTTTAGTGCCGCGAAACCACAGGTAAAAACCCAGCGCAAAGGTGTTCAGTGCAATAAAAATGAACACCAGGGTCGGCATACCCGGGAGTGCGGCAAAGGCCAGCATGCCAGCCGAAGCGATCATCCAGCTCTTGGGCTCACTGGTGATCTGCTGCCCTATTTGCGTACCAATGTTTGCTCTTTCTGAGTCATCATCAGGCGCAACACGGGTGATGATCATGCCTGCGGTCAATGCAATCAGCAGCGCCGGGATCTGCGCAATCAAGCCATCACCAATAGTTAATACCGAATACAGCGTAATGGCGTCCCCAGCGCTCATCCCGTGTTGAATCATCCCGGTGGAAAAACCACCCAATATATTGATAACCACAATAATCAGTCCGGCAACCGCATCGCCTTTAACAAACTTCATGGCGCCATCCATCGCACCAAACAACTGACTTTCGCGCGACAGTTGTTCGCGTTTATAGCGAGCCTGTTTACCGTCTATTAAACCGCCTCTCAAATCGCTGTCGATGGACATCTGCTTACCCGGCATCGCATCCAGACTGAAACGCGCTGCCACTTCAGCGACTCGCTCCGATCCTTTAGTAATCACCAGAAAGTTCACCAGCGTGATAATCAAAAAAATCACCAACCCAACGGCAAGGTTCCCCCCCACTACAAAGTTACCAAACGCTTCCACAATGTCGCCCGCGTCTTGTTCCAACAAGATCAGGCGCGTGGTCGCAATCGACAGCGCCAGGCGAAACATAGTGGTTAACAGCAACATCGAGGGAAAGGAGGAAAAAGCCAACGGGTTCGGTAAATAGAACGCGAGCACAATTAACAAACAAGAAATACAAATATTGACCGCAATCAGAATATCAATCAGCCAGGTGGGAAGCGGGACAATAAAAATAAAGACAATGCCGAGCACGACCATCGCCCCCAGGACTTCCCCTCCCCCGGAGACTTTGGAGAGCACTTTATTGAAGGTGCCAGCCCACGTCATTTAACGATGCTCGAGTACCCGAATGCCTGTGGTACAAGTCCTTCGGACTGAGTCTGCTCATCCATCAAGCCCATCAGAAAACGCAACGTATCCTGGCGGTTTCGCTGATCACACCATATGCCCAACGGAAGACGCTGAATCAGTGGGTAGACACGATTGAGCATGAGCAAATGACTGTCAGGGCTGGTTGCGCCCAAATCACGACCCAACGATTGGCTCTCGCGCAGGTCAATGCCCTCGCTGGCATACCCCAGCAAACGTTGTAACAGCGAAACCGCAGCCTGTTCGATTGATTTTTCGTGCCTGGGCATTTGCTCAATAAATCGGCGACAACTGTTCAATACACTGCCTAATTGCCTGCAACTTTGCAGACCCAACATAACGGCCCTTAACTTGTTGGTCGGCAACGATGGGCGTTGCGCTGCCATGTCGTCAGCCAGTGCCCGACTCATCATTTTTAACCCTACGCTGAACCCTTTGTCCCCAAACATTCCCAGCAGTGCCTGCATGATGATCGCCGGTGACTGGCGCCTTACCACATTGGCGTAATACAGCGTGCGAACTGCCTGGCGCAAAGAAGCATCATCACTGATAGTGCTCAGCCCACGCGCAATGTTCATCCCCGCTTGAACAGGCCCTGCGTGCTGCGTGTGCAGCTGATCCTGATAGCTGTGCGACAACGCAACATCAGCGTCATGACCTTCTGATTGTGCCCATGCAGTTACGTAACTCAGCACTACACTGGTCCGGGCCGGATCACCTCCGGTCAGTTCCATCAGATTGTCCAGGCTAGACCTGGACGACATCTCCTGACGGACCTGTCTGGCTACCTGGCTCAAGTTGGCCTGACCGGCATGGCCCAACTGCTCGTACAAAGCCATGAGTTGCTCGATGCCCTGAATTCTGCGCACTCGAATCTCGGCCCCCGAGGCACGCAACGTTCGCTGCGCCATTTCTTTGCTGCTGCTCTCGGTCTTTTGACTAAACAGCATGCCGACCTCTTCGGCAGAACTTTGCTGAGTGGCCTGAGGTACCGGCGGTCGAACGTTTGTCGCAGCGAGCAAAGAGCTCACTGCTCGCGAGGGGTCATGTCGCACGTCAACTTTCATAGCGTAATCGCCCATCAGAGAAGTTTCGATCTTCTGTGTGGCCAAGTACGCGTGAACAGTTCCTTATTAATGTGCCTATTTTTTAAATTGAAAAAGTTGGCGCACGCGTACGCATGATTATGCAAATAGCGGCACAAAAATAACCGTGCCATTTATAAAAACATATATAAATCAACTTGATAAATCACTTCAAAAGATTGGCACACGCAGTGCTTAGGAGGTCTTCCTCGAAATTATTTCGAGGCCGCTTATCCTGAGGATGAATAATGAATCAGCGTAAAGATGCTTCACTCACCCGACCTGTGGACGCGCCGCAGAACGTGTTGGACATATCACCCGAGCTGCAACGAAAATTGAAGGCATTTATCCACAAACGTGTATTGAACCCCGAAGATGCAGACGACATCTTTCAATTAACCTGCCTTGAAGCATGGCGCGGTAAAGACCGATACAGTGGCCAGGCAACTATCAGCACGTGGGTGTGCGGGATTGCACAAAACTTGATCCGCAATCACTTTCGCCGCCTTTACGCAAAACCCATTCATTGCGAATTTGATGAAGCGCTGTGTACGGACATGGATAACGCTCAAGACTTGGGCGGGCAGTTCGAGATCAAGCAACGCCTTGAGCGCACCCTGATTGCCATTGACCACCTGCCCAAAGAGATGCGCAATACGCTCTATGCCTCTCTGGAAACCGGCGGTAATTACCGAGACACCGCGCTCGCCCTTGAAATCCCCATCGGCACGGTTCGCTCACGCATCTCTCGAGCGAGAGAACAACTCAAGATAGCCACCCACCGTTAAAGACGATTACCGGCGTGAAGGTACTGACTCACCACGGGACTGTTCTGCCAAGTCCCGTGGTTGTGAGTCAGGCAATGGCCTCACGCTTTTTGCGAGCGTGGCAAGAAAATAGCCAGTACACCCAACAGCGGCAGATACGAGCACAAGGTGTATACGTACTCGATGCCATGAATATCAGCCAAATGCCCGAGCAGCGCGGCACCAATCCCTCCAAAGCCAAACATCAGGCCGAAGAAAATACCTGCGATCATGCCCACGTTGCCCGGCACCAGCTCTTGGGCATACACCACAATGGCCGAGAACGCCGAGGCCAGAATAAAACCGATGACCACACTCAGCACACTGGTCCAGAACAGATCGGCATACGGCAGCAGCAAGGTGAACGGCGCCACGCCCAGAATCGAGAACCAGATCACCGCCTTGCGTCCGATACGGTCACCGATTGGCCCGCCAAAGAAGGTGCCCGCCGCCACTGCGCCCAAGAACAAAAACAAATACATTTGCGAGCTGGCGATCGACACCCCGAACTTCTCAATCAGGAAGAACGTGTAGTAACTGGTCAGGCTGGCCATGTAGAAGTATTTGGAGAACACCAACAGCCCCAGCACGACGAGTGCCGCCAATACCCGTTGTTTCGATAACCCGTGGGTCGCCTTTTGTCCGGCCTTGAGCTTGAACAGGTTCAAGTGGCTGCGATACCAGCGGCTGATGGCATACAACAATCCGACCGCGAACAGCGCAAACAAGCCAAACCAGGCGACATTGCCCTGCCCGAACGGAATGATGATCGCGGCGGCCAACAACGGCCCGAACGCAGAACCCGCATTGCCACCGACCTGGAAAGTGGACTGCGCAAAACCATAGCGCCCGCCTGAAGCCAGCCGCGCCACTCTGGAAGCCTCCGGGTGAAAGGTCGACGAACCGATGCCCACCAATGCCGCGGCCAGCAGAATCAAAGGAAAACTGCCCACCTGAGACAGCATCAAAATCCCGACCAGTGTGCACACCATGCCCGCAGGCAGCAGCAACGGGTTGGGGTGTCGATCCGTGTAATACCCCACCCACGGCTGCAACAGCGACGCGGTCATTTGGAAGGTCAGGGTAATCAGGCCGATCTGAGTGAAGGTCAGGTCATATTTAGCCTTGAGCATCGGATAGATCGAAGGCAGAACGGCTTGAATCAAATCGTTGATCAGATGCGCCAATGCGACTGCGCCGATGATGCGCAGCACTAACGGGCTGGTTTGAGCGGGTGGCGAGGCTGTCGTAGTTTTTGTTTGAGCGTTGCTAAGGGCCATAAGCGTTTCCGTACATCAGGTGAATGCGCACTTGCGGGGGGCGTCAATGTGCCACTTTTTTACAACATATTTCCATTCAAACGCTGGAAAACCTTAAGCGGTTGATAGAACAGCAAATTTTTTAAGATATTTGCTTGACACATGCCCCACTCGAGGGAATAATGCGCGCCATTGGCTACATAGCTCAGTTGGTTAGAGCATAGCATTCATAATGCTGGGGTCCGGGGTTCAAGTCCCTGTGTAGCCACCAAACGCTTGTTTACAGATGTCTCCATGAGTCTATAAACAGTACAAGAAGCCCGCCTAGTGCGGGCTTTCTTGTATCTGTGGGTTTCTCCTTGTCTCCCCCTATACCTTCCCTCCGTGTATCCCCCTGTGTATCCTTCGTTAATAATCGAACCGAAGGGATACAAGTCAATGAAGCGTTCAGAGATCAAAAGACGTCCCTTGTCTGACACTGCTTTGGCCAACCTGGAACCCGACACGAAGGAGTACCGGGAACAGGACGGTAATGGCTTGTATTTCCGTGTTAAGCCTGATGGTCAGAAGTCTTGGCAATTACGCTACAAAACTCCGGCGGGCAAATGGAGCTGGATGGGGCTCGGGGGTTATCCAGAGGTAAGTGGTGCGCTGGCACGACTGAAGGCCGCCGAACTGCGCAGTGACGCCGCAGAGGGCAAGAACCCTATCGTTACGAAACAAGCCCGCCAAGCTGCCGAACTTGAAGCCAACAACAGCACCTTCGAGGCAATGGCCCGTGAATGGCACGCGTCCCGAATCAAGTCATGGGATGCAGGCACTGCCAAACGAGTCATGGGCGCTCTGGAACGCCATGTATTCCCCGCTTTCGGCAAGCGCCTGTACACCAGCATCCTTTCAATGGAGTGGATGGGGTTGCTACGCGGGATGGAGCAACAGGGCATTCTGGAACAGATGAGCCGGGTGCGGGCCTACTGCAAAGATGTGTATGACCTTGCTCGCGTAACAGGTCGCGCCGTTAACAACCCGCTCGAAGGTGTGCATAAGTTCCTTTCCACAGCCAAGGCCGAGAACTATGCCCACGTCAGCCTTGAAGAACTGCCCGCCCTGCTCCGCGCTATCCGCTCCTACCCCCACGCCAAAGATGTTCAACTTGGGTTACGCCTGCTGACCCTGCTGGCCGTGCGCCCTAGCGAGCTGCGCGAAGCCCGCTGGGAGGAGTTCGACTTCGACAAGAAGCTGTGGACAATCCCGGTAGAACGTAAAGGTCGCAAGAAAGGGCTTGAGCACTTGGTTCCACTCAGCCGCCAAGCTGTTGAGATACTAAACGAGCTGCGCCCTCTGACAGACGCCTACCCACTGCTCTTCCCCGGCAGAAGCGACCGTACTAAACCCCGTAGCGATACCGTGTTTCTGATGGCTTTGCGTCGCCTGGGCTATGAAGGCCGCCAGACCGGCCACGGCTTCCGTCATATCGCCAGTACCATCCTGAACGAACACGAGTTTGATGCAGACCATATTGAGGCCCAACTTAGCCACAAGGCACCCGGTGTGCGCGGGATCTACAACAAGGCTCAGTACCTGACACAGCGCACAACGATGATGCAGTGGTACGCCGACCATCTGGATCGCCTTGAGCAAGGTAATGTCGTACAGGGGCACTTTGGAAAGGCAAATTGAACACGGCAACCCAGCCCCCACTAAAAACCAGTGTTACGCGTGTTACTCGTGTAACAGACACCATCAAACCACTGAAACCAAAGGGCTTACGGCATGTAACACAACCAAATTGCTCGCTAGGTATTGGTGTAACGGGGCTGAGTTGTGTAACACAAAAACATCCGACCTCGGCGCTGCAGGCAGAGGAAATCCAGAGTATGAAACGCAGAATCATCACCCTACTGCTGGGGCGAGGGGCAACGTGAATGGATGATGAAAACATGCCAATTGGCGTCTTGGAGATTGCTGGCTACGACGTCAGCAGCCTGCTGTGGGAGCAAGACGAAATAGAGCAAGCTGTAAAGGAACTAGCATTGTTCCCCCATTTTCGTGAGCACTTCACAGAAGCCTTTGATCTCATTAACTATGCCACCTCATTTTGGCTCGAGGAGCTCAGCTACTCTGAATGCGCCGGATCAGTGATAGCGACTATTTTTCGTCTTCGTGACGCAATAGATGAGCATGCAGGGTATGCCGATGCCGCATCCCTACCGGATGTCATGAAGCAGTTCTACAGCGTGGACAGAAACGCTACCGACTCCCAGCTGGTGGCCACATACGCATTGGTCCAAGCCGTTCAAGCTGTAGAGGTTCTTGCCAACTGGCTTTTTGCTAGTGAAGTCGACCTCTATGATTTAGACGAAGATCTCATAGTCCATCTGCACGCGACAGATCCAAAAAAATACGCAGAATTAGCCCAGGCAGAGCGCCTTAATAACAGGGACGTGGAAATTGAAGCACGCGAAACCTTTCGTGTATTGATGGGCGATGCTCATAGGGCGTACATGCTGGCTGACCTGTACAAACAAATTGAGAACATTGACGTTTTGAAAGGTACATACAATGTTTCAAGTTTTTTACACAAAGCTCTCAGCAACGCATTTTCTGCCAAGGCTTATCAAAGAGCCTCATCGGCGGGCAAAGCCAACAGCAAACCTGAATCAGAGAAGCAGCAGACAGCTACAGAGCTTTTCGCAAGAGTAAGCCAGTCGGCTAAACGCCGTATTGCTGCAAACCCCACGATTTCAGGGGCTGATCTGGTGAAAGAGCTCGTCGAAAAAGACTACATAGCATCTACACCCACTGTTAGAAAATACCTTAAAAAAGGTCGATTCCTGCCACGTTAAACTCTAATAAAAAAAGCAAACCGTGTTTGCTTTTTCCTCCCTCTCTAGCCTGTGCCTGTCTCTCACCTTACAGGCACGACTATGTCCGACTCACGTGTTTCGACAATCAACCTAGTTGCACAACGCGATCCGGCGACAACTTTAATCCGGATCACTGAAGTGATGGCCATCGTAGGTCTTGCTCGCCCTACCATCTACAAACTGATGCAGCAACCCGAAAGCCGTTTCCCTACTCCCGTGAAGCTGAGCAACAGCAATGCCCGTGGAGCACCTGTCGCCTGGGTATTGGGGGAAGTTCAGAACTGGACACGTGCGCGCATCGCAGCCCGCGACAATGAGGCCGCATAAACATGGGCCTTCCTCAGAAAGCGATCATCAGACCATATCGAGTACTGCGAAATATCGGCTTTTCTGCGTCCCGTATTGCTCGTTTTGAACGACTACGCCGACGCCATGAAGCGCTGGGCCGTGCATTGATCGTAGTGAGCTGGCCAGACGGCGTTTGGTGCGTACTGATCCTTCATACCGAATGGTTCGGAGCAGTTGCTCTTGATCAACTCGAGAAGTCATACGCCTACCGCGAAGCCCGCCAGATGGTCAGTGAAAGCATCACCCCCATTCTGCACCTGCGCCACGAAATCCATGCCTGAAACGAAAACGCCCCCGGGAGCGATCCGGAGGCGTTGAGGTATATCTACATGCCAGCTAAATCTATGCCGCTTCGAAAAAATACGCAAGACCTCAGCACGGTTGCACTTTTGAAATCGGGACGTTATTCTCTTGGCGTCACTGCAAATTCAGTGACCGGGTTTGACGGCCCGACGAATCCAAGGCGCACAGGCGCCCCCATAACGATTGCAGGCGCTTTTTTTGTGCCCGCACATCCTGTTTATGGCGGCTGTGCGCAGGACACCTTCGGGTGTGCCGGTTTCCTTGATTCCCGGTCCGTCAACCTGCGTACAGCTGCCACCTTAATTCGTTTGACGGCGAGTCGTGGCAGTTCCCAAATCAAGGAGCTACGCCACATGCACGCCCTCAATCCGTTCAAAAATCGCGCTGCTGCTCATCGAGCAATGGCTCTCGCCGCTTTACACGCAAACTCCAGCCTCGCTACACGTCTAGCCCGCTACAACGCTCACATGTCCAAAGCTCGCTCCCTCGAATCTGCAGGGGGTGCTCGATGAAAAGCCTGTTGAGCTTCGCCCTGCCCGAAGACCTCCTGTGCGTCAGCAAAGAGGCCGAAGCCGGTATCCCGATTGACGCCATCACCTGCGCCATTGATCGCGCCTCGTCTGTGCTGACCCTACTGGAAGATCACTTTGAAGGTGACACCCCTCGCCTCTCCAACCACATCATCGCGTCCGTGCTTTGGGATGTTCGCGGCACGCTTGGCTTAATCAGAACGCTGGCCATGCATGCTGATACGGCATCGAACCAGAGTGATTCCTCTGGGGGTGCAAAATGAATACTCCCCCAAAAGGTAATTCACGCCGCCCAACTTTTGCCCAAGTCAAAGCCGCAGCTCTGCGCAACATTGATCGCGTACTCACTCAATGGCTACCCAACGGCAAGCGTGTAGACGGCGGTAAGGAATACACAGCACCCAATCCAACCCGCACCGACAAGCGCGCAGGCTCACTCAAAATCAATCTGAGCAAAGGCACCTGGGCTGATTTTGCGACCGGCGATAAAGGTGGCGATCTGATTGATTTGGTGCGCTACCTGGATGGCGGCACGGACGTAGAGGCCTGCAACAAACTTGCGGATCTGCTTCGGCTGAACGCTGAGGATTCGCCATCAAAACCAGCACCGACTAAAAGCCCAGCACCTGAGTGGAAAGCAATTCAACCGATCCCAGCGGAGGCCATGAATAAGTGCCCTGCCAAGCATCGGCAGCACGACGCGCCATCCAAAGTCTGGATCTATCACGATACTCAGGGCCAGCCCCTTATGGTGCTTTATCGCTTTGACCTCGGCCCAGACGAAGACGGCAAGCCCAAGAAAGTCTTCGCCCCGCTAACGTGGTGCCAGAGCTCCGATACCCAAACTACTCAATGGCGCTGGCAAGGCTTGGCCGAACCTCGCCCACTGCTTCGACTGCACGAGCTCAGCCTACAAGCAGGTGCAACCGTGGTCCTGTGCGAAGGTGAAAAGGCTGCGGATGCAGCCGCCGAACTCTTTCCAACCTACGTGGCCACCTGCTGGCCAAATGGCTCGAATGCCTGGCACAAAGCTGACCTGTCCCCGCTCAAAAATCGCACGGTCGTGTTGTGGCCCGATAACGACCCGAGCGGCACAACCTGCATGGAGGCCGTTGCTAAAAAACTGGAAGCAATCGGAGCCGAGTCAGTTCGCGTAATTGAGCTGGAAAACTTCAAACGCAAACCCACCCTCAAAAATGGCTTGCCCGGTTTCACCAAAGGCGGCATGTGGGAGCAAGGCGACGATGCCGCGGACGCACTCGCCAAAGGCTGGACGGCGAGCCACATTGCCGACCTGGAGCGTGCTGGCGAACTGTTTGCTGCGACGCCTGCACCGACTGTAGAGCCCAAGGTAAAAACACCGGCTAAGCGTGCGGCTAAACCTAAGACTGACACACTGCCCAGCGGCTTCCGCCTGACTCACGAAGGGGTGTTTTATTCCGGTGAAGATGGCGAGTCACGTCCTGTTTGCTCACCACTGGAAATACTCGCTCGCACCCGTGATGCCAAAGGTCATAACTGGGGTTTACTGGTCGAGTTTGACGACCCAGACGGCGCAAAAAAACGCTGGAACATTCCGGCGCGCACCATGACCGGCGACTTCGGAAAAGACGTTCTAGGTCCGCTGGTAGATATGGGGCTGCGACTTGCTGGCACGCGCTCCAGCCGCAATGCACGCAATGACTTGCAGAGCTACTTCCAAGGTTTCGACAGCGCACAGCGCGCCCGCTTGGTCACACGACTGGGCTGGCATGACAGCGCCTTTCTACTGCCAGAACAACAAGTCGGTTCCCACACTGAACACCTGCACTTCTATGAAGCAGGTGCCCAACTGCCGCCTATCAGCGAGGCTGGCACCCTGGAGCAATGGCAAGAGCAAATCGGTGCCTTGTGCGTTGGTAATCATCGCTTGGCATTTGTGGCCAGCGTTGCGTTTGCCGGGCCACTGCTGCACATGCTTGGCCATGAGTCAGGCGGCTTTCACCTTTACGGCGATAGCTCGGGTGGTAAAACCACCCACCTGCAAGTCGCTGCCTCGATCTACGGCGGGCCACGCTTGGTGCGGTCATGGCGCTCGACCGATAACGCACTGGAGTCCATAGCAGCCGCGCACTCGGACGGCCTCCTGGTACTCGACGAAATCGGTATGTGCGACCCGCGCATCATTGGCGAGACCGTGTACATGCTCGGCAACGGCACCGGCAAAGCACGTGCTAATGATCGTGGCCAAGCTGGCCGACAGGTTCAAGAGTGGCGTTTGCTGTTTCTCTCTACCGGCGAGAAAACCTTGGCACAACACATGGCCGAAGCCAACAAAGAGCTCAAGGCAGGCATGGAAGTACGCATGCTCGCGGTGCCTGCAGACGCCAGTAAAGGGCTCGGCATGTTCGACGTATTGAATGGGTTCGAGGACGCTGCCGCCCTTTCTGACGCACTCAAGGCCCGAGTAGCCAAGTACTACGGCACACCGCTCACAGCCTTTCTATCAGCGTTGTGCGAGCCCGGCAAAATGCACGGTTGGGCGATCATCCTGCGCCGCACCCTTGAAGGGTTTATTGCTAAGTCCCTGCCCGCCTCTGCTAGCGGTCAGGCACATCGTGCAGCCCTACGCTTTGGCCTTGCGGCTGCAGCTGGTGAGCTCGCTACCGCACTGGGCATAACTGGTTGGCCAGACGGCACGGCAACCACGGCTGCCCGTGTCTGCCTCAACGCGTGGCTGAATGAACGCGGCGGCGCCGGTAACTTTGAAGGTGACGCGATCGTTGCTCGCCTACGCCAAGTCATCGAGCGCTTTGGTGAAAGCCGCTTCACTCGCTGGGAGTCTGCCGCCGCCAAGATTGACGAGCACGGTCCGCGCACCATCGACCGGCTGGGCTTTCGTAAATCGTTGGAGCATGGCATGGGCGACGAGCTGCATACCACCAACACCTACTACGTGCTGCCCGAGGCGTGGCGCTCCGAAGTATTTAAAGGCATGAACATCAATGCCGTGAACAAGGAGCTGCTGCGTCGTGGAGTGCTCGAGCCGGGAAGCGACGGAAAGGCTTCAAGTCTCGTCCGCCTTCCCGGGCTAGGGCCACAACGCTGCTACATAGTAAAGACGATTCCGGGGACGGATGAGAGCGAGGCCAGGGCTGCCTGACGGTTACCCATTGATCGAGGTAATGCCGGCTCATTCCCGGCCTCGCCAGCCATTCAGCCAACCCCAAATCAAATTACATTGAGATAGAACAAATGAACGAGATCCAAGAGCTGAAAGACCGTCGCGAACAAACAATTCTCGAGAAGGAAGCACTTGAGCGGGAACTAGTCCCCTATGCGGCAGCACTCGAAGACTATGACGTGATGCAAAGTTTGGAAGACAACTTGCGCTACAAAATCACCGATAAAAAAAGAGAGGTCGGCTACCGTGAGCGGGACATCGAGACGCTCGATAAGAAGATCCATCGCAGAGAAACACTGGCCAATCACCAGAGCCTGATGGCTGGCTATGTCGAAGCCATCGCTACATGGAAGGCTGACGAAGAAGAGCTAAACCAAAAACGTAACAGCATCAACACGCGCCTTGAGCAGGTCCGTCAGCAAGCGCATGAAGATATGGCAAAAGCGCGGCAGGCAGAGACAGAGGCCGCTACAGCTTATGCACAGGCAGTCGCTTGGGGCGATGTGGAGGGTGAGAAAAAGGCTAATGACGACGCTCAAAAAGCTGCGAAACATCTCACCTCTGCCGCTGAGCATCAGCGTCGGCAACAGCTGATTATTACTGCGCTGGAGCAAGAAATCGTCACTATTGATCGGCATATCTCAGAAGCACAGCAAACGCGCGCAGGCATTGAAGATCAAGCGTCACGCTTGGCAAATATAGTTCTTGAAGAGAAGTGGAATGCTGCTGCAGTCGCTCTGCTCGAGGTAGGCGGCAAGCTATGGGCCGCTCGACGACTTATCGATCGAGACCCTGTGTCACTGTTCAAGCTGAACATTCCTGAACAGGGGGAGAACTTTTGGAGCTGGGGGTGGAGCGAACTTTCAGAACGCTCTCATCAGCATAGCTTCGAAGACGTACTCGCTATGTAGCACAGATATCCCTGAAACGGCCTAGAAGCAAGGCCGTTTCGGTCATCCAAGAGGCTCGACCATGAACACTGCCACACAAAGCAAAATCAGTTATTCGGAATCCTTGAAAGCCAGGAAAACACATCTAAACGGACTAATAAACCTCGTAAAACCAAGGACAGGAAAGACTACAAAAATAGAGGCTATGACGATTACAGCAATTAATGCAGAAATTAGCGTCATAGAACAGCAGCTGGATAAACGGGGTTAATGCTATTGCGGAAGCACACAAGGCTGCCGTCATAGCCCGAGCTTAAAATTTCTACCAACAGCCCTATAACCCTTCACCGAGAATATTCACACTTCCATAATCTATTTCGAAACTACGTATTTGACCGATTGAAGACCTCCGCTCCTGGCCTCTATCGGCCAGGAGCGGCCAGTGATTCTAGTGAATAAATCTGTCCCACTTTCTGTTTCAACCACAGAACAGCGCATAAATAAATTCCGCCAAATGGGTCGGATCTATTCGCTAAACTTAAAAAGTTTTGGATAAGCCAGCTCCAAGTAGGACTTAACAACACCTGTGATAAACTTATGCCCTTCATCAAGAGTCATGATCTTGGCTGTATTTGCATTTGCATTGTCAAGAAATCCGTGCCGACCATCAAATCCTGATAGCTCATAATTATTGGCTGTATTCCTGAACTTGGTTTCTTGAGCGGCAACCCTGACTGCCTTAATACCTTTCTTCTTCTCAAGTGTTTTTATGGTATCAAGGAGCTTGTAATACCCAACCCATCCGTCGTTCAAATCAAGAAACTTGAGCAGAAGATAAACGTCTTCGTTTTCAGTTGCCAAAATCGTCAAGCCGACTGCAGTGGAAGTTTTCAGGCCATTAATTAGTTGCTTCTGCGATACCATTGGGTTCAGCGCTCTAGGCCTTTTCAATAGGCCGGATATCTGCACTCTTTCCCTGTGATTTAGCCTTACTTCTTTCAATGCAATAGCGTGGATCGTGTGTTTTTGATAGTTTCGTTCGAAAAGCTCTGAAGCACCATTGAGCAGACTAATTAACTCATATGCTACGAGCCAGACCTCGTTTTCGGTCAGCCCGTTGAAATAGATCGAGTTGAAGCTGAAGTGGTCGCTTAAGCAATCGTTCCAATGATCAATCCCTCCCCAAACGCGAATATAGTCTTGTGGAAATGGTTGCTCACTGATGTGTCGAAGCACCTGAGGATTCCCGCTGAGCATCACTTCCCAGTCCGCTTGCTCGCTCACTGCTTTACCTCCTTTTTGTGGAACTGCAATGCTAACAAATTAGCCGGTCAGTGGCCGGCTTTCCCTTGCTGCAGGGTTTAGATGTACTCTTCCTTGAACAGCTTCGACAAGCCGGTACCGCTGACGGCTTTGAGCGCAAGCAATGTGCTCTCGATCTACTGCTCCCCCTAGTCAGGTTGTTATTGAAAAGGGGGCAGATTTATAGATGAGAACGACCGAGCGGTGTTGCGCCGATTGCTGTCTTTGGGCAGACCGACAATCGTCCCATAATGTACACTCCAAAATGGCGAAATGTGAGTAACCTTGGTTTAGAGTGGGTGCCCTTTAATTGCAAAGATCCGCGACTCTAAGCTCATCGGGACGCCATGCCATTTCCTGCTAGAGGCGTGAAAACGACGTAACTGTCTAAAAACTGTAAGGTTTAGAGTTTCACTCGTCCGTCGTTCGCTAAAAAATCCATTAGCTGTCAGTTTACGCAGCAACAACCCAGTTTCCTTCGATTAGTATTTGAGAAGGTCGTTTGGTCGCCCGACATGTGTATCTTGCAGTGCAGCGATCTGCGACTGCGCATAAGCGACAGGGGACGCTCCACTGAAAACAAGCCAGGACACGAGCTCTGGATCTTTGACTGACGTGAATCGTGCTAGGTCAGCAAGGTTTTCCCGTGCAAGTGCAACACGCTTCAGATGCCTTTTGAGCTTGTCTGGTTTGCCCTTCATATCTTCACCTTGATACTCGGAGAGCTGGGAAGCGACTTCTGAGTAATTTCGCGCAAGTGAGAGGTCTTTACATTCGACGATGAGCACTTGCTTGCGGTCCGGACGCCAAGCCAACAGATCAATATCACCTGGATCTGTTGGCAGATTTCGCCTCAATATCTCTGGGAAGCCGATGCCGCGTCGAACAGTCCATCCTGCGTAGAGCAATTCTCTTTCTAAGGACTTTTCGAAAGAGTGTCCCTCCCGAGCTTCCCCAAGCCATTCGTCTCTCATCCCCTCCGTCCGGAAGAATTCCCGTTTAAGTCGCCCCGAGTGTGCCCCGTTCAAGATGTAGCGCAGAGAGTTGCCCAGTTGCCCCGGTGAAACGATCACCAGCGGGTCTTGACTTACGTCTATCTGTAACAATGGGCGGGCAACTACAGACAGGCGTCGACCAAAGCGCCAAGGATAGATGTCAGACGGGTCAAACTCGTCTGGCACCTCATCCCACTTTGGACGCGTTCTGAGCACGAACTGGTCGAGGAAAGCAGAAGCGACGTTATCGTCAAGCCCAGCAGACTTTCCTGCAATCTCCAACTGGCTCCGCGTCATTGTGAGAATTGCCGTCTGTTTCTCCATGCCAATCGACTCAAGTGCATCGACGAAGCGGAAGCCTTCATCAAGCGTAAAACCCATCTCCGCATTCCAAAGTGACAGAAAGTTCTCGGTGTCATCATCTAGTGTGCCAGGGTCAAGCCGCCCCCCCTCATCAGCCAACTCTTCGAGGTCGTCCTCTTTAGCGTAATGCTGCTTGAACCGTGCAGCATGGGCTTCGAACCGCTCGTTAGTCGCCTTAGACAGAAGAGGTTCGAGCACCATTTCTCCAAGCTCGTCGCGAAAGAGAAGGTCACCCAAGGGAGATATTTGAACCTCGGCTGGCAGCGCCCCAAAGCGTACCGCGTCAGACATGCCGCCGATGCGAAAGAGTAATGCTGCTTGTGCAAGGAGCCTACCAAGCGCCATGTCGGAGGCTTCAATCCCGCCTTTAGTGGGACACGCGCATAGAGCCAGTTCGGCTACTAACCGAGAGGTCAGTGCCGCGCCGGAAAAACGTCCCAACTGCTTGGCGATCGTTGCCTCGAGACCGACGTCACCAGCATGTAGGCCGAGGACGGCAGCCGCAGTCCGATGCCAATGGGTTTCCTCGCTTCGTGCGCGCTCGCAATTCTCAAGCAAGCGGGTGAGGGATTTCAGACGATCAAAACGAGAAAGCTCCCCCTGCATATCGTGAAGTAGCACATCTACAACGTCGTTGAGGAGCTTGCCGACCGCCTTCTTACCCTTATATTGGGCCGGCGCATCGGCCGCAACCGCACGCCACCCGAGCCCAATTCTGGCCGCACCCGACTCGGTGTTCTCTATGGTCAAAAGTTGTCGCTTCAAGGAGCTGCGCACATGATCACTGAAGTCGAACGTTTCCATAATATGGAAGCTTCGCGCAGCGTTATTAGGAACCGCTATCCGCTCGATTTCTAGCCCCAGGTCAACCGGTGCATCGATACGCAGAAGAGTGGCAAACGCAGTACCGAGCGCGCGCACTAAAGCGCGTTCTGCACGGTTGTCCGGCGCCCGAAAGCCAGCAAGGTACCCGTCTTTGAGCAATACCCGTAGCGCCCCATGTTCGCGTACATGCTCGATTTTCCAGAAGGTATTTAGATCATGTGGAACATTCTCGTCGTGGAATTGGTTAATGTCGCAGTCACCTTCAAAGTGAAGGTAGACCCTCACGGACTTCCTAGCACTCTGCTCACCAATGGCTTCAACCGCCTCACCAATCCGTCCAGCCCACGTGCGAACCATCTTGGCTAATTCAGAAAGGAGCATGTGATCTTGCACGCAGGGTGCTTCAATCGTCACCCAGAGATTGCACTGTCCTTCATACACACAACTTAGACGATATGCTTCGAGCTCATCGATGGATGCATAGCACCTGCTTTCTCGTTCGCTCGGAAAGAAGTGCTCCGCTGAAGGCCGCATAACACGGTGCCACCTACCACTGTTGTCACAAATGCGGTGCCAGTCATAACCCATGTCTGCTGCCAACCGCACATCACGAATAAGATCTGTCGGAATTGTAAGCATCAGAGGGCGCTCTGGAGTAATACGCCCCTCCGGGAGTTGATCGTGCGGGACCATATGGCCGTCATTGGCGCGTGCCCATCCAAGAAGGTTGAGGATGCCGTTGAGATTGATTATTTGCACACCGGCTCGCGCAATTATTTCTTCGGCGTCCTGCACACGCCAGAAGGCAAGCGGGGACATCTCGGGCAGCGAACTTAAGCGGGAAAAATCTGCGCTGGACATCCACTCGAACTGCCATGCTGCAGGCAGTTCGGGCACCGAGCCCACAAAGCCCGCCCCCCAGCCACAGCCTACACGTACGACTATGCCGCGTTGGAAGTCGGGCTGGTTGGCAAGATCAGTAGCGGTATCTGCAGCGCGGGCGTCGAGGAGATCTGCAGTTTCCTTATCGAGCCGGAGCATGCTGCTGAAACCTTTGGTCGGGTGCTGCTGGATGGAGGGCAAGACGAACTGGAGCACCATGAAGTGGCCCACATCGACTGAGGAGTAGACGATCGCCGATCGAGTTGTCCGATCCTTATCCCAGGACAACCGAATCCGCGTGCCGTTACCAAACGCCGGTGTCTGGGACAAAATACGCGCATGGGCATTGGCTAATGCCCTGTCGAGGTTGTTCAACTCTCCCTTATGCACAGCGAACGCTATCACCGCGTGGCGAAGCGCTATAGATAGAGCAGTGGGCAGCAAGACGACAAGGCCGTCACGTGTGAGGAGCAGCGGGCGCTGCTCCAGCATTCCCGCACTGGGCGCCTGGCTTCCGAGGGTAGTTATCTGTGTGTGGTCGAGAATGAAGAGGGAAAGATCTGCAATTGCTACACCAGCCGCCTGTAACATGCGCCTCGTCAAGGTGACACGTGAACGGAGTGCGCTCGCGTCAAGACCACCAGTCTCAAGTGAACCCGTTCTGGTTACACCACCCGGCTCAAAACGATGTAGATCAGAGTTAGCGCAGATGAAGTCCGAAAGCCGTAGAAGCGCCTGCGTGGCCCGCTTAAGCGGGATGAAGTAGCCCTCTTCAGGCATGGCGAAAACGATATCTACCATGAGTTGCGTATAAAAGCCTGCGGCCTCCCATACGCCTTCCAGAATGCGGTAATCGCCCCTCACGTTACCCACCCTGGAGACGAACACATCCTCGGCCGGATCTTCCCCTAATACACTGTTTGACGTGCCAATGGTCGTATACCAGCGGCGCGCATCGTCAACAGTGGCAACCTGTGGGCCTTTGCAGTGAAGGAGGGCAAGTGCAACCAGTAACTCTAACCGTAAGCATTCGGACTGATGTGCAGGAAGGGTTAGCAGGCTGGCTAGCAAAGCCACTGTGTCGTCTCGTTCAAAGTTGGCGAGATCGGCGACAAGTCCTGCGTTGTCGTTCGCGACATCAGCTAACGAGAGGCTGGGATTTACCCAGGTAGCCTTATCGGCCATCGCCTCAAGCAGGGATTGCAAATCTGGTTGAGAGAGGGAGTCGTTCACCTGCAGCTCCAGACAAAGTGATTCACATAGCTGATTCTACGTGAAGGGGAAATAAGGGCCTATGGTAATTGGAAATGGCATAAATAGCAGATCCTGGCCTAGCTCAGTCTGAACCGACTAGGTACGAACTGTAAACTGTGGTCTCTGCCTTTGGGAAGATAAGATTGGAGATACCGCCGACGAAAGTTTTGTAGTTGTAGAGGCTTTCCATGCCTTAAAACACTAGACCTAAAATTATGGTAGAGATAAACGGGTGGATGTATGCATCTCTACTATTCTGGAAATATCAGACTTAAGAGAACTTTTATTGTAGTTGTGATGCTTTATTTTCAGCATGAACTCCTCATCCCGATGTTCCTTGTTCAAAATAGCCCTCTCTACTAGTCTTTCGCTCCAATAGTCTCGTCGGGATAACTTCGTCCAATCGGTCTCTCCGCCTCTGACTACATTGACATCCTTGGATAGGACTGCATAACATGCTTGTTTAGCTTCGCTGGAGTCAAAATAGAATTTCGTGGCAGCTAGACTGTCAGTCGAGTTTCTATAGCGATATTTGCCCTCTCTCAAGAGAAGCATGACTGCGATTTGGTTAGAAGTTAGACTGCAGGCTTTCAATGCATCCAGGTAGCCAAAAGTGTAGATCCCTGCTGCTGCGTTTTTGCAGTACAAGCAGGTCCTAAGGGCAACATAGAGAACATCACATAGCCAGAGCTCGCCGGGAGTATTGTCAGGAAACCACTCCAAACAAGTTACAACGCGCGCTGTATCTTTATATAAGCTATTAACCTGCCTAGTAGACGGGCGAAACCCCCGAAACTCCTCAAGCAATGATTGATCGCCATCAATAAAAACACCATCAACATCCAGATGCGTTAGAAATAGGGAGCCTTTAGCGCGCATCCGCTGGATGGTCTCTACAGAGTAAAAAGTTAACTCACCATACTCATGGGTAAGACGGCTAAAATCTGGCGCTTTTCCCGACCAGATGCAGATAATATCCACATCGCTATTGGCGTTGGCATCGCCCCTAGCAGTAGATCCACATTGAATGATGGCGAATGACACTATTTTACAATCCTCTTCACAATAATCGCGGTAACTACCGCACACCAAGCAATTGATGAAAGAAGCAACAACATTGTAATAGTCAGGGGCATGATTTCATGGACGGGAGTGATCTCGCCATACCCGACTGTCGTCAACGAAACAACTGTGAAATATAAAGTTTCAAAAAAAGTTCCCTTCTCAGAACTTACCTTCCCATCAAGCAAAAAAGCAAAACCAAAAATTGAAACGACGGTCATTGCCAGACTATTCTTAATTCCATAACCATGCCCTAAAAAATAATCGAATAACAACCCCTTCAGAAACTTATAAATATTGGGCCTATTACCATAGAGATATTGATATCTCCGGTAAAATTGAAATCTCCGATCTGCGTGCATGGCAAATTCTTCTTGATGCATGGTCTTGGAGTTCTTATATAAGGACTGAAAAAGACCCGCATTGACATTTGCTCTGATCCAATGCCACTTATTGGTAAAATAAAAAAAGGCCGGATCAATATATGTATCTTTAAATTTTGTCTTGTAGAAGAAGCACTCGCGGAATTCACAATCGTGAAACTCGACACCCACCATTAGCGCCCCATTAAACGCGCAGTCTAAAAACTTGCAATTTTGAAATGTAAAATCCTCTATGACTTTATGCGAAAACAAGCATTTTCTAAAAATCCTTCCTGATATCTGTCTCTCCTTAGAGGTTATTGTCTCAAATTCAAAATCGATGAAAGATAACGAAATTTCAGGTTGGCCCGGTAGGTTCTTAATGGATACGTGCTGTGTGATTGTTTCGGAGATACCAAAACTTCGGTTCCCCTTTGGGATAATCTGGTCTTTAATTTTCTTTATCAACTTGACCTTCATACCGTCAAACATTCATCCAACTCCCTTGCCTGATTTTTCATTCTGAGCTCCCCTGAACTCACTTGTGCTTATTTTGAAAAGCTCAATAGATCGTCTGGCACCAAGCCCAAACACGTTCTATTTCAACCAAACCACACCTGTCCAAAGTCTGAGATGATTTGCCATGTTATCAAGCAAACCTCCTCGAGTGCTTGAGCCATTAAAGTGGACATGGCCATTGCTGAGGTAAATCGGTCTGCCAAAGACCAAACTGAGCAAGTTTTTTGGATCCACAAAACCTTTCAGTCAACCATACACGCATAGATTACGCCATCCGAGGATCAGAGGCGCTGAGATCGTCGGAGGAAAAAATTATCTGCTGGTTTTCAGCGAGCCGCTTTGCACGCAGAGTGATTCCGCCAGCCTGCATCATAACTTTGCTCGGCAATGTGAGTGCAAGCAGTGGATGTCGACCTCTAGGGACGATATGCGTGAATTTCGGCCTCTGTCAGGAAGGACTCAAACGTGAACGCTTGCATCTGCCCGATTGCTGCCTCAGGCCAACTACAAGCTTAGGTTTGATAGCTACATTCTAGTGGGAAATCACATGTAACATCCGTAGCTCTTGTAACACTTCCCTACGGACATTATCCAGAGCCGTGTAACTACTAAAAAACCTTTTAATTCAGATGCTTATCCTAACTCGTAACATCCGTAACACTCGTAACATAGCTGTCGAGGGAACATCCCCTAGCCCCCCCCATCGGTGGTGCCTTCAGCGATAGGAGTAGTGGGACTTCCCTGGGCGTCTAAACTGACGAGGGCCCCTGGGACTTATTGCCCGGTACGGGGCAGGAAACCCGCGGAAGAACGTTAGTGGGAGGGTTCACAACTTAGTTAACAGGTGAACTAGGTTAACTGCAGTTCACCTGTGCATTTGCCCTACCATTTATGCAGCATGCCAGCACCTTTACCAATGCGGTAACGATGCCCCCTTTTCTTCAGCCCACCCTTTCAATTTCAACGATTGAAATTTCAATAAGCTGGGTGCTCTGCTGCTAAAAAAATCCCGCGGGTTTCCTGCCCCGTGTAACAAGAAATCTCTCAGGGTCCCCAGCGTGATTTCCTAGCACCCAAAGGCGGAGCCAGCGAAATTCGCTTGGTAGGCTGGAGCGCAAAACGTCAGTCCACAACACCTGGCTGCTGACTTAGCGTTACACCCACGGGCAGCGTTACATCCGATGTACGCGATGCCGCTCAACTGTGTAACAGGCGTGAAAGCCAATGAAACTGGGCGAATGGCGAAGGCCGTTACACTCGTAACACCGGTTACACCAGTTTTTGAGGGGGACTAGGTATATCCTCTCATACTGCCCTTCCAAATTGGCCCTACACCACAGTGTTGACCTTTAGTGAATCAAGATGATCGGTGTGATAAACGATCACTAGGTGATGAGGGCCACTGATATGCAGTGCCACTGGCTCGAGGTAGATTGACTACCTTACAACACAGCGGGAGAACATCATGGAAGACACACCTTTGCTTGTGTCATTGCTTAAGCGCATGAATGAAAACCAACTGGCATTGGGGGCAGCTATCGAGGAGCTGTCTAACTGGGTTGAGCAAAGAGGATCTACAGTAGTGGCGCAGAACATCCGAGGGGCACTGGACACTCTGGATGGGAATGAAGCATTTATCACCCTTGCCCTAGCTTCATTGGCAGCGGAAGGTCGGACAAAGAAGTAACTACCCTGCCAAATGACAGCACACCACCAATCATCTGATGGTGCTTTACCTAGCGGGATACCACGATATCAGTGGGCAGGAACGTGCAGCGTGTATCCCCACATGTATCCCTAACTGATCACAATACATACAACCCCTTTAATTACAGTCACTTGGAATACCAGTTCAAATGACTGTGTACCACCAATACTAAAAATGGCTTACCGCAAGGTAAGCCATTTTTTTATGCCTGTAGAAAAGTAGCGCCTCTGAACCGCCGCCCGCGGGCTTTTAAGAATCGTCTGATTAAAGCTCTGCCCCCCGCTCGATAACCTGAACTGGCTAAACCTGCTCCTGACCGACTCCACGAAGAATGGGTTGGGCTCGAGCCTCATCTCCAGTTATCAGGATTATTACTATGAAGCGTACTGCTCTGCTCATCGCGATGACGGCATTCCCGGCGATCTCTTTCGCTGCCGCCAGCCAAAACACCATCACCTTCAAGGGCCAGGTGTCTGACCAGACATGCCAGGTGTCGGTCAACGGTAACTCCGGTAGCCCGATCGTGGTTCTGCCCACCGTTGCTTCCAGCGACCTGGACACCGCCGGTAAATTCGCAGGCGAAACGCCGTTCACCATCGCTGTGACCGGTTGCACGGCACCGACCACCGGCGACTTGAACATCAAGACCACGTTCCTGGGCGCTGACGTGAACGCCGGCGGCAACCTGGGTAACACCGGCACCGCACAAAACGTCGCCATCCAACTGCTGGATGCCACCGGCGGCAACCCGATCGCGCTGAGCGGCATGACCTCGGTTTCCGGCCTGATCTTGAAAAAAGACGAGACCGCGACCAGCCACGACTTCGCTGCGCGCTACATCAGCACGGGCGCTGCAACGGCCGGTACCGTATCGGCTTCGGCTCAGTACGCCCTCGACTACCTGTAAGCGTAACCCTCTGACCTGCCGCCTTCGCACCTCGCGAAGCGGCGGGTCCGCACCTCGATTGTCCTTATCTGATCCCCAGCCTTTCGGAAGGAGTTGGTCATGACCTGCCTGAAACGCTTAGCCCTGTCCGTAGGTGTGCTGATCGGCGTCACCGTTGCCCAAAACGCGCTGGCCAGTGTGGTCATGAGCGGCACACGGGTGATCTACCCCGCCAGCATTCGCGAAAAAGCCCTGCAACTCACCAGTCACGATGCATATCCCAATCTGGTGCAGATCTGGGTGGACAAAGGCGACCCGGCGTCCACGCCGCAAACCGCTGATGCGCCGTTTATCGCCAGCCCACAGATTTTTCGGATGAACCCCAAGGCCGGGCAAATCGTGCGCCTGGTGTACACCGGAAAAGACTTGCCGCAAGACCGCGAGTCGGTGTTTTACATCAACTTCATGCAGATGCCAGCCCTCAAGGCCCACGACATGGACGCCAACAAGCTGATGCTCACCGTGAGCAGCCGGATGAAGGTGTTCTATCGCCCTGAAAGCATCGCAGGCAACCCGCAAGACATCACCAAATCAATGACATTCAAGCTGCAAGGCAGCGGTTCAAACCTGAGCGTGAGCGCCGAAAACAACAGCGGTTATCACGCGGTGATCCGTGAGGCCAACCTGCTGGTCGGCGGCAAACCGGTCAACGTGGCCAAAGCCGTGATGATCGCCCCCTACTCCAACGCTCAATGGCCGGTTAAAGGGGCCAACGCTGGCAACCAATTGCGCTTGACGCTGGTGAACGATTACGGCGCTGACGTCACCACTGACTTGCCGCTTCACTAGCCCTGGGAAAATGCACATGACCGTGGCTCATTTCACCCCTTGCCGGATCCGCAACCGCGCACCCCATAGCCGTTGGCTGTGGGCAATGCTGCTGGTGTCGTCGACGATCCTGTGCAGCGGATTGAGCGCGGGCACCGCCCAGGCCGAGACCGAAACCAGCAGCAGTAACGACGACTATCAGTTTGACGACAACATGATGTTTGGCGGCGGCTCGCTGTCGCGCTTCAACAAAATCAACGCCGTCGACCCCGGCCAATACACCGTCGACCTGTACCTCAATGATCGTTTCGTCGAACGCGTACCCGTGCAATTTGTGGCCGGGGCACAGGGCGATGTGCAACCGTGCTTGGCGCGCGCGCTGCTGGAAGGCGCAGGCGTGTTGGCCAGCGCCATTACCGACACGCAAGGCAGCGAATGCCAATTGCTCAGCGACACGGTAAAAGACGCCAGCAGCCATTTTGACTTCGCCCAACTGCGCCTCGACATCAGCATGCCGCAAAGCTTGATGCTGCACGTACCGCGCGGTTATGTCTCACCGCAAAACCTCGACGCGGGCAGCACCATCGGTTTTATCAACTACAGCGCCAACCAATACCACGTCAGTCGCAGCGCCAGTCACGCCCAAGACACCGACTCCAGCTATCTGGCGCTCAACAGCGGCCTGAACCTGGGCATGTGGCGCCTGCGCCAGCAAGCGTCCCTGCGCTACGACTCGCAACACGGCAGCGACTGGAATGCCACGCGCACTTATGTGCAACGCGCATTGCCAAGCCTGCGCAGCGAACTGACCGCAGGCGAAGGCTACACCTCGGGGCGCTTCTTCTCCGGGCTTGGCTTTCGCGGGGTGCAAATCACCTCAGACGAACGCATGTTGCCCGAGTCGGTACGTGGCTATGCGCCGACCGTACGCGGGATCGCCAAGACCAACGCCAAGGTCACCGTGCGCCAAAACGGCAATGACATTTACGAAGCCACCGTCGCGCCGGGGCCTTTTGAAATCAACGACCTCTACGCCACCAACTACAACGGCGACCTCGAAGTCTCGGTACAAGAAGCGGACGGCAGCATCAGCCGATTCAGCGTGCCGTTCTCGGCCGTACCCGAATCGCTGCGCCCCGGCACCTCGCGCTACAGCGCCGCCGTGGGCAAGACCAGTGACGTGGGCGATAACGACCTGTTCAGCGAGTTCACCTACCAGCGCGGCCTGACCAACACCGTCACCGCCAACACCGGTTTGCGGGTGGCGGACGGTTATCAGGCTCTGGTATTTGGCGGCGTGTACGCCAACTGGCTGGGCGCGTTTGGCCTGGACGCTACCTACTCACGCGCCGACATGCCACAAGAGGGCCTGGTCGATGGCTGGATGGCGCGCTTGTCGTACAGCCGCACCTTCGCGCCGACCAACACCACCTTGTCGATTGCCGGCTACCGCTACTCCACCGCTGGTTATCGCGATCTGGGCGACGTACTCGGCGTGCGTGAATCGTTGCGCAAAGGGGAAGAATGGGACTCGGCCAGCTACCTGCAACGCTCGCGATTTGAAGTGTCGGTCAACCAGAGCCTGGCCGAGTATGGATCGATTTACGTGTCCGGTTCGACTCAGGATTACCGCAACGGCCGTGAACGCGATACGCAGTTGCAATTGGGCTATGCCAACACCCTGAAAAACTCGGTGAGCCTCAACCTGTCGGTCTCACGCCAGTCCACGGGGAGCTTCGAAAACACCCGTTACGGCGGCTACGACGGTCACAACAACGGCAACAACGTCAACGGCGGCAGCTGGAACCCTTCCTCGCCCGGCTCGACTGAAACCGTCACCTTGCTCTCGGTGTCATTCCCGCTGGGCAGCCCGTCGAAGAGCAACACGCCGACCTTGAGCAGCTCGGTCAGCCACAGCTCGACCTACGGCAATGTGTATCAAACCTCGTTGTCCGGCACCGCAGGCGCAGAACAAACCCTGAGCTACGGGATGGACGTGTCTCACGACGCCGAGCAAAAACAGAACACCTGGAGTGGCAACCTGCAAAAACGTTTGCCCAAGACCAGCCTCGCCCTCAGCGCCTCCAAGGGCGAAGACTACTGGCAAGCTTCCGGCAGCGCCCGCGGTGCCGTAGCGATTCACAGCGGTGGCGTAACCTTTGGACCGTATTTGGGTGACACCTTCGCCCTGGTGGAAGCCAAAGGCGCCAGCGGCGCAAAAGTCATGAACAGCCAGGGCACGACCATTGATGGCTCAGGCTACGCACTGGTGCCCGCGCTTACGCCGTACCGCTACAACACCGTGGCCATCACCCCGGAAGGCATGAACCAAAAAACCGAACTCGACGACGGTCAGCGCCGCATTGCGCCGTATGCCGGTGCAGCGGTCAAAATCCAGTTCAAAACCCGTAGCGGCAACGCCCTGCTGGTCAAGGCCCTGTTGGCCAATAATCAGGCCGTCCCTATGGGTGCGGACGTGCTCGACGACAGTGGCAGCGTGATCGGTATGGTCGGTCAAGGCAGCCAGGCTTACTTGCGCAGCGAGAAGCCTGAAGGCGCATTGACCCTGCGCTGGGGTGATCGGCCGCAAGAGCAATGCGTTCTGCATTACGACGTGTCGGATCGCGATCTGGAGCAGCCATTGCTGCGCGTGACCAGCGAATGCCGTGCGCTCTGATTCCCCCCTTTATTCACACCCTGAAAATCGAGGCCTTTTATGTTCACTCTACGCCCACGATTGAATCAGTTATTGCTACTGGCGCTGACACTCGCCGCGCTGCCCGCTGCACACGCCACCTGTACCCGCGTCTACAACGGCATTAACGTGCTTGACCCTTACTCGGCGCAAATCAGCTTTGGCCGGGTCAACCTCACCAGCACCTACCTGCAACCGGTCGGGACGCCGCTGGGCACCACCATCGTCGACAGCGCCTCCGCGACGGGGCTAAACAGCGAGACCGTGCTCTGGCAATGCGACCTGGCGGACAAAGATGAGCTGTATGAAGTGTTTGCCACCAACGGCGACGACCGGGTCGGCGGCTACTGGGAAATCGGCAACGGTGCCGGTACGTCCACCAATGACGGGTTGCCCGGCTACTACGCCACGTACTTTCCGTATGTCGGCCTCAAATTGACGCACCTCAATTCCGGCAAAGTGTTCACCCGCTATTGGCAGCAAAGCAAGATCACCCAATACGACGTGGTCGGCAACAAGCTGCAAATCAAACCCAAGCACCTGAGCATGGTGCAAGCCGACCTGGCGCGCGTGTCCAGCCTGCCACCCACATACGGCAGCGGCAGTAACTACTGCGGCGGTCAAGCGGCGGCGAGCGGCAGCGGCAATTACAGCTACACCTGCACCCAACCCAATGGCTATGTGCAATTTCAGGGGCCGGGCTACAAATCCGACACCGTAGGCGCTGACTCCAACACCAGCTACTACTTCTGGGGCCAGTACAACGGTATTGGCTTTGGCATGCGCAGCGCCGCGTCGATCAGCTACACCGCCACCTGCGTGGCGCGCAACGTCACGCCGCTGGTGATGTTCATGCCCGTCACGGCTCAGGAACTGAATGACAACATGACCCGCGAAAGTGATTTCAGCATCGAGATTGAATGCAGCGATCAGGCGGTGTCCGGGGTTAATACCAACCAGACGGCAATGGGCGTGCAAGTGTCTGCCGCCGCGTATGCCAAGGCCGCGGAACTGGGGTTACTGACCGGGTCCCAAGGCGTCACGCATCTGGTTTCCAACGGGTACGGCACAGACCCCTCCATTGCCACCGGGGTTGGCATTGCCTTGAGCAACAACGGCAAGCAAATGAACTTCCTGGGCACGGGTGTGGCGGGCGGCGGTAACGCGAGTGGCTGGTACCCGGTCAAAGACGGCGCCAGCGCCAATGGCAGCGCCGCCTCGGGCTACACCACATATACCCAGACCCTCACCGCCATTCTCAAAACCCTGCCGGGGCGTAAAGCCACACCGGGCAAGGTGAATGCCACCGCTTACGTCCTCGTCAAGGTGCAGTAAACATGACTAAAAAAATAACACTCACCCTCACCCGGCTATTAATGCTCGCCCTGTTGTGTGTGTTCATTCTCCCCGCACAGGCGGGCGTCATGGCGTCACGCACGCGGGTCATTTATGAAGAGGGGCAAAATCAGCGCTCGCTGATGCTGGCCAATATCAATCCGTATCCGGTGGTGGTGCAAACCTGGGTCAACGATGGCGAAGACCAGCAGGCACCGGAAAAAAGCACCTCACCAATGATCGCGCTGCCGTCTGTGTTTCGTATGCAACCGGGGGCGGTGCAAGGCTTGCGCATTATTTATAACGGCGATCAATTGCCCAAAGACCGCGAATCGGTATTTTGGCTCAACCTCTATGAGATTGCCCCCAAGTCCACCACCACACCTGCACCGCAAGCAGCCGTGGCACTGGCCATGAACACCCAGATGAAAATCTTTTACCGCCCTAAAAACCTCCCGAGCACAGCCGAAGACATGCCCAAGGTGCTGACGTTCACCCTGGAGCAACAAGGCGAGCAATGGGTGCTGGTGCTGCGTAACCCGACCCCTTATCACGCCTCGATGGCGTCTTTGCGCCTGGTCGACAACGACAAGCAGATGGCCGTGCCGCAAACCCTGGACATGATGGCGCCACCGTATGGCGAAAAGCGCTATCGCATGGCCCCTGGCAGCCAGATCAACCCCAAAGGGCTGAAAGTGAGCTTTACCTGGGTGGATGATGGCGGTCACTTTCACACCGCCACCGCCCCCGTGCTCAATCCCTAAACCTGCGGCGGTTCAAATCAGGTTCATGCTGATGCAGAAGGTCAGCAAGGCGTGATCGTTTTCCACGTCCAGCTTGCGCATGGCTGAAACCTTCTGCGAACTCACGGTCTTCACACTGCGATTAAGCGAGTGAGCGATATCGCGCACGTTCATCCCCGATGCAAAGCGGCGCAGCACCTCAAACTCCTTGACCGACAGACTGGCGATTCGCGCCTGCACGGCATCTGAACGCTCCACGACACTGGGGGCCCCCTGGCCGGCTTTGCTGTGCCACTTCTCTCCGTTTGCCAGCGCGCTGAGCGCCAGCGGGATCTCATTGAGATCGCCGTTTTTCAAAATAATCCCGCCGACCCCCAAGTCATACAGACGCGA
The DNA here is from genome assembly GCF_049896545.1 of Pseudomonas sp. TWR3-1-1. Taxonomy (NCBI): domain Bacteria; kingdom Pseudomonadati; phylum Pseudomonadota; class Gammaproteobacteria; order Pseudomonadales; family Pseudomonadaceae; genus Pseudomonas; species Pseudomonas sp. TWR3-1-1. The sequence goes on from NZ_JAFCUO010000008.1 coordinate 209,629, forward strand.
CAGAATCAAGTTGTTGGTGAGCATGGTCAGCACCAGGATCTTGACCTGCGGAAAATGCCGGATCAGGTACTCGATGAGCTTGACCCCGTCGCCATAGGTTTCATCCCCCGGCATGCTGTAATCGGTCACCACAATGTCCGGCTGCAAGCGCTGCAACTGCTCAATCAGCTCTGTGGAGGTCTGAGCCTGGCCCACGATTTCATAACGCTCATCACGCTCGATCAGCTCGCTAACGCCCATCAACACAATGGGGTGGTCATCTGCTAATACCACTTTTATTTTTGGCACAGGTACATCCCTGTCAAAAGAACGACTTCATCAAGAGCCGCTCAATCGGTGGAGTGGGAAAGCGAAAATATCAGACCGCAGCTACAGCCCGCTTGATGCGCGCCAACAGCACCTCGATCTGATTGTGCAAAGACTCATCCAAAACATGACCTTCTAGGCGGTGCTCAAGTTCACCGCAGGCCTGGGCCAACTCACGCGCCTGAACCACCGCCAGCGCGCCCCGGATGCAATGCAGGCGGGCTTTGAGCGCATCACTGTCACGCTCGCTCAACGCTTGCTGCGCGGTTTTTATGTCGGCGCCCATGGTGTTGACGAACAAGTCGCGCATTCGTGCAGAGACCACGATCACTGTTTCGCCAGGCTCATGGTCATTGCGCGGTACGGTAGCAAGCTCATGCGGCACCTCACCCGGGACGACGTCACACACACGCGCCAGTTCAGCCCACAACGTTTGCAAAGTCATGGGTTTGACCATATGTGCATTCATGCCCACCGCACGGCAACGCTCGCCTTCTTCTCGCATGGCGTTCGCGGTCACACCAATGATGGGGACATGAGCGTCTTGTTGGCGGATGGCACTGGCCAATTCATAACCGTTCATGATCGGCATATTGACGTCAGTCAGCACTGCATCAAATGCATCCGGCGCCCATAAACTGAGCGCCTCCTGCCCGTGGGAGGCCAGCACCACGCGACAACCCAGCTCTTCAAGTTGCTCTTTGAGAATCGTCTGGTTTATCGGATTGTCTTCGGCCACCAGCACCCGCAATGCGAGTTTTTCGCGCCTCGACGAAGCTTGGCCGGGCGCAGCAGCATCGCGCCCCTGTTGCGCCAACATCACGGCACGGCCTATTGCGCGAATCATGTGCACACCCACCTGCCAGCCATCCGCCAGGTGTTCCGGCTGACCCGCCCCGGACAGCCCCGTTACGCGCGGGCCGTGCCACTCCAACACCGAATGACGACTCGGCAGCAGGTCCACCAGCACCCCACCGGGCGAGGTGTTGATCGCAGCGCCGGGCGCGACCAGCGCATGGCCACCCCAGCGGTTAAGCCAGTCACAGGTGGTTTGCGCCAGCTCAATGGCCGGTGCCCGCACATACACCGGGGTCGGTCGCAGATGCAGGTCGCTGACCGCCGGCAAGGCCCCCTCAAGGATCGGCATCTCCAGCATCAAGCTGAAACTGCTGCCCAGCCCCGGTTCACTGACCACACGCAGCTGGCCGTCCATCAACTGCGTCAGACGCATACAAATTGACAGCCCCAACCCCGTGCCGCCCGCTGAGTGGCCGTTAAACACCTGGTAAAACGGTTCGAACAAACGCTGCTGCTGGGCCTCGGAAATACCTACGCCGGTGTCCGTCACCTGCCACTGCAACGTCACGTTGTGCGCATCCCGGCTTAATACCTTGAGGCGCAGTACCACGCGACCATAGTCGGTGAACTTGATCGCGTTATTGAGCAGGTTGTTGAGAATCTGGCGGATGCGCGACTGATCACCGCTCAACTGGTCGGGCACATCGGCATCGATGCAGGCATAGATTTGCAAGCCCTTGCTTTCGGCGGAGGCCGCGTACGCGTCCACCACGTCCTCGGCCATGTCCAGCGGGCAAAAACGCCCCGTCTCCAGTGCCATTTGCCCGGACTCGATCTTGGACACATCAAGAATGTCGCTGATCAATTGCAGCAAGGTCGACGAGGAACGCGAGATGGTATTGAGGTACACCCGCTGACGGCCGTCCAATGGCGTCAACTCCAGCAACTCAAGGGTGCCGAGTACGCCATACAACGGGGTGCGGATTTCGTGACTCATGGTCGCCAAAAAGGTGGTCTTGGCATGACTGGCCTCTTCGGCCTGATGCTTGGCGCGGATCAGCGCAGCGGCGTCGTCCTTGTGCCCGGTCACATCATTAAAAGCACACACGATGACATCCTGTTCCTGGTAGCGCGTGCTGCTGAAGCTGACGTGCAAATAGCGCCCGCCCACTTCTACGCAGGCCTCTCCCATGTCCGCGTGCTGCTTGCGAATCAGTCGCGAAATGTACTGCGAATTGCCCAACCATTCTTGCGCCCGCTTGTTGGCCAACAACATGTGGTTATCGGACTGGCGTACCACGCATAAGCCAGTGGGCGCCGTGTCGATCACTGCGCGGCTGAATATTTCACTTTCAATCACCCGCCGATGTGCGCGTTCAGCCGGGCGTACCACACGCAGTCGGTACCAGCGATTGACCAACCAGCCCACGTACACACTGAACAGCGCGATACCCAAAATGCTCAACAGTTGCCATTTTGCATAATGAATAAAGCTGTCGTAGCTGATCCGGTATAGCGCCGTCCAGCGATCCTCACCCTCACTGGAGACTTTCATTTCCAGCCCGTGGGAGGTAAAGCGCATGCCATCGGGCCGCGTGTTGTCGTTCACACTTCCCAGCAACACGGCACCCGTTGGCGCGATCAGCGTCAGGTCGTCAAACTTCGGGGTGTTCACACTCGAAGGGGTTTGGGCTAGGCGCCGCACATTGATCAGTGCCGCCAGCAGCACCTCTCGGTCAGTCCCCGCCACATCCAGAAACTTGGAGGGCAAGTTGATTTTTATGAAGGCAAACACCTTGGCATTGCCTTCACTGACACTGCCGGTATTGGACCAGTACACCTGCCCCTCTTGCAGCTCATCCTTGCGCGCCTTGAACAGGTGCAGCAGGCCGCGGCTGGTGTCCAGATACGACTCAAGGCTGAGAATCGCTACATGTCCGCGACGAGCGCCGATGGCGGGTACGGCAAGGGTGAACTCATGGTTGGGCGGCAATAGAAACAATTGCGGCGAGGGGTATACCGACCCCGACCAAAAACCGCTGTAGAAGTTGGACAAGTGCATGCCCAGCGAAAACGCCGACTGGCTAATCGTCTGGCTCGCATCGCTTTGCGCCAGGTTGAACGGTGTCGAAAACGAGAACTCCTTGCCCTCATAGATGTTCATCCCGGCACCTTGAAACACCAGAGCGCTTTGCAGCGGGGTGATGTTCTTGTCCAGTACATCCTGAGCATCTTTGACCGCACTGTTAACGTTGTTCAAAAACAGGCGGTTTTCATTCAGGCTCTCCACCAGCAATGAAAAGTGATAATCGACCTTGTTCACTTCCACTTCCAGCAAGCGCTGCAACGCCCAGGCGCAGGTGCCCACCAGCACCACCGCGACGCCCACCAAAATCAAGACGCCACGGTTCAAGCGCATGGAACTCAATGCGAGTTTGCCCAGTGAGGTGTTGTCGGCGGTCATGTGACTTCCTGTTTTTGGCGTGATGGCCCAACGGGCTCAGGCTCGTAGCGTAGACGAGCGGATGGCGGCGGATAAAGGCGGTCCATTTTCAGGCCAGATGCGGCCTCTTGCCGGGGTCAGTGCAGCCGCGGCGGAGCATCCTCATGCAGCAGGTGCCCGAAGTGGCCTGATGATACGGCACGCGATATCAGAAAACCCTGCACCCGGTCACAGTTGAGCTTGCGCAGCAGGGCCAGCTCTTCCTGACTCTCCACCCCTTCGGCGACCACCTCCAGACCCAACTGGCGACCCAAGGCCACAATACTGGCCAACGCCGAGGCCAGGTTTTCATTTTCGACACAGCCATGCACCAGCGCACGGTCGATTTTCAGTTCGGTGAACGGTGTCGACACCAAATTGAAATACGAGCTGAAACCCTGCCCAAAGTCGTCCTGGGCCAGCCCAAAACCTTTCATGCGCAACCGGCAGGCGCCAGCGTAATACTTGCTGATGTCCTGCGTGGTGGAGCACTCCATCAACTCAAAGGCGAGCTTGGCCGGTATCCCGCCTTCGGCGCGCACGTAATCATGCAAGGCGTCGGCCAGGTCATCGTCATCGAGCAAATGGGTGGGCAAGTTGATCGACACGGGAATGTCATAGCCCTGGCTGGCCCAACTGCTCTGGGCGGCAATGGTTTGCTTGATAAACAGCAGCAACAGCTCTTTTTCCAACCCATGCCCCACCAACGACGGCAAAAAGTCAGCGGGCATCAACAATCCCAGCTCAGGATGAACCCAGCGCGCCAGGGCCTCGGCAGCCACGATGTGGCCGTCATGAAGTGATTTTTTGGGCTGGAACCACGCTTGCAACGCACCACTTGCCATTGCCGCGCGCAGGGCTTCACGCTCCAGCACCAACGGCTCGCGCTTAAGGGGTTGATCGCTGGTGAGTAATTTGTCCAGTGTGGTCATCAAGGTACGGACCGCCGCGGGGACCACGGGTTTGGACAATTGCCCTACCACCGTCAACCCCATGCTTTGCGCCACCAGGCTGGCACTGACAATCATGCGCCGCGAGGCCGCGCTCATGATCGCCAGTGCCGGTTTGTGCGGCAAAGATGCCAGGCGCTGGATCAGTTGCACGCCGTCCATGCCTGGCATCAATAAATCGGTGAGCACCAGATCAAAAGGCTGCTTTTGCAGCCACTCAAACGCTTCATTGCCGTCACGGGCCGCTTCGACCCGAATATTGCCCAAGTCACGAAACAGGTTGAGCAAGTATTCATGCTGAAAAGGATGGTCCTCGACGATCAGAACGCTATACGGCATGCGGCTTGCTCCGGGTTTGCTCAAGGCAAGTAAATAAGGCGCTGAGGCCAAACGGTTTGACCAGGCATTCATTCATCCCCACCGCCAGGCAACGGGCACGCTCTTCGTGCTGCGCGTTGGCGGTGGCCCCAATGATGGGCACGCTGCTATCGAGCTGGCGCAATTGTGCGGCCAGTTCGTAACCATTCATACGCGGCATGTTGACGTCCGTCAGCACCCGGTCAAAGGTCGACTGTTGCCACAGTGCCAGCGCCTCCAGGCCGTCCGAGGCCAGGTCGACCGTGCAGCCCAGCTCTTCAAGCTGGTCTTTGAGAATCAACTGGCTGATGGCGTTGTCTTCCACCACCAATACGTGCAAACCCAAGGGTTTGAAAACACTGGTTGCCAGGCCAGCAGGCCGCGCATACGGGCTTAGCCCTTGCGCCTGACTGACCGCGCGACGCAAATCCTGCAAGTAGCTCAAGTTGACATGCCACTGCGGCGCTTCGTGTTCAGGCTGGGCAAAGCACACATTGCCGCAGGCCACGACCACCGGTCCCGGCCATTCCAGCTCATGGTTATGTGTGCAATCACCGGGGTGAATTTCAACCAGCACCGCGTTGCGGTCGCTGATGTCCATACCGGGGCGCAGCACTTGCGCCCTGGCGCCCCAGCGGCGTAACCAGCCACTGATGTTCTCGGCCATTTCCGGCATCGACGACAGCACAAACACGGTTTCAGGCAGCAACTCAACGGGCGTCGTGATCCGTGATGCATTGCCCTGTTCGAGCGGCAAGCTCAAGGTAAAACTGCTACCCAGCCCCGGCTCGCTGACCACGCGCATGCTGCCGCTCATCAGGTACATCAGGCGCTGACAGATCGACAAGCCCAACCCCGTGCCCGTGATCACGTTGGCACGGGTGCCGGTCTGATAAAACGGGTCGAACAAAAATGGCTGGTCCTGCTGAGCAATGCCCTGCCCGGTGTCCGTGACCTGCCACAGCACCGTCACCCGTTCATCGTTTCGGCTTTCAACCTTGACCCGCACAACGATTTGCCCACTTTCGGTGAACTTGACCGCATTGCTCAGCAAGTTGTTCAGGATCTGACGGATGCGCGGGCCATCACCGATCAGTTGCTCGGGCAACTGCGGATCAATGTGGGCATACAGTTGCAAACCTTTGCTTTGCGCGGCCGCCGAATAGCCATTGACCACGTCCTGGATCAAGTCCAGTGGCGCAAACTCATTGACCTCCAGCACCAACTGACCAGCCTCGATCTTTGACACATCCAGCACGTCGCAAATCAATTGCAGCAAGGTTGATGAGGAGTTCTGGATGGCGTGCAGGTACTCCTTTTGTCGCGGATTCAACTGGGTGCGGCTCAATAACTCAAGGGTGCCCAGGGCACCATAGAGCGGGGTGCGGATCTCATGGCTCATGGTGGCAAGAAACAAGGTTTTGGCTTCATTGGCCTTGTCGGCTTCGCGCTTGGCCTGCTCCAGCGCCAGCTCGACGTCCTTGTGCGCGCTAATATCGCTGAACGCACACAGCAACACGTCCTCACCTTTGTAACGGGTGGCCACACAGCTGATGTGTAAATGCCGACCCGCCACCGAAAACTCGTCGACACGGTGCAGGCCGTCACCGTTGTACGCCTGATCGATCCAGTCATGGCACAACGCGTCGCGCTCACGGCCACGTCCCAGCCATTGCTGGGCCAGGGTGTTTTCCAGCACCACTGCGCCGTTGGCACGCCGTAATACGCACAGGGCCACCGGCGCGGTCTGGATCACTGCGCGACTGAACGCCTCACTCTCTATCAACGCCTGCTTGCGATTAATCGCCGGGTTAATCAATTGCCGCTCAATGCGCCGCACCAACAGGCCCAGCGCCAGCGCGCAGCCCACGGCCAGCAACAGCGCAATCAGCAACGGCTCACGCATGGCCAGCAGCAAATGGCCGAACTCCATCGAATACACCACGTTCAGGTCGGCGTACCCCAACTGGTTGCGCATGATCAGGTAGTCCGGCCACACGCCTTCGCCGGTAAAACCAAAGTGTTTGTCACCGGCAAAACTTTTCAGGGCCTGGCGTAAACCGGGGTTCAAGGCGCTGGCAAAAATCTCTTCGCCCTGGGCATTGAGCACCACAAAATCACCCGCATGCTTGCGGTCCATCGCGGCGGAAATATCAGCCCCTTCTATTTCCAGCCCCAACCAGCCCGACGCGGGATCACGCTTGTCGAGCAACGTGAACAGGTACAACGCGCTGTTTTCAGTGAGCACCAGGTTGGGTGTGGCGTTGAACCAGTGCTCCCCGGCAACCGAAGCCTGCGAGTGTTCGAGCGCTTTGAGCTGGCGCAACACGTCCTGATCCACTGCCACCGGGTTAAGTGTTGTCTGAGTCAAGCGCTCGGCCTGCACGACACTGCCCGCCCTGACGTACAGCAGATTGATTTTTTTACGGCGCAGGTAATCCAGTTCGCGAGAGGTCTGCCACAGGCTCCAGGAGTGGGCGCCCTCACCCAGCACCAACTGGAATTCGTCACTGTCTTCTTCAGGTTCCAGCACCGCCGGTTTGCTGTTGCGCACCGCCGACAAACTGAGGTTTTTGAGAAGAATTTCATGGCCCGTAAAAAAACGCTGGGCCTCAAGAATGGCACCGCTCATGTAACCGCGACGCTGGGAGATTTCACGGTCAAAGCTGGAATTGAGGTAAACGTAAAGCCCGCCGAACAACGAAAGCAACAACGCGACGAAAAAAGAACGCAGTAAGGTACGCGCTGCGATTGAGGTCGAGAACGAGGCATCTAACGGACGGAAAAACTGTTTGAGCTTCATGCCGCCAGACTAGGGATCTGGCAGCCTTTGAAACATCAGACAAACCTTAAAAAAACGGTTCAGCCAACACACTGTATGCGTGCAAATAAAACTCAGGCAGGGCTGACTGCGCTGAAATCCAGACGCCCGTCCTTGAGCGGCGGGCACCAGTAATAGCCGCCATTGAGCGGTCGGCTGTAACGGTACAGGCCGTCAATAATGCCGTCTTCCAGGCCGCTCATGCGGCGCAGTTGCACTTCAAAGGCGTTCAAGGTACGACCGAAGGCGACAAACATCAGACCCGACTTACCGTTCTCGGTCCACGGCATGGAACGGCGCACGATAAAGGCTTCAGGGCTGAAGCTCTCTTGCGCAGTACGTTTGACGTGGGCGGATGCGGGGGCGTCGTCCAGTTCTTCGTTGTCGCTCATGCGACGGCCCATGATGTTGTCCTGCTCCTCGCTCGGCAGTGCCGCGAAACCGTTCAGGTCATGCTGCCACTGTTGAATGGCCACAAAACTGCCGCCATCCAGCCCCGGTCCTGCGTTGGCAACGATGGCGGCGTCGACGGCGGCCTCGTCCACCGGGTTTTCAGTACCGTCTTCGTAGCCGGTCAAGTCGCGGTCGGTCCCGTAGCGAAAGCCTTCGGTGACTTGCAGCAGGTTGAATGCAGAGGCCAGCGCGGTTTCAATCTTTTGGCTGCGGTGCAGCAGCTCGCCACGGTCATCGCCCAGCAGCCACAGCCACAGCGCATGCTGGGTTGACGGGTTTTCGACCATGGCATTGAGCGCCGGGAACACGCGCAAGCCCTGAACTTTAGCGCCCAAAGCCATTACCAGCGGCGAACCAAAACCCGCCACCACGCTTTTGCCGTCCACCCACTGCGACAGAACGTCAAGTGCGGCCGGCAAGGCTTCTACTGACTTGAGGGCGAAAAACATATAACGCGCTTGCGAAGGGATCGGCTTAGTCAGAATGCTCGACTGGTAGAGACTCATAGAAACTCCTTTGGAAAGCGCAGAGTTTACGCCTACCCGTACTTTTTCCGTCACCCGGAGCTTACTTTTCTTGAGTGCAACCCCGGCATATCAATGTTTAAGACGAGAGTTGGTTAGCAAACTGCCCGACCGCGCTCACCACTTTTTGCGCACCGTCCTGAATCTCAACAATCACCGTGCCCGCTTCCGCCGCCAGCGCCAGCCCTTCTTCAGCCTGTAACTTGCCATCGGCCATCAAGGCCACGGCGTCGCGGGCCATGTCCTGATTCTGGCGCACCACATTAATGATTTCTTCGGTGGCTTTGCTGGTACGAGACGCCAACTGCCGCACTTCGTCGGCGACCACAGCAAACCCACGCCCCTGCTCACCGGCACGCGCGGCCTCGATGGCGGCGTTGAGTGCCAGCAAGTTAGTTTGCTCGGCAATGCCACTGATGGTTTTGACGATGGTGCCAATCACTTGCGATTGATCATTCAAGGCCTCAATGCCGTCCCCGGCCTGCTGCATGTGCTTGGCCAGGTCACGCATCACATCCACGGCCTGGGTCACGACTTTGGTACCGCGCTGGGCACTCTCATCGGTTTGCAAAGACGTGCTGTAGGCAATGCCGGCGGCCTCGGACACCGCTTGTTCCTGATGAATTTGATCGGTAATGACCGTGGCGAACTTGACCACTTTGTACAGCGTGTTATTGGCGTCACGTACCGGGTTGTACGACGCTTCGAGCCACACGTCGCGGCCGTGACTGTCAATGCGCTGAAAGCGACCGGCGACAAACTCACCCGCGTTCAGGCGCTTCCAGAACGCTTGATACTCGGCGCTGCCTTGCTCCTGCGGGGTACAGAACATGCGGTGATGCTTGCCTTGAATCTGCGCCAGCGAGTAGCCCATGCCATTGAGAAAGCGGTCATTGGCGGTCAGCACTTCGCCATTGAGGTTGAACTCAATCACAGCGGTGGAGCGCAGCAATGCGCTCATCAGGTTTTCGTGGTCGCGGGACGCTTCGATGGTGCGCGTCAGGTCGCTGGAAAAAATCGAAATGCGCAACACGCGGCCACTGGAATCAAGAATCGGCTGCACGATCGAGCGTAGCCAGGCGTCTTGTCCATTGCCGCGCAGCAACCGTATGGTGCCGCTGAAATGCTCACTGCGCGTCATGGCCGTTTTGAAACGACGCAAGTGCTCGTCGTTTTTCAGGTGCGCAGGGACCAGGTCGTCAATGTGCCGCCCAATCAGCGCGCTATTGGCGTAAAGCATTTCGTGGGTGAAATTGTGATTTGCGGTCTCAATGCGTCCATCTGCCCCCAACGAGAGCACCAGCATTTCGCTGTCCAGGCTCTCTTTAACTTGTTGCAAGCTGGACAGTTCTTCACGAAGAGCCGCTAGCTCTTGCTTCAAGCGTTTGTTAAACATGGGATACCCGGGGCAATGATGGTCTGCGTGAAACAGAATCGGCTAGGAGTGCCTTTTCTGAAGTCCGAAACACGACCGTTGATCAAAAATACTTTACGTACGAAACCTGGCCGATCCACCCCCTTAAACCGGTGTGTATGACACCGACAATTGAAGTGAATTTTTTGAGATGCACGCAATCCCAAATACATCACAGGGAGCCATTGTTAAGCCATGAACTCATCCAAACTTTTCGTTATTGATTACACGCTGCACGGCACACCGAAATCTTTCATCATCCGCCAGACCAGCCTGAACGACGCCACGGCGTGGTATTGGGCCGGTTGCGACGCGGGGGTCGAACGTATCGCGCGCAATGATCGCGATGCTGCGAAAAAACTCAGCCGCGCCGACATGGAAAAAAAAGGCGTCACCAACGTGACATGGCGCTCGGCCTCCACCTAAGCCTGCGCGCGTGCCCATCGGCAATACCTCAGGATTGATTTATGGTGTGCTCAGTCGCCGCCTATGCCTTGAACCTTCAAAGGCTGGGTGCAGGCGTCACCATAATCATAAGAAATTGAGGTATGTCCCATGGCCGCTGAGATTGAAGCCAGCCGTTATGCCCGCTTTGCCCTGCGCTGTTCCAATTGGGCCGAACGCTGGTTCCCCGATTCATGGGTGTTTGCCGCCGTTGCGGTGATCACAGTGGCGCTGGCCACGATGGCAATGGGGGCCAAACCCACAGACGCGGCGATGGCGTTTGGCGATGGTTTCTGGAGCCTGATCCCCTTCACCATGCAAATGGCCTTCGTGGTCATCGGTGGCTACGTAGTCGCCAGCTCACCGCCCGCCGTCAAACTGATCGACAAACTGGCGCAAGTACCCAAGAACGGACGCCAGGCCGTGTGCTGGGTGGCGTTGATTTCGATGGTCGCCTCCTTGCTCAATTGGGGCTTGTCACTGGTCTTTGGGGGCTTGCTGGTGCGGGCACTGGCGCGCCGTACGAACTTGCGCATGGACTACCGCGCGGCTGGCGCGGCCGCGTACCTGGGCCTTGGCGCGGTGTGGGCCTTGGGGTTGTCGTCTTCGGCGGCGCAGTTGCAGGCCAACCCGGGCAGTTTGCCGCCGTCTATTCTGGCGATTACCGGGGTCATCCCGTTCACTGAAACCATCTTTCTGTGGCAGTCCGGCGTGTTACTGGCGGCGCTGGTGGTGGTGTCGTTGATCGTGGCATACGCCACGGCACCCGGCCCGGAGTCGGCGCGCGATGCCGCAGCGTGCGGCATCGACCCCAGTTTCAGCCTGCCCAAGCTGCCTGAACGCACCCGACCGGGCGAATGGCTGGAATACAGCCCGCTGCTGACCCTATTGCTGGTGCTGCTGGCGGCAGGCTGGTTGTTTCACGAGTTCTCGACCAAGCCGGCGATCAGCGCTATTTCGGGGCTTAATACTTACAACTTTTTGTTCTTGATGCTCGGCGCGCTGCTGCATTGGCGACCGCGCAGTTTTCTGAATGCCGTCGCCAGCGCCGTGCCGACCACAACCGGGGTGATGATTCAGTTTCCGCTGTACGGCTCGATTGCCGCATTGATGACCGTGGTCAAAGGCAGCGACGGACAAACCCTGGCGCATCACATCTCGACGTTTTTCGTGCAAATCGCGTCTCACGACACCTATGCCGTATTGATGGGCGTGTACTCGGCGGTGCTGGGGTTCTTCATCCCGTCGGGTGGCGGCAAGTGGATCATCGAAGCGCCGTACGTGATGCAAGTGGCCAATGACCTGGGTTATCACTTGGGCTGGGCGGTACAGATCTACAACGCGGCTGAAGCGCTGCCCAACTTGATTAACCCGTTTTATATGTTGCCGCTATTGGGTGTGCTGGGGTTGAAGGCTCGGGACTTGATCGGGTTTTCGTTCGTGCAGTTGTTGGTGCATGCGCCCCTGGTGCTGTTTTTACTGTGGGCGTTGGGAACGACGCTGACGTATGTACCACCTGTGATGCCGTAAAAACCCTGCGCCCAACCCACTCCCTTTGAGGGAGGGTTGGGCTCAGAGTGCTGTTTAGACCGGTTTTACCGGACGCAAGCGGTATTGTGGCGGTAACTGGTCCAGGCCGCTGATGGTGGTGTTCAGGCTTTTCCAGCGACCGTCCTTGATCCCGTAAATACAGCCATGAACCGACAGGCTCTGCCCGCGGTGCCAGGCGTTTTGCACAATGTTGGTATGCCCCACATTGGCCACCTGTTGAATCACGTTGAGTTCGCACAGGCGGTCAACCCGTTCTTCTTCGGTGGGCAGCAGCGCCAGCGCTTCGCGGTTTTCGTAATACAGGTCGCGAATCGAGCGTAACCAGCCGTCAATCAGGCCCAGTTGCTGGTCCTTCATCGAGGCGCGGACACCGCCGCAACCGTAGTGGCCGGTGACCAGGATGTGTTTGACCTTCAAAACATCGACCGCGTATTGAATCACTGACAAGCAGTTGAGGTCGGTGTGCAGCACCACATTGGCGACGTTGCGGTGTACAAACAGATCGCCGGGCAGCATGCCGACGATCTCGTTGGCCGGTACGCGTGCGTCCGAACAACCAATCCATAGGTATTCCGGCGCTTGCTGGCGAGCCAGCTTGGCGAAAAATTCGGGATCTTGCTGCTTGATCGCATCCGCCCAGCGTGCGTTGTTATCAATCAGATCTTGTAGTTCGTTCATACGGTAAGGCCTCAAGAGTTGATGCGCAGCTTTGACAGCCGACCGGCGGTCGGGGTCACGTGGGCAAATGCCAAATCCAGTGGGCAATCAGGTGGAATCTTCAAGCTTAGCTACAGTCCACCGTATCAGGCCCCACAGTATGAGGATTTACCATGACCGATTCACGCCGCCCATTCGGGGCGCAAGAGCCGTCAGAAATCGACGATACCGAAGACCGCATGGGCTCGGTTGAGCCGCTGGATTTCGACGATGACGAAGACACGCATGAGCCTTTGACTGATTTGCTGAGCGATGAAGAATACGAGCGCCATGTGGCCGCCCATCGTCCCCGTAACAAAGAACTGAGTGGCGCCGCACTGCCTGGCCGGGACTCAAACCCGGATGATCTGGACGCCGACATGCTCACCCCTGAAGACGGCGCACGCGATGCCCAGGAAGCCGCGCAAGCCCGTGGCGGCGCGGCCGATTGGGATTTAAGCGTGGTGGATGAAGACGAGATCGGCGCAGGCCGTGGGCTGGATGAGGCCGAACTGGCCGATATTGACCCGGTGGGACGTAAAGATTAAAAGCCCCTCACCCCCAAGCCTCTCCCAAAAGGCGAGGCCTGGGTGGGGGTCAAACGGTCAGTCCACCAATGTACAGGCCATGACCACCGCATCTTCGCGACCGCCCACTGCCGGGTAATAGTCGCGGCGGCGGCCGATCTCGTTAAAGCCATAGCGCTCGTACAACTTGAAGGCCGCGGTATTGCTGTCGCGCAGTTCGAGAAAGCACTCACGGGCTTCATGCTGATAGGCAATCGACATCAAGTGTTCCAGCAGTTTAAGCCCCAGGCCACGGCCCTGACTTTCAGGTTTGACCGTGATGTTGAGCAAATGCGCTTCGTCCAGAATGATCTGCACCACGCCGTGGCCCACTTGCTGCTCGCCTTCAAACATCAGCCAGATGTGATATTTGCCCAACCCGTCGAGAAAGATGCCTCGGGTCCACGGGTGGCTGAATGCCGCGTATTCAATTTTCAGTACGGCATCGAGGTCCACCTCGGTCATCGGGCGGAACGTTACAGCGTCACTCATTGATAGGTTTCCAGCGCGCCATCAGCCGGCGCATGGCTTGCCACACATCCGCTTTGCGGTGTGGCTCATCCATTAACAGTTCAAGGCCCGGCAGCGCCCATGCGCAGCCCAACCCTTCAATTTCAAGTTCGCGATTAAACGACTCGGCGTTGACCTCACCGGCGAAACGTACCGCAGGCAATCCGATCAACCATAAGCAGGCGCACTCGGCGTCTTCAAGGCGTGCCATCAGAAAGCCCTGGACGAATTCACGGGCCGCTTCCGGCCCTTGATCGACGTTGCCACGGCGCAGCAAAGGCCAGCGAATCGGCTCGCCAATGATTTGCGGGCTGTCGGGCAAGCCCGCAGCACGCAGCATGTCTTTGAGCAACAAATAGGCTGGATCGCGGCTTTGGAACGCCCCTCCTGTGGGTAACTCCACCAACACCAGGCAACGCCCTGCGCGCAGTAACTGCAAGGCAAAACGCGGGGGCGGCACGGGCGCCGCTTTGGCCACCACGGGCGCGACGTCGGCTTCGACCACCGGTTTGCTCGCCGCACGCACGGTGACCGAAGGCCGTGGCACTTCGATCTTTGGCCGCTCGGCAGGTGCGCTCGGTGCGACCACCACCTTGGCCTTGGCCTTGGCCTTGGCCACAGGCTGCGCAATCACGGGCGCTACAGGCACCTCATCAAGCACCAGCAGTTCTGGCCGCGACGGGGCGGCAAACGGCAATTCAGTGCGCGGTAACCAACTGACCACTTGCATGGCGGTCAAGTAAGCGCGGCGGCGGGACTCATTCAACAAGGGTCGGCCATCTGTGGATAACAAAAGAGCGGGGATTCTACCGCCCTTCTGCCCTTCACGCCTGCTGTTGATCGCCCAATGGTTGCTGGGCCATCCGGCAGCAGATCGCCAAGTAAAGATGTGCGCAGTACAATCGCCGCCTTTCATTGCCAATCGACCGGCCCTCCCATGATCGAACCCAAGCGCGTTTTACGTGCCCTCGCCGAGCACTGGGCACTCCTTGAGCCTTTGTGTGAACACTTCGACCAAGGCACCTTGAGCCTCAGCGAGCTGCGTCTGCAATTGGCAGCGCATCAGGTGGACAGCACACCGCAAGACATCACCCAGGTGCTCGACAGCTGGATCCGGCTCGACATTCTGGTGCCGGTCGCCAAAAGCCCGAACCGCTTTGAGCTGAACGCGCAAATCCATGACTTCCTGGCCTATTTGCGGCGTGAACACCGCCTCGGCCTGTGCCTGGAGATCGAAGCCTACCTGCGCCATCTGGAGCGCCTGGCGGGTTATATCCAGGATGCGTTCGATATCCGCGACGGCAACGATCTGGCGCGCCAGCTACGTCTGCTCGATATGCGGGTACGCGATGTGCTGAAAAAACTGGCCAACGATGAACAGGCGCTGGTGGCTGTGGCAGAGCGTGCCAAGACCAGCGACCGGCAGATCCCGTTGCGCCAGCGTTACGCCGAAGTGCTGGCGACGTGGGATGAATACGTCGAGCCGATGATTCAGTTAGTCAATGCCGACGGTGCCTTCGAACAAGGCGTGCGCAAGGTCGAAAATGTGCTGCTGCGCATGCTCAGTGAACAGCAACGTCTTGGCCACTTGGTCGATGACGACATGCTGCTGCGCACCCATGCGCGCATCCTCGAAATGCAAACCAGTGCGCAATTGACGCTGCGCCACGCCCGCGAACTGCTGCTACCGCTGCGTGAAGAGGCCCGCCGCCACAACGCCGTCACCCGTGGCGCGGCATTGGCCCTGGCGGCCATTCGGCGCAAAGGGCTGGACGCGGTGCCGCAAGCGGCGATGCCGATGTTCACTCGCCCGCAAAGCACCTTTTTGGGCAGCGCCAGCCAGGTCGAGGCCTACGTGTATGCGCTCGCGCGCTTTGAACCCAAACCCGCCCGGTTCCCCAAAGCGCACAAAACCCACAAGGTGGGCGAGGCCCCTAAAGCACCGCGCACGGTCAAGGAAATGCTCGACCGTTGCAGTGACGCGCTGCCCATGCCGGACTTGATGAGCTGGTTGCTGGCCCAAGAGCCCAACGGCGACACCGACGAATTGCTGTATTGGTTCTCGCGCTTGTCGCGCGAGAAACGCTTCGTGCGCGAACGTCTTGAGCGTCGCGAGTATCACACCCACGAACATTTGGTCAGCCTGCGCTCCTTCGCCCTGCTTTCACGCAGCGAAGATGCAGCCGAGCCTACTGCGAGCCCTCTCCATGCATCTTGATCTGTCTGAACTTTCCCAACTGGCACCGATTTTTCGTGAATTGTTCAAGGGCTACCACGTCAGCCGACGCGACCCGGAGCTGTACGCGCAGTTGTCGAACTTCCAGGATCAGTACCGTGCCCTGTTCAAGGCGCTGGGCTTTGAGCTGGTGTGTGATACCCGCGGTTTTTATTACTTCGTGCCCGACACCGCCACAGCGCAGGTCAACAAGACCGCGCAGCGTCTGGCGCTGTTCACGTTCATCATCGTCGAGCATTTGGCCGATCAGGGCCGCGACCCGATTGCCGTGCTCGATGGTGGTAGCCTGGGCCGCGACGAACTGCCCGCGCTGCTGGAAAAATACCGCGACCTGTTTGTACAAGCCGAAGTCACGACCCAGGACGAGCTGGAAGAAAAGATCATGCGCCGCATGACGCAACTGGGCTTCGCCAACGAAGAGAACGGGGTTTATCGCTTCTTGCCGCCGATGCACCGTTTTCTCGATGTGTGCCTGTCGGTGCAACAGGACCGCGACCTGGCGGCCAGCCTGCACAGCATCTTGCCGTTACCCACGCCCGTGTTGGCAGGGGACGACCCTGAGGTCGAGGACGAAGACGAAGAAGCCGCCTTGGCGCGGGCCATTGCCGCCGAGCAACAGGAGATGGACGCATGAGCCAGGAACGCTACGGAATACGCCGCTTTGCCTTGTTGAACACTGCCGGTTACAGCTTGGGCCTGTTCCCGCTGGAACATCCGTTGTCGGTGTACGGGGCCAACAACCTCGGCAAGTCGGCGTCGATCAACGCTTTGCAGTTCCCGATTCTGGCACGCATGTCGGACATGAGCTTCGGCAAATACAGCCTTGAACAATCGCGGCGTTTTTACTTCGCCTCCGACACCAGCTATATCCTCGTTGAGGTGTCCCTGCCCCACGGCCCGCATGTGATTGGTGTGGTCGGGCGCGGGCCCGGAGGCGGTTTCGGCCATCAGTTTTTCGCCTACGCCGGCAAGCTGGACCTGGCCCATTACCAAAAAGACGACACCTGTCTGCGGCAAAAAGAGTTGTTCAGCAACCTTGAGCGCAACGGCCTGAAAGCCTACGAACTCAAGCCTGACGAACTGCGGCGCTTGCTGGTCGGCGGTCACACCTCGATCCCGCTCGACCTCACCCTGATCCCGCTGCGCTCCACCAGCGAACAGAGCCTCAAAACTTTCCGCGCGCTGTTTATCAACCTGCTGCACATGCGCGAAATCACGGCCGCCAAGCTCAAGCAACTGTTCCTCGATGCCTTTGAGCACAGCCTGCGCTCGGGCAGTGTCGATTACATCGCCGCCTGTGAAGAAGCGTTCCGCGATGTACGGCGCATGGAGCAGGATTACAACGCACTGGTCGGCGCCGGGCCACTGGTCGAGTCATTGGCTGGCGGTGTGCGCCAGCGCGACCTGCTACGCGGCAAGCTGCATCGCCTGTCACCGGTGCTTGATTCATTGCTCGGCACTTGGCAGGACTATGCCGGGGCGCGCAAAGAGGAGCTGCTGATTCAGTCCGAGCACTACCGCGGCGAGCAAGACGCACTGCAAAACGATCAGCGCAGCAGCACCCAGGAACTGATGCGCCTGGAGCGCGAAATCACCGGCATCCAGCGCTGGCTGGGCGAGCTGTCGGTGCTCAAGCACCGCTTCGCGCTGGTGGACGATGTGAAAGTACTCGAACAACAGTTGCTCGCCGCCAAAGACGCGCACGACGAACTGGCGGGCGCGCTCGCGCAATCGCGTCAGTTCAGCGCCGAAGACCTGGACGAGCGGGTTCGCGATCTGGAAAAACGCCTGAAGTCAGTCAAGCAGCAACTCGATCACGCCGACAACAACAGCTACGCCCGTCTGCGCGAAGAATTTTCGCAGCAGGACGTTGAGCGCCTGATGCGGTTGTTCAACAGCGCTCTGTTCAGCCTGCCGCTGGGCGAGCACGGGATTGCGCTGGACGACAGCGACGCGTGGGTCAAATCGCTGGAAATGATCCTGGAGGGGTTCAAAGGCGAACGCTTTGAAGCACCGGGGCTGTCCATCGACCTCAGCCATATCGAACCGCCTGCCTTGCAAGCACTGGCAGACCGGGCCGCACTGCGCGATCAAAAAGAGCGTCTGGACAAAGAACTCAAGCAACTGAAAACCCAACAGGCCGTGACCTCGGACCGCGCGGCGAGCAAGCACGAAGCCGAGTCGCTGTACCAGCAAGTGCTGGACGCGCAAAAGGCGCTGGAAGACTTGCGCCGCTGCCAGACGCTGAGTGCCGAAGAAGGCGAAAAACTGGAGCAACTGGCTCAGGCTGAAGCGGCGCAAGATGAATTGAAGCGCTCCAGCGATGCGTTCACCGAACGCGTGCAGCAACTGTCGGCCAAGCTGCAACTGGTCGGGCGCCAGCTCGGCGACATGGAAGCCAAGCAGCGCACGCTGGATGACAGCCTGCGCCGCCGCCAACTGTTGCCCGCCGACCTGCCGTTCGGCACCCCGTTCATGGACCCGATCGACGACTCGATGGACAACTTGCTGCCATTGCTCAACGACTATCAGGACACGTGGCAAGGGCTGTTGCGCTGCGACGGCCAGATCGAAGCGCTGTATGCACAAGTGCGCTTGAAAGGGGTGGCCAAGTTCGACAGCGAAGACGATATGGAGCGCCGTCTGCAACTGCTGATCAACGCGTACGCGCACCGCACTGAAGAAGCCCTGACCCTGGGCAAAGCGCGGCGCGCAGCCGTTACTGACATCGCCCGTACCCTGCGCAACATTCGCAGCGACTACGACAGCCTTGAGCATCAACTGGCGCTGTTCAACCGCGAGATCAACAAACGCCAGGTATCGAACCTGCAAAGCTTTCGCATTGTGCTGGCGCCCAACAAGGAAGCGCTCAAGCACATCGATCAAATTATCCACAGCGCCGGGCAATACGAAGAGGGTGAAACATTGTCGGTGTTCGACCTCAGCCAAAGCGCCGAGCAAGACAACAAGAACGAAGAAGCCAAGGAATACCTGGCGCGTCTGGTGGCCGCCAACCATAACCAGTTGGGCCTCAAGGACCTGTTTGAACTGGCATTCGAGATCACCAAGGTCAATGGCCAGCCGGTGATTCATACCGACATCGACGGGGCGGCGTCCAACGGCACCACCATGACGATCAAGGCGCTGACCAACATGTATTTGTTGCTGCACTTGATGGACCGCGACCTGGCCGGGCGCATTCGTTTGCCGTACTACCTCGATGAAGCGGCAGACATTGATGAAAAGAACCAGACCGCGCTGCTCGAAACCAGTTTGCAATTGGGCTTTGTGCCGATTCTGGCCAGCGTCAAGCCGCAAGTGTGCGCCCATGTGGCCATCGACCTTGAGGGTGGCAGCGGGCCTAACGGGATTTATATCGATGAGGATGACTGGAAATACATTCGCCGCCATGACGAGGTGAAACCTGCGCTGGCCGCGGTTGCACAACAGCCAGCGCTGGACGAGGTCTGACGCAACCAGGTTGTACACCACAAGGCCGCGATCACTGATCGCGGCCTTTTTTTTGTTCAACAGGCGAGTAAGACGTAAAGTCGATCACACTCGAAGTTATCCACAACCGCAGATATCGAAACGTCTACAAATATGTCTTACATCAGAAACTAAAATATATTTTTATTTTCAGAAAATTCCTACCAATCATCCAACAAACAAACAGCACACTGCTAAATGCTTTAACGCCGCAGTGCTTGGCACTCTAACAACACTGCTTATCCGGGTTTTAGATGCTTTTTCGGTGACCACTGAGGTATCTCATACCTATTTCATCTACCTCAGGCACTTCAGAAAGCCGTAACCTTTACACGTTGCGTGACTTAAAAAGAGATATGTTTATCCAACTAGTGACTCACTACACTCTTTCAGATCCGAAAATGCTTTTCTATCAACATGTTGGGATAGCTAAAGTCAGCAGCCTACAAAGTATTCTTAAAAAGTTGTAGGAGATATCATGCGTAAGGCCCTAATTGTAGACGACCATCCTTTTATTCGACGCATTGTCAGGTTGGTATTAGAGAAAGCCAATTTCCAGGTAGCGGCAGAAACAGATAATGGGGCAACCGCTCTGGACTTGGCGCGATCGCATGTTCCGCATCTAATTGTTCTTGATCTATCAATGCCCAAGCTGGATGGGCTGGAAGTGTTGAAGCGCCTGCACATACTCGGTTTACCCATAAAAGTATTGGTCCTCACCTCCAAGGGGTCTGCATTTTTTGCTGATCGCTGTATCCGTGCAGGCGCCATCGGTTTTATTGAAAAAACCGAAGATGTGGACGCGTTAACTCACGCTATCCATCGCGTGATGAGTGGCGGCATTTATTTAAATGACATTAACGCCAATGTCGCCACTGCGGGGAACGACAACCAAAGCGATCAACAACTGATCAAGACACTGTCTGATCGAGAACTGAGAACGCTGCAATATTTAGTATCAGGTTTATCCAACAAAAAAATATCTGAAACCATGCTGTTAAGCGAAAAAACCGTCAGCACCTATAAAACCCGCGTCCTCAACAAGCTCAATATCAAGTCTGTGGTCTATTTGGCTGAGTTCGCAAAACGCAACAATCTGGTCGAATGAGCACATTGGCACGTCGACAATACCTGCCCTTGTTCTTCTCGTTATGTATGACGTCGACGGGTTGTGCAGGCTCCGTCGACTTGCAACTGCTGGCTCGTTCGCACATAGATATTGCGCCTCTGGGCCTGAGCGAGGGCGACAAACAATGGTTAATGAGCAAGGGTTCGCTGACGCTGGGCACCTCAGCACCAGACTATGCGCCCTTTGATATTTCAACCGGCAGCGATTATTTCGAAGGATTGACGGCCGACTATGCTGGGTTGCTGAGCCAGCTGCTACACATCCCGTTCAAGGTGCGCCGGTATGATTCTCGCGCCGAGGTCATTGAGGCGTTAAAAAAAAGTGACATTGATTTACTGGGAACGGCCAATGCCTATGAGATGACCGATCCCGCGCTGGCATTCTCCTCACCGTATGCACTTGATACGCCTGTGCTGGTCACGCGCGCGGGCAACAATCTGCAAAACGCTGCGCAACCAAAAGGGCTGCGGCTGGCCATGCTGTATCACTACCAGCCACTTGAAGAGGTCAAAACGGTATATCCGCATGCGGATGTGCAGCTATACGCCTCAACCCTGAGTGCTATTGGCGCGGTCGCTTTTGGTCAGGCGGACATGTACCTGGGGGATGCCATCAGCACCAATTACCTGATCAATAAAAACTATTTGAACAACGTTTATCTCAAAGACTTCTCCCCTATTGAGGGGCATCCTTTTTCTTTTGCAGTCCATCACCCCAATCCGCGTTTACTGCGAATAATCGATGCCGCGCTGGCTCGCATTCCCCCGGACGAAAGTTATGCAATTTTAAGCCGCTGGGGGGGTAGCGGCATGAGATTCGAGGGGCGCGACCCGTTGCACTTTTCGCCGTCAGAGCAGCTCTGGATCACTCAGCATCCCCGGCTGAAAGTGGCGATCACCGAAGATTTTTTGCCCTTTAACTTTTTTGATGATCGTGGCGTTTTCAGCGGGCTGGCGGCCGACCTGCTGGCCAAGATCAGTGCGCGTACAGGGCTGAAATTCGATTTGGTACGCAGCAATTCCGTGGCGCAATTGACGGACATGATCAAGCAGGGTGATGCCGACCTGACCCCCGCCTTCACCCCCAGTAACAGCCGAGAAAATACCCTGCGTTTTACCAAGCCCTATCTCACCACCCCTTTTGTATTGGTCACACCTGTAAAGCCGGGGAGCGCGCTGACACTGGATATGCTGGAAGGTAAGCGAGTGGCGTTGGTGATCGACAACACGACGCACCCTTACCTGAAACAATACTTCCCGGGCGTGAAACTGATTGCGGCCACTAACTCCGCACAGGCCTTGGCGATGGTTGCCAGGGGGGAAGTTGAAGGGGCAGTCAACTCATTGATCAGTGCACGTTATTTGATCAAACAGCACTACAGCGGCCAATTAAGAATTCGTAGCACCGTGGGCATTACGCCTGCCCAGTTTTCGTTGGCGGTCGGTGCGAATGCGCCAGCGCTGTACTCAATTTTAGGCAAGGCGCTGACCAGTATTTCCCCGGAAGAAATGGATGTGCTGACCAAACGCTGGCAAAGCGCAGTCGTGCTGGACAGTCGATATTGGGAGCGTCACCGCTCAACGTTTCTAAAAGTCTCGATGATTCTGGCAAGCATCTTGGTACTGGGGGTTGTGTGGATTGCTTACCTGCGCGGGCTCATTCAGAAACGCGATCACGCTGAGCGCGCATTAAGTGATCAACTGGCGTTCATGCGCACCTTGATCGACGGCACGCCCCACCCTATTTATGTGCGTGACCGTGAAGGACGTTTGTTGATTTGCAATGAAGTGTATCTAGAAACCTTTGGCGTCAGTCGCGAAGCCGTCATAGGCAAAAGCCTGCTTGAACTGTCGTTTAGCCCCAAACAACAAAGCACGGCCTACCACAATGACTATATGAGCGTGATGCAAGACGCTCGCCCACTGCTACGCGACCACCCGCTGACACTGCCTGACGGTCGGGTGCTGACGATTTATCACTGGGTGCTGCCTTATCGGGGTAGCGACGGTGCGGTGGCAGGCATGATCGGCGGCTGGATCGACATCAGTGAACGCGCCCAACTGTTTGAGCAGTTAAAAGAAGCTAAAAATCACGCCGATCAGGCCAATCTGGCGAAAAGTGATTTTCTGACCACCATGAGTCACGAAATCCGCACGCCGATGAACGCCGTAATCGGGATGCTTGAACTGGCTTTGAAAAAAGCCGAACAAGGCGTTGCCGATAAAGAGTCGATCAACGTGGCGTCTGAAGCGGCACATGGGTTGCTTGAACTGATTGGTGAAATCCTGGATATCGCGCAAATTGAATCCGGGCGCATGTCACTCAATCAGCAACGCACACACTTGATGGCATTGGTCCAGTCCACCGTTCGGGTATTCGAGGGCATGGCCCAACAAAAAGGGCTGTTGATGAGCGTCGAGCTTGACCCAAAAATCAGCACCGACGTATTGATCGACCCGCTGCGTTTCAGGCAGGTTCTGTCCAACCTGCTCAGCAATGCGATCAAGTTCACAGAGGCCGGACAAGTGCGTTTGAGTGTTCGCGCCAAGCGTTCTGATGATGGTGAAAGACTTCACCTCTCTGTGCAGGTTGAAGACACGGGCATCGGTATTTCAAACGACGATCAACAACGTTTGTTCAGTTGTTTTTCCCAGGTCAACCCTCAGCAGCAAACACCGGGCGGATCGGGACTGGGGCTGATGATCAGCCGTCAGTTGTGCGCCATGATGGGCGGCACGCTGACGTTGGAGAGCACGCTGGGCAAAGGGACATGCATCAACATGCAACTGGAGATCGTGACGTTGCTGTCACAGATGCCGGTTGCACCTGTCGCCAGTGTGGCGGGCTGTCAAACTCGACCTTTAAAAGTATTAGTGGTTGACGATTACCCCCCCAATCGCAGGTTGCTGACTCAACAGTTGGGGTATCTGGGGCATACCGCGATTGAGGCCACAGACGGTGCGCAAGGGTTGAAAGCCTGGCGGGCAGAACGCTTTGACATGATCATGACCG
Organism: Pseudomonas sp. TWR3-1-1; assembly: GCF_049896545.1. Lineage (NCBI taxonomy): Bacteria > Pseudomonadati > Pseudomonadota > Gammaproteobacteria > Pseudomonadales > Pseudomonadaceae > Pseudomonas > Pseudomonas sp. TWR3-1-1. The sequence continues at coordinate 233,367 of NZ_JAFCUO010000008.1, forward strand.
ACTGTTCGATGCCGGTCATGGATGGTTACGAACTGGCCCGCACCGTACGTGCAGAGGAGGCAGCCACTGGCGCCAGCGCCATTTTAATCGTGGGATTTACCGCCAATGCCCAGATCGGGGAGGCCGAGCGCTGCTTGGCAGCGGGAATGAATGATTGCCTGTTCAAACCCATCAGTTTGCAAAGCCTGGAAGCCCGACTAATGTCGGCGAATCGGATCAACGTCGATCCGCATAGCGAACATTATGTTTCGCCCTCAAGCCAACTGATCGATCTGCAAGCCCTCGAACAACTCACCGGCGGGGACGCCAATACCCTGAAAAGTCTGCTTGAGCCTTTGATCGATAGCCTCGAAGACGATATGGCGTGCCTGTTAAAAGCATTCACCAAAAACGATTTACCGGGCCTCAGTGATATTGCCCATAAGGTCAAAAGCGGGGCAAGAATGATCAAGGCAAAGCATTTGGCGCGCTGCTGTGAAAGCCTGGAACAGGCATGCTTGAGCCCCGAGTGGAGCCAGTTGGCACAACGCGTCGATGAACAATACGAAGCAATGGCGCAAGTGATGGAAGTGATTGAGGTGTATCGGGTTTGAGCATGGCCCGTGCGTACTGAACATTCTCGTCGCACGGTATCCATCAGCGCAGGTGCGCATCCCTTGGGGCTTAAGGTATGCCCATGACTAACGTGCCGCTCCCGGAGAAAGCACCGGTGGCTGGAACGCTGCCGGGTCGACGGGTGAGCGCGAACGTCACATCGTCCCCGCCCGAACTGTTGACGATGTTGGTTGAGAAGGCACTGCCGGGGCTTACTTGCCCTGCCCCTCGCAGCATTCCCGTGCCCAGGTTCGGATTGCTCGTACTCAGCACACCGGCGTCAAACGAGGCAGGAATGCCCTGTAGCGTAATGGTGATAGGCATCGTAATGCCGGGATCTGGGCAAGAGTAGTTCAAGCGGATGTTGGTACGTATTGGCGTACTACTGGCGGCTTCGCCAATGAGTGTACGGTCGACGGTGTTGAAGTTGACGTCGATGGGACGATTGCCGTTGATCGTGCAGGTGGACGGTTCAGTTATAAAGTCATTGCCTGCATACAGCAGCACATCCACATCATGGTCAGTATGAAAGCCGTCTTGACGAAGCTGGAAGGTGGCGAACCAATCCCCCGCACGAATATTAATAGGTTTGCCCGGAGAGCCTCGGGTCAGGATGTACATGAAGGTCTCAAGATTGCGCCCCCTTCCGTCATTAGGCATCGTGGCCAGCAGGACATTTCCCGTCACGGGGCTGGGGTAGTCCCTGCCACGTATGCGCAACCCTACCGTGTAGTTACCAAAATAAGGAGACAGTAAGGCCCCCGGCTTTGTGTACAAACGGTCCGTGCTTGAGGCAGGCCACCCATCCGGTGTGTAACGGCACTCCATAATGTAACCATCAAGATCAATTCGCCCCGTACTGGGGTGAGCAATCAAAGGCACGGTGAGCGGAAACCAGCCGCCGGCCACACTCTCCCAAGGACCATTGTTCACTCGGCATTGTGAAGCCGACACGGACTGCATGAGCAGCAACAGCACTGTACCGATTATAAGTTTCATTGTTTTCTCACTTGTATTGACTCAAGAAGACAGTCTTTAAGCGTTAGGCGGTTCGCTTGAGCGCGCATCCTTGAACACGTATTTATTCAACATGATGTTGTTTCAGGGCACGCCCATCACTAGCGTACCGCTCGCGTTAAAAGCCCCCGCGGCCGGAGTGCTACCCGATTGCCGTATGAGTGCGAAGACCACATCGTCGCCGCCCGAACTATTATTGATCATGCTGTTAAATGATTGCTCTGGCCCAATCAACACCCCGGCACGTAACAGTCCAGCCCCTAAATTGATGTTACTCATGCCCAGCACATTGGCATTGAAGGAGGACGCCGTACCTTTGAGCGTTATTTTGATTGGCAAGGTGACCCCCGGGTCGGGACACGAGTAATTCAACCGTACCGGCATGCGGATCGGTGTACTGCTAACACTCTCACCAATCTGGGTGCTGTCCACTGTACTGAAATTGATATCAATGGATTGATTGTTATTGATGGTGCACGTCGACGGTTCAACGACGAAGTTGTTATCGGCATATAGATAAACCCTCACCACGGGCTCAACCGGGTTGCCCGTATTGTTGGTTTGTTTTAAAACCATCGTGCCTAGAAGGTCCCCGCGGCGAATATCAATCGGGCTGCCGGGCGATCCTTGAGTGAGGATGTACATATACGTGCGCAAGTCGACACCCCGCCCATTGTTCGACATCGTGGCAAGGTGAATGCGAGGGCCTACCGGTATCGGGTAATCAACATTGTTAATGCGCAATCCCATCCTGTAGTTCAAGAACTTCGGCCCGGGGACTAACGCATTCGTGTAGGTGTGCCAATAATCTTTGACCGTTGCCGGAAAACCATCCGGGGTATAACGACACTCCATCAGATACCCATCCAGCAAAATCCGCCCCGAACCGGGGTGCGTCAGCACGGGGGCGTAAATATAAAGAGAGTTATAGGTCACGTCTTGCCAAAGCCCGCCATTCACTCGGCATTGCGAAGCCATAGCGGTATGCATGAACAACAACAGCAAGAGGCCGGTCAGGTAATTCATATTGAAGTGTTCTCTTCACACGAGAGCGTCGGTGCACCCCGCGCGGCAGGAGGGTAAGAGTTAAACCGTTAGGGGTAATCCAGGGTAAACGTGGAGATCGCACTAAATACACCAGCGCTAATCGATTGATCCGCCAAGGCTTGGGGTTCACCCCTTATATAAGCTTTGAAAGCAATTACGTTGTGACCGTCGCTGAGCGCTTGTTCATCGCTGACCACATTCAAAGGCAACGGTTGGTCGGCCGGTGTTTCAAGCCCTATCGCAATACCCTTCGCAACGCTGCCGCCGTCCAGCGCCAACAGCCCGGGAAGTTCAATATTTTCCACACCACTGAACGTCGTAGTGACCGAATCAGCAGTACTCGAATCGCAGTCTTCAAGATGGATTTCGAAAAGCCTGCCCACCGTGCGAGTGTTTGTGTAGAGGTCGCGGCTTGAGACCTCTCCCATCTCAACCGCCAACGCCTCATCACCTGGACGAAGGGTGCAGGCCTCAGCCACCAAATTGCCTTTGAATATAAGGTTATCCGCGGCCTGCCCTTGGCCTGGCGTCAGTAAAAAACCCGCCAGTAAAAAAAATAACCTGCCCACCTGAAAACCGTTGGCTTGCATTGCACTTCTCATAACCACCCTTCCTTACTGAAACTCAGCCAACAATGTGGCCGAAGCCGTAAACCCGCCCGTGGCGAGCAGCACGCCTGGCCGCTTGATCGGTACGGCTTCCAGCACTGGCGGAGTTGTAGGGTTGATGATCAGAAGCGTGTTTAGGTTCAGGGGCGTGCCGTCTTGCAAGAGTTGAACGCCCAGATCAGCGACGCTGGTTTGCACGGCGGATGATTCGAAAGACGTGGCGACCCCCTTGACCGTCAATACCATTTCCCATGGCAAGGTTCCCGACGAGCACGTAATCGTGTAGCTCACCGGTCGACGATAGTTAATGCCATCAACCTTGCTAATACCGACATCCATGAAGTCGGTTTCTATCAAGCCGCCGCTGTTGATCGTGCACGGCGGCGGTTCGACCAATGTGCCGTCGAACGTGAGGTTCGCCATTGCATTGCTGCCAAGCCCCATGGAACACAGTGCGAGCAGAGCAGGCTGGAGCCAGAGTCTCATGTGTTTTTCCTTGTCATTGCAATGCAACCACGACCGTTGCCGACGCCGAAAAAGCACCGGCGCTGAGCACGCTGCCAATCCTTTTCACGGGCACAGCCTCCATGCGCGGTAAGGTCGGGTAGGTGAAGTTCACCGTGTTGTTGAGGGGCCAGAGCGCACCATTGATGAAGAGTTTGATGCCCAGATCTGCGTTGTTGGTACTCAGAGACGTGCTGTCGAAGCCTGCCCCGGTGCCTTGCAGTTTCAGGGTCATGCCATTTGAGGGCAGGCCCGTACAGGTGACCGTATAAGGCACCTGGCGGCGATAATTCACACCGTCGATTCGGGTCGTCATAAGGGCATTACCAAACGGAACATTGAGCGTGTTCCCGCCATTAATGATGCAAGTCGGAGGCGCAATGATGACCCCGCGGATCGCCAGAGAGACCTGTGCCAGAGCCGCTTCGCTGATGGCTAAAAGCAGCAGAGTGCACACACATAAGGTTCTGGCATTGACGGCTTTAGCCATGGTTGCACCCTCACTCATAATTGAGCCTGAAATCCACCACGGCCCTGAACGCGCCATTGCTCAGCGCTGCCGGGGTACGGGTGGGCTGGACATACCACGTCAAGGTGTCACTGCCGTGGGCCAAAAATAAAGGTTCGCCTCTAGACCCCAAACGCACATCCCGCCCCATTGAATCGCTTAGGCGCAGCCCTAACCCGGAGATGCCGCGTACCTGGACCAGGCGGGAGTCATCCGCATCGGCAGGCGCCAGAAATGCAACCGACACCACCGGGTGATAAGCACTCCAGACCAGCTTGCCCGTCCGTTCATTGGTGATACTGCCCGCTGCCCGTCGACAATCAAAAAATCGCAGGTGGAACGCAATGGGCGTCGCCCCATCACCGGGTTGTTGCAATTGACTGCGCGGGATATTGCCTAGCTCCACGGTCTGATACGCCGAGGACATTTCCACCATGCAGGCGGAATGGTGCAGGGAACCTGAAATGTCCAGTAATCCGCCCATACCGTCCTCATCCGCAGCCTGGGTGCCGGGCGTTAGTAGCACACACAACAGGCAAACGAGGGTCTTTGTACTGTCAGGTTTCATAAGCGCCTCCTGTAGCGTGCATTACTCATCCCCCGGTGAGGCCGCCAGGTTCACCGTGCAGGTATCGCCCGAACAGCTGAAAGCGAGCGTCGGACGACCGCCGTAGTCATTCACATAAGTCATATACGGTGTAACGCCGAGTGCTTTGGCACTGGAGGACAAGGTGAGCGACCCTTTGGGCGGCACCATTAACGGCTCAAAACCTTCGACTGTCTTGGCATCTTTGCTGCGTCGGGCATCGACGAGCGTGACGTAATACGGGGTTGGATTATTCACCCGGTATTGATCCCCAACCCGCGTAAGAGTCAGCTTTTGCTGCCAGGGATTGGACAGCTGCTGCTGGCTGGGAACGATCGCGGCTGGCCGATAAAACAGCTTGATCCGGGTTTGCAGGGCAATTTGAAGCGTGTTGGCCTTGTCTGTACGGGGCGGAATTTCACGCAGGTTGAAGTAGTAGACGCTCTCCCGGTCTTGGGGAAGCATTTTAGCGGCGGGCAATGCCTGAACTTTTACCTGGCTCTGCTTACCCGGCTCCAGGCGTTGAACAGGAGGAAGCACCGTCAGCGGGGTGCTGATCTTGTTACCTTGTTCATCCTCGATCCAACCTTGAGCCAGATAAGGGAGCTGTGTGTTGTTGTTGGTGATGCTCATGCTGACAGCGTCTTTACTGCCATCAAAAATGACCCGGGTTCGATCAAGGCCAATGGCCGCTTTGGCGTTGTTAAGCAGGCACAACGCAACCAGCGCAAGTGCCAACGGCGTGAAACGCGATGTAGGCGTCATAAGTGTTTGTTCTCCGTGTCGTTGTCAGTCAAGGGGGTGAGTGCAGGCGACTTGTCATTCGCACTTGCGCCTTCGCAAAGCAGGTTCAGCGCAGACACCAAACCATCGGCTGGCACGCTCGCAGGTAACATCAGGGTGCAGCGTTCAGTACCGCCCCAACTGACGGTCATCTGTTTGCCAGGCTCAATACCACTCAGGTAAACACTTCCGTCCTCGTTGACGATGCCCGTGTCCTGCTGCCTCTGATTTTTCACTGTGGCGCCAAACGGAGGCGTACTGCCATCAAGTAGCCGGATCACCGCCATGGCTTTCTCGCCTGAGATCACATCCAGTGAGCGGTAGCCAATAGCCCCTTCAGTCAAGGTCAGTTGGGTCACGGATTGAGTCGCTTCGGCATTGGCTGGCAAGTTTTCCAGATCAACGCTCGCCGCCGTACGGTGATAACTGCTGATGTCTGAAATAACGGTTTTACCAAACGCGTTACTGCGACTCGCCGCACCATATCCACGGATCGGGATATCGGGCACACCGGCGGTGTCGACCATCAAACGCGTGCCGCCCATACTGCCGCTTCGATGCAAAGCCCCCCCTTTGGCGGTGAGGGTGCCGCCGCCGCGCGCAGAAAGACTGAGGCTGGTGTAGTCGTTTTCTTGTGCGCTGGCGCTGAAGTCCAGGTTGGCGCGATCACCCACATGGCTCAGGTATCCGCTGACCGAGTTATCACTGGCCGAGAGTTGATAGCTATTGCGCTCATCGAGTCGATCACTGAATCGCGCTGAATAGCTGTTTTTGTCCATCGTTCTGCTGGCGCTCGTCGATAACGTCCCCGATCTGCCCAACGGCAGGCTGAGCGACAGGTACATCCCGGTACTGCTTTGTGCTCCGCTGCGTTGATCGCGCTCCTGATTGCGGAACAGATTCATCGACAGGCTCATATTCTTGATCGTGCCCATATTGAAATAACGCGCCAACGATAAATTCCATCGCTCGCTAGCCGGACGGTCCCAATAAGACTGGTTGCTGTAGTTGAGGTAAACAGAGACTCCCGCATCACGGAACTGCTTATTGAATGTTGCGGTATAGAGCGACTTACTGCCTCCCACGGGGCCGCCGTACTGACTCGCATCCAAATATTCACTTATGCTCAGGTAGTTTTTTTCGGAGAAGCGGTAACCGGCAAAAGTGATTTGGCTGTCAAATTCTTCAAATCGCTTCGAATAACTCAAGCGGTAAGAAGCACCCGACAAGGTTTCATCCGACAGGGATGTTTGAGCACGCGTGGCATCAAATGACAGCGCTCCAAATGCAAGTAAGTCACGTCCTACACCCAGGGAAAATGCTTTGTAATTGTTGTCTGTGATTGCACCGCCATACAGAGACCAGCCATTGCTCACCCCCCACGAGAACTCACCCGTGGCGAAAGCATTGCCTTGCCCTCCCTTATGCAGGTCTGATGGCCGGCCACCTGCCACTTTGTAACGAACAGTACCGGGGCGTGTCAGGTAGGGAATACTTGCCGATTCAACCTGGAAAGTGGTGACGGTGCCATCTTGCTCTTCAACGCGAACATCCAGAGAACCGCTGACGGCATCATTGAGGTCTTGAATGCGAAACGGTCCGGCTGCCACGAGCGTTTCGTAGAGCACACGGCCCTGCTGGCTGATGACGACTTTAGCGTTGGTCAAGGCCACACCTGACACTTCAGGTGCATAGCCGCGCAAGTTGGGAGGCAACTGCGTGTCGTCGGAATTCAGCGAAGCACCGACAAACCGAAAGCTGTCGAAAATATCTGAATACAGGTAGTTTTCACCCAATGTCAGGCGCGACTGGATAGAAGGTAATGCGCGATAAGCGTAAAAACGGCTCCATTCCAGTTTTTGTGTATTGCCAGTATCAGCGCTGTCAGCCCGGCCTTGCCAGTCGGCGCGAAAACGCCAGGGGCCAGCATTAGCACCCACGGTGCCGTTACCGCTGAAATTGTTGCGTACCGATTCGTCTCGCTGATGGATGTTCTGCGCAGTGATGTTGTAATCAAGCAGCAGACCCGGAACGCCTTCATCCCAACGCGACGGCGGGTCCCAATTGGGAGCGCTGTATTCAAAGTAAGCCTGAGGCAGCGAAATGTGCAGCGTGGAGCTGCTCAAATCACCCGAGACTTCCATTCCGGGCAAGCTGCGGGTGTCTAGACACTCACCACTTTTCCACCAGGTCAGTTGAGCTGAATACTCTTTTTTCAAGCCCATTTGCCCCACCAACTCTGGGGTCAAGCAAGCCAGGCTGTCTTTCGGGTCCTGTTCGGAGGAGTGAAACGCCACCGACTGCTCAGGGAGTGTGTCGCTGTTAAGCTGCACAGCCATCGGATAAGTCCCCGGCAGGATAAAACCACTGCGCGAGAATTGAGACAGGTCAAAATTGCTACGATCATGCAGATCAAGAATATCGGTGTTGAACTGGATATCCCCAGCAGCCAATACCCCACTGCTTATCGACAGGAGTCCTGCGAGCAAACCGGGTTGAAGTCTTGGCTTGCCTATCAAAGGGTTTAATAACGCGCACAGCCCATACATTCAGTAATACTCCAGCCTGAAACGCACCGCAGCACGATGAGTTCCGACAGCTATTGGCTGATCATTGCCAACCAGTTGAAGCACGTAATTGAGCACCATGTCCTCTCCCGCCAAGGGCATCAGGTCCATGGGCACTCCCGGGATACTTTCCTGACCGTTTACATCCGTTATGTGCAAAGCCACACCCTGCGAAGATCCCAAGGCAGCAAAAGAGCGCCCCTCACGATCAGTCAAACCTTCAAAGGTCACCCGTACATGTTCCGAATCCGGTAAGTATTGACCTGGACGATCAGGATCAGGGCGGGTCAGCGAACACTGGATCAAGCGCAATGAAAAAGGATGTGGATCGCTCTCTCCTTCGCGAACTAATCGCCCGACAGGGACAGGCGTCATATCAATTACTTGATAAGCGCTGTTAGCATCCAGAGCACATGCGGAATCAAGTATTTGCCCACCTAACGTGACGACACCACTGCCTTGTTGGCGTGGCTCGGCAAATACCGACAGACAGGAAGTTAGAAACATGGCAAGCACGCAACTAAACGCTGACGCCGTAAACACTTTCACATTGATTCCCCCTCCTGTTTTGTCCTGCCGCCGACTACACGGCGGCAGGACTAACATTTATTGGTAAGCCAAGGAGAAGTTCGTCACGGCGCTAAACTCACCCGGCGTAATGTCGCCCGTTGCCTGACCTTTCAAGAAGGCGCCAAAAGACAGTTGGTTATTACCGTCCTGAAGGAGTTGAGGCTTGGTTGCCGTGCCCAGTACCACCGCGGTGCCACTGCCATCAACCATCATGACGCCAGCGCCTTTGGCAGTCCCGACGATGCCCAACGCACCGGGAACATCGGCTGATTCAGCACCGGTAAAAGTCGTGGTGACCGTTTTATCGGTCAGGCTGGTTACGTTGCAGCCCACCAGTTTGATGTAGAAATCTTGAGGCGTTGCAGTGCCCCCCCCGGTCAGTGCCGACTTTGCAACTTGGCCCAGACCGATGGTTTGATCCACACTTTCGGGGTCAATGGAGCAGGCGGCTTCGATAATCGCCCCTTTAAACGTAACAGTGCCTTGGCCTGCGCCTGCCGCATGAACAACAGAGGCAGAACCTGCCAGAAAGACCATGGAAGCCAACGCAGTTTTTATTGCAATGTTCATCTAAATTGTTCCTATGTAAGTCAATTAAAAATACGTTGCTTTAATTACTCACACGTTTACGTGACCGTGGACACTTGAAAAACACCTTGCACCCGAGCAAGGTGTTTAAACACGCACCAGTTCACAACGGCGCTCATCACTCAAGGACAAATGAATGCCCCGTGATTATGCGAACACCGAAACAACGCACAATTAAAAGCAATCGTTAATTTCAGCATTGTTTTATCAAAGGCTTAAATATCGCCACGCACTGAGCACAAAGACTTATATACGCAGAGCAACTCTCTACCCTTGATGAAACAGTGAAGAATCTAACTGTTTATTTTCAATTCGCTTGTAGGAATTTACTGAACATTAAAAAATCGTTCCGGCGTGTCATACAGGCCACGGGAGCGTGGTGGTGAAAAATGAATAAAAAAAACCGCGATCAGTGATCGCGGTTTTAAAGGCTATGGGGGGGTTACTTGCCGAGTGGTATTTTCGGCGCCCATTGAAGCCATTCATCTTCAAAGGCATCGAACAACGGGAAGGTTTGCTCCGGCCGGGCCTGATTGCCCATTTTGCCGTCATCCGGCGTTGCAAATGCGATACCGCCTTGGATCAGGGTCTCAAGTGATTCGGTGCGCACTGTCGCGCCTTTAAACAAGCCAAAGTCGACACCAAAACCACTGGTATTCCAAAAGCGGCTGCCGCTGCGCACCAGAGGTGCGTAACGTGGCTCGATCAGGATGTGCACCAGCACTCGGTCCGCCGTATTGCCCAGCTCATATCCGGTTACCTTGCCCACGGTAACTTCGCGGTAGGTCACCGGTACACCTTCTTTCAGCGATCCGCGGCGCGCAGCACTCAGCACCAAACTAAGCCCGGCCTGAGGCAGAGCAGCATCAGGCGCGCGATCCAGTGCTACGAAGCTGGTTTGCTGGCCTCGGTCTTTGGCCGCAGGCTGCACCTCAAGGTATTGACCCGTGACGAGGGTTTCCAGGTTGGCCGTTTTCATCAAACCCAGTTCCGGTTTAACCACCCAAAACTGTGAGCCGACCCGTGCAATGCGATCAGGAACTTCGGTAATACGTGCCTGAAGCAAGACAGATTGCAGATCATCACTCAGATCAACGCTTTCAACTTTGCCGACTGTCAGTCCTTTGAAACGAATGGGTGAACCGCTGCTTAAGCCGTCAGCACGGTCTACTTTGATCGTGATGGGCACGCCTTGCTCCATGGCCGCATCGCGATCAGTAAACAAGCGGAAACGTGGAATGCGCTTTTGCAAAGGGGCCGTCGCTTTCGGCGTTTCGAAGGCAATGCCTCCTGCCATCAGGCTTTGCAGGGATTCGCTTTTAACCTGAATGCCGCCCGTTAATCCGCCTGTCAGGGTTATGCCACTGGCATTCCAGAATCGCGTAGAGGCATTCACCAGATTTTCATATTCTTTTTCAATGTGAACGCCAATGATCAGTTGCTTCTTGGTGCGAGAGAACTGATAGCTCTGAACCGATCCGACTTTAACCTGTTTGTAGAGAATCGGACTGCCCACATCCAGCGATCCCAAGTTGTCAGTGAAAAGCACCATGTGCAGACCTGGCGAACGTAAATCCAACGGCGGCGCTTTAGGACGGGCAATGAACTCGCGCTCAGGTGTGCTGCCCTTATCGCCAGGACGTATGGCAATGTAGTTGCCTTTGACCAACGCTTCCAGACCGGTAATGCCCGCCAGTGATATAGAGGGTTTGACGACCCAGAATTGAGTGCCTTCTACCAAGTAGTCTTCGGCCAACGGGTCCAGCGCCAATTCAGCGCTTGCGCTGGTTAGATCTGGATCAACCTTTAAGCCTTTGAGACTACCGACTTGAATGCCTTTGTACATGACCGGCGTACGGCCTGCCTGTAAACCTTCGAAGTCGCTGAGTTTAACTTTGACCTTGATCCCGGCCTGCGCCGCATCAAAGTCCTCATACAAGCGGAACGGCAAGCTTGAGTCGGTCGGCGGGCTGTCTTTACGATTCTCCGGTGTCGCAAAAGCAATGCCGCCAGCGACGATGCTGGCCAACGACTCACTTCGCAGCTTTACACCGGACAGATTGGCGTCAATGCTGATGCCGCTGGCATTCCAGAAACGTGTGTGTTTACGCACCAGGTTGGCATAAGTCGGCTCAATGAAAACTTTGACCTCAACAGTGCTCTGGTCTTCAGACAACACATAACTCTTGATTTGACCGACCTGGATTTGTTTGTAGAACACCGGACTACCGCGGTTCAGTGAACCTAAACGATCTGCCTTGAGCGTGAGGTGCAACCCAGGCTTTGCGTCAGACAGCGGCGGCTCTTGCGAAAGAGCTTTGAACTTGCGCGTAGGCCCGCCATCCGCCGGGCTAACAGCGATGTAGTTACCGGACACCAGGGTTTCGAGGCCAGTAATGCCTGCCAATGTCACGCTCGGTTTGACCAACCAGAAGCGGGTGTTGGTTTTCAGATACTGCTCAACATCCTTGTCCATTTCGACTGTGGCGATGACGCCTTTACTAGGGCCTTCTTCATCCAGCGCCAAGGTCTTTACCTTGCCTACTGGCATGCCCTTATAGACCACTTCGGTTTTATTGGCGACGATCCCTTCCCCGCTTTCGAAACGAACCTGGATGTTGATCCCGGTTTCGCTGTAAGCACGCCAGCCCAGCCAGCCGCCAATAATCAGCGCGATGAGGGGAAGAATCCAGATGGCCGACCAGTTAGAGGCCGGGCGGGTTTTAGCGGTAGGTAAATCACTCATGGTCGTCGTCCGACTCCGTGTTATCCCAAATTAGTCGGGGATCGAAAGTTACAGCGGCAAGCATTGTTAGTATCACCACACTGGCAAACGCCACAGCGCCCAGGTTGGCCTCGACACTGGCTATACGGCCAAAGTTAACCACTGCTACCAAGATGGCAATCACGAAAATATCCAACATCGACCAGCGGCCAATGAATTCGATAAATCGATACATGATGATGCGTTGCCGGGCGGATAAAGGCTGGCGGCGCTGAACAGAGAACAGCAGCAAAGCAATACCCACCAATTTAAAGGTTGGCACCAGAATACTGGCAATAAATACCACGGCAGCAATCGGGATCATGCCGTGCTGCACCAACTCGATAACGCCAGCCATGATGGTACTGGGCGAACCCTGCCCTAACGAACTGATCGTCATGATGGGCAATAAGTTGGCGGGTATATAAAGAATGGCTGACGTCAGCAACAGTGCCCACGTTCGCATCAGGCTGTCGGGACGACGCGCGTGTACTAAGGCGCCGCATCGAGTGCATGTTTGTTCATCTGTTTGAGGGTCTTGCCGGTTCAGTTCGTGGCACTCGGTACAGATCAAGATCCCGGCATCAATCGCACGCATGAGCATCCTCCCCTGAGAGGGCCTGCCATATCTGGTGAGGTGACATGACGACCTCCAGCCAGACTTGAACCAGTAACAGGCTGACGAAGCAGGTCAGGCCAAGTCCAAGGCTGAGTTCCGCCAGGTCGGCCAACTTCACAATCGCCACCAGCACCCCCATCAAGTAGACCTCAAGCATGCCCCAATCTTTCAGGTGGTGATAAATACGGTAAATAAGCAGGCCATATTCGCGTCCTATGTTCCAACGAATACTGAGTAACACAGCGAGCTGGCAGAGTAGCTTGAGCAGTGGGATGCCCATGCTGCACAGGAACACGACAACAGCGATACCTTGCATACCCGTATCGAACAACCCGACTACGCCGCTCCAGACGGTATCTTGTGAGACTTGGCCCAAAAGATTGAGTTGCATGATGGGCAGAAAGTTCGCAGGCACGTAGAGCAGCAGAGCCGCAATCACCAGCGCGAGACTGCGCTCAACCACATTATGACGATGGGCATAAAGCTCATATCCGCAGCGCGGGCATTGAGCTTTCTCGCCGAGGGCAAGATGCGGCTTGCGCATCAAAAGATCACACTCATGGCAGGCCACTAACTCGTCCAGCGGTAAATCTGACACCCTGCGGGCGTCAACCGGATCTGGCATATAAGGAGTCTCTGGCTTTGAAATGACTGCGCCCATTCTAGTGTGCGGAGCATGAAATGACTGCGTCTATTTGTAGGACTTTAGGTGAAGCACGCCGCA
>NZ_JAFCUO010000009.1:0-238628 GCF_049896545.1 Pseudomonas sp. TWR3-1-1
CTCAGTAGTGAAACGATGCATCGCCGATGGTAGTGTGGGGTTTCCCCATGTGAGAGTAGGTCATCGTCAAGATTAAATTCCAGAATCCCTGTCTGCTCACGCAGATGGGGATTTTGTTTGTGCGCTCGAAAAACAATGATTATCGGCTCAGCCTGCAACGTGATCTCAGGTCACTGACCAGCCATGCCGGGTACAACTGCGGCGTGCTTCACCTAAAGTCCTACAAATAGACGCAGTCATTTCATGCTCCGCACACTAGAATGGGCGCAGTCATTTCAAAGCCAGAGACTCCTTATATGCCAGATCCGGTTGACGCTCGCAGGGTGTCAGATTTACCGCTGGACGAGTCAGTGGCCCACCCCATAAAGCTGCGGTGTATCGCAATGCTAATGCCGCAAGTAAGTGTGAGCACACTGTAGAGCTTGCACCTGGAATAGGCGGGCAAGCTATTTCCGTGACACTGAATGCAAAACTGGGTTTGTAGTCCACCTAGTCCTTTCAGTCCAACGTTCCTTTTCAATATCTCAGGACTTGATCGACTAGGAAGCGAATCGTACTTCATCGCCTTGATCAGGGTGGTAATTGTCGGGGTTTAGTCCTGGACGTAAGCAAGTACGATTTCACGCAGCACATCAATCAGTGGCTGCAATTGCATTTCGCAGCGCCGATCCGGTAGGTGGTCAGTTTTTTCGTTGACGTTTTCACCTATGCCCTTAAGGGTGCAGCCGTGTAAGTGTATTTGTTTCAGATTCGTGATGAATCACTGTGCGAGGAAACTCTTTTTGGCCACACAGACCAGCGAGGGATTCTGCGTGGTCATATCGGAGCGGCATTACCAGCTCACCATAAAAAACACCCCGCGAAAGCATCACTCTCGAAGGGTGTAAGCACTGGCATCTTATTAGGCATGCAGCTGGAATTCCCAGCGAGGGATTACTAATCCCCGTAGTAGATACAGCCACTGGTACATGTTTCATGAATTCGAATAGCTGACAGCTCAGGCAATAAAGGTTTCAACTGCTGCCAGATCCACTTGGCCAGGACTTCACTGGTTGGGTTTTCCAGGCCAGGAATATCATTCAAATAATTATGATCAAGCTGCTCGTACAGGGGCTTAAAAATCGCTTTGATTTCAGAAAAGTCACGGATCCAGCCGGTATTGGGGTCAATGTCGCCGCTTAGATGAATGGCAACTTTGAATGAATGGCCATGTAAACGACCACATTTGTGCCCCTCAGGAACAAATGGCAGCCGATGCGCAGATTCGAATGTAAACTCTTTAAAAATTTCCACAGTGTTTTAGCTCTTGAAGAGATGGCTGTCGCCTGTGCGACGAATGCAGGTGCGCAGTTTAACAGTTAACGTTGTACACGCGAGTAGCCACCCGCCTTGAAGGCGCGCTGGGTGACCAAACGCCGAGTTTATTCAGTTTCAATTAAGCGACTTTCGTTACAGTCATCGCTTTCGATAGTGTCTTTCATTTCACCCGATGTTCCACCGGAGTAGCCATGAACATCAATGTACGCTTTAGCCAACTGTTAGCGCTGATGCTCTGTGCATGTTGCTCGTTGGCTTCCGCGCGGGATTTGGGTCAAGACGAAGCGCTTCGCTTACGCGAGAGGGGTGAAATCTTACCCCTTGAGGACATTCTTAAATTCGCGCTTGAACGCTATCCGGACTCAAAATTATTAGAGGTCGAACTGGAAGAAAAGCAGGGTGCCTATGTCTATGAGGTCGAATTGGTAACCCCTCAACGTGTTGTCCGGGAACTCAAATTCAATGCCAGTAGTGGCAATCTGACTAAAGATAAGGAAGACGATTAATGCGTTTGTTATTGGTGGAAGACCATGTCCCACTCGCTGATGAGTTGATCGCCGGACTTACTCGCCAAGGCTATGCAGTCGATTGGTTGGCGGATGGTCGCGATGCCCTTCATCAAGGCCAGAGTGAACCCTATGACCTGATTGTTCTCGATCTGGGTTTACCTGGAATGCCGGGTATTGATGTGCTTGAAAAGTGGCGCTCTGCAGGGGTGACAACACCCGTTTTAATCCTCACCGCACGCAGCTCTTGGGCCGAACGAATAGAGGGGCTCAAGGCGGGAGCGGATGATTACTTGACCAAGCCTTTTCATCCCGAAGAATTACAGTTACGGGTTCAGGCCCTGTTGCGACGCACGCATGGGCATGCCAATCAGCCACTTTTGAAGTCTGCGGGTCTGCAACTCGATGAAGCTCGCCAATGTGTTACCCGTGACGGTGTTGAGATCCAGCTGACCGCTGCCGAGTTTCGCTTACTGCGCTATTTCATGTTGCACCCGCAGCAAATCCTCTCTAAAAGCCATCTGTCCGAGCATTTATATGATGGCGAAACAGAGCGCGATTCCAATGTTTTGGAAGTTCACGTCAACCACCTGCGGCGTAAGCTTGGCCGTGACGTTGTTGAAACGCGACGTGGTCAGGGCTATATCTTCGGAACAGCGGCCCAGTGAAGTCTATTCAGCGCAGGCTTAGCCTTGGACTTGTCAGTGTCTTGCTGGTGGCCGGTATTGTGGTCGGCCAAGTCAGCCTGTGGCTTTTTGAGAGTGGTCTGCAACGTTATCTTGAGTCGGGTCTTCAAGATGACAGCGAGAATTTGCTGTTTGCGTTGAGTCGCGGCCCTCAGGGGTTACAGCTTGATGAGCGGCGTCTGTCTCCGGCTTATCAGAGACCATTTTCCGGGCACTATTTCAGTATTGAGTTCGGTGACATTCATTGGCGGTCGCGCTCACTGTGGGATGCGCAGTTGCCCAAGACAGCACACTCCGGGCTCAATAACACCCTTCAACCAGGCCCCGAAGGCCAAATGCTGTTGGTCTTGCGCAGTGACTACAAACGCTTCGGTCAGTCGGTTTCCATCACCGTGGCACAGGATTACTCGCCCATACGCAACAGTTTCCAACAGGTTCAGCGAATCGGGCTAGGCCTTGGGACGTTAGCGTTGGCGGTTATTTTACTGTTGCAGCGGATTACGGTTCGCAGAGCGCTGCGGCCGCTGGAAACAGCACGCATGCAAATTGCCCAATTGCAAAAAGGACAGCGTTCGCAGCTCGACGCTCAGGTGCCCATAGAGCTTGAACCGCTGGTCAAACAGATCAACCACCTGCTGACGCATACCGAAGACACGCTCAAACGCTCGCGCAATGCGTTAGGAAATGTAGGGCATGCGTTGAAAACACCGCTGGCAGTGCTGATCAGCCTTGCCAATGACCCACGGCTTGCCACGTATCCCGACATACAAACAACATTGCGTGCCCAGCTGGAGCAAGTTGAACAGCGCGTGAACCGCGAGCTAAATCGTGCTCGTCTTGCGGGTGACGCGTTGCCGGGGGCTCAATTTGACCCGCAGGCAGAACTTCCCGGTCTGCTGGCCACCTTGGCCATGATTCATGGGCAACATGTGAACCTCACGTTCCAGGCCCCCGACAATGTGCACCTGCCATGGGACCGTGAAGACATGCTTGAGCTGTTGGGCAATATTTTGGACAACGCCTGTAAATGGGCTGATTCACGGGTCGAGCTGAGCCTGCGTCAAACAGCCAACGGTTATGAAATTGAGGTGCAAGACGATGGTCCCGGCATTGCGCCAGATGAGCGCGATCAAGTATTGAGTCGTGGTACTCGCCTTGACGAACAAGCCAACGGTCATGGTTTGGGGTTGGGTATCGTTCGCGATATCGTCGATGCATGGGGGGGGCAGATGCAATTAGCGGCAGGGCAGTGGGGCGGTCTATTGGTCACAATCAATTTGCCTGACCCGGCTGACAAGGCGACGACAGCCTGATGCATGTCGCTGCCTTTGCTGCGTGATCAGACGCGGAACTGATCCATCAGTTGCTGTTGTTGATTGGCCAGTGAATTCAGCGACTGGCTCACCCGCGCCGATTCATTGGCTTGTTCAGACAATGACTCCGTCACATCCCGGATAGTCGACACGTTACTGTTGATCTCTTCCGCCACGGCGCTTTGCTCCTCCGCTGCGCTGGCAATTTGTAAGTTCATGTCAGTAATCACCGTTACCGCATTACCGATTTGTTGCAGCGCGGTGACGGCTTGCCCGACTTGTTCAACACTGCCCTGGGCCTGTTGATGGCTATTGCTCATCGAACTCACCACCACTTGAGTGCCGGCCTGTAGCTGTTCGATGACCTGACGCGTTTCTTCCACGGACTCTTGTGTACGGCGAGCAAGATTGCGCACTTCATCAGCCACGACGGCAAATCCACGACCTGCCTCACCCGCGCGCGCCGCTTCAATCGCCGCATTGAGTGCCAACAAATTAGTCTGCTCGGCGATGGCGCGAATCACTTCCAGTACCGACCCGATTTTTTCGCTGTTGGCCGCAAGACCTTCAACCTGGGTCATGGCATTACTCATATCAGCGGCCAAGTGGTCAATGCTGCGCGTGGTCCGATCAATAATGGTCAAACCATCACGCGTCGCCTGGTCGGCATCACGCGCGGCTTGTGCCGCTTGAGCCGCACTGCGGGCGACGTCCTGCGCTGTCGCACTCATTTCGTGAGACGCGGTGGCAGCCTGATCGACCTGGCGATACTGCTGCTCCATGCCAGCGCTGGTCTGGGCGGCGATGGCGGCCGACTGGTCTGCGGTGCTACGGGCATCCTGCACCGAGCGCTTAACCTCGGCGATGATCGGTTGCAGCTTATCCAGAAAACGATTGAACCAGCCCGCCAGTTGGCCCAGCTCATCTTTTTTGTCGTAGGCAAGACGCCGCGTAAGATCACCTTCGCCACTGGCAATGTCTTCCAGCATATTCGCCACGCTGAGGATGGGGCGGGTTACGCTGCGGGCCATCAGCCACACAAGCACCAGTCCCACCACCGCGGCGAGTAAGCCGAGTGCCAGTTCGATCAACGTCCCGGCATAGCTGCGTGCGTCCAGTTCGGCCTTCAGCGTTTCTGCCGGTCCAACCAGTACTTTTTCAGGCACATCCAGCAGTACGCCCCAAGGCTGGCTGCCAGGGATCGGGTGGAAAGGGGTCAGGACTTTCAGGCGCTCATGGCTGCGAATGCTTTGCGGCTCGTCGCCACTGGCCATCATGCGAATCAGTTGCGCACCATCATTGCTGTCTACCGCGTCCAGACGCTGGCTCAGTTTGCTGGCATCCAGGCTGTAGCCTGCCAACAGGCCCACGGAGCTGATAATGCCGACATTGGTTTGGCCGCCGTAGAGCTTTTGGCTGGCCTGTTGGCTGATGGCTTGCAGGCTATTGAGGTTGATATCAACCGACAGCGACGCAATCACTTTGCCATTGACCATCAACGGAAACACGATGCTGGTCAGCAATACGTTTTGCCCGTCGATCTCATAGAAATAGGGTTCGATGATGCACGGTTTCAGCGTTGCGCGCGGGCATGTGAACCACGTGTTATTGGCCTGACCGCTGGGTCCGATGCTCGTATCGGCCATGTCGCTTTCCGGCAACGCCATCGACGTTAACTTGCCTGGCGTGGGTTGCGACCAATAGAGCGCAAAACGGCCTTTATCGTTGCTGCCCAACTCTTTTTGGTGATCAAACAGCTGATCTTTGCCATCCAGCGCATTGGCTTCGAACACCAGCGACAACCCCAACAAGTCAGGGTTTGCCTGTAGGGCCGCTTTAACCTGACGCGTCAGGTCTTCACGCAAATCGAAAGCATCCAGAAACCGCTTCTCCGATTGCTCACGTAAAAACAGGACCTGACGGGCGAAACCATTGCCGTACTGGTAGGCATCCATAAACTGGCGGCTGATGGCCAACGCCTGGGCCTCGCCCTGAGCTTCGATGCGCGCTTGCGCCGATTCGTTGAGCATCTGGGCACTGGAGGCTTTCACCAGTTCGGAGTTGTGCTCCATGCGATACAGGGAAAGGCCCACCAGCAATGTCACTATCGCCAACAAACAAAGTCCGGAAAGCAGGGTGATTTTCCATTGGATGGAAAGCTGTCTAATCGACATGGAGACATCCTAAAAAGAGGCTTTGTCTGTTAGCGGCCGACAGGCGCGTTTCTTTATGCTTGAAACGTAAAAACCCAGTTTATTAAATGCCCATTTAGCCCTGTATTTATTAGGGATAAAGCCGTTTTTGCGATGTTTATTGACAGGTCCCGGAACGCACTTTGACAAGGCGGCGATGCTGCTTCAAAGTGTGCGCCCTCAAATAAATCCTCCTTTCCAAATCCGGCGACTGGCACAGCAGTCATTTGCCCGGAATCATCCGCATGACGGTGTTGCTCACGTTGTGCGTGCCATGAGGTTGTAATGATAAATGCAGTAGTTGCCGCGGTCGGCATCATGTTGGTGCTCAGTCTGTCCCGTGTGCATGTGGTCATCGCCCTGATTGTCGGTGCAGTCGTGGGTGGTCTTGTGGGCGGGCTGGGTATTGAAGAAACCCTCAATGCCTTTAACAGCGGGTTGGGTGGCGGTGCTCAAGTTGCGCTTTCTTACGCGATGTTGGGTGCTTTCGCCGTTGCGATTGCCAAGTCCGGTTTGGCACATGCCTTGGCCGACAAAGCCCTGACGCTGGTGAACAAACAGCAAAGCGCGGGTGGCAATCGGGTCAAATGGCTACTCATTGTCTTGCTGTTAGTGGTTGCGATCTGCTCACAGAACATCCTGCCCATCCACATTGCGTTTATTCCGCTTTTGGTTCCGCCGCTGCTGTATGTGCTGACCAAATTGAAGATTGACCGGCGTTTGATCGCCTGTGTCATGACCTTTGGCTTGATCACGCCCTACATTTTCTTGCCTGTAGGTTTTGGCAATATTTTCCTTAACCAAATTTTGCTGGCCAACGTCAGCAAGGGTGGCGTGGATATCAGCCAGGTCAATGTGACGCACGCCATGGCCATTCCGGCATTGGGCATGTTGTCTGGTCTGTTGGTGGCGGTGTTCATCAGCTACCGAAAAAAACGTGAATATGACCTGTCAAAAATTGAACAGGTTGAGCAAGTGGCCGTGAGCTACAACCCACGCACCCTGCTGGTCGCCGGAGGGGCGATTGCCGCTGCGTTTATCGTTCAGCTGTGGCTGGGATCGATGATTATTGGCGCACTGGTGGGTTTCTTGATCTTCTCGGCCTCAGGCATCGTGCGCTGGCGTGAAACGGACGATCTGTTTACCGAAGGCATGAAAATGATGGCCATGATCGGTTTCATCATGATTGCGGCTTCAGGCTTCGCTGAAGTGATGAAGGCCACCGGTGAAGTGAAATCGCTGGTAGAGGCTTCTGCGGGCTGGATCAACCACAGCAAGGGTGTGGGTGCGCTGCTGATGTTGTTGGTCGGTTTGTTGGTCACGATGGGGATTGGCTCGTCCTTTTCGACGGTGCCGATCCTGGCGGCCATTTTTGTCCCGCTGTGCGTGCAACTCGGCTTCAGCCCGATGGCGATCGTTTGCATTGTGGGCACCGCGGGCGCGCTGGGTGATGCCGGTTCGCCTGCCTCCGATTCAACACTGGGGCCGACCTCTGGTCTGAACGTAGATGGCCAGCATCACCATATCTGGGACACGGTGGTGCCCACGTTCCTGCATTACAACCTACCGCTGCTGGCCTTTGGCTGGGTGGCGGCCATGACGTTGTAAGTAACCTGGCACCTTTAGCCGTTAAACAAGTTGTGTATGGGGTCTTAACTTTGAACGTTTCAGGCCGTTAACGC
The DNA here is from genome assembly GCF_049896545.1 of Pseudomonas sp. TWR3-1-1. Taxonomy (NCBI): domain Bacteria; kingdom Pseudomonadati; phylum Pseudomonadota; class Gammaproteobacteria; order Pseudomonadales; family Pseudomonadaceae; genus Pseudomonas; species Pseudomonas sp. TWR3-1-1. The sequence continues at coordinate 7,697 of NZ_JAFCUO010000009.1, forward strand.
AGTACGTAGTTCCTTAAAAAGAGTAAAAGCCATGCGCCTGAGCCTGAAGGCAAAAGTATTGTCCCTCGCGGTGTTGCCGGTCTTGTTGTTTGCCTTGGTCATCAGCGTGACGACGGTCTGGATTCTGCAAGATCAGGCCACTAAAGAGGTCGAAGAAACCCGTCAACGCTTGCTCAATGACGCCAAGGCGACGCTGCACAGCTACGTTGAGGTGGCGATGACGGCCATCAAGCCGCTGTACGACGCGGCGCAGCCGGGTGATGAAGCCGCACGGGCGCAGGCGATCAAGCTGTTGTCCAATATCACCTATGGCACCGATGGTTACTTCTTTGGTTATGACTCGCAAACCGTACGCTTGTTTAAAGGCAACAGCCCGGAAGGCGTAGGCAAAAACTTTCAGGACAATCGCGACCCGAATGGCGTGTACACCAACCGCGAATTGGTTCGCGCCGCTAAAGACGGCACGCACTACGCTCAGTACAGTTCGTCATTGCCCGGCAATGAAAAGCTGCTAGTCCCCAAATTGGGCTACACCGAATATCTGCCCAAGTGGGACCTGGTGATGGGGACGGTGGTCAATCTTGACGGTATCGAGGCGCAGGTCGCCGACGTCCAGGCCGACGTTAAAGAGCGTATGGAAGGCATGATCTTCAGCATTGCCGCCATTACGGTGCTGGTGCTGTTGGTCATCGCCGTCATTGGCATGCTGGTGGCCAATACCATTCTGCGTCCATTGCACTTGATGAAAGCCAATCTGGACGATATTGCGGCCGGGGAAGGTGACTTGACCCACCGTCTGGCGATTACTAGCCAGGATGAACTGGGTGAGCTGGCAGGTTCATTCAACCGGTTCGTCGACAAAATCCACGCCATGGTGCGACAAATCACCGACATGACCTCCCAGCTGACCACGCTGGTCGGGCAGGTGTCAGACCAGGCGCACCGTTCTGAGCAGGCGATGGAGCGTCAGCGCCACGAAACCGACCAAGTGGCTACGGCAATCAATGAAATGTCCTCGGCGGCGCAGGAAGTGGCCCGCAGTGCGCAAGGGGCTTCGGTCGCGGCACAAAAAACCGATGAAGAGGGTCAGCTCGCTAAACGCGTGGTGGATGGCAGCATTCAACAGATTCATGCGCTGGTCAGCGATATCCGCAACAGCGGGACATCGCTGGATAGCTTGCAACAAGATGTCACCTCGATTGTCAGCGTCTTGGGGGTGATTCGCTCGATTGCAGACCAAACCAACCTGTTGGCCCTCAACGCCGCCATCGAGGCTGCGCGAGCGGGTGAAGCGGGCCGTGGTTTTGCTGTGGTTGCTGATGAAGTGCGAGCGCTGGCCAGCCGTACGCAGCAAAGCACGCAAGAGATTCAAGGCATGATCGATCGCCTGCAACAGGGCACCGATCAAGCCGTGCAAGCGATGCGCCGGTCCAGTGAAGCGGGGGATGGCACCTCGGCGCAAGCCAATCAGGCCGGGACCTCCCTGGACACGATGGCGCAACTGATTGGCACCATCAACTCAATGAATGCGCAAATTGCCAGTGCAGCGGAAGAGCAAACCGCCGTTGCCGAAGAGATCAACCGCAGCGTTCACCAGATTGCAGTCGCGGTCGACAATGTGGCGGACGAAACCCAGCAAGGCGCCCAAACCACCCGCAGCCTGGCGCAATTGGGCCAGCGCTTGGGTGATCTGGTCGGGCAGTTCCGCATCTGACAGTGCGCAGTGGCTGATGGCTGTGTGCGGCTCGCCGCCATCGGCTGCTTCTGTACGCTCACGGCAACTCGATACGGCCTGTTTCTCCCGGCACGGTCGGCCAATCACCGGCCGCCCACCGTGCCCTGGCGCGTTCAATCAAGGCCGGATCGCTGGCGACAAAGTTCCAGTTCATCCGGCGCGGCCCATCCAGTGGGGCGCCGCCAATGATCACCACGTGGCAATCACTGTCGGCGCACACCGTGACCGCTTCACCCGCCGGCAACACCACCAACGTATGGCGCTCAAGTGGCTGGCCATCGATCTGAGCCTCCCCCTCAAGCACATACACCGCGCGTTCAGCATGTTCGGCTGCAATCAGCAGGGTGGTGGCGGTTTGCATCTGCACGTCGGCGTAGAGCGTGGGGGATAACACGGGCACAGGCGAGGTCAGGCAGAACCCCGAACCCGCGATCAGGCAAATCTTAACGCCCAGGTTGTCGCTGACTGGCAGGCTGGCAGCCGGGTGATGGCTGTAGTGACCGGGGCCCTGCTCGTGGCTTTTGGGCGAGGCCAGCCACACTTGTAACCCGTGAATCACCGAGCCTTCAGCGCGCAAGGGTTGCGGTGTGCGTTCAATGTGGGCAATGGCTTGGCCGGCGGTCATCCAACTGACGTCCCCAGGGCCTACGTGCTGATCTGAACCCAGGCTGTCTTTATGCTGCACACGGCCCTCAAACAAATAGGTAAGGGTCGACAAACCAATGTGGGGGTGCTGTTTGATGTCCATCCCGTGACCGGGAGGATAGTGGGTGTGCAGGATGTGATCAAAAAAAACGAAAGGTCCGACACTTCGGCATTTGGCCGAGGGTAGTGGACGCAGAATGGGTTGCCCTTCAACCTCTTCGGCACGCGGCCGAATCACAGTAAGTGCCGACATGAATCAGTCCCGCCAATCAAGAAGCGTTGAGCATAACCCAACGCTTCAGGATCACGCTTGCCGGTTACTGGCTAAACGCACCTTCGGACAAATGCGTTTCGATGCTGATGTCAGCAGTGGTCATCAGTTTGTGAATCGGGCATTTGTCCGCAACGCGATGCAGTTCATCTCGCTGGGCGTCCGTCAGTACGCCCTTGAGTGTGAGCTTGACGTGCAGCTTGTACCTGCCTTGTTGTTCTTGCTCGGCATCGTGTTTTATCTCGACGGTGACGCCCGTGAGGGGAATGTCTTTCTTTTTGGCGTACATTTTCAGGGTCAGGGCTTTGCAAGCGGCCAGTGCGGCATCGAAGTAATCATGCGGCCCAGGTGCTGAGCCTTCGCCTCCCAGCGCTTTGGGCACATCGGTGAACACTTCGTAATCATCAATCTTGATGCTGTGACGAAAACCCTCATGCGACACGGTATTAACGGTAACAGTCATGGCAAACCTCAGCTTGGCAGTGATTAAAGGTCCTGATCTTTATAGAGCATGTGGCGGATCGTGCGTTCCATTTAACATGTGGGCCTGAACCCTTAAGCCTGTGCTCGGGTCTATCAGTCTCTACTGATGAGGATGACCGGGTGCGAATCAAATCATTACTTTTGGCTTTTGGGGCGCTGGCCGTGAGCACGTTGGCCCAATCGCGCGAATACGCCTACAGCGATGCCCATCTGCATTACGTCGATTTCTTCCAGGAAAGTGCGGGTATGCCAGCGCTGTTGGCGGCCATGGCAAAAAATCGTATTGAACACGTAATGATTTCCGGCATCCCGGTGGCCAAAAAATGGCACGAAGACGAACCCAAGCGCCCGCGCTATTACGCGGGTGACGATGCTGACGCTTATTGGTACAGCGCCACCGATGTCTGGGTGGCAGATGCGGTCAAGCAACTGAGTGCAAAGCAGCGCGAGCATTTTCATCCGTTTTTGTCGGGCTTTAACCCCAATGACAAAAACTCGGCGGCGCACATCCAGCGCATGCTCGACCTCAACCCCGGGTTGTGGCAGGGGATTGGCGAAGTGTTCACCCGCCATGATGATCTGACCGCCCTGATTTCAGGTGATACCCCGCGTGCGAACAACGAAGCCTTGATGCGCATTTACACCTTGGCGGCCCAACACGACTTGCCCGTTCTGGTGCATTCCAATATCACCTCCAAGCGTGAGAAAAACCCGCTGTACCTGGCCGAAATTGAACAACCGTTGGGGCAGCATCCACGCACTCGCTTCATCTGGGCGCATGCGGGCACAAGCGCAGAGATTCACCGCCACCAAACACAGATGGATTTTTTGCTGCCAACGCTGACCCGATTACTGGCGACTTACCCTAACCTTTACGTCGACCTGTCCTGGAGCATGCTCACGCCTTATCTGTTGGATGAGCAGGGCAGGGCAAGGCCGGAGTGGGTGGCGCTGGTTGAGCGCTTCCCTGAACGCTTTATGCTGGGGTCAGATGTTGTAGGTCGTTTTGACAAGCTGGGCCAGGAGCTGCACAGCTTTGACCCCTTTTTGGATGCACTGCCTGTCGAGGTTGCGCATAAAGTGGCGAAGGATAACTTTTTGCAGGTTTTGCCGAAAAAGACTCGATAGGCCAAATCGGGGACAAAAAAATGCCCTGAACCAGTCAGGGCATTTTTTATGAGCGGGCAGAGGGCTTATTTGCCTTCCCAGCGCTTGAGCACCAAGGTGGCGTTAGTGCCACCAAAGCCAAAGCTGTTGCTCATCACGGTGTCGATTTTGGCATCTTCACGCGTTTTGGTCAGGATCGGCATGTCAGCGACGGCCGGGTCCAGCTCATCAATGTTGGCGGAGCCAGCAATGAAGTTACCTTCCATCATCAGCATGCAGTAGATCGCTTCGTGAACACCGGCGGCGCCCAAGGAGTGGCCCGACAGGCTCTTGGTGGAGCTGATAGGCGGCGCTTTGTCGGCGAAGACTTCGCGGATGCCTTTCATTTCGGCCACATCACCGACCGGGGTCGAGGTGCCGTGAGTATTGATGTAGTCGATAGGCGCATCAACGGTAGACATCGCCATCTGCATGCAGCGAATAGCACCTTCGCCGCTTGGAGCAACCATGTCGTAGCCATCGGAAGTTGCACCGTAACCCACGATTTCGGCGTAGATTTTGGCGCCGCGGGCCAGGGCATGCTCCAGCTCTTCAACCACCACCATGCCACCACCACCGGCAATCACGAAACCGTCACGCTTGGCGTCGTAGGCACGGGAGGCTTTTTCTGGCGTGTCGTTGTACTGGCTGGACAAAGCGCCCATAGCGTCGAACAGGAACGATTGGCTCCAATGTTCTTCTTCACCGCCGCCGGCAAACACGATGTCCTGCTTGCCCATCTGGATCTGTTCCATGGCCGTACCGATGCAATGAGCACTGGTTGCGCAGGCAGAAGCGATGGAGTAGTTCAGACCCTTGATCTTGAACGGCGTTGCCAGGCAAGCCGACACGGTGCTGCTCATGGTCCGCGTCACACGGTATGGGCCAACACGTTTCACGCCTTTTTCGCGCAGGATGTCCAGCGCTTCCATCTGGTTCAAGGTCGACGCACCGCCAGAACCTGCGATCAGACCGGTACGCGGATTGGAGACTTGCTCCTCGCTCAGGCCCGAATCGGTAATGGCGTCTTTCATGGCCAGGTAAGCGTAAGCAGCGGCGTGGCCAACGAAACGATAAATCTTGCGATCGATCAGCTCTTCGAGGTTCAGGTCAATGGAGCCGGAAACCTGGCTACGCAGACCCATTTCGGCATATTCCGGGTTGAATCGGATGCCAGGGCGACTTGCACGCAGGTTAGCGGAGACGGTCTCTTTGTCATTGCCCAGGCACGAAACGATGCCCAGACCAGTGATAACGACGCGGCGCATTCGGATAACCCTTAGAAGTTGTCAGTTGAGGTGAAAACGCCGACCCGAAGGCCTTCGGCGGTATAAATTTCGCGACCGTCGACAGTGACCGAACCATCGGCAATGGCCAGGTTCAGCTTGCCCTTGAGGACGCGCTTGATATGAATGTTGTAGGTGACTTTTTTGGCGGTCGGCAAGACCTGGCCAAAAAATTTCACTTCGCCCGAACCCAGGGCACGGCCGCGGCCCGGCAGACCTTGCCAGCCGAGGTAGAAGCCCACCAGTTGCCACATGGCATCAAGGCCCAGGCAGCCTGGCATCACAGGGTCGCCTTCGAAGTGACAGGCAAAAAACCACAGGTCAGGGGTGATATCCAGCTCGGCGACCAATTCACCTTTGCCGTACTTGCCACCCTCTTCACTGATATGGGTAATGCGATCCACCATCAGCATGTTAGGGGCGGGCAGTTGCGCGTTACCTGGGCCGAACAGTTCGCCGCGGCTACAGCGCAGCAAATCTTCCCGAGTAAAGGCGTTTTGTTTGGTCATGCGAGCTCCTCAATAATCCCATGCGGCAAGGTGGGGCAAAACTTCCCGACCAACTGAAACAGTCGCGCTTCAGTTCGCCAGCCTACACATAGACTATTGCGTAGTAGTGAAAGTCACAGCGCCAAGGACACAAATGTACACTTGTTCACTGAAATTTAAAATCAGGCCCGTTCAGGCCCCCAATCGGGTGGCTAAGACTGCCGCACTTTTAAGTTTTACGCCAGTCGCAGGAAGGTCATGGGTATAAGTTACTGGACCCAGCGCAGCAGGATTTGTTCCAGATCAGTGCGTTTGAACGGCTTTGCCAGATAATCGTTCATTCCTGCTTGCAGGCAAGCTTCACGGTCACCCTGCAAGGCGTTGGCCGTCAACGCAATAATGGGCACCTGGGTGCAGCCAGCTAGCTGGCGAATCTGGCGCGTTGCTTCATAACCGTCAATGATCGGCAGCCGGCAATCCATCAAAATGGCTGTGAAGCACTCGGTATTGGCCCGGTGAATGGCTTGGGCGCCGTCACTGACCACGCTTACCTCATACCCAAGGCTGCTGAGCATGGCCTCAATCACCGTCTGGTTGACCGGGTTGTCCTCCACCAGCAGCACTTTGCGACCTTTGATGCACAAGGGAGGCGCTTGAAGTGCGGCGCGAGTGGTGCTGGCGGTGGGCTGGTGCAGTTCCAGCGGGATTTCTAGGGTGAACACCGAACCTTGCGCTTCTTCACTCTGGGCCAATAAGCGCCCACCCATGCGTTCAGCCAATGAACGGGCAATGGGCAGGCCCAGGCCGGTGCCGCCGTAACGTCGTGAAATAGAGCTGTCAGCTTGCTTAAAGGCATTGAACATCGAGTCCAGCTTCTCGGTGCTGATACCGATGCCGCTGTCGCGAACGGTGCAGGTAAACCAGATCAGCTCGTGGTCCAGCGGTTGCCATGCAGGTTCGATGCTGACGTGCCCGCGTTCGGTGAATTTCAATGCATTGCCGATCAGATTGACCAAAATCTGCCGAATACGGGTGGGGTCACCCAGTACGTGCAAATGTTGCAGGCCCTCTGGCACCACCGTGCGCAAGTGCAAGCCACGTTGCCCGGCATTGTGCTGGAAGGCCTGCGCGCAGTTGCTCACCAATTCGCCAAGGTTGAACGCAATATGTTCCAGTTCCAGGGTTGAACGTTCGATCCTCGAAAAATCGAGAATGTCGTTGATGACCTTGAGTAAATGCTCGGTGGATTGCGACGCAAGGGCGGCATATTCAGCCTGCTCTTCGGTCATTTGCGTGGTTTCCATCAGTTGCAGCATCCCCAGCACGCCATTCATCGGGGTACGCAACTCATGGCTCATCATCGCCAGAAAATCGGTTTTGGCGCTGTTGGCGCGCTCGGCTTCTTCGCGTGTCTCAATCAATTGGGCGATCGCTGTTTGCTGTTCACGGCTCGCTTGCGCCAAACCTTCGGCGAGGTTGTTGATGTGGCGCGCCAGGCTGCCGAGTTCACCTTCGTCCACCACCGGTAGCGGTGTGTTGTAGTGCCCTTGTTGAATGGCCTTGACCGCATCGCTCATGTCACTGATCGGTTTGGACAGGTTGGACGCCAGGCGTCTGGCCAGCAAATAGGTGAAACCCAGCGCAAACAGCGCAAGAATCACGGCCTTGAGCAAGATGTCTTGCTGGCGCTGATTGAAGGCGTCACTGGACATCCCCACCAGTACCCGACCCATATAGTCCTCGGCAGGGGCATTGGATTGACTGGAGCTGCGCCTGACCCTGACGGGGGCCTGAAACACCTCGATCTCGGCGCGATGGTGGGGGTCGAGCTGCGGTTGCTCGGCATGGACCAGCACATTGTTGGCGCTGTCCTGTACTTGCACAAATTGCACATGGGCGGTGTTGAGCGACGCCGCCATCAGGGTTTCGAGCACCTGGGTGTTGCCAGAAATAACCCCGTACTCGGACGCAGGGGCCAGTTGGCTGGCAATCAATTGGCCGGTGTGGTTCAGCTCCTGGCGTAAATCCTGAAGGCGCACGAAGGTAAAAAAGCTGATAAGCAGCAAGGTCAGCAACAAAGCCGGGCCCAAACTCATCATTTGGGTGCGGGCGTGAATATCCCATCGACCACGGTCAGTCATGCGTGAAGTGTTCCATGAGCCAGTGCCAGCTTGCTGAAGTCATCCGTGACCTGCGGTGGGTCATGCAGGTGCGCAGCCAGGCTGCCTCGTCAGGGGTGAATGAATGGGCGGCATGTTAACTGAGCTGAAGCCGTTTTCCAGCCAAGGCCATGCATTTTCTGCGGGATCAGTTGCCGCAGGTCACTGCACGGGGGGGGCTGGTCGCCAAGAGTGTGCTCCGTATAATGCCGCCATTGCCACTGCTAGATGGATGACGGGATTGCATATGACTGAACAGCGCGCTATTGCGGTCTTGGGAGGCGGGAGCTTTGGCACTGCGGTGGCCAACCTGCTGGCCGAAAATGGCCATCACGTACGTCAGTGGATGCGCGATCCGCAGCAGGCAGAGGCCATTCGCCTTAACCGTGAAAACCCTCGCTACCTTAAAGGCATCAAAATTCATCCGGGTGTAGAGCCGGTCACCGACCTGCAAGCCACGCTTGATGACTGTGATTTGTGTTTCGTTGCATTGCCGTCCAGTGCCTTGCGTGCGGTGTTGGCGGTCCATGCCGAGCGCTTGAGCGGCAAAATGCTGGTCAGCCTGACGAAAGGCATCGAAGCCCACAGCTTCAAGCTGATGAGTGAAATCCTTGAAGAAATCGCCCCTCAGGCGCGGATTGGTGTTTTGTCCGGTCCCAACCTGGCGCGTGAAGTGGCTGAGCACGCGCTGACCGCCACGGTGATCGCCAGTGCCGACGAAGCACTTTGCTTGCGGGTTCAAGAGGTGCTGCACGGTCGTACGTTTCGCGTGTACGCCAGCGCGGACCGTTTTGGTGTAGAGCTGGGCGGGGCGCTTAAAAACGTCTATGCGATTATTGCCGGCATGGCCGTGGCGCTGGGCATGGGTGAAAACACCAAAAGCATGCTGATTACCCGAGCATTGGCAGAGATGACTCGATTTGCTGTCAGTCAGGGCGCCAACCCGATGACTTTTCTGGGGTTGGCCGGTGTAGGCGACCTGATCGTCACCTGCTCCTCCCCTAAAAGCCGCAACTATCAAGTCGGTTTTGCGTTGGGTGAAGGGCTTAGCCTGGAAGAGGCGGTCTCACGTTTGGGCGAAGTGGCAGAAGGTGTCAACACGCTCAAAGTGCTCAAGGTCAAAGCACAGGAGCTCAACGTCTACATGCCGTTGGTGGCGGGCCTGCACGCTATCCTTTTTGAGGGCCGCACCCTGAACCAGGTGATTGAATTGCTGATGCGTGCCGAACCCAAAACCGACGTCGACTTTATTTCCACCAGTGGTTTTAACTGAACACAACAGGAGCCGCGCCATGCGTGACACCCAAAACGCACCCCAGTACGAGTCCATCATTTTGCGTGTGCTGTGGATGCTGATTTTTTTAATGATCTGGCACGTTGCGCAACTCGTGCTCGGCGGGTTGGTGCTGGTGCAATTGATCTACCGCCTGATCTATGGGGCCCCCAATGGTGGCCTGATGAATTTTGGCGACAGCTTGAGCGTGTATCTGGCGCAAATCGGTCGTTTTGGCAGTTTTCACACGGACCAAAAACCCTGGCCATTTGCTGATTGGCCAGCGCCGCGCGCCCCGGAAGGTGAAGCGCCTTATGCACAACCCGTGCGCGAAACCAAGCAGCCATGAAACTGTGGATTTTGCGCCACGGCGAAGCCGAGCCCCACGCCCGCTCTGATGCGCAGCGAAATTTAACTGAGCACGGCCGTGAGCAAGTGCGCCAGGCAGCGGCCCATTTGATCGGCCAGTCCATCGACACAATGTTGGTCAGCCCTTACGTCAGGGCGCAGCAAACAGCCGAAATCGTGCGCAAGGTTTTGGGGGGCACACCCGCACTCAAGACTGTGCCCTGGTTGACGCCCGAGAGCGATCCTGCGTGCGCCGTCGGTCAACTCCCGGACAACGGTAATGTGCTGCTGGTCAGCCATCAGCCTTTTGTGGGCGAGTTGATCAGCCTGCTGCAATACGGCCATTACCGCAGTCCTGAGCCCATGCAGACCGCCAGTCTGGCGCAGCTTGAGGGCGACGGGGCGCTGGCTGGCTGCATGCACCTGCGCACGGTCCGGCATCCGTAACCTGCCGGGCGGTGTGGCGGTTTAACGGCAAGTTTCAACGCGTGCTCTACATTCATTGCGTGTGGCCGAAGGAGTCGGCCCGGTCAGGACTCATCAAGGAGTCCGGATATCCGCCATGAGCCAAGGAGGGCGCCATGTCCAGCGCTACATGCTTACCCCTGCAAGCCTTTTACGAACGTGAAAGGCGTCATCCACAAAAACCCTACATGATTCAACCGTCGAGCGATGGGCGCGTGCACGCCTTCAACTGGTATGAAGTGGGGCAGCAAGCCCGGCGGGTCGCACAGTGGTTACGCAATCAGAACCTTGCCCCCCGCAGTCATATCGCCCTGATTTCGAAAAATAACGCCCATTGGCTGATCACCGATCTGGCGATCTGGATGGCCGGGCATGTGACGGTGCCGCTGTACCCCAACCTGACAGCGGCCTCGGTGGCCCACGTATTGGCGCATTCTGAAAGCGTGCTGGTGTTTGTCGGCAAACTGGATGACTGGTCGCACATGGTTGAGGGCATCACGCCTGAGCGGGTGACGGTCAGCTTGCCGCAGGCGCCACTCGACAGTTTTGACTTCAATTGGGACGACCTCCAGGCCTGTCCCCCCATCACCGACTCGCCCACGCCTGCGGCCGAGCAACTGGCGACCGTGATTTACACCTCAGGGACCACTGGCGAGCCCAAAGGCGTCATGCACAACTTCGGCGCGCTGGGTTACGCCGCCAGTCATGCCACGCAACTGTTAGGGCTGCATGAGCATGACCGGGTGATCTCTTACTTGCCCTTGTGCCATGTGGCTGAGCGTCTGTTCGTTGAGCTTGCATCGTTCTATGCGGGGCACTGCATCTATTTCTCTGAGTCGTTGGAGACGTTTGCCCTCGATATGCAGCGCGCCCGCCCGACTGTGTTTTTAGGCGTGCCACGGATCTGGAGCAAATTTCAACAGGCGGTCTACAGCCGCATGGGCGAGCGTCGGCTGAGCCTGTTGTTGAGCGTGCCAATGGTGCGTCAGCGGGTGGCACGCCACATCCTGCACGCTTTGGGCCTGGACGCGGTGCGTATGGGTTATATCGGCGCCTCGACCGTCCCCCAGGCGTTGATGCTGTGGTATCGGCGACTGGGCCTTGAAGTGGTCGAAATTTATGGCATGACCGAAAACTGCGGCTATTCCCATGTGTGCCGCGTGGGCCAGCATAAACCGGGCTGGATAGGCCGACATTGCGAGGGCGTGGAGGTGCGGATCGATCCTGAGGGTGAAGTGCAAATGCGCAGTCCGGCGCTCATGATGGGCTACTTCAAAAACCCGCAATTGACCCGCGAAGCGTTTACCCGTGACGGATATTTGCGCACCGGTGACAAAGGTGAGCAAGACACCTTGGGGCATTTGCGGCTGCGGGGGCGAATCAAAGAGATCTTCAAAACCAGTAAAGGCAAATACGTCGCGCCAGGGCCGATTGAAGGCAAGCTTGCCGCGCACGCAAAAATTGAACAGGTGTGCGTGGTAGGCGATGGTCTGGCGGGGCCGTTGGGACTTTGCGTGTTGTCCGCGCGGGGCCGGGAAGAGGCCGCAACAGTGGCGCGTGCCCGCCTGCAAGTCAGCCTGGAAACGTTGTTGCATGCGGTCAATGCGGGCCTGGACAAACACGAACAGTTGCGCAGCCTGGTGGTAGTGAAAGATAGTTGGGGCACGGACAACGGTTTTTTAACCCCCACCTTGAAGATCAAACGCACAGTGATTGAAGACACCTACAGCGAATGGTTTGAACGGTGGGGCGCAGACAGTCGAGCCGTCCAGTGGCAAGACGGCAACTAAATCACTCTCCAAGGACTGACCCATGAGCTTGTGGACCACCACGCCCGACCTGGCGCACCTCAATTCACTGCGCACAAACACCATCTGCGATGTACTGGACATCACCTTTGATGCCTTCGATGACACCTCCATCACGGCAAGCATGGTGGTCGATCACCGCACGCATCAGCCCTTTGGCTTATTGCATGGTGGCGCCTCGGTCGTGTTGGCCGAGACCTTGGGGTCGATGGCCAGTTATCTGTGCATTGATCAGCAAAAGTTCTACTGCGTCGGCCTTGAGGTCAACGCCAATCACTTGCGTGGGGTGCGCAGCGGGCGGGTGAGTGCTGTTGCGCGTGCGGTGCATATCGGGCGTACAACCCATGTGTGGGACATCCGCCTGACGGATGAAAACGGCAAACTCAACTGCATTTCCCGACTGACCATTGCCGTGGTCGCGCTGGGTGATACCCCGCCTGTGCGCTGAGCAAAGGGGCACGCAATGGCCGTACTGGCGTCCTCGATGGCGTATACGGTCATTGATGTTGGGAATAATCCTACTGACAATAAGGCCACCCTTTTCAACTGGATGCCTTGTATGTCCCGGCAGATTTTTTTCGCCCATGCCAACGGCTTCCCTTCGGCCACCTACGGCAAATTATTTGCATCCCTGGCGCCTGACTTTCACGTCGCCCATTTGTCGCAGCACGGTCACGACCCGCGCTTTCCGGTGGACAACAACTGGCGCAACCTGGTCGACGAACTGATTTACCACCTGCAACAACAAGACGAACCCGTATTGGGCGTCGGCCATTCGTTGGGCGGAATGCTGCACTTGCACGCGGCCATACGCTGCCCGCACCTCTACCGTGGGGTCGTGATGCTCGACTCACCTGTGTTGACGCGCACCGATCAATGGGTGATTCGCGCGGCCAAGCGTTTTGGCCTGATTGATCGCCTGACGCCGGCCGGGCGCACACTGGGACGGCGCGAAGAGTTTGCAGACCGTGACGCCGCCCGGGCTTATTTTGCGGGTAAGTCGTTGTTTCGCAGCTTTGACCCGGACTGCTTTGAGGCGTATCTGGAGCATGGGTTGTGCGCGATGGATGATCGTCTGCGGCTAAGCTTCGACCCGGCCACCGAAATTGACATCTACCGGGGCGTGCCGCATACCAGTCCGGGGCTGATCAAGCAGTTGCAAGTACCGCTGACCGTGGTGCGTGGGCGCGACAGTCGGGTGGTGATGCGCCATCATGCCAACGCCGTCGCGCGCCTGCCCCTGGGGGAGGCGTTAAGCGTGCCGGGTGGCCACATGTTCCCGCTGGAACAGCCGCAAGACACCGCCAGCCTGCTGAAAGACATTTTTACCCGCTGGGAACTGCGTCATCCCGGCCTCTGAAGAGTGCTCTGCATGAATCCCGTGGTTGAAGAAATTCGTCTGAGCCTGCCCCACATCGAGCTTGCCGCGCATGTGTTTGGCCCTGAAGACGGCCTGCCAGTGATCGCGTTGCACGGCTGGCTGGACAACGCCAACAGCTTTGCGCGGCTGGCACCCAGGCTCAAGGGCTTGCGCATCGTTGCGCTTGATCTGGCAGGACATGGTCACTCTGCGCACAGGCCGCAGGGCGCGGGTTACTCGCTGTGGGACTACGCCTTTGATGTGCTCAGCGTGGCAGAACAACTGGGCTGGGAGCGTTTTGCGCTGTTAGGGCACTCGCTGGGGGCGATTGTTTCAGTGATCGTGGCCGGGTCATGCCCGCAGCGGATCACCCGAATGGCGCTCATTGATGGCGTCATGCCGCACATGGGGTCTGAACAGGGCACAGCCGAGCGCATGGGGCAGGCGCTGCAGGCCCAATTGGCACTCACGCACAAGCGTAAAACGGTGCACAAAACCCTGGAGGGAGGCGTCGAGGCCCGCATGAAAGGCATGGTCGCGGTCAGCCGTGAGGCTGCGCAGTTGTTGGCCCAGCGCGGTTTGATGCCGGTGCCGGGGGGCTACAGCTGGCGCAGTGACAGCCGCTTGACCTTGCCGTCCCCGCTGCGTCTTACCGATGAACAGGCCATGTCATTCGTACAGCGTGTCAGTTGTCCCACCACGTTAGTGGTCGCTGAGGACGGGATGTTGACCTCCCATCCGACGTTGCTGGATAGGCTACCCTTCACGCTGGAACGGTTACCCGGCGGCCATCATTTACACGTCAATGACGACGCGGGGGCAATCCTTGTTGCAGACTGTTTCAATCGGTTCTTCGCCGCTCCTTGACTTGCGGCGGCCAACTGCCGAGGCTTGGCGGGTTGAAATGGGAGACAACCATGATAGATCTCTACACCGCTGCGACCTCGGAAGGCCACCCGGTCTCTATCGTGAGCAGGCTCAAACACACCTCACCTGCGGGTGACGCGTGCCGATGAAACCGACCAATCGTTTTATCTGTGCGCTGGGCCTGAGCTGCCTCAGCCCTCTGCTGTGGGCGGCTGACGTGCCCGGCAGTCATGACTTGCGAGACGTGCCACGGCTGGCGGACGCGCAAATTGTCGATTACACCGTCAAGCCCGATGTCGAGCGCATCTACCCGATGGGCGCCATTCGAAAAATCAGCGGTCGGCTGCGTTTTGAAGGGCAGGTCAATGCCCGTGGCCAAACCACGGCGATCACCTATGAATTACCCGCTGAGCACTCGGCCACCGAAGCCTTTACGGCTGCGCGTGAAGCCCTGCAAGCCAAAGATGCGCAGTTGTTGTTCTGGTGCCAGGCCCGTGATTGTGGCGAAAGCAGCCTGTGGGCAAATGAGATTTTTGGTAACTCCAAGCTGGTGGGCGCCGACGGTGAGCAGTCCTACCTGTTGATCCGCCTGGCGGCGCCTGAGCAAAATCAGTTGGTCGCGTTGTATGGCATCACGCGGGGCAACCGCAAAGCCTACCTGCATGTCGAGCAGCTTCAGGCCAGTGGTGATCTGGGCCAATTACTGCCCACCTCAGCCACCTTGCAGCGCCAGTTAAAAAGCACGGGCGAACTGGATTTACCTGCGCTCACGGCAGAGCCAGATGCACAGTGGCTCACCTTGATCAGTCGCGCATTGAACCTGGATGCAACCTCCAGGGTCAGCCTGAGCGGTGTTCACGCCGCCGCATGGCGCGACGGTCTGATCAAGAGCGGTGTAAGGGCTGCGCGCATTGAACTGGGCGAGAGCCCGGCCCAGGGGCTGCGGGTCGAACTGCTCCGTTAAACGCTTGTCTGCGACGGCTACACTCTGCGTAGCCGTCGTCTTTTTTTGCCTATGAATTTTCTGTGGAACACACATGCTCAATAACGATCGCCTGCTGGTGCAGATCCTGCTGCTGGTGTTGTTCGGTGCCAGTCTGTGGGTGATGGCGCCTTTTTGGTCGGCGCTGTTCTGGGGGGCGGTGCTGGCGTTTGCCAGTTGGCCGTTAATGCGCTTGCTGACGCGCTGGCTCAATGGCCGTGAGTCGCTGGCAGCGGGCATTCTGACTTTGGGCTGGATGCTGCTGGTGGCAGGCCCGCTGGTGTGGCTGGGCTTCAACCTGGCGGATCACGTGCGCGACGCCACGACCTTCGTCAAGGATGTTCAGCTTGAAGGCTTGCCGCAGGCGCCTGGCTGGCTGGCGGGTATTCCGTTAATCGGTGAGCGCCTGGTGGGTATTTGGGACACCATCGATGAGCAGGGCGCGGCGCTGATTGTGGCCGTCAAACCGTACTTGGGGCAGGTCGGCAACTGGCTATTGGCCCGCAGTGCACAGATCGGCGGCGGCATTCTGGAGCTGACACTGAGTATCGTGTTTGTGTTCTTTTTCTACCGTGATGGCCCGCGTTTGGCGATGTTCGTGCATCGCTTGCTTGAACGCTTGATCGGCGAACGCGCCTCCTACTATCAGGATCTGGTGGCCGGCACCATTCAGCGAGTGGTCAACGGTGTGATCGGCACGGCAGCGGCGCAGGCGGTGCTGGCGCTGATCGGCTTCTTGATTGCCGGTGTACCGGGCGCACTGGTGCTGGGGCTGGCGACTTTTCTGCTAAGTCTTATCCCGATGGGGCCGCCGTTGATCTGGATTCCGGCCACGGCATGGCTGGCCTGGAAGGGCGATTACGGGCTGGCAATTTTTCTCGGAATTTGGGGCACGTTGATCATCAGTGGCGTGGACAACGTGCTCAAACCTTATTTGATCAGCCGGGGCGGCAACTTGCCCTTGGTGATCGTATTGCTCGGCGTGTTTGGTGGCTTGATTGCCTTTGGCTTTATCGGTCTTTTCATCGGCCCGACGTTGCTGGCGCTGGCTTACAGCCTACTGGTGGACTGGAGCGCGAGCCAGCAGAACAAAGACAAAATCTGAGACCAAACGCTGTAGTGCTGTTGAGGCGGGAGGCTGTGATGGGTTGCGAAGCGGCGTAAACCCGGTGATTGCGGTGTGACGAAAGCACCGGGTTGAAGGGTTTATGAAGGCTTCACCGCGAATCGCAGCCTCACATCACTGCTCAATGACGGCACATGGCGCCGTTAATCGCAGGTGCAGCCAGGAACGTATCAGGTGTTTTTCACAACCCTGGCTTCAACTTCATCTTTCATGCGCAGTAACTCGTCACCCGCCTGCTCGATGTCCGAACGCACGCTGTGCAATTGCTGGCGGCTCTTTTCCAGCAGACGTTTGGTCGAGCTGTGGCCCGTAATGCCGCGCTTGAGCGCCATCGCACCAATGCCTACCTGGATCAAGCCGATAAAGCCGCCACGGCGAATGCCTTTGCCCAGCATCACCACGCCGCCTGCCAGCGAGCCAACGCGCTCCCAGCCCTCTACGTTTTGATAACGCACGTCTTCGTACGAAGTGGATTCAATGCGCTCTACAGGTTTTGTGTTGCTCATGCTCTGTCTCCAAGGGATAGGTGGATACAGAGCTGACTGCCGGGGAGGGCGGGTTGTTCCATTCAATGGCGGGCGAGGATTAGAACTTGGGGCCGGAACGGGTGTTGTTGCCCTTGGCCAAACGGTCGTAAAGCACCACGTTGACGGTGGCCGCAAGGTTCATGCAGCCGTTGGTCGGGATGTAAATCACATCCTCGCACCAGTCCAGAATCTCTTTGTCCAGTGAGCCGTCTTCGGGGCCAAAAATGTACAGCGCGCGATCCGGGTGCGTGTACTCAGGCAGGGAGCGTGCGCCCTCGACCAGCTCAACCGCGACCGGAATGCAGCCCAGCGGGAGGATTTTTTTCAGGTCATCAATGCCGATCAACGGAATGTCCTGATGCACCTTTTTGGTGTCCGTGATGAAGTCGCGGGCACGTTCGTACCGTTTGCCGGTGTAAAACACCGAGGCCACGTTGTAGCAACCAGCCGCACGCATCACCGAGCCGACGTTTTCCGGTGATTTGGGGTTATACAAACCAATGCAGCTGTACCGTTTGTTCGCCACGTGCCCGAGCCCTTCAGAAAAAAGACGCGAGTATACCCCCTGTTACTGCATAGCCGTAGCCGCTGGCGCAGGGTGCGTTCGCCCACACACCCCGCGGCCCGGATTTGGACGTCGCCTGCGCCAGTGGCTGCGGAGCAAGCCGTCTTACTCGTCTTTTTTCATCAAGCCGGCGAGTGCCGCGAACGGGTTATGAGTCGCCTTGGCGACTTTCGGGCTGCTGGTGGAGCTGTCCGAGAAGTATTGCTGGTCGGTGTAGCGCGAGTGTTCGTTGTCATGGCAGTACAGGCACAACAGCTCCCAGTTGGAACCGTCTTGCGGGTTGTTGTCATGGTTGTGGTCGCGGTGGTGAACAGTCAGTTCACTCAGGCGCTTGCCCGCAAACTCTCGGGCGCAACGACCGCACACGTGCGGGTACATTTTCAGGGCTTTGTCGCGGTAGCCCATTTCACGGTCACGCTGGGCATCGGCCAGGATGCGATCCAGCTTCGCGGTATGGGAGGGAGGGTTGGCCGAACTCATGGGGTTACCTTTCAGGACGAATGACGGTCAGGTCGTTAAGTTTAGCTGTTGATCAGCCTTTGATTTTTTCAGCAATCCAGATTGTGTGCCGCGTGCCCTTGTTGCCGTGGGCAAATACCTGCACTTCTTCAGCCTTGAAACCGGCCTTGCGCAGCTTGTCGCTAAATTGTTTGTCGGCACTGGCCGACCACACCGCCAGCACGCCTTTAGGGCGCAAGGCTTTGGCGCAGGCGCTCAGGCCACCGGCTGAATACAACCAGCTGTTGGCTTTTTGGGTCAAGCCTTCGGGGCCGTTGTCGACATCCAGCATAATCGCGTCGAAGCCATTGGGCTCGGCCTGCAACACCTTGGCCACGTCTTCCATGCGGATGACGGTGCGCGGGTCTTGCAAAGGATTACCGGACTTTTCTCCCAGCGGCCCGCGGTTCCATTCAACAACCCCCGGCACCAGTTCGGCCACCACCACTTCGGCAGTTTTGCCCAAGTGTTTGAGCGCCGAAGCCAAGGTGAAACCCATACCCAGTCCGCCAATCAGCACCCGTGACTGCGGACGACCGGCGACCTTGCGGCACGGGATTTCGGCCAGCGCATCTTCCGAGCCGTGCATGCGGGTGTTCATCAATTGCCCCCCGTCGCCGCCCTGGATCTTGATCACGAAGTCCTCGCCATACTCGAACAGGCACAAGGCGCCGCCGTTTTCGGGGATCGGAGTGGTGTCGAGCAAAACAAAACGTTTCATGGATATCTCATAGAAGGGGACAAAAACCGCAGGTTACGAGTAGCCTGAGGGCAGACAAGCCGGTCTGGCAACGGAGTGATTGATGAAACGCACTATTCTAACGGCCATTGTGTGGGCTGCGCTCCCGATAAGTGCGGCACAGGCAGCAGAGCTGACGCCTGTGCCGGTGGTGCCTGTGACTGCGGCGCCGGGCTCACCCGGCACGGCGACGCCCACCCCGTATCCGCAGATCACCCCCAAGGCCGTGCGCAAGCCGGTTGCCGGAAGTGGCAGTTTGATCCCGCTGCCACCCATCGACTTGCCCCAGCCGCCCAAAGACCAGCCACTGCCGGGGCTTGAGGTCAAAGACCCCAAGGCCAAGCCCCCGGCAGAGTAATGGGCTTGATTGCATGTACAGGCGCGCCCCTACAGGCCCAGCACCTTGAACACAAAGGCATACTCCAGCGCCACATCGCGCAGGGCTTGATAGCGCCCGCTCATGCCGCCATGACCGGCGTCCAGTTCGGTCTTGAGCAGTAACAGATTGTTGTCAGTCTTGGTGACGCGCAGTTTGGCGACCCACTTGGCCGCTTCCCAATACTGCACGCGGCTGTCGTTGTAGCCCGCAATAACCAGCATCGCCGGGTAGGCCTGAGCGCGTACATTTTCATACGGCGCATAGGCTTTGATCCGGGCATACACCTGTGGCTCCTGCGGGTTACCCCATTCGTCATACTCGGTGACGGTCAGCGGCAGCTCGGGGTCGAGCATGGTGTTCAGTACATCGACGAACGGCACTTCAGCAATCGCCGCCTTGAACAGTTCTGGGCGTTGATTGAGCACGGCGCCAATCAACAGGCCCCCCGCGCTGGCGCCGCTGATCACCAGTTGCCCGGCGTCGGTCAGCCCGTGGGCAATCAAATGTTCGGCACAGGCGATGAAGTCGCTGAACGTGTTGTGCTTGTGTTCCTGTTTACCTGCGCGATACCAGGCCTCACCCAACTCACCGCCGCCGCGCACATGGGCGATGGCGAAGGCCACACCGCGGTCGAGCAAGCTGAGGCGCGAGTGCGAAAACCACGGGTCCAGACTTTCTCCATAGGCCCCGTAGCCATACAAATACAAGGGAGTGGGTTGGCCCAGCGCGCTGCGCTTGACCACCAGGCTGATTGGCACCTGCGTGCCATCGGGCGCCGTGGCCCATAGACGCTGGCTGACATAATCATCGGCATTGAACGGCCCGAGTACGGGTGTTTCTTTGAGCACCCGTTGTTCGCCGTTGGACAAGGTCAGCTGGCGCACTTGCGCCGGGCGATTCAGCGCTTCGTAGCGCAGTCGGATGCAAGGACTGTCGAACTCAAGGCTGTCTTGTACATACAGGCTGTAGGCGGCGTCCGGCAGTTGAACGCGATACGGCGCCAAACCCGCAGGACGAATCTCGATGATCGGCAGTCCGCCTTCGCGCAGGCTCAAGCACAAGGCGTTTGCGTTCAGGGTCAGGCCCTCCAGCATCACCTTGTCGTCATGGGCGATCAGCAGCGTCCACTCATTACGGGTCGGCACATCACCTGCGGCGCAGTACAGGGCAAAGTTGATGCCGTCCTGATTGGTGCGAATGAACCAGCTCCAGGCGCCTTGGTAAAGCCCGTGATCGACGCTGTAATCGTGGTCTTCAACCCTGGGTGCCAGGCAAGTGAACGGGCCTGTTGGCTGATGCGCATCCAGCACCCAGCTTTCACTGGTGGTTTTGCTGCTGAGCAGCAGGATGAGTTGGCGTTCGGAACTTGAGCGATAGCAATGCAGGAAGAATCGCCCGTCCGGCTCATGAAACACTTCATGCGCCCCCGACTCGCCCAGCGTATGGCGCATCAGTTTGTGCGGGCGGTGAGTGTCATCCAGTTCGGCAAAAAACAGCGTCTGGCTGTCATTGGCCCACGTCATGCTGCCATCACAGTCGTCAAACGGCAGTTCGGTGACCACGCCGGTGCTCAGCTCTTTGACGAATAAACGGAAAACTTCTTCGCCGTTGATGTCCAGGCTATACGCGAGGCGCTGATGGTCCGGGCTGATGCTGAACGCACCCAGTGAAATAAAACCGCCGTCGGCCAAGGCGTTCGGGTCGAGCAGCAATTGCTCGGCACGCTCGTCAACCTGCTGGCTGTCATCGGCCGGGCGCGGGCAGCGCAAGTGTCGCGGGTACTCATCACCGGCCACGGTGCGGGTGTAATACAGGAAAGGTCCCCAAGGCGAGGGCAGCGACAAATCAGTTTCGCGAATACGGCCTTTGATCTCTTGAAACAGGGCTTCACGCCGTTCAGCCTGATCGGCCAACTGCGCCTCCTGATAACTGTTTTCCGCTTTCAGATAGTCCAAAACCTCTTTGCTGTCGCGATTTTGTAACCATACATACGGGTCAGGACCCTCTACGGTATGTGCGATAGGCGCGCTGTTTGCGTGGGCTGATTCGGTCATTAAGTGTTCTCACAAACCTGCATGAAAAGAAGTCGTGCTGACGGCGGTGCAGCCGCCCTTGTCAAAAGCCGTTATCATAGCGCCTCATTGCCTGCCGACCATGGATACCATGACCGAGAACGACTATCTGCTCGCTTGGGGCCTTTACGCCTTTGCCGCTTTGGGCTGCCTGCTCGTGTGGTGCCGCCTGACCCGCTTCATGTGGCGCTGGCTGCGTGAACCCCTGCGTATATTAATGGCCGTGCTGTTGTTCAGCCCGACCATCATTGACCCGGTCAAGGAAAAATTTGCCCCCGCGATCGCCATCACCGCCCTCGACCTTGCTTTCAAGGTGGGCAATAACGCCTGGCGCGCGGTGTCCGACTTGTTGATGTACGCCATCATCGCGTTTTGCCTGTACGCAGTGTTTGTGCTGATTCGCTGGCCGATCGAGCGCGCCAGCAAAGCGCGGCGTGCT
Organism: Pseudomonas sp. TWR3-1-1; assembly: GCF_049896545.1. Taxonomy (NCBI): domain Bacteria; kingdom Pseudomonadati; phylum Pseudomonadota; class Gammaproteobacteria; order Pseudomonadales; family Pseudomonadaceae; genus Pseudomonas; species Pseudomonas sp. TWR3-1-1. Next base: position 29,358 of record NZ_JAFCUO010000009.1, read on the forward strand.
CGGCTGGCTGCAAATGAAGCGGCCCGCAAAAGCGAGCCCGAAGACGATCAACCTTTCGGCGCCGCCGATGATCGCTATGGCCATACGGCTGTACCGCGGCCTGCTGGCTCCTCACGGGTTGAGCCACGGCTGTAAACTTTTTCGTCAAGCCTGAATGCGAGCGTACGAGCGTGTGTGAATTACTGGGCATGAGCGCCAACGTGCCGACCGACATTGTGTTCAGTTTCACCGGCCTGATGCAGCGCGGCGGGCGTACCGGCCCGCACCGCGATGGCTGGGGCATCGCCTTCTATGAAGGGCGTGGCCTGCGGCTGTTCCAGGACCCGGGTGCCAGCTGCGATTCTGAAGTCGCCTTGTTGGTGCAGCGTTATCCGATCAAAAGTGAAGTGGTGATTGGGCATATCCGCCAGGCCAACGTGGGCCAGGTGTGCTTGTCCAATACCCACCCGTTTGTGCGTGAGTTGTGGGGCCGTAACTGGTGCTTTGCGCACAACGGGCAATTGGCGGACTTCAACCCGAGCGTCAGTTTTTACCGGCCCATTGGCGACACCGACAGCGAAGCGGCCTTTTGTGATCTGCTCAATCGGGTGCGCGAGGCGTTTCCAGAACCCGTAGACGTCGAAACATTGCTTCCCGTGCTGGTGGCGGCCTGCGCCCAATACCGCACTAAAGGCGTGTTCAATGGCTTGCTGAGCAATGGCGACTGGCTGTTTTGCTACTGCTCGACCAAACTGGCCCACATCACCCGGCGGGCGCCGTTTGGTCCGGCGCGCTTGAAAGATGTCGACGTGATCGTGGACTTTCAGGCCGAAACCACGCCTGCTGACGTGGTCACCGTGATTGCCACCGAACCGTTGACTGAAAACGAAACCTGGACCCGCTACGAACCGGGGCAATGGAGCTTGTGGCGTGGCGGCGAATGCGTCAGCCGCGGCACAACCGAATAAGGAAGGGCGTGTATGTTCCTGAGCTACCTGCGGTTGGTGCTATTTACGTTGGGCCTGCTGCTCGGCGTGCAAGTGCCGGGGTTTATCAATGATTACGCCAATCGTGTAGAAGCTCACCTGATCGAAGCCCAAACCGGGTTGGCAGGCTTTCAAAACACGGCCAATCAGTTTTTCAAGGGTGACCTGCAAGCACTGGTGGCTCACTACCAGGCCAGTGATGACCCGGTATTTCGCAGCGACGCCACCAGCCTGAACACGCTGCTGGCCCGTCAGCGCCTGCTGGATAACCAGTTCCAGGCCATGCAAGGCCCGTGGTACATGCGCGCCCTGCAAGTGGCGTATGCCGCAGACCCGGCCATCCGCCAGGAAACCTTCGACGCCTACACCTACCAAGTCTTGCTCTCGCCGACGGCCATTGGCTGGGCTATGGCGGGCGCGTTGTTGTTTTCCTTCATCATCGAAGGCTTCTTGCGCCTGATCGATTGGGTCGTGCTGGGCGGTAAACGCCAGCGCGAACGCATCGCCCGTCGCGAGCGCAGCTACTGAACCTCTAGGCTGCAATGGCCTGCCAGGCGGCCCCTTCCAAAGGGGCCCATGATGCTCATCGCCGCCAGCGATCAACTTTTCTTATCCCCGCGCCCGGCTTTTATTAGTTGGACGAACGCGTACGCCTGCCGAAAAATGTCCTACCTCTGAACTATAAAAAAACCACAGGAGCATCCGCATGAGCCGCCTGTTATTGAACTGCGATATGGGTGAAAGCTTTGGCAGCTGGACCATGGGCCTGGACGCCGAAGTGATGCCCTTCATTGATTGCGCCAACATTGCCTGCGGTTTTCATGCGGGCGATCCGGGCATCATGCGCAAAACCGTGGCCCTGGCGCTCAAGCATGACGTGCAAATCGGTGCCCACCCGGCGTACCAGGACCTGGCAGGATTTGGTCGCCGTTCTATGGCCTACACCGCGGCAGAGCTGCAAGACCTGTTGCACTACCAGTTTGGCGCGCTCGACGGCATTTGCCGTGCCCAGGGTACGCGTATCGGTTACGTCAAACCGCACGGAGCGATGTACAACGACATGATGGCCAGCCCCGAACAATTGCGCGCCGTGGTGCACGCTGTGGCGACCTACGATGCCCGCTTGCCGTTGATGCTGATGGCCACCCGCGACAACCGCGAGGCCCAAGCCATCGGCGATGAGTATGGCGTGACGTTATGGTTTGAAGCCTTTGCTGATCGGGCGTACGACAACGCAGGGCGTTTGGTCTCACGGCAATTGCCGGGTGCCGTGCACCATGACGCAGACACCATCGTGCGTCAGGCCCTGACCCTTGCGGCAGGCCAGTCGCTGATTGCCAGTGATGGCAGCGCGCTGTATCTGCACGCCAACACCCTGTGTGTGCATGGCGACAACGCCAGCTCGGTGGCCGCCGTGCAGCGCATACGCAATGCCCTCAACGAGTTACAGGCATGAAGCTGCGTATTGAAGTGGTGGCCATCGACTGCCTGATGCTGCGCCTGTTCGATGACATTGCCGAAGCCAACATGCCGTGGATGCTGGCCGCCACTGAGCGCGTACGCAGTGTGTTTGCCGGGCAGTTGATTGATGTGGTGCCGTCCTACACCACCTTGATGGTGCACTACGATGGGCTGGAGCTCAGCCCGGTTCAGGCGCGGGAGCTGATTGCCCACGCACTGAGCGACCTGCAACCGGACACACGGCGTCAAGGCCAGTGCCATGTGGTGCCGGTGTGGTACGACCTGAGTGTCGGGCCTGAGCTGGCATTGCTTGCCCAACGTACCGGCTGGTCGCACAACGAAGTCATCCGTTGCCACAGCGAGCACGAGTACCAGGTATTCGCCCTGGGGTTCGCGCCGGGCTTTGCGTTTATGGGGTTGATGGACGAGGCGTTAGCCGCACCGCGTCTGTCGACCCCGCGCAAACGGGTGGCGGCGGGCAGCGTGGGCATTGCCGAGCGCCAGACAGCCGCCTATCCGGCGCAATCTCCCGGTGGCTGGAACCTTATCGGGCGTACTCCCAGCGCCTTGTTTGACCGCGAGCGCGAAGGCTACAGCCTGATGCAACCCGGTGATCGCGTGCAGTTTGCGCCCATCAGCCATGCCGAGTTCATCAACTTGGGTGGCGATGACACCCCGCAGGAGGCACTGGCATGAGCCGTTTATTGATACAAGCCAGCACTGCGTTGTGCCAGTTGCAGGACGCAGGACGTTTTGGTGTCAGGCATTTGGGTGTGACCCAGGGCGGTGCGGCTGATTGGCGGTCGATGGCATTGGCCAACGGGTTGCTGGGCAATGACCTCGATGCCCCGGTGATTGAGATCACCCTGGGCGGGCTCACCCTGATTGCGCAGGCCGATTGCACCTTGGCACTGGCGGGCGCTGACCTTGGCGCGACCGTGGAGGGTCAGGCACTTAAACCCTGGCGCAGTTTTACGTTACATCAGGGTCAAACGTTGAAATTTGCTCAGCCGCTCAAGGGGGCACGGGCGTATCTGGCTGCACCGGGGGGCTTTACTGCGCCGCAGGTGCTGGGCAGTTGCGCCACCGTGGTGCGTGAAGCGCTGGGCGGGCCTGACGGTTTTGGCCATGCCTTGGTCAAAGGAGGCGAGTTGAGTTACAGCGGCGCCGGGCCTGCGTTGCGCGAGCTGAGCCGCGCGCTGATCCCCGAATTCGCCGCCCGGCCAGTACTGGATGTGATCCTGGGCGCACAAATCGGTGCGTTCAGCGGGCAAAGCACCTTCGATGTGTTCAACCGGCCGTGGACGGTAGACAGCCGTGCTGATCGCATGGGCATTCGCCTGTTAGGCCCGACGTTGGAGTATCAGGGGGCGCCGATGATTTCGGAAGGTATCCCGTTGGGGGCGATTCAAGTGCCGCCCGATGGTCAGCCGATAGTGCTGCTCAATGACCGACAGACCATTGGCGGGTATCCGCGGTTGGGGGCGTTGACCCCCTTGGCGCTGGCGCGGCTGGCGCAGTGTTTGCCGGGGGAGTTGGTGCAATTGCGCCCCACCACACAGCAGGCCGCGCAGCGTCAGCAGGTGGAACTTATGCAGCGCCTTAAAAGCCCCTCTCCTTGACCCTCTCCCTCAGGGGAGAGGATTGGACTGAGGGGCTGCGAGCCAACGCCATTACTTGGCCAAAAACCGCATGCCTTGTTCCAGCCCGTCCAGGGTCAACGGATACATGCGGTCTTCAATCAAGTCGCGCACGATGCGGGTTGACGCGGTGTAGTTCCACGTATCTTTGGGATACGGATTGATCCAGATGAGTTTTTTGTATTTCTCCATAAAACGCTGCATCCACAGGTAGCCCGGCTCTTCGTTCCAGTGCTCGACACTGCCCCCCGCGTGGGTGATTTCGTACGGGCCCATGGCCGCGTCGCCGATAAAAATCACTTTGTAATCGGCACCGTATTTGTGCAGTACATCCTGTGTGGCAATACGCTCAACCTGACGGCGCTGGTTGTTTTTCCACACTGATTCATAAATGAAGTTATGGAAGTAGTAATACTCCAGATGTTTGAACTCGGTCTTGCAGGCCGAGAACAACTCCTCGCAAATCTTGACGTGTGAATCCATCGAGCCGCCAATGTCGAACAACAGCAGCAACTTGATGGTGTTACGCCGCTCAGGGCGCATCTGGATATTGAGCAGTCCCGCATCACGTGCGGTGTGGTCGATGGTGCCGTCGATGTCCAGCTCTTCGGCCGCGCCCTGACGTGCGAACTTACGCAAGCGCCGTAGCGCAACCTTGATATTGCGTGTACCCAATTCGACCTGGTCGTCGAGGTTTTTGTACTCGCGCTGCTCCCAGACCTTGGCCGCTTTGCCCTGACGCGCTCCGGCATCGCCCACACGGATGCCTTCGGGGTGGTAGCCGCCCGAACCAAACGGGCTGGTGCCGCCGGTGCCGATCCATTTATTGCCACCGGCATGGCGTTCCTTTTGCTCTTCCAGACGCTGTTTGAACGCTTCGATCAGTTTGTCCAGGCCACCCAGTGACTGGATCTGCGCGCGCTCTTCGTCACTGAGCGAGCGTTCGAATTCTTTGCGCAGCCACTCGTCCGGGATCAGTGCCTCAAGGTGTTCGTTGAGGTTTTGCAGCCCGTTGAAATAAGCCCCGAACGCACGGTCGAACTTGTCGTAATGACGCTCGTCCTTGACCAGGATCGTGCGCGCCAAAAAGTAAAACTCGTCCATGTCGGCGAAGGTCACACGGTGTTTGAGCGCGTTGATCAAGTCCAGCAGTTCGCGCACCGACACCGGCACTTTGGCCGCGCGCATTTCATTGAACAGATTCAGCAACATGCTTGGCGCCTTCTGCAAAAATCAGCGATTGCCACGACGGCTCATGAACGCCAGGCGCTCAAGCAATTGCACGTCTTGCTCATTTTTAACCAGCGCACCGGCCAATGGCGGGATGGCCTTGGTCGGGTCGCGCTCGCGCAGCACGGCTTCGCCAATGTTGTCGGCCATCAGCAGTTTGAGCCAGTCAACCAGCTCGGAGGTCGACGGTTTCTTCTTCAGCCCCGGCACCTTGCGCACATCGAAGAACACGTCCAGCGCTTCGCTGACCAACTCTTTCTTGATATCAGGAAAGTGCACGTCGACAATTTTTTGCAAGGTGTTACGGTCCGGGAAGCTGATGTAATGGAAGAAGCAACGACGCAGGAAGGCGTCCGGCAGTTCCTTTTCGTTGTTTGAGGTAATGATGATGATCGGGCGCACTTTGGCCTTGATCGTTTCGTCCGTCTCGTAAACGTAGAACTCCATCTTGTCGAGTTCTTGCAGCAAGTCGTTGGGGAACTCGATGTCGGCTTTGTCGATTTCGTCGATCAGCAAAATGACCCGTTCTTCGGCTTCGAAAGCCTCCCACAACTTGCCTTTCTTCAGGTAATTGCGCACATCGTGCACCTTGTCGACACCCAGCTGCGAGTCGCGCAGGCGGCTGACCGCGTCGTACTCGTACAAACCCTGATGGGCCTTGGTGGTGGACTTGATGTGCCAGGTGATCAGCTTGCAGCCAAAAGATTCGGCCAGTTGCTCGGCCAACATGGTTTTGCCAGTGCCGGGTTCGCCCTTGACCAGCAGCGGGCGCTCCAGGGTGATCGCCGCATTGACCGCCAGTTTCAGGTCGTCAGTGGCCACGTAGGCGCGGGTGCCTTCAAACTTCATGTGTCATTCCTCAAACCAGAACCCCGACCTGAGCAGGGCAGGGCAGGGCGGGCGACTAAAAAAGTAGGGACGACTATAGCGCGACACCCGCGCTGCGTGAACGCAGACGCCCCATTCAGTCTCTGAATGGGGCGTCACGCCATGACTGGACGCATACGAACACGGAGCCTACCCTTGGGGCCTTTCCCAAAATGTGTTTAAGGACCCGTCATGAGCCGCATTTTTGCAGATAACGCGCAGTCCATCGGTAACACGCCTCTGGTGCAGATCAACAGCATTGCACCGCGCGGCGTGACCATTCTGGCCAAGATCGAGGGGCGTAACCCGGGGTATTCGGTCAAATGCCGGATCGGCGCCAACATGATCTGGGACGCCGAAAGCCGTGGTGTGCTCAAGCCGGGCATGACCATCATCGAGCCAACGTCGGGCAATACCGGCATTGGCCTGGCCTTTGTCGCGGCTGCACGCGGCTATAAGCTGACGCTGACCATGCCCTCGTCCATGAGCCTGGAACGGCGCAAAGTGCTCAAGGCACTCGGCGCGCAGCTGGTGCTCACCGAACCTGCCAAGGGCATGAAAGGCGCCATCGACAAAGCGGCCGACATTCAGGCCAGCGATCCTGAGCGCTATTTTATGCCGCAACAGTTTGAAAACCCGGCCAACCCCGCCATCCACGAGAAAACCACCGGTCCGGAAATCTGGAATGACACCGATGGCCGCGTCGATGTGCTGGTCTCAGGTGTGGGCACGGGCGGCACCATTACTGGCATTTCGCGCTATATCAAGCACACATTGGGCCAGCCACTGCTGTCGGTGGCGGTCGAACCCATGACCTCGCCGGTGATCACGCAAGCCTTGGCGGGTGAAGAGATCAAGCCCTCACCGCACAAAATCCAGGGCATTGGCGCCGGTTTTGTGCCCAAAAACCTCGACTTGTCCATCGTCGATAAAGTCGAACTGGTCAGCGATGACGAATCCAAAGCAATGGCCCTGCGCTTGATGCACGAAGAAGGCATTCTGTGCGGGATCTCGTGCGGCGCGGCGATGGCGGCGGCGGTGCGTCTGGCCGAAACCCCGGAGATGCAAGGTAAAACCATCGTCGTGATCCTGCCGGACTCGGGCGAGCGCTACCTGTCGAGCTTTCTGTTCAGCGACGTGTTCAGCGAGCAGGAACTGGAGCAGTAAACCCGGCGTTATCTCGTCGTCGCTGTCGAAGGCTGCGAAGGGACTGTGAAGCAATCCAATGCACGGCTTGCTTGGCAGCCCTTCGCAGCGACCGAGGATTTTGCCTGACCCACATCAAGCGGTTTCAACCCGGCTTATGCTAATTAATACGTTGTTACGTAATCCTTAATGCTGAATGTTGGATCACGCGGGTTTTGTCCGGCGCCGGTAGTGTTTATCATGCGCGGCTGCCACATCGGGCCATCGGTGCCGCACGGTTTTTTCGAGGAGTTGTTGCATGACCTTATCCTTCGCCATCAAGGCAGGGCTGATACTGCTGTTTGTCGCCAGCATCCTTTACGTGCATTTGCGCGGCAAAGCGCGCTTGCCGGTGCTGCGTCAGTTCGTCAACCACTCCGCATTCTTTGCGCCGTACAACGCGCTGATGTACCTGTTTTCGGGCGTGCCGTCCAAGCCTTACCTGGACCGCAGCAAGTTCCCTGAGCTGGATGTGCTCAAAGACAACTGGCAAGCCATCCGTGAAGAGGCCATGCACCTGTTCGACGAGGGTTATATTCGCGCCGCCGAGAAGAACAACGATGCCGGCTTCGGTTCCTTCTTCAAAAAAGGCTGGAAGCGTTTTTACCTCAAGTGGTACGACAAACCGCTGCCATCGGCCGAATTGCTGTGCCCTAAAACGGTAGAGCTGGTCAACAGCATCCCCAACGTCAAAGGGGCGATGTTTGCCCTGTTGCCGGGTGGCAGCCACCTCAACCCGCACCGCGACCCGTTTGCCGGTTCCTTGCGGTACCACTTGGGGCTGTCGACACCGAACTCCGATGCCTGCCGCATTTTTGTCGACGGTGAAGAGTACGCCTGGCGCGATGGTGAAGACGTGATGTTTGACGAAACCTATGTGCATTGGGTGAAGAACGAAACCGACGTCACCCGCGTGATCCTGTTCTGTGACGTTGAGCGCCCGCTGACCAGCCGCCTCATGACCTCGATCAACCGCTGGGTCAGCGCGCAATTGGGTAAAGCCACAGCGCCACAAAACCTGGACGACGAACGCGTTGGCGGTATCAACAAAGCCTATGCGTGGAGCAAAACCTTCAGCGACCGCTTCAGTGGCGTGGTCAAGCAGTGGAAGCGCCGCAATCCCAAGCTGTACCGCATCATGCGCCCGGTACTGGCGGTGATTGTGCTGCTGTTGTTGTGGCGTTGGTTGTTCGGCTAAGTCGTTGCAATTTGTATCGGGCGCTGGTTATAGTCGGCGCTCGATATCCCTCTTGAAAAAGATCAGCCCATGCCGGTTTTCCTTTCCCACCGCGTTGTCGACTCAGCAGTGACTGCTGGGGCAGTGCCGTGCGCGAGCAAACAGCCTGAGCAGATCAGTCACTATCCTCCTCCTGTCAGCCGCACTGTGGTGTACGTCGTCGTATCGCCACCGGGTGTGGTGGTGGGCTGAACCGAGCGTTCAGCTGGCCGTACCCGTCTGAAAAACCCATGAACTTCAGCTTTGGCTGAGTTGGCTTTTTTGCCTGATGACAGGTGTGACTTATGTTTTCGATCTCTAAAGAATCTGCCTTTGCAGCGGCCTCCACGAGCCTGTTTGTGTTGCTGTGGAGCAGCGGCGCGATCTTCTCTAAATGGGGCTTGGCCCACGCGTCGCCGTTTGCCTTTCTGCTGATTCGTTTTGCCATCGCGCTACTGGCACTGGGGCTGTTGATCCCATTACTGAAATTCAAACAGCCTCGTAGTGCGCAGGCCGTGCGGTATGCCTTGGCCACGGGCGCGGTGCTGCTCGGCGCCTATCAGATTTTTTACCTGTTGGCGCTGGACCTTAATGTCACCCCGGGGGTGATGGCCACGGTGATGGGCGTGCAACCGATACTGACCGCCGTGATCATGGAGCGGCGTCACTCCTGGAGCCGTCTGCTGGGGCTGTTTATGGGCTTGGCGGGGTTGGTGCTGGTGGTGTATCAGGGCCTGGGGCTGGCGGGTATGTCGTGGCAAGGCATGCTCTTTGCCGTGCTGGCATTGCTGAGCATGACCGTGGGCACGCTGATGCAAAAACGCATCACAGACAACCCGCTGGGCACTTTGCCCTTGCAATATGCCGCCGGGTTGCTGGTGTGCGCCGTGTTTGTGCCGTTTCAACCGTTTCATTTCGAACACAGCGCAGGCTTTGTCGTACCGGTGTTATGGATGGGGTTGGTGGTCTCCGTGCTGGCGACCTTGCTGCTGTACCGGATGATTGCCCGGGGCAATCTGGTCAATGTCACCAGCCTGTTTTACCTGGTGCCTGCGGTGACAGCAGTCATGGATTACATGATTTTCGGCAATAAGCTGGCAGCGTTGAGCCTGCTGGGCATGGCCATGATCATCATCGGTTTGATGTTCGTGTTCCGTAAAACCCGCCCATAAGTGCCAAGGCGCGAGCGTGCTCGCGCCTTACATCAGGCTTTGGCGATGGCCCCTGGCTTGAGCACCAGCCATAACGCCAGGGCAATCAGGACGCCGCCATAAATGTGTGCCATCGACAGCGGCTCATCCAGAAACAATGCGCCCCATAACACGCCAAACGGCGGGATCATAAAGGTCACGGTCATGGATTTGACCGGGCCAATGCTGGTCAGTAAACGGAAGTACAGAATGTAGGCAAAAGCTGTGCACAACAGGCCAAGCCCCAGCAGCGAGAGCCACACACTGATACCGCCCCAACTGGCGGGTGGTTGGTTGATCAGGCTGATGCCAAACAGCGGTAGCAGGAACAGCGTAGCGCCGAGCATGCTGCCCAGCGCAGAAAGACGCGGATCAAGCCCGCCTTGCTGATCCAGCCAGCGACGCGCCAAAAAGCCTGCGAAGCCGTAGCACGTGGTGGCCAGCAAGCAGGCGAGGGCACCCATCAGCAAATCCATATCAAACGCCACCGGCCCGGCACGGGTCAGCACCCCGACCCCGAGCAAGCCCAGAAACACCCCGGCCATTTTGGTCAGGGTGAGTTTTTCACTAAAAAACAGCCCGCCAATCAACACACCCATCAGCGGTGTGGTGGCATTGAAGATGGCCGAATAACCCGCCGGCAATACCTGGGCGGCCACTGAGTAGAGCGTGGCCGGTATCCCGGAGTTAATCACCCCCAGGATCAATACCACCTTGAACTTGCCGCCGAAGTTCCAGCTGACGCGCATCAACGCCAGTATCACCAGCAGCCCCGTCGCAGCGATGGAGACACGAAAGAACGCCGTAGGGATGGAGCCGAGGACCGGCGCGATGATCCGCATAAACAAAAAGCTGGCGCCCCAAATGCCTGCCAGCGACAGCATGCGTACGATATCGACAAGTCTCACGGTTGTTTCCTTACAAGGTTTGAGCGGGGCAGTGTAGGGGATGCAGCGCGCAAGGCAATGGTTGCGTCTGGTTACAATTGGCCACTAAGCTCAGGCGCATAACAACATAATCAACGCTGTGCGTACCGAGGTTCACCCATGCCCCAGTCCTGGCCTGCCGCTGCCATTGCAAACATGATTCTGGAAGGCTTTGACGACTACCGGGAACACTTCCTTCAGATCACCGACGGTGCTCGTGCCCGTTTTGAAGGCGCGTTATGGCAAGACGCGCAGGCAGCTTCAGCGGCGCGCATCAACCTCTACGAACAGAAGGTCAGTGAAGTCAGCCAGCGGTTGCAGTCGACGTATGCCGGGCAAGGCTTGTTTGAGGCCCGCCATTGGCCGCTCGTTAAAGGCGCTTACATCCGCCTGATTGACCTGCGTTTTGACGATGAGTTGGCCGAGACCTGGTACAACTCGACCTTTTGCAGCCTGTTCAGTCATGACCTGATCAGCGACGACTGCATGTTCATTCACACCACGCGCCCGGCCTTGCGCCAGGCGCGGGCCGCGCAAACCCGCCTCTATCGCCCGGCGGGGCAATTAAGCAACACCCTGGCGCAGATCTTTACCGACTACGCCTTCAGTGAGGCCTACGCCGACTTGCCGGGTGACTTGCGACGACTGGAAGCCGAACTGCGCGACAGCCTGCCCGACTGGGTGTGCAAAGACCCGAGCCTGGCCATCGAATTGTTTGGTTCGGTGCTGTACCGCAACAAGGGTGCGTACCTGGTGGGGCGGCTGTACACCCAAGATGAGCAGTGGCCGCTGGTGATCCCGTTTTTGCACCGCGAAGGCCAGGGCATTCAGATCGATGCCTTGATCACCGACGAGGCACAGGTGTCGATCATTTTCTCGTTTACCCGCTCCTACTTCATGGTCGATGTGCCGGTGCCTGCGGAGTTTATCGGCTTTCTCAAACGCATCTTGCCCGGTAAGCACATTGCCGAACTTTACACCTCGATCGGTTTTTACAAACACGGCAAATCCGAGTTCTACCGTGCCCTGATCAATCACCTGGCCAGCACCGATGACCGCTTTGTCATGGCCCCCGGTGTGCGCGGCATGGTCATGACCGTATTCACCCTGCCGGGCTTCAATACGGTATTCAAACTGATCAAAGACCGCTTTTCGCCGTCGAAAAATGTCAGTCGGGCCACGGTGATTGAGAAATACCGGCTGGTGAAAAGTGTCGACCGGGTCGGGCGTATGGCCGATACCCAGGAGTTCGCCGATTTTCGCTTTCCGCTGAGCAAGTTCGAACCTGAGTGCCTGGCCGAACTGCTGGCGGTTGCGCCTTCAACCGTGGTGCTCGACGGCGACAGCGTACTGATTCGTCACTGCTGGACCGAGCGGCGCATGACCCCGCTCAACCTCTACCTGGAAAACGCCAGTGCGGCGCAAACGCGTGAAGCCCTTGATGACTATGGGCTGGCGATCAAGCAACTGGCCGCTGCCAATATTTTCCCCGGCGACATGCTGTTGAAAAACTTCGGCGTCACCCGCCACGGCCGCGTGGTGTTCTACGACTACGACGAAATCTGTTTTTTGACCGAAGCCAACTTTCGCCACATCCCGCAGCCGCGCACCCCGGAAGACGAGATGGCCAGCGAGCCGTGGTACTCGATTGGCCCGCTGGACGTGTTCCCGGAAGAATTCCCGCCCTTCCTGTTTGCCGACGCCGCTCAGCGCCGCCTGTTCGATGAGCTGCACGGTGAAATCTACGACGCCGATTACTGGAAAAGCCTGCAAGCGGCTATTGCCGAGGGCAAGGTGATTGATGTGTTTCCTTATCGGCGCCGCCTGTAGCGTGCGGTGCCTGGTCCGGGCTGAAACACACGTGAACGACCTGCGCAGCAGGTCGTTTGGCACTCAACGAGTGACTCATAAGTTAGGCGCGTATATAGCAGCCACATTTTTATAATTAAGCGTCATTTGTTTAGCGCGTTATTGTATTAAAAGCTGTCATTTCTAACAGTCGTCGATCCGCCGTAGTTGAACAATGATAGTGCTCGGTGCAGTGCTGGCGCTGCGTGCCCTGCACATTATTCAATGCCCAAGTTGCAAGTGTTTGGAACTCGCGCAGTGATCGCGCTGCGCGGGCTGAAAGGTCGACCAGACAATGGCTCCTTTGGCTGCGCGGATTAAAGGATCATGACGATGAACCCGGCTACCGTTTTGTCACACTTCAAGCATCACGTATTGATCAACCCGCTGAATTGGGCGGTGGTCAGCCCCGATGAGCGCATCACTTATGCGCAACTGGACGAAAGGAGTTCTCGCGTTTCAGCGTATTTACAAGCGCGAGGTGTTGGCCGTGGCGAAGTGGTCTTAGTACAAGCGGAGCGCTCGATTGAGTTCATTGTTGCCGTGTTGGCTATCGTAAAGCTGGGGGCTGCCTTTGTTCCTCTGGACCGACGGTTGCCGCAAAAACGCAAAGAATATATTGCCCGGCAATGTTCGGCTTCCTGGGTTATTTCAACGAACGTTAATGATCAGGCGCCGCTGTTGTCCTGCACGGTTAAAACGATTGAAGCGCTTGTGGGGTTACCGGTTGAACGACCGTTTCAACCGGTTGAGGTCCGGCCAGACGACGTCATCTACGTAATATTCACGTCAGGTACGACCGGCAATCCGAAAGGGGTGGTGATCGAACATCAGTCTGTGGCGGCGCTAATAGCGCACCATAACCACACACTGCAAGTGAGCGGCGACAGTCATTGTACGTTGATGGCTTCCGTCGGTTTTGATGTGTGCCAATCAGAAATCTGGTCAGCATTAACGGCGGGGGGATGCCTGCATATATTGAATAAAGAGGCTTTGTTAAGCAGTGATGCGTTTCTCGAATTTTGTGTGGTGAACCGTATTACTCATGCGTTCGTTCCTACGCTCAAAGTGTATGACCTGTTAACGTCTGTGCAGCCGCAAGGGCTGAAACTCAAGTACCTCTATACCGCCGGGGAAAAGCTCCACCCGGTGGAAGTAAAGCACTTGCCTTACACCGTGATTGACTATTACGGTCCCACCGAGGCGACTATTTTTGTGACATCGAAAGTTGTCGAGAGCAAACGTCTGAATCGACCTGACTCCATTGGGTTTCCCATACCGGACTGCACGATTTATATCGTGGACGACAACATGATTGAAGTGCCTGCCGGTGAAACAGGAGAGCTGTGTATTGCCGGTAAGTGCCTGGCCAGAGGCTACCTGGGAGAGCCTGAATTGACCGCACAGCGTTTTCTTTATTCCGATGCCTTGGGGTGTCGGGTATACCGCAGTGGCGATCAGGGGCGACGTCTTGAGGACGGCAGTATTCAGTTTCAGGGGCGTCTGGATGGCCAGGTGAAGATTCGGGGGTACAGAGTTGAACTCGGAGAAATCGAGGCGCGGCTGCTAAAAGAGCCTGAAGTCAACGCTGTGGCGGTGGTGTTAGATGACGCGGGTTTACAGGCCAGCAAACGCTTGGTCGCTTTCATCGTACAGCGCAATAAACAGGCTCATCCCGAACGGGTGATCGCAACGGTGCGACGCAGCCTGGCGTCCGATCTCCCGGACTATATGTTGCCTGAGCAATACCATTGCCTTGAGGCACTCCCCGCCAATACCAATGGCAAAACCGATAAACCTGCGTTGCTGGAATGGTTGAAGCAGTGCACGCCCATACCCTTGAATAAAGAACGATTTGCCAACGATGTCGAAAGGGCAGTGGCTTCCCTCTGGTTTGACTTGCTCAAGCATGGTGATTTTGGGCGGGAGAATAGTTTTTTTGAAGTGGGCGGCCATTCGCTGCGTGCCGCTGAACTCGCCAGGCGCTTGTCGACGCACTTCAACATCAACGTGCGGGTCAGCGATATTTATGATCATTTGATTTTTAAGGATTTAGTCGCGCAGTTACTGCACCGCACCCGTGTTTCTGGGGACGCTACGCACATCCGTAAAAACAGTGAATTTGAACATGACGTCAGACTCAGTGCTGATACGCAGATCGACCCCGTGTTTGATCTGCGCCAAATCACCGAGCCCAAACATATTTTGCTGACGGGCGTGACAGGCTTCGTCGGCATTCATTTGTTGGGGCAGTTGCTGGCCACCACGTCGGCTGAGATTCACTGCCCTGTGCGGTGTGCGAATACCGACATTGCATTGACGCGGTTACAACAAGTCAGCGAGCGCTATCAGGTTTCATTAAGTGAGCGTGAGTGGGGGCGTATTCACGTCTATGCGGCTGATTTATCAGACGCCGCAATGGGAATAAATGAACCCGAGTACCTCAACCTCGCTGAAAAGATTGATGTCGTGTACCACTCGGCCAGTGCGGTCAACTTCATCATGCCGTACGCCTTCATGCGCAAGGACAACGTTGAAGGCATGAGGCAAATCATCCGCTTTTGTGCGGCTAAAAAGACCAAGCCTTTAATGCTGATGTCGACCATTTCGGTCTATAGCTGGGGCCATCGGTTCACCCAAAAAACACGCGTCTACGAGAACGACAGTATTGACGAGAACCTGGAGTCCATTCGCCACGATCTGGGGTATGTACAAAGTAAATGGGTCATGGAAAAACTCGCTGATCTGGCGGCCTCGGCGGGCCTACCCGTCATGACTTTTCGTCTGGGCTACGCGACATTTCATAGCCGTACAGGCGTGTGCGCGGACTATCAATGGTGGGGGCGTTTTATTCAGACATGCCTGAAGTACAACGCGGTTCCAGACTTGCAAAACCTTCTGGAAGGGTTGACCACTGTTGATTACATGGTTGAAGCAGTGGCCTGTATTTCGCGTAATCCGGATGCACTCGGGCACAAGTTCAACCTCATTCAAAGTGAATCAACCAACCTCGACCTTCAGGCGTTCTGCCAGCGCGTCGAGACTTACTATGATCGCCACTTCCAGTTGTTGCCTTATCAGCAATGGGTGGAACTTTGGAGTCACGACACGCAAGCGTTTCTTTATCCGCTACGCGGGATGTTTACCGACGATATGTACAAGGGGGAAGCCATTATTGAGCTCTATCAAAATACCTACAGGTGGGATTGCAGTCAGACCAAGTTTTTTTTAAAGGACAGCACGGTGCGTGAATCGGTGTTCTCGCAGCAGGTATTGCATCGCTACCTCAAACACTTGATGGGCTGAGGCATATGGCGCGAGGGAGCGGGTACACGCCCAAGGGCTGTTGTTTGGCCCTTCAATCGGAACACGGATCAGCCACAGATTCGTGCAATAGCCCCCAAATCTGCGACAATCCGCCCCCTGCCTTTACCAAGACTTTTGCGCACCTGATGACTGACGAATCGCCTGCTATCGACAAGCTGCTGAAAAACCTCGATCACGCCATGATTGCCGACCGCCATAAGCTGCGTCGGCAGTTGCATGAGCTGCGCAAAAAACCGGACGACGCCAAGTTGGCGGCCTGGGTGGCGCGGGTTGAGGCGTCGTGCGCGCAGGTGACGGCGCGGGCCGCCAGTGTGCCGTTGATTCGCTATGACGAAAACTTGCCCATTGCCGCCAAGCGCGATGAGATCAAGGCCGCGTTGCTCAAGCATCAGGTGCTGATTCTGGCGGGTGAGACCGGTTCAGGTAAAACCACTCAGTTGCCGAAAATCTGCCTCGAAATCGGTCGTGGTCAGCATGGCCTGATTGGTCACACACAGCCGCGGCGCATTGCAGCGCGCAGCGTGGCCAGCCGCGTAGCAGAAGAGTTGGGTACACCGCTGGGCGCTCTGGTCGGCTATCAAGTGCGGTTCGAGGATCAAAGCGATTCCAATACCTTGGTCAAGCTGATGACCGACGGTATTTTGCTGGCCGAAACCCAGCACGACCGTTACCTGGAACGCTACGACACGATCATCGTCGACGAAGCACACGAACGCAGTCTGAACATCGACTTTTTGCTGGGTTATCTGAAAATCCTGCTGCCGCGTCGCCCCGACCTGAAAGTCATCATCACCTCGGCCACTATCGACCTTGAGCGCTTCTCCAAGCATTTCAACGATGCGCCGATTGTCGAGGTCTCGGGCCGTACGTACCCGGTAGAAACCTGGTACCGCCCGCTGACCAGCGAGCAGGACGAGGAGGGCAACAGTGTCGAAGAAGACTTGAGCGTCGATCAGGCGATCATTGCCACGCTGGATGAGATTGCCGCGCACGAACGCCATGAGCGCAAAAGCCCCGGTGATGTACTGGTGTTTTTGCCCGGAGAGCGTGAGATTCGCGATGCCGCCGACATGCTGCGCAAGGCACAACTCAAGCACACCGAAATCCTGCCTCTATATGCGCGACTGTCCCCGGCCGAGCAGCAGCGAATTTTTCAGTCGCACCCTGGACGGCGCGTGGTGCTGGCGACCAACGTTGCGGAAACCTCGCTCACGGTGCCGGGTATTCGCTATGTGATCGACAGCGGCACGGCGCGCATCAGTCGTTACAGCTATCGCGCCAAAGTGCAGCGCCTGCCGATTGAAGCCATTTCACAGGCCAGCGCCAATCAGCGTAAAGGTCGTTGCGGCCGGGTTGAGCCGGGTATTTGCGTGCGCTTGTACGCCGAAGAAGACTTCAACGCACGGCCCGAATTTACCGACCCCGAAATTCTGCGCACCAACCTGGCGGCCGTGATCCTGCAAATGCTGCATTTGCGTCTGGGCGAGATCACCGCGTTCCCGTTCATCGAGCCACCGGACGGCAAGGCCATCACCGATGGTTTCAATCTGTTGCAAGAGCTGTCGGCAGTTAACCGCGAGAACCAGCTGACCCCGTTGGGCCGACAACTGGCGCGTTTGCCGGTCGACCCGCGCATGGGCCGCATGTTGCTCGAAGCGGCCAAGCTGGGCAGCTTGCAGGAAGTGTTGATCGTGGCCAGTGCAATGTCGGTGCAAGACCCGCGTGAACGTCCACCCGAGCGCCAGCAAGCGGCCGATCAGGCCCATGCGCAATGGAAAGACGTGGACTCGGACTTCGCTGCGCTGATCAACGTATGGCGCGGTTTTGAAGAGCAGCGTCAGGCGCTGACCGCCAGCCCGCTGCGCAACTGGTGCCGCAAGAACTTCCTGAACTACCTGCGCCTGCGCGAGTGGCGTGATTCCCATCGTCAGCTGAGCCTGATCTGCCGCGACCTGCAACTGACGGTCAATAAAGAACTGGCGGACTATCCCAAGCTGCACAAGGCGGTGTTGTCCGGCTTGCTCAGCCAGATCGGGCAAAAGACCGAAGACGGTGATTATCTGGGCGCGCGCCAGCGCAGGTTCTGGATTCACCCCTCATCCGGGCTGGGCAAAAAGCGCCCGCAATGGCTGATGACCGCCGAGCTGGTAGAAACCACCAAACTCTATGCGCGCATGGTGGCCAAGATCGAGCCGGACTGGATCGAGCCGCTGGCGGGGCATCTGGTGAAAAAGAACTTCTTCGAGCCGCATTGGGAGAAAAAGCGCGGGCAAGTGGTGGCTTACGAGCAAATCACCTTGTTCGGGCTGATTGTGGTCGGGCGCCGGGCCGTGCATTACGGGCCGATCGACCCGGTGTTGTCGCGCGAACTGTTCATCCGCGAAGGGTTGGTGCGCGGTGAGATTCTGTCGCGGGCCAAGTGCCTGACCGCCAACGCTCAACTGCTGGAGCAACTCGACGAACTGGAGGCCAAGGCCCGTCGTCGGGACATCCTGGCAGACGAAGAAACCCTGTATGCGTTTTACGACGCGCGCCTGCCGGCCGAGATTCATCAGACCGCCACGTTTGACAGCTGGTACCGGGTCAACAGCCAGAAAGACCCGCAACTGCTGATCATGCGCGAAGAAGACGTGCTGGCCCGCGAAGCCACCGAAATCACTGCCCGGCATTACCCTGACACCCTGCATTTGGGGGATTTGACCCTGGCGTTGAGCTACCACTTTGAACCCAATCACCCGCGCGATGGCGTGACCGTCAAAGTGCCCGCGCCGTTGCTTCCGGTGTTACCGCCAGAGCGTCTGGAATGGCTGGTACCCGGCATGATCGAGGCCAAGTGCATAGCCTTGGTGCGCAGTTTGCCCAAAGCGTTGCGCAAAAACTTTGTCCCGGTGCCGGACTTCGTCAAAGCAGCTCTGGAGCGGATGGCGTTTGCGCAGGGTTCGTTGCCGCACACCTTGGGCCGCGAATTATTGCGCATGACCGGTGCGCGGGTCAGTGACGAGGCGTGGGCAGAGGCCGCGCAGCAAGTCGAAAACCACCTGAAGATGAACATCGAAGTGGTGGACGCTGATGGCAAATTCCTCGGTGAAGGCCGCGATCTGGCTGAACTGACGGCACGCTTTGCGCAGGCCAGTCAGGCGGCGCTGGCGGTGCCGCAAACGGCCAAAAACCAGCAGCCGGTTGAAGCCAAAGTGTTTGCCCCGGTGGCCGAGAAAACCCAACAAAAAATCGCCGGGCTCTCGATGACGGTGTACCCGGCGTTGGTGGAAGAGGGCAACACGGTCAAGGAGGGGCGTTTTTCGACGCCGGCTGAGGCCGAATATCAGCACCGCCGCGCTTTACAGCGTTTGCTGATGCAGCAACTGGCCGAGCCGGCCAAGTTCCTGCGCGGCAAGTTGCCGGGCCTGACCGAGTTGGGGTTGCTGTACCGCGAGCTGGGCCGGGTCGATAGCCTGGTAGAAGACATTCTGCTGGCCAGTCTCGACAGCTGCATCCTTGAAGGCGAGACGGTGTTGCCGCGCGATGGCGCCGGGCTGGCTTCGTTGGCCGAGCGCAAACGCGCAGGCTGGACTGAGCACGCCGAGAAACTGGCCAAACTGACGCTGGACATTCTCAAGCTGTGGCACGGCCTGCAAAAGCGCTTCAAGGGCAAGATTGATCTGGCGCAAGCAGTGGCCTTGAATGATATCAAGCAGCAACTGAGCCACTTGGTGTACCCAGGCTTTGTGCGCGAGACGCCGGCGGTGTGGCTCAAGGAGTTGCCGCGGTATTTGAAGGCCATTGAGTTACGACTGGAAAAACTGCCGGGTCAGGTGCAGAAAGACCGGGTGTGGAGCGCTGAATTGAGCGGGTTATGGGCGCAGTATCAGGCGCGCGCCTCCAAGCATGCCCAGGAAGGCAAGCGCGACCCGCAACTGGAGCTGTATCGCTGGTGGCTGGAGGAGTACCGCGTGTCGTTGTTCGGTCAGCAGTTGGGCGCCAAAGTGCCGATTTCTGACAAGCGCTTGAGCAAGCAATGGAGTGGAGTGGAGGCCTGACCCTCAGCCGTAGGCAGAGGGTCGGGGCGAGGGGCTTTGTTGCTCACATAACGCCAAATGTTGCCTTTTATGGCAAACTTCGCGGCTATAAAGTCCAGACACGAATTTGATCCAAGGCGTTTACCTCTCATGTGCAGGGGTAAGCCTTTTTATGACTTGGCACTAAGGTGCCAGTATTTTCTGCTTGATCAGAACAGAGGAACGACCGTGCATAACGTCGTCATCAGCGGCACCGGCCTGTACACCCCGGCCAACAGCATCTCCAACGAAGAGCTGGTGCAGTCTTTCAATACCTATGTGCAACAGTTCAATGCCGATAACGCTGGCGCCATCGAGGCCGGCGAGATCGAGCCTCTGGCCGAGTCCAGCGCTGCTTTCATCGAAAAAGCTTCCGGTATCAAAAGCCGCTTTGTGATGAACAAGGACGGCATTCTTGATCCGCAACGCATGCGCCCGCATTTGCCAGAGCGCTCCAATGACGAGATGTCTGTGTTGTGCGAAATGGCTGTCGGCGCCGCCCGACAGGCGCTGGAACGTGCGGGTAAAACCGCTGCCGATATCGACGGCGTCATCGTCGCCTGCTCCAACTTGCAACGCCCATACCCGGCCATTGCCATTGAAGTGCAACAGGCACTGGGCATCCAGGGTTTCGGCTTTGACATGAACGTGGCCTGTTCATCGGCCACTTTTGGCCTTCAGACCGCCAGCAACAGCGTGCAACTGGGTCAGGCCCGGGCCGTGCTGCTGGTAAGCCCGGAAGTGTGCACCGGCCACTTGAATTTCCGTGACCGTGACAGCCACTTTATCTTTGGTGATGCGGCGACCGCCGTGATCGTCGAGCGTGCCGACCTGGCGACCTCCGCGCATCAGTTCGATATTGTCAGCACCAAACTGCTGACCACGTTCTCCAACAGCATCCGTAACAACTTTGGCTTTCTTAACCGTGCCTCAGACGAGCCGGCGGACAGCCCGGACCGACTGTTCGTACAGGAGGGGCGCAAAGTATTCCGTGAGGTGTGCCCGATGGTGGCCGAGTTGATCGGTCAGCACCTTGAAGAAAACCAATTGAACGTAGCGGATGTGAAGCGCTTTTGGCTGCACCAGGCCAACCTGAGCATGAACCACCTGATCGTCAAGCGACTGTTGGGTCGCGAAGCGTCGGTTGAAGAAGCCCCGGTGATTCTCGACACCTACGCCAACACCAGCTCGGCGGGTTCGGTGATTGCTTTCCACACTTATCAGGACGACTTGCCAAGCGGTGCACTGGCGATCCTCAGCTCGTTCGGCGCGGGCTACTCCATTGGTAGCGTGATTTTGCGCAAGCGTTGATCCCTTGAGGGTGTCGTCACGGGCACAGGCTGCGAACAATCAGGTTCGTCGCCTGCGCCAGCCACTTCAATCGCTGTGAGACCCAATGGCAGACACTGAATTATTAACCCGCTTGCTGGCCGGTGATGAACGGGCCTTTCGCGAGCTGGTCAGTACCTATCAAAGCCCGATGCGTGCCGTGGCGTACGCGATTGTCGGCAATCGGCACGCCGATGAAGCCGTGCAAGATGCGTGGTTGTCGGTGGTGCGCAACCTGGCCGGGTTTGAGGGCCGCTCAAGCCTGAAAACCTGGCTGCTGACCATCACGGCCAATTGTGCGAAAAATCGCTATAAACAAAATCGCCGCGAAGTGCTGCTCGACGACCTGCCATCGCCCCACGGCACGATCGATGATGAGCGCTTCTCCAGTGATGGCCATTGGTTGCTGGCGCCTTTCGCCTGGCATCAGGACACACCTGAAGCCTTGCTCACCGAAGACGAATTGCGTGACTGCCTGGAGCACACTTTGTTGAGCTTGCCGCAGCTGCAAAGCAGCGTGCTGGTGTTGCGCGAGCGTCAAGGGCTGGAGCTGGAGGAGATTTGTAATCTTCTGGAGATATCGCTCTCTAATGTTCGGGTGCTCGTGCACAGAGCCCGACTTAAAGTCTTCGCGACCGTGGAGCATTTCGAGGAAACCGGTGAATGTTGACCTGCAAACAGCAAGTAGCCCGCTCAAGCGATTATCTGGATGGTCAGTTGACGTTTCGTGAACGGTTGTTGGTGCGTCATCACTTGTTGTTTTGTCCCAACTGCCGCCGGTTCATCAAACAAATGCGCTTGCTGGGGGCGACGTTGAAAAAACTGCCCGAGACGCCACCGGCCGATCTGGACAGTACGGTTGAGCGCATGATGCGTGAGCGCTCGCGCTCGAGTGAAAGCTAAAAGAACAAACGTCGTCGACGGATGTGGGGATCGACGACGCGTTCTCTTAAGCCCAGGTGCCGTTAGAACTTGGCTTCAACGTCCAGTTGCAAGGTATTGGTGTTGGCATCTTTCTGGGTGGTGGTGGCGTAGTCGGCTTTGGTCAGGAAGTACGTCACGCCAACCCCGAAGTTCTTGTCGATCTCGTAGCCCAGTTTGACCTTGTGGCCGCGAGAACCGGTGGTGCCGTTCGCGAAGTCAGAGTCAGTGAAGGCACCGACCACGGCGTTACGCTGAATATCGCGGTAGTTGTAGTCCAGGCTGAAGGCGTTGTACTTGCTTTTGAAGCCCACCAGCCACGCATCGTCCTGATCGCTGTCGGTCTCGGCGTTATGCACGTATTGGCCATACAGCGACAGGGGCAACGGCAGGTTGGCAATATCGACCTGACCAAAGCCTTCGTAAAGACGGAACTCGTCGGTGCTGTTGCCGTTGACCGCCAGTGCACACGGGGTGGTTTTGGTGCCGGTGGTGGGGCACTTGCTGTCTTCGTCGTTTTTGTAGCCGTAAACACTGCCGCCCAGCGTCACTTTCAGGCTGTCGGTCGGGGCGAAACGTGCACCCAACTGGCCGGCGTACATGCTCAGGTCATTGCGAAATTGCACGCCTTCGCCGTCGACGTTGTCCTTGAGGGTGTAATAACCCGCGCTACCGAACATCTCGACGCCGCTGTTGCCCAGGTTGTGTTTGTAGGTGGCGGCCAGGCCTTCGGGGTTGATGTCGCTGTCCCAGATCACATCGCCGGTGCTGACCCACGGCTGTGGCATCTTGCCGCCAATCAGGTGCAGGTTATTAATCGCCGTGGGGTGGTAGTCGATGTAGGCCTGATCCAGCCACAGCTGCTTCTTGTCGAAGTAGTTGTCCAGGTCCTGGTTGGTGGAGCGCGCATCGTCGCCGCCGCCCGTGGCAATACGAATACCGGTGTTCACTTGCGGGTTGATTTCGGTGTAGGCACCCAAACGAGCGCGAATGCGCTGACGGTCCTTGTTTTTGCCGTCAGATTCGCCATCGATTTTGACCGTTTCCTGACGCACGCGTACGTCGCCCTTGAATTCAGTCTTGGCCGCCCAGGCCACTTTTTGTTCGAAGGCGCTCAGATCAGACTTCTTCACCTGATTGGCGGCAGCTTCTTGCTGGGCCTGTTTTTCACTGGTGAGTTCGGTTTGCAATTCAGCGTATTGAGCTGGCGAAATGGAGCCGTTGGCCTTGAGCATTTCCAGCAGTTTGGCATCGACCCCGGCGCTGGCCGGAATACTCATGGCTATAGCCAAGCCGCCACACAGTCCCGCCGCAACCCGTGTAGATACAAGACGCATATGAATCTCCCAGTGGTGAGATGGCCCTAGCCACCCCAGGAAAAACGGCCCTTTATGGGCTCTGAATTGAAGCGGTGCGGGTGGACTTGCGGCGTGTAGGCCGACGACCACTCATAACCCCGCGATCTAAGAAGCGGCGTCAGTATCGCGGCTGGATATGACAGAAAAGTGGCAGAGTGATAGCAAGTCTGTGACAGCGTCATCGTCGCTGGCGGGGTGTTACCATCGCGGCCTTACGCCGCGTGCTGAGGTTTTTCAATGCCGTTACATCGTCTGGACAGCCTGTCGGCTGTCAGCGCTCAGGAATGGGATGCGCTGGTGCCTGCCTCGCAACCGTTTCTGCGTCATGCCTTTCTCAGTGCCCTGGAAGACAGCGCCAGCCTTGGGCCGCATTCAGGTTGGCAGCCCGAGCATTTGCTGCATTACGAAGATGGGCAGTTGCACGCTGCGTTGCCCAGTTATCGCAAATGGCACTCCTATGGCGAATACGTGTTTGATCACGAGTGGGCGGATGCTTGCGAGCGTGCGGGCATTGACTACTACCCCAAGCTTTTGACGGCCGTGCCATTTAGCCCGGTCAGTGGCCCGCGCTTACTGGCGGCCCGCGCCGAAGACGGGTTCGCGCTGTTGGCGGCATTGCCCGGTTATCTGGAGAGCGAGGGGTTGTCCAGTGCGCACATCAACTTCACCGACCCGTTGGCCGATAACGCTTTGGCACAGCAACCGGGCTGGTTACAACGATTGGGCTGCCAGTTTCATTGGCAAAATCGCGAGTACCGCGACTTTCAGGACTTTCTCGATACGCTCAGCTCACGCAAACGCAAGCAGATGCGCAAAGAGCGTGAGCAAGTGGCGGGGCAGGGGTTCGAGTTTGAATGGCTCGAAGGCCATCAGGTCAGCGAAGCACAATGGGACTTCGTCTACGCCTGCTACGCCAATACCTACGCCATACGCCGCCGCACCCCGTATTTGACCCGCGCGTTTTTCAGTCTGCTGGCCGAGCGCATGCCAGAGGCCATTCGCGTGGTGATGGCCAAACAAGCCAATCAGCCGGTGGCGATGGCCTTTAGCCTGGTGGGGGGCGACAGTTTGTATGGGCGCTACTGGGGCTGCCTGGCTGAGTTCGACCGGTTGCACTTTGAAACGTGTTTCTACCAGGGCATGGATTACGCCATCGCACAGGGTATTCAGCGCTTTGATGCCGGAGCACAGGGTGAGCACAAGTTGATTCGCGGCTTTGAACCGGTGATTACTCACTCATGGCATTACCTGCGCCACGCGGGATTGAAAGCGGCAGTCAGTGATTTTTTACGGCGCGAGCGTGAAGGTGTGTTGGCCTATGCCCAAGAAGCCCGCTCAGCCTTGCCCTATAGGCAAGACTGAGCAGTGCACACCCTCAAATCAGGCAGGTGCGTCGTTACGTTTTTCGCACTGCGACAGATCGCGTTGGTTGGCCATTAATTGGGCTGGCGTTGAGTAGGTCGAGCGAAAAGGCAGCACCGGGAGGGGCCCGTCCGGGGTCATGGCTACGCAATTTATGTACACGTAAGGGCCATTGCCCGGCAGCCGGTTTTTTTTGACCTTGGTGGGTTGCAGCTGTGCTGCATCGCCTTGGTGAGCCTCTGCCGCATGGGCAAATGTAGTGAATGGCAAAGCAAGTGTGAGCGTGATTAAAAAGATGCAGAGTCGGTTCATGAGTTCAGTCCATTGAAAACGTCAGTGAAGACGCGAGCAGTTCGCGTCTGTACTTCACTGTAGTGTTCGCTCGACTCAACGGGGAGAGGGGGGGCTGATAATCGGCCGACTCACGTTGTAGGAATAGCCTGCCAGTTCGGCAGGCTATTGTTCTGGCTTAATCGATCCCGACAAATCCACCCGTTTGGTGTTGCCAGAGGCGTGCATACAAACCGCCCCGGGCGAGCAGTTCGGCATGCGTGCCGCTTTCGGCGATCTGGCCTTTTTCCAGCACCACCAAGCGGTCCATGCGCGCGATGGTCGACAGGCGGTGAGCGATGGCGATCACGGTTTTACCCTGCATCAGGGTTTCAAGGCTCTCTTGAATCGCTGCTTCCACTTCAGAGTCCAAGGCCGAAGTGGCTTCGTCCATGATCAGAATCGGCGCGTTCTTGAGCAGCACGCGGGCGATGGCGATGCGCTGGCGCTGGCCACCCGACAATTTGACCCCGCGCTCACCCACATGGGCGTCAAAGCCGGTTCGGCCCTGAGCGTCGGACAGCAGCGGGATGAATTCGTCGGCGCGGGCTTTATGCACGGCAGCCCATAATTGTTCGTCGGTGGCATCCGGTTTGCCGTACAGCAAGTTGTCGCGAATCGAACGGTGTAGCAGCGAGGTGTCCTGGGTAATCATGCCGATTTGCTCGCGCAGGCTTTCCTGCGTCACTTCGGCAATATTCTGACCGTCGATCAGGATGCGCCCGCCTTGGAGGTCGTACAGGCGTAACAGCAAGTTGACCAGTGTCGATTTGCCTGCGCCTGAGGGGCCGATCAAACCGATTTTTTCGCCCGGTTTGATCACCAGGTTCAGGTCGCTGATGATGCCGCTGCGCTTGCCGTAGTGGAAGTCCACGTGTTCGAAGCGCACCTCGCCGCGGGTCACGTTCAGGCGCGGGGCATTTTCGCGGTCAGTCACCGCCACTGGCTGGGCAATGGTTTGCAGCCCGTCTTGGACCATGCCGATGTTTTCGAAGATGCCGTTGACCACCCACATGATCCAGCCGGACATGTTGACGATGCGGATCACCAGGCCCGTGGCCAGCGCAATGGCTCCCACGCTGATCAACGACTGGCTCCACAGCCACAGGGCCAGGCCGCTGGTGCTGACAATCAACAGACCGTTCATGCTGGTGATGGTGACGTCCATGCTGGTGACGACACGGCTGGCCAGCCGGGTTTTTTCGGTTTGTTCGATGATGGCTTCGCGGGCGTACTGTTGCTCAAATTGAGTGTGGGCAAACAACTTGAGGGTGGTGATGTTGGTGTAGCCGTCGACGATGCGGCCCATCAGTTTAGAGCGCGCTTCGGAGGACACCACCGAGCGTTCCTTGACCTTGGGGACAAAGTAATACAGTGCACCGATATAAAGCACGATCCAGGTCAGCAGCGGCAGCATGAGGCGCCAGTCGGCTTCGGCGAACAGTACCAGCGAGCTGATGGCATAGATCAACACGTGCCACAGCGCGTCCACCGCTTGCACCGCTGAGTCGCGCAACGAGTTGCCGGTTTGCATGATGCGTTGCGCAATGCGCCCGGCAAAATCGTTCTGGAAGAAGTTCAGGCTTTGCTTAAGCACATAGTTGTGATTCTGCCAGCGGATCAGGCTGGTCATGCTCGGGCTGAGGGTCTGGTGCACCAATAGATCATGCAGGCCAAAGAACACCGGGCGAATGATCAAGGCCACGACGGCCATCCAGATCAGTTCACCCTTGTGGAGGCTGAAAAAGTCAGTGTTGGGCGTGCCCTGTGCCAGGTCGATCAAGGTGCTCAGGTAGCTGAACAGCGCGACTTCAACCAGGGCCGCGACCAGCCCCACCACGAGCAGTGCGGCAAAAATCGGCCATACCTGACGCAGGTAATAGAGGTAAAACGCCCACACGGTGGAGGGCGGTGCATCGGTGGGAGGCTTGCGGAAAATATCGATCAGTTGTTCGAAACGACGGTAGAGCATGGTCACTGACGCCCGCTGTGCGGGCGCTCCTTTAGTGGTGTGGCCGGTAGCACCCGATGGCGTGGTATTTACCGGTCAGCGCTCCCTGCAAGACTCAATCCATCAGTCCACGCGTTTGGCGGACTTGATCAGAACCGGGTCAATCGGCACATTTTGCATGCCTTGCTTGGTGGTGGTCTGCGAGTTAACGATTTGATCGACAACGTCCATGCCTTTCACCACTTTGGCGAACACGGCATAACCGGCATCACGGCCCGGATTGAGGAATGCGTTATCTGCCACGTTGATGAAAAACTGGCTGGTGGCCGAGTCCGGGTTGGAAGTGCGTGCCATCGACAACGTACCGCGCACGTTATGCAGGCCGTTGCTGGCTTCGTTTTTGATTGGGTCTTTGGTGTCTTTTTGTGTCATTTGAGCCGTGAAACCGCCACCTTGCACCATGAAGCCCGGTATCACCCGGTGGAAAATGGTGTTGGTGTAGAAACCGCTGTCGACGTATTCCAGAAAGTTCTTGCTGCTGATCGGTGCTTTTACCGGGTCCAGTTCGATTTCAATTTCCCCGAAGCTGGTGTTCAGCAGTACATGCGGCGCCTTGGTCGGTGCAGGCGTGGCAGCCATCAGGTTGGCAGCAAACAGCAGGGCACCAGCGGCGAGGGCAATCTTTTTAAACATGGTTCAGTAATCCTGAAAAGTGGGGTGACGGGTCTATGTCACGCAGGCAATGGGGCGAGGTGTAGCGATCGTTGGACAGGATATGCGCGAATCCGGTTCCTGCCCACCGCTGTTCACGCTTGCAGTGGCGCAGCAAACGCTGCGTCCAGCGGCGCTGTATCAAAGGTGCGTAACAACTCGACAAGTATTTGGGTGGCAGGCCCCAGCGGTTTGTCCTTGTTGCTGTACAGGAAAAACACCGGGTGGCGGTTGCCGCCCTGATGGAGCGGCAAAGGTTTGAGTACGCCTTCGTGTATTTCGCGTTCAATCATGTGCCGGGGCAGCCAGGCAAAACCCAGGCCGCTACCGACAAAGGCGGCAGCGGTGGCCAAGCTGCCAACGGTCCAGCGTTGTTCGGCGCCCAGCCAGCCCATGTCCCGTGGTTGCTGGCGCCCCGAATCGCGGATCACCACTTGCAGCTGGCTTTCAAGGTCCTGAAATTGCAGTTCACGTTGCAGGCGGTGCAGCGGATGGTCCGGGTGAGCCACGGCGACAAACTCTACCGCACTCAACTCAGTGCCCAGATAGCCTGGAATATTGAAGCTGCTGATGGCCAGGTCAGCGACCCCTTCGAGCAGGACTTCCTCTACGCCGGACAGCACTTCTTCACGCAGGCGAACCCGGCAGCCGCGGCTTTGCGGCATAAATGCGGTCAGCGCGCGAACCAGCCGTGCGTTGGGGTAGGCGGCGTCCACTACCAGGCGAACTTCCGCTTCCCAGCCTTGCTCCATGTGGTGGGCGAGGTCTTCGAGCTGGCTGGCTTGTTTGACCAGCTGCCGCGAGCGGCGCAGCAATACGCCGCCCGCCTCGGTGAGCACCGCTTTGCGGCCGTCGATGCGCAGCAGTGGCACCCCGAGCTGGTCCTGCATGCGGGCCACGGTATAACTGACGGACGATTGCGAGCGGTGCAGCACCTCGGCGGCCTGGGCAAAGCCGCCGTGGTCGACCACCGCTTGCAGGGTGCGCCATTGATCAAGGGTCACGCGGGGCGCTTTCACGATGAATGCCTCAAAGATGAATGGATTAATGCGTAGCCGCTACCGAAGGCTGCGTTCGGTGTTAGGCGCGGCTACGAGAAACGAGCCAAATAATCGCACCAGCCGGTGTTTTAATAAACAACTTAATAGATAGGTTGTAGCAGGTATTTGCGCTTTTTCATCGAACCAATGCTGTTTAGTCTTCACTCCATCGCCTTACAGCATTTAAAGATGGAGCCTATCTCTCATGTCCCGTGTCCTGATTATTGAAAGCAGCGCCCGCCAACACGATTCGTTTTCCCGTGAATTGACCCGCCAGTTCATCAGCCAATGGCACGCAGCTCATCCTGAGGACCCGATGACGATGCGCGATGTGGCGCTCAATCCGGTGCCGCATCTGGATGCTCACCTGCTGGGCGGCTGGATGAAGCCTGAAGATCAACGCAGCGAGGCAGAGCAAACGTCCTTGCAGCGTTCAAACGAATTGACCGATGAAGTGCTGGCGGCGGATGTGCTGGTGATGGCCGCGCCGATGTACAACTTCGCCATTCCCAGCACGCTCAAAGCCTGGCTGGACCACGTGCTGCGCGCCGGGGTGACCTTCAAATACACCGAAACCGGGCCGCAAGGCTTGCTCACCGGCAAGAAAGCTTACGTGCTGACCGCCCGTGGCGGTATCTATGCGGGTAGCACCGCGGACCATCAAGAACCGTATTTGCGTCAGGTGATGGCGTTTATCGGTATTCACGATGTGACGTTTATCCACGCCGAGGGTATGAACCTGGGCGGTGACTTTCAGGAAAAAGGATTGAACCAAGCCAAGTCCCGGCTTTCACAAGTGGCATGAGCTGTTAATCGACAGATAATCGGCGACAGGCTTAATCGTTTCATTGCTCCTTCAAGCATGCGGTTCGCGCATCGAACCTCCCTTTGCACTTTGCTCCTGAGTGCTCCAACCCGATCAGCCTCTGTGCCAGATCGGGTTTTTTTTGCCCGGCATTTCGTTGCACAACGAAAACCGCTAAGGTCGCGCACATTCCGTTGGGCAGCAGGCGAAAGATTTATGGGTTATTTGTTGATTGTCACGCTGATACAGGCGTTTTCCTTCAGCCTGATTGGCGAGTATCTGGCAGGCCACGTCGACAGTTACTTTGCGGTGCTGGTACGGGTGGTGCTGGCGGGTCTGGTGTTTATCCCGTTGACGCGCTGGCGCAAGGTCGAACCCGGTTTTATGCGCGGCATGTTGCTGATCGGTGCTTTGCAGTTCGGCATCACTTACGTGTGCCTTTATCTGAGCTTTCGCGTGCTCACGGTGCCAGAAGTATTGCTGTTCACCATTTTGACGCCGCTGCATGTGACGTTGATTGAGGATGCGCTCAATCGGCGCTTCAATCCGTGGGCGTTGGTGGCGGCACTGGTGGCCGTCAGCGGGGCAGCGGTGATTCGTTTTGACAGCATCAGCCCGGACTTCTTCAAAGGCTTCCTGTTGCTGCAATTGGCCAACTTTACTTACGCTGCCGGCCAGGTGATGTACAAGCATCTGGTGGCGCGTTACCCCAGCGATCTGCCGCATTACCGGCGTTTTGGTTATTTCTATCTGGGCGCGCTGGCCGTGGTGTTGCCTGCATTTTTGCTGTTTGGCAAAGCGCACTTTTTACCGGACGCACCGTTGCAGTGGGGGGTGCTGGTATTTTTGGGGCTGGTATCAACGGCACTCGGCATGTACTGGTGGAACAAAGGCGCGTGCCTGGTCAGTGGCGGCACGCTGGCGGTGATGAACAACCTGCACGTGCCGGTCGGCTTGCTGCTGAACCTGCTGATCTGGAACCAGCATGAACCGTTGGGCCGTTTGTTTTTGGGCGGGCTGGTGATTCTGGTCGCTGTTTGGATCAGTCGCCTCGACCGCAGGGCCGTGACGAGCTAAGGTCTTGGGACCTATCCAGCATCCACAGGAGAGCAGGGATGACCGTCAGAGTGTTGATATTGCCGGGGCTTTTTGATTCCGGTCCCGATCACTGGCAATCGCAGTGGGAGCAGCGTTTTAGCGGGTTAAAACGCGTTAAACAGACCGATTGGCAGACGCCGACCTGTGCAGACTGGGTGCAACGCTTGCATGAAAAGGTCACTGCCAGCGAGCGACCTGTCGCGCTGGTGGCCCACAGCCTGGCGTGTACCTTGATCGCCCGCTGGGCGCATGAGTATCCAGACATTGCACAAAAGATGGTGCGAGGGGCTTTGTTGGTCGCGCCCAGTGATACCGAAGCCGACAGTTATCCGGGCGGCACTCACGGTTTTACACCGATGCCACTGAATTTACTGCCGTTTGAATCGATCACGGTGGCAAGCACTGACGACCCTTATGTCAGCGTCCAGCGCGCCAAAATGTTCAGTGATGCCTGGGGCAGCACCTTGGTGCATCTACCCAATGCAGGGCATATCAATGGTGAGCGTGGCTATGGCAAGTGGCCGCAGGGCATTGACCTGTTATTTAAATTGACGGGCGATCAGCAGTTCAAACAGGCGTAATGCCGGTGTATGTCAGGGTCTTGCAAGCATGCGCTCCAAGACCCTGGCATCCAGTTTCTCAATCGTCAGCGTTTGCCGCTTGCTCAACCACCAGCGGAGTTTGAAGCTTATTCAACAAGCCGTTGCGCAAATCATTGCCGCTTGGCTGTTGATACACGCTCAGACCGAACTCAGGCATCACTGACAGCAAATAGTCAAAAATATCGCCCTGGATCTGCTCGTACTCATCCCACACCGTGGTGCGGGTGAAGCAGTACACCTCCAGCGGCACGCCTTGGGCGGTGGTTTGCATCTGACGCACCATGCAGGTCATGTTCGGCTGAATCTCAGCATGGCTTTTCAGGTAGGCCAGCGCATAGGCGCGGAAAGTACCGATGTTGGTCATGCGTCGACGGTTGGCGGACATGGCGGCGACGTTGCCCTGGGCCTCGTTCCAGCTTTTGAGCTCGGCCTTTTTGCGCGTCAGATAATCCCTGAGCAAGCGCACTTGCTCCAGGCGCTGTTCTTGCTCATCCGTTAAAAAGCCGATTTCAGCGGCATCGATAAACAGGCTGCGCTTGATTCGGCGTCCACCGGACTGCTGCATGCCGCGCCAGTTTTTGAACGACTCGGACATCAGGCGCCAGGTCGGAATCGAGACGATGGTCTTGTCGAAGTTCTGCACCTTGACCGTGTGCAGGGTGATGTCGATGACATCGCCATCGGCGCCCACCTGCGGCATTTCGATCCAGTCCCCTACACGCAGCAGGTCGTTACTGGTCAATTGCACGCTGGCCACGAACGACAGCAAGGTGTCTTTGTAGACCAACAAAATAACCGCCGACATCGCGCCCAGACCCGAAAGCAGCAGCATGGGTGAGCGGTCGATCAAGGTGGCGACGATGATGATGGCCGAAAACACATACAGCAGCATTTTGGTCAGCTGCACGTAGCCTTTGATCGGCCGGGTTTTGGCGTAATTGGTGCGCGAATAGATGTCGAGCATGGCGTCCAGCAGCGCGCTGATCACCCGCGTCAGGACGAAAATCGTAATCGCCAGCGCCAGGTTGCCGAGGAAGTGGCGACCGTTGTCGCTCATGTCCGGCACCAGGTTGCGCCCAAATTGCACCATCAACGACGGCGTCAATTGCGCCAGACGATGGAACACCTTGTGTTCGCGTAAATCGTTGATCCAGTGCAGCGCCGGTTGGCGGCCCAGCATCTTGGTCACGCGCAAAACGATGATGCGTGCAACGTGGCCCGCGATCAGCGCGATGCCCACCAATACGATCAGGCCCAGTAGCGCAGACAGCCAAGGATGCTCGTCGAGGTGGGCCCAAAGCGTCTGGAATTGAACCCAGAGTTGTTGAATATCCATAAGCGAAAACGTTACCCCAGAAGTAAATGGCTCGGGGATTAGAGCATTTACAGGTGTTCAATGGGCTGATGTGGGACTAAAGAGCGTAAAAATTCATTTCTTTCACGCCGTTCATGCAAAGTCACTCGGCCTGAGCGCTCGAAACGTTTACTCTATGCCGCTGATTTTTTGCATTTCTTCGAGGTAGCACCCGTGTTTTCCGATTTCGCCCTGCACGAACGCCTGCTTAAAGCTGTGGCCGAGCTTAAATTTGTCGAGCCTACGCCTGTGCAAGCAGCGGCCATTCCGCTCGCGCTCCAAGGGCGTGACCTGCGGGTGACAGCTCAGACCGGGAGTGGCAAAACCGCTGCTTTCGTCTTGCCCATTCTGAACCGCCTGATTGGCCCGGCCAAAATCCGCGTCAGCATCAAAGCGCTGATCCTGCTGCCTACCCGCGAGCTGGCACAGCAAACGCTCAAGGAAGTGGAGCGTTTTTCGCAGTTTACGTTCATCAAGTCCGGTTTGATCACTGGCGGTGAAGACTTCAAGGTCCAGGCTGCCATGCTGCGCAAGGTGCCGGATATCCTGATCGGTACGCCGGGCCGTCTGCTGGAGCAACTGAACGCCGGCAACCTGGACTTGAAAGAAGTTGAAGTGCTGGTACTCGACGAAGCTGACCGAATGCTCGACATGGGCTTCGCCGAGGACGTGCAGCGTCTGGTCGACGAGTGCCAGAACCGTCAACAGACCATGCTGTTTTCGGCCACCACCGGTGGTTCGGGGCTGCGTGAAATGGTCGGCAAAGTGCTGGACAACGCCGAACACTTGCAGCTCAACCAGGTCAGCCAGCTGAACGCCACCACGCGTCAGCAAATCATCACCGCCGACCATAATCAGCACAAAGAGCAGATTGTTAACTGGTTGCTGGCCAACGAGACGTATCAAAAAGCCATTGTTTTCACCAACACCCGCGCCATGGCTGACCGTATCTACGGCCGTCTGGTGGCTCAGGACTACAAAGCGTTTGTCTTGCACGGTGAGAAAGACCAGAAAGACCGCAAACTGGCCATCGACCGCCTCAAGCAAGGCGGGGTCAAGATTCTGGTGGCCACTGACGTGGCAGCCCGTGGCCTGGACGTTGAAGGCCTGGACCTGGTGATCAACTTCGACATGCCACGCAGCGGTGACGAATACGTACACCGTATCGGCCGTACCGGCCGTGCTGGCAACGAAGGTTTGGCGATCTCGTTGATCTGCCACGGCGACTGGAACCTGATGTCCAGCGTTGAGCGTTACTTGAAGCAAAGCTTCGAGCGTCGCACCATCAAGGAAGTCAAAGGCACCTACGGCGGACCGAAAAACGTCAAGGCTTCGGGCAAAGCGGTTGGCGTGAAGAAGAAAAAGACTGACGCCAAAGGCGTTAAGAAGAAGTCGGGCGCCAAGGCACCGACCAAGCGCAAAATCGCTAACCGCCCTAAGACCGATGCTCTGTCATTGGTCAGCAAAGACGGCATGGCGCCGCTCAAGCGCCGCAAGCCAGAAGCACCCGCCGCTGAATAAAGCGCAGGTATAAAGGTGCAAAAACCCGGCCTCGGCCGGGTTTTTTATTGTCTGGCCAAAAGCGCCTGAACGTCTGCCGGGATTATCAGTCACTACTCAAGAAGGACATTTCATCTAACCGTAGGGGAGTGAAGCTGATGGCCACTTATAACTGGGCACTGATCGAGCGTCTTCTGCACGAGGTACAAAATGGCGCAGGTAAGCCGTTTGCACCACGGGTGTATGCCGAACAGTACGCTGTAGACCTCCAGAATCAGGAGCAGCCGGTGGGCGATGTTGATGAGCTGAAAGTACTGGCCTGCAATTACGAAGCGCTGTTGCTCAAACAAGGTTTTATCGAGCCGCGTCGTGAAAACGAGGGGGGGACAGGTGAGAATTTTGTCCTGACTAAGCGCGGGTCGCAGTTGCTGAGCTTGATCGACAGCGCCATTCCAGGCAATGCTCACCCGTTGCAGGTGCTGGATGATGAGGAGTACCCGCTTGATCCCGCGACGTTTGATGAGCTGGCGGCCAAGGCGCAAATAGCTTGAGTGCACTCTCTGGCCGTTTTGTCGCAGGACGGCCAGGGTTTTGTGCCTCAACGACTGCGTCGTCGCAGGTCTTTACCTGTGGGGTGAATCACACCGAGATAGCGTTAAATCATTTGAGCGTCAACCGAGGCGGCGGGCGCAATATCAGGCCATATGGCGGCGTGAATCATAGTCCGTCTGAGCACGAAAGATGTGGGAGGCGCAGCAAGCTGGCGAGCTTGAACTGAGGAAGCGGCTGTGGATCGAGCAGCCCAGGGCGGCGGTTCAAGGCTTTTGAGTCAGTAAAACGCTCGCTCAGCCTTGAGCGTGACCAAGCCATCACATTGGCTGTTCTGCCCCGAATACGCTGAGCACTGCGCGCCCTCCAGGCTGGAGTCGCTGTAGATCAGGTTGAGGTCGATGCCCATGAAGGGGCGGGATAACTTGATTGACCAGTCATTGAAGGCGCGCACGCTGCCACCCTCGGCAATCGACACCGGGGTGCCCAGTTGGTGGGTGGTGTATTTCATGCTCACGCCAATGCCAAACGGCTGGTTGACCCCAAGGTCGGCAAACACGGTGCTGTCATGGCGATCCGGGTCGTTACTGAACGCTGCGCCGAAGCGGGTTCCGAGTACCGTTAATCCTGCGTAGAACTGCTGGCTGTCGAGCGGGCTGAGTTTGGGGTAGCTGTAATGGATCATTCCCAGCTCGTAACTCAGGGTTTGGTCGAAAGGGTGTTTGTAACCCAGGTAGGAGTCGACTTCGAGGTTGGTGCCGGGCTTGATACCCATCGTCGGCGCCCACTGGCCGACGTACCAGCCACTGTCGTGGGTCAAGTCCAGGCCGCCATGAAAGGTCGAGCCGGGGCTGGTGGGTTTTACCAGGCCTTGGGCCATGCTGCGGCTGGGTTGAGTGCCGAGTTTGAGGTCGAAATCCCCCAGTTCGCGGGAGAAGACCTGTGCATCAACTAACGTGCTGGCCAGCAGAGTGCCGGTCAGCATTAACGCCCGTGTGAGCATGCATTCCTCCTGGTGTCCGCGCAGAGGCTTGATCTAGAGGGCTTAGAGAATACGGGTGAATGCCGGCCACAGTGTGCCGTTCGTCGATTTATCGAGCCAGACAAGCATTTAGAGGGGAGGTAACCGATAGTCCTAGCGCTTTGTGCAGGCAAAGCGCATGAGGACCTAGTGACGCGAGGGTGTTACTTTTTACCCAGCGTGATTTGCTTGGACGGGCCGAAGGTCTGGCCGCTGACGCCTTTGTCAATTTGCTGGATCTCGCCACCGGATTTCAAGAATGCGGCGATTTGCGCATTGATCGAATCACTGGTTTCAACTGCGGGAGCTGGCTTTGCTTTGCTGGCGGATGCTTTTACGCGCATGACGGCTATTGACCTGTAGAAAATAACTTGGCCAGCGATAGTACCTGAAATGCTTGACAATTGCTTGTTAAATATCTCCGTAAAATAATATAAGGCGCCGGGTCTTGAATATATTCACTCTCGTAATCACCGGCTAACTGGCTGTTTTAATTAAAAACATTCACTGGTTTATTGCAGGCTAAAGACGGGGCTCGGGCGCAGGTTTTCGCCGGTCGGGCTGACGAGCGGCGCGCAACAGCGCTGGCCGATGCCCGTAAACCGGGCGCTTGGCAGATTTTTTCGGGGCGGCGTCCTACAGCTTCGATGTACCCCCCTAAACTCGGGTAGAATGCCGCCCACGTAATGAGGGTATTGGACATGGCTTTAATCGGTCGCTACAACAGTTTGCAAGTGGTGAAACACACCCACTTTGGTTTGTATCTGGACGGCGGGGCAGACGGCGAAATTCTATTGCCCAACCGTTATATTCCCAAAGACATTCCCAGTGAAGATGAAGACTGGCTCAACGTTTTTGTTTATTTGGACAGTGATGACAAGTTAATTGCCACCACTGAAAAACCAAAAGTTCAGGTGGGTGAGTTCGCCAGTCTGAAAGTGGTTGAAGTTAATAGCATCGGTGTATTCCTCGATTGGGGTTTGCCCAAAGATTTGCTGTTGCCGTATTCCGAAGAAAAACGCCAGATGACGGCGGGCGAATACGTGGTGGTGCACGTCTATCTCGACAAGCACACCCGTCGCATCACGGCCACTGCGCGCCTGGATCGCTACCTGGATAAAACCCCGGCCACGTATCAAGTCGGCCAGGAAGTTGACCTGCTGGTGGCTGAAGCCACCGACATGGGCTTCAAGGCGGTGATCAATAACAAGCATTGGGGCCTGATCCACAAGAACGAAATCTTCAAGTTCATGCGGGCGGGCAAGCAAGAAAAAGGCTTTATCAAAGAAATCCGCGCTGACGGCAAAATCAGTTTGAGCTTGCAGCCCGTCGGTCAGGAAGCGGCCAGCAGCCTGAACTCCAAGATCCTGAGCAAACTGCGCGATAACGATGGCGTGTTGGCGGTGAGCGACAAAAGCGATCCAGAGCTGATCAGCAGCCTGTTTGGTGTCAGCAAAGGCAACTTCAAAAAAGCCATCGGCTCGTTGTACAAGGAAGGCAAGATTGCGATCCACCCGGACCGCATTCAATTGATCTGATCCAACTGCCAAGAGGGCTGTCGACATGCGGAAAAGTGTTTGGGCGTATATCGGTGCGTTACTGGCTTTTCTGATACTCGACGGCCTTTGGTTGGGCCTGCTCATGAGCTCTACCTATAAAGAGCTGTTCGGCCCCTTGATGCTGGAGCCTCCCAAGTGGGGCCCGGCCATCGTCTTCTATTTGATGTACGTCCTCGGTGTGGTGTTTTTTGTGGTGCGCCCCGCGCTGGCGCGTGGCAGTGCCCGCAGGGCAGCGCTGAGCGGTGCATTCTTCGGCCTGATCGCCTATGGCACTTACGACATGACCAACTGGGCGACGCTCAATGGCTGGTCTGCGCAGCTGGCGTTGATGGACATGGCGTGGGGCACGCTGTTGACCTGCCTGGCGTCGCTTTCAGGTTATTGGACCGCCCGCAAACTGGCGGCTTGATGTTTTCAAGGTGTTGATATGAGTGTTTCGCGGCGAGCAACGGATGCCTTCGCACTGCAAGTCATGTTGGGCTTGTGCCTGATTTGGGGCGTACAACAAGTGGTGATCAAAACCGCTGCCCTGGACATTGCTCCGGTGATGCAAGCGGCTGCCCGGTCGGGCATTTCCGCATTGCTGGTGGGCGTGTTGATTTGCTGCAAAGGCGGCTGGAACCAGGTGCCGGTCACTTGGCGTGGCGGCCTGTTGGCGGGTAGCCTGTTTGCTCTTGAGTTCTTCTTTATTTCTGAAGGATTGCAACTGACCAGCGCCGCGCACATGTCGGTATTTCTCTACACCGCGCCTATCTTCACCGCCTTGGGCGTCAACTGGCTGTTGCCCGGCGAGCGTTTGCGGCCGTTGCAGTGGCTGGGGATTTTTCTCGCATTCGTCGGCATCGTGTTCGCCTTTGCCGGTGGCGTATCGCTGGCTGACATGGACCGCAACATGCTGCTGGGTGACGCCTATGGGATTTTGGCGGGCATGGCGTGGGGCGCCACCACGGTGGTGGTCCGGGGTTCGCGTTTATCTGAGGCGCCGGTCACGCTGACGCTGTTTTACCAGTTGATCATCGGCTTTGTCGGTTTGCTGGTGATTGCCGCCCTCAGTGGTCAAATCAGCCATGTCCGCCTGACCACCGTTGCGGTGGCCAGTGTGCTGTTTCAGGGGTTGGTGGTTTCATTTTTCAGCTATCTGGTGTGGTTCTGGATGCTCCAGCGCTATCTGGCATCCAACCTGGCAGTGTTTTCTTTTATGACCCCGCTGTTTGGCGTGACGTTCGGCGTGCTGGTGCTTGATGAGCCGCTGAGTGTCAACTTCGTGGTGGGCGCGATTTTCGTGCTATTTGGCATCACGTTTGTCAGCGCAGAGCAGTGGATGCGTCGCAGGGTGCGCACGCTGTTGGGGAACTGACCGAGTGCAAAGCCAGTACGCCTGCGACCAGCAAGCCACAGGCCGCCACCCC
The DNA here is from genome assembly GCF_049896545.1 of Pseudomonas sp. TWR3-1-1. Classification (NCBI taxonomy): domain Bacteria; kingdom Pseudomonadati; phylum Pseudomonadota; class Gammaproteobacteria; order Pseudomonadales; family Pseudomonadaceae; genus Pseudomonas; species Pseudomonas sp. TWR3-1-1. Next base: position 68,167 of record NZ_JAFCUO010000009.1, read on the forward strand.
TAACGCAGGTTGCAAGCCGCCACTGAAATGGCTGCTGAGCGCCGCCAGTAACGGGCCGCTCAACTGTCCCACCGCGAAGCAGGCCGTCAGTAACGCGGCGTTACGTTGCGTGGCGTGGGGCGCAAGGTCCCGCGAGCGTTGCATCACCAAAGGCATGCAGGCCAAAAAGGGTGTCCCGCACAAGATCACACCCAGTGCCAGGCCCGCACTGCTGGGTAACAAGCAGGCCAGCACGCCCAGTGCTTGAATCCATAACCCGCCCATCAACCAATAGCGCGTGGTGTGTGGGTTGATGCGTCTAAAGCTGATCAACAGCACACCCAGTGCGGCGCACAGACCGAAGGCGGGCCAGAACAGATCAGCCTGCCATTGGCCCTGAAAGCGAGCATTGGCCATCTGTGACAAAAACGTTGCCGGGATGATGTAGCCCAAACCATACAGCCCATAAATGGCGCCCAAACGTGAGATGCCGGGCGTACGGGCACTGGGCGCTACAGTGACAGAGGGTGAAGGCTGCGCAGCGGGCGTGGGCAGCATCGGCAAAATAGCCAACAGCATGATCAGTGCAGCGACCGCATAAATCAGCCATAACGTCGCGGAGTTTTGGCCCGTGACATTGGCGCCCAGCGCCAGCAACCCGGTGAGCAGTACACCGACCCCCGGCCCGGCAAAGACCAGTGCCCCGAGGCGTGGGCGATGGGTCGACACGGCCAAGTGTTGGCTGAGGGAGGTGATCATCACCATCACCCAGGCGCTGGCGACACCGGTGCCAAATCGCAGCAGCAAATGTGGCCAAAAGCCTTGTGCCCAGAACGAAACGAAGGTCAGGCCCACGCACAGCCATAAACCGCTTAGCAGGCGGTTACGCACTTGGGCAGGACGTCGGGCGCGGATGGCGTCCAGCGCACCGATCAAATAGCCCAGGTAATTGGCGGCTGCGATCAGCCCCGCGCCGGTCAGGTCAATCTGACCTTCGCTGATTAAATGCGGCAGTTGTGGCGTAAGCGAAAACCGACCAATCCCCATCGCCATGACAAGGGCGATAAAGCTGGCGAACAGGCGCAACAGAGCAGACATGGCAGCAATTCCTGCAAGAAGACAATGACCGTCAGGCTAGAGAGGATTGACTTTCATTAAAATTGAATAATAGTGAGTGACTTATTCTGTTTTGGAGAAAGGTGTGGAGTTCAGCCAATTACGCATTTTTCAGGCCGTGGCCGAGGAAGGCTCCATCACCCGCGCGGCGGAACGCCTGCACCGCGTACCGTCGAACCTGTCGACAAGGCTCAAGCAGCTTGAAGAGCAGATGGGCGTCGAGTTGTTTGTGCGCGAACGTCAGCGTTTGCAACTGTCAGCGGCGGGCAAGGTGCTGCTCGATTACACCGCGAGACTGTTTGCCCTGCGTGAAGAAGCATTGGGCGCAGTGCAGGGTGGGGTGCCAGCGGGCAAATTCACCTTGGGCACGATGTACAGCACGGCGGCCATACACTTGCCCGCCTTGTTGGCGCGTTATCACCGCAGCTACCCGGCGGTGAATTTGCACGTTCAATCCGCGCCCAGCGGCGAGCTGCTTGAAGGTTTGCTGACCGGTCGGCTGGACGCCGCGCTGGTGGACGGTCCGCTGGAGTTGGCCGGGCTGGATGGCGTGGCGTTTTGCCAAGAACGCCTGGTGCTGATCAGTGATCTGGACCACGAGCCAATCACCCGCGCGCAAGATGTGCAAGGTCGTGAAGTCTTCACCTTCCGCCAGGGGTGTTCCTATCGCTCACGGCTTGAAGCGTGGTACGCCAGCGACCGTGCCGCCATGGGACGGGTAATGGAGATCGAGTCTTACCAAGGCATGCTGGCATGTGTCGTGGCAGGGTCGGGCGTGGCGCTGATGCCAGAATCGATGCTGGCCAGTTTGCCGGGGCGTGAAAGCGTGCGTGCGCACCCCTTGCAACCGCCGTTTGACAGCGCAACCACCTGGTTGATGTGGCGCAAAGGCATGATGGGCGCCAACCTCAATGCCTGGATTGAATTGCAACACACACAGCCCTGCAACATGGCGTAATGCCTGCAATGTAACTTCACGTATCGGCATCAGTCGCATTTGTGCGAAATTAGCCAAAAGTTCATTGACTTCCGGCAAGCATTGCGTAGGACTTAGGACTATTATCTGTACGAAGCGACCAAAGATTAGGGGTCGCCGGTGTAACCCCAAGGGGGATTTATGAAAGACAAACTGCAAACCTGGCTGCATGACGTGGGTGTGGCGCTTGGCCTGATTGAGCCGCCGCTGCAACCTGTACCGATTCCTGTCGAAGATCCGCGTCGTCGCCCGCAACGTCGCCGTTAAACGCTGGCGAGTGCAGTGAACGCAGGGTGTTTGCTGTCCAGAAAAAACGGGTACGAGTTTCGACGTCGCACCCGCTGAAATAAGCATTGCCCCACAGAAAACCTATTTAGACGGCGCTCACCACCGTGGCTGGGCGACGTGCCATCAGGCTGACCACAATAAAGCTGATCAACGCGACGCCGAGGCTGTAATAAATCGGTGTATTGGCGTCCAGGCCGTCCTTGAACATAAACACCAGCGCGGTAATAAAGCCCAGGCTCATGCTGCAAATCGCGCCTGCGGTGGTCGCGCGTTTCCAGTAAATGGCACCGATCAAGGGCACCAGCATCCCGCCGACCAACAGGTTATACGCCAGAGTGAGCGCACTGATCACGTCGTTGACCACCAGCGCGATGGCCAATACCGCTATCCCGGTGAGCAGTGTGAACAGGCGATTGATCGACAGGCTCGATTGCTTGCCGCCGCGCAGTTTGGGCAACAGGTCTTCGGTGAGCACCGTGGACGCTGCCAGCAAACCCGCACTTGCGGTGGACATCATGGCGGCCAGGGCGGCTGCAATCACCAACCCGCGAATACCGTCCGGCAGCGAGACTTTAACGATGGCCGCAAAGGCGTTGTTGACGTTGTCCAGATCCGGGATCAATACGTGCGCGGCCATGCCGATCAAGGCGCAGGTCAGCCCGTAAAGGATGCAGTAGAAGCCTGCAAAGGTGCCGGCGTACTTGGCAACTTTGGCCGTTTTGGCGGTAAATACCCGCTGCCAAATGTCCTGGCCGATCAGAATGCCGAAGAAATAAATCATGAAGTAGGTGACGATCGTGTCCCAGCCAATGCTGGTGAAACTGAAGTTGGACGCGGGCAACTTGCTCACCAGCTCATCCCAGCCGCCCACGCGATACAGGCAGATCGGCAGCAGGACAAACATCAGGCCCACGGTCTTGATCACGAACTGCACGATGTCGGTCAGGGTCAGCGACCACATGCCGCCGATGGTCGAATACACCACCACCACGCCACCGCCGAGTAATATCGAGACCCAAAATGGCAGGCCGAACAGCACTTCCAGCACCGTGCCGATGGCCAAAATCGAAGTCACGCCAATCATCAGCGCATAGGCCAGCATGATCACCGCACTGGCTTGACGCGCCATCGGGTTGTAGCGTTTTTCCAGCACTTGGGTGACGGTGAAAATTTTCAGCTTGAGCAACGGTTTCGCCAAAAACAGGTTCAGCGCGATGATCCCGCAGCCCAGCGCCGCGCACAGCCAAAAACCCGAAATGCCGTGCACATACCCCAGGCGTACCGTGCCCACCGTCGACGCGCCGCCCAACACGGTGGCGGCCATGGTGCCCATGTACAACGTGGGGCCCAGGTTGCGCCCGGCCACCAAATAGTCTTCGTGGGTTTTGGCCTTGCGCATGCCGTAGTAGCCGAGCACCAGCATTGCCGCTGCGTAGATAAGGACGACCAGTAGATCTATAGCCATGATGGCGAATCTCCAATTATTTTTTTTATGGATGCAAACGCACAGCAGTGTGCAACGGTGCCGTCAGTTCAAGACTGCAAAGCGCCGTTGGCACGGGTTGACGATGTCCTTATCGGTGCGCTACGCCGGGGAGCACGCAGAGCATTTCGTAGAGCAAATTAGCGCCTAGCAACGAGGTGTTGCCGGTGGTGTCGTAAGGCGGCGAGACTTCTACCAGATCGCAACCCACCAGGTCGAGGCCCTGACAGCCGCGAATCACCTCAATCGCCTGGATCGTGGTCAGCCCGCCGATTTCCGGGGTGCCGGTGCCAGGCGCCCAGGCCGGGTCGATGCCATCGATATCAAAGCTCAGGTACACCGGGCCGCCGCCGACTTTCTCACGGACTTCGGCCATCAGCGGCGCGAGGGATTTGTGCCAGCACTCTTCGGCCTGCACCACGCGAAACCCCTGTTTGCGGCTCCAGTTGAAATCTTCAGCGGTATAGCCTTGTGCGCGCAGGCCGATTTGCACCACGCGATCACAGTCCAGCAAGCCTTCTTCGACGGCCCGGCGGAAGGTCGTACCGTGGGCGATCTTCTCGCCAAACATATGATCGTTGACGTCGGCGTGGGCATCGATGTGCACCAGCCCGACCTTGCCGTGCTTTTTATGGATCGCGCGCAGGATCGGCAGGGTGATGGTGTGATCGCCCCCCAGAGTCAGCGGGATGACAGCGTGTTCGAGGATTTCGTCGTAGGCTTGTTCGATAATCCGCACCGCATCCAGCAGGTTGAAGGTGTTGATTGCTACGTCGCCGATGTCAGCCACCGACAGCGAGTCGAATGGGGCTGCGCCGGTGGCCATGTTGTAGGGGCGAATCATCACGGATTCCGCGCGGATCTCCCGTGGCCCGAAGCGGGTGCCGGCACGCAGCGAGGTGCCGATGTCCAGCGGTACACCGATAAAAGCCGCGTCCAGCCCGGCGGCTGATTGCAGGTGAGGCAAGCGCATCATGGTGGCGATGCCGGCGAAGCGCGGCATTTCGTTACCGCCCAGTGGTTGGTGCAGAATTTTGTCCACGGGTAGACCTCGTCGTTTGTTGTGGTTATGGCGACCGATTCTGCGAAAGGCCGACGACGGGAAGAATCCCTACAGGCAAATACTTAGTTCAGATTTTTCTAAACTAATGTCGACCAAGCGGTTAGGCTAACGCTCAATATCATCTGCCTAACGTGCAGCTTGCGATTCTGGCATCGCCATTTTCCTGCTCCCGTGCGTTGTGAGGTGGGTGCCACTCGGTATAAGTGAGTCTCTGATGGCCAACGCTTTACCCGATCTGAAACTATTACGTATTTTCGCCAGCGTGGTCCGCCACCAGGGCTTTGCCAATGCACAACAGGCACTGAACCTCTCGACCTCGGCGATCAGCACTTACATGAGCCAGTTGGAAGCAAGCCTGGGCCTGGTGCTGTGCCACCGTGGGCGCGGTGGTTTCAGCCTGACCAGCAAGGGCGAGTTGTTCCATCAGGAAACCTTGCGCCTGCTGGGCGAACTCGAGGGGTTCGAGCAGTACGCCGCCGCGCTCAAAGGCGAGTTACGCGGCACGTTGAACCTGGGCGTGATCGACTCCACGGTCAGTGACAAGGCGCTGCCGTTTGCCGAGGCGATTGGTGCCTACAGCCAGGAACACCCGGCCGTGCACCTGCATTTATCCGTGATGAGCCCGTATGAACTCCAGCTCGGTGTGCAAGACAACCGGCTGGACTTGGCGATTGGCGCGTTTTCGTCGCGCATGAGCGGCCTGGTTTATCAGCCGCTGTACCGCGAGCAGCATTGGCTGTATTGCAGCGCGCGGCATCCATTGTTCAGCGAACGACGCATTCCCGAGCCGGTGATTACGCAACAACGCATGGTCGGGCGGGGTTACTGGAGCCAGGCCGAGTTAGCGCGCCACGGTTTCAAACACAGCGCGGCCACGGTCGACAGCATGGAGGCGCAACTGATCTTGGTGCTTTCAGGGGCCTACATTGGCTACTTGCCCCAGCACTATGCCGAGCCGTGGGTGGATAAAGGCGACTTGCGCGTATTGCTGCCTGCGACGTTCGGCTATCAGGCGCCGTTTTCGATGATTGTGCGCCGTGGCCGCAGCCGCGAACCGTTGATTCAAACTTTCCGTGATCTGCTTAAAGCGCAGCTCAACCAGTCCTGACGACGAGCGTTCCTCCATGTCCCGAGCCCAATGCCCTCGCTGCCTGCGCCCTCAGTCGCACTGCTTGTGCGAACTGATCCCTCACCTGCACAGCCGCACCCGCGTGTTACTCCTACAGCATCCGAGCGAGGTCGGCCATGCGCTCAATACCGCACGCCTGGCCGCGCTGGGCCTGAGCAATGCAGAGTTACGGGTGGGTGAAGTGTTTGACGATCTGGAGACATTGCTCAACCCGCCGGGTTATCAGGCGCGGCTGTTGTTTCCGGGGCAAGGGGCGCAACTGATTGCGGCGCATAAGGCTGAAGACAGTCTGCCGTGGTTGCTGGTGGTGCCGGATGGTACATGGCGTAAGGCGCGCAAGTTATTGCACCTTAACCCCCTGTTGGCGAATTTGCCGCGGGTGACCCTGCCCGAGGGCGCGCAGTCGCGCTATCGATTACGCAAGGCGCCGGGGCCTGGCGCGTTATCCACGCTGGAAGCGATCGTGCAGACCCTGGAACTACTTGAAGCGCCGCGTGTATTCGAGCCTTTATTGCGCCCGTTTGAAGCCTTGATTGAAGGGCAGATTGAAGCGATGGGCGCCCAAACCTACCAGCGCAACCACCTTGATAAAGCCTGACGACAGGCGCGCGTCTAAGACTTTACGACGGCTGTGGCGTCGATCACAGCCGCGCCTGACTCGTCAGTTCCCAGGTGTCCTAGCGTTCGCGCAATGACTCTGTTCTGGCTTTCAACACCGGTTTGAGCAAGTAATCCAGCACGCTTTTCTGCCCGGTGACGATGTCCACTGCCGCGGTCATGCCAGGAATGATCAGCAGGGGTTTTTGATCACCCCCCAAGTGGTTTTTGTCGGTGCGCACCTGGATCAGGTAAAAGCTGTTGCCCTTGTCGTCGGTGATGGTGTCGGCACCAATCAATTCCAGTTTGGCGCTCATGCCTCCGTAAATCGTGTAGTCATAAGCGCTGAACTTGACCATGGCTTTCTGTCCAGGATGCAGAAACGCGACATCCTGAGGTCGTACTTTGGCCTCGATCAACAGGTTATCTTCCAGCGGTACGATTTCCACCATGTCACTGCCCGGCTGGACTACGCCGCCAATGGTGTTGACCTTCAGCTGTTTGACGATGCCGTGGACCGGCGATACCACCGTGGTGCGGCTTACCCGGTCGTCAATGGCGATGCTGGTGGCGGTGATTTTCGACAGGTCGGTGCGTTTTTGATTCAGCTCCTTGGCCGCGTCCGAGCGAAAGGTTTGTACCGATTCGTCGATCTTGCTGCGGATTTCATTCATCGCCGCTTCAGCGCGCGGAATGGCGAGGGTCGTGGAGTCCAGCGAACCGCGAATTTCGACCGCGCTGCGTTTGAGACGCAAGATTTCGACCGGCGATACCGCACCCGTACCCACCAGTGGCGCCGACATGTTCATCTCCTGATTCAACAACGCCAGGCTGTTACGAAACTGCTCTTGTTTGGAACGAAACTCGGCCAACTCCTGGGTTTTTTGGCGCAATTGCTCGGTCAACGTGCGCTGCTCGCTGTTGAGCCGCCGCTGACGTTGCAAGAACAGCGATTTTTCGTCTTCAGCCACTTGCGGCGCTTTGGCGATCACTTCGGGTGACAGTTCAAACGGCCGTCCCTCGGCTTCGGCTGACAGGCGTTCAACCTGGGCGGTGAGGGCGTAACGGTCGACTTCACTTTCGCCACGGTTGGACAAAAAGCGCGTGTCATCCAGGCGCAGCAGCGTATCGCCCTTATTGACCATTTGCCCTTCGCGCACCAACAGCTCAGTGACGATCCCGCCTTCAAGGTTCTGGATGACTTGTACCTTGCTCGAAGGAATGGCCTTGCCATCGCCCACGGTCACTTCGTCCAGTACCGCGAACTTGGCCCACAGCAGCGCCACAATAATCAACGCCGCCGCGATCCACACGGTGATGCGCGACAGGCGCGGTGAGTCTTGCAGTGAAGCCCCGGTGGCCTCGGGCATGTAGTCGCTTTCGCCACTTTTCTTGAAACTGTCCAGATAACTGCGCAAGCCGGAGCGTGCAGACATACATCTCTCCTAAACGGCGGCAGAGCCGACACGGCCCTTGCGCAACGCGTCAATAACCGCTTCTTTGGGGCCATCTGCAACGATCCGGCCGTTATCCAGCACGATCAGGCGGTCGACCAAACTGAGCATGGCGGTGCGGTGGGTGACCAGCAGCAGGGTTTTGCCTTGCATCCAGGTGTGCAAGCGCTGGCGCAGGGCGTCTTCGCTGGCGTTGTCCATCGCGCTGGTGGGTTCGTCGAGCAGCATGATCGGTGGGCTTAGCAACAACGCCCGCGCCAATAACACGGCTTGGCGTTGACCCCCCGAGAGCAGTTGCCCGCGCTCACCCACCGGGCGGTCAAAGCCTTGCGGGTGCTGGCGGGCCAGTTCGCTGACGCCCGTCAGTTCGGCCACTTCGAGCATGCGCGCGTCACTGATGTAGCGCGCGCCCAGGGTCAGGTTGTCGCGCAGGCTGCCCGCCAACAAGGGCAGATCGTGGGCCACATAGCCGATTTGTTGGCGCAGGTCGGCCACGTCCAGCTGCCGCAGGTCGAGGCCATCGAGCAGGATTTGCCCTTCATCGGGGGCAAAGAAGCCCATCACCAAACGCCCCAGCGTACTTTTGCCCGAGCCGCTGCGCCCGATGATGCCGACCCGTTCTCCGGCCTTGATACTGAAACTGATGTCGGCAAGTGCCGGGCTGCTTTGCCCGGCGTAGCGAAAGGTCACGCGGCTGGCTTCGATTGCACCTGTGAGTTGGGTGCGCTCCAGAGGGCGCTGTTTCGGATCACGTTCTTGGGGCAGCGACATCAGTGCATCGGTACTGCGCATGGTCAACTGGGCTTGTTGATAACGAGTAATCAGCCCGGCGATTTGTCCCAGTGGAGCTAGGACCCGACTGCCCAGCATGTAAGTCGCTACCAGTGCGCCGACACTCAGGTTGCCGGCAATGATGCTGTACACCCCGGCGACGATAGTCGCCATGCCGCACAGTTGCTGAATGAACAGCGTGCCATTGGTGGCCAGCGCCGAGAGGTTGCGGGCATGGGCATCAAGCCGGGTGAGGGCGGCGTGGGTGCTTTCCCAGTGATGCTGGCGCTCGCTTTCTGCACTACAGGCTTTGAGGGTTTCCAGGCCGCTGAGGGTTTCGATCAGCAATGCCTGGCGCTCAGCGCCCAATGCCAGACTTTTTTGCACGGTGTCGCGCAAGCGCACCTGAATCAACCAGGCAAAGCCTATGGTGATGGGGAAGGCGATCAATGGGATCAGCACCAGCCACCCGCCCAGCAAACCGATCACCACCAGCATCAGCACGGCAAAGGGCAGGTCGATCAGGCTGGTGAGGGTCACGGCTGTGAGAAACTCGCGTAACCCCTGAAAGTCGTGAATGCTTTGCGCGAAACCGCCAATGGTCGCGGGCCGGGCTTTCATCGACATGCCGGTGATGCGTTCAAACAACGTCGCCGACAGGATCAGGTCGGTGCGCTTGCCTGCCTGGTCCAGCAGGTGCGCCCGCACCAGTCGCAGCACCATTTCAAACCCGGTGCCGATCAGCAGGCCAATGGCCAATACCCACAAGGTGGAGGTGGCCTGGTTGGGCACCACGCGGTCGTAGGTTTGCATCACGAACAGCGGCACCATCAAGCCGAGGACGTTGATCAGCAAGCTGGCAAGGATGGCGTCACTGTAGAGCCAGCGGGACAATTTGAGGGTGTCGCGAAACCACGCACTGACCCGCGGCACCAGCGGCGCGCGCAGGTCCTCAAGTTCGTGCCGCGGCCGTGCGAACAAAGCCTGTCCGCTGTAGTCCTGCTCCAACTCTTCACGGCTGACCCATTGCTCGCCACCTTCGGCTTCGCTGGGCAGGATCAGTGCCTTGCCGTCTTCGCCCCACCGGCGCAATACGGCGCAACGGCTGTCTTTGAGAATCAGCAATACGGGCAAGTTAAGCGCCGAAATGGCACTCAACTCGCGGCGCAATACCCGCGCCTGTAAACCTGCGCGTGCGGCGGCGCGGGTCAGCAAGTCCAGGCTCAGGCGCTGCTCGGGCAGCGGCAGGCCAGCGGTCAGGCTGGCTCGGCTGACAGTGGCCCCGTGCACTTGACACAGTATCAACAGACCATCCAACAACGGGTCATCAAAGCTCAGGCGTGGATCTACGCCTTGCCCTATTTCTTGCAAGGTGGTCAAAGGGTTCACTCCAGGCGCTTACTTCATTTCCGGCAAACGGGCATCGCTTTTTACTTCGGTCTGGGCGATAGATTCTGCGGGCATGACAACGTTTTCCTTACGCAGTAATTCCCCCATGTTCGCCAGTACGCGGTACATCGAAAACTCTTCGGTGTAGCGCACTTCGGTGTAGCGGCGGTTGGCGTTGTATACCTCGTTTTCACTGTCGAGCAGGTCAAGCAGGGTGCGCTGGCCCAGGCCGAACTGATCTTGGTACGCCACGCGCACCTTGGCCGATGTTTCAGCGTATTGACGTGCGGTCGGTGTTTGCAGGCGCGCATTGTTCATGGCGTGCCAGGCCAGGTTGAGGTTTTCGTTGAGCATGCGCAGCGCGTTATTGCGGATGTCCATCGCCTGATTGATTTTGTGCGAGTCCGATTTCAAGCGCGCCTTGTCACTGCCGCCCTTGAACAGGTTGTAGTTCATCACCACCCCGGCGCGCCATTCGTTGTCATGGCCTACCTGACCTTGCACGTTATCGTTGGCGCCCACGGCCAGTTCGCCGTCAAAACGCGGGTAAAACGGTGACTTGGCCACTTCGTACTGTTTCTCGGCGGCTTGCACGTCGGCCTGTGCCGACTTCAGGTACGGGTTATTGATCAGCATGCTTTGCTGGGCAGCGGTGAAATTGCCCGGCAGCTCCCCCTTGATCGAGGGCGGCGTTTCCAATTGATCAGGCAGGCGCCCGACCACGCTGAAGAAATTGGATTCGGCGTCGGCCAAGTCCACTTCGGCTGTCTGAAAGTTGTTTTCGGCGAGTGCGCGACGGGCGATGGATTGGTCCTGGTCAGCGATGCTGCCGATGCCGCGTTCGCTGCGCATGCCGATTTGATCGTTTACCCGTAAGTGGGCCTGCAAATTATTTTTGGCCAGGGTCAGCATTTCGCGACGCTTGAGCACTTCGAGGTACACCTCGATGGTGCGCAGTGCCAGGCTCTCGGCGGTGCCCTGCACGTAGTAGGCGCGCGAATTGACCACCGCTTGAGTGCGACCCACTTCGTTGGAGGTGTTGAACCCGTCAAACAGCATTTGCCGCAGGCGCAGTTCAGAGGTCGTGTAGTTCAGCGTTTCCGTGTTGTGGCTGTTCAAACCCCGGGTGTTGGGGTTATCGCTGTAGCCTCGACCGTAGCTGGCGGTCAAATCAACAGATGGATAAAACCCTCCTTTGGCGACGTTGACATCCTCGTTGGCAGACAGGCGATTGTTCTCGCTGGCTTGCAGTTCCGGGTGCGTATTGATGGTGCTCTGGATCGCCTCGGTAATGGACATGGCCTGCGCCTGGCTGCACGCCATGGCCAGTAAAATAGCGCTGCAAAGAGGGTTCAAAACGCGCATGAGGTACTTCTCCCTGAATCAATGATGCTTAGCTGTCGCCAAAAAAATGACGTAATTTTTAGGTCAAACCGTTTCAGGCTTGTAACAACCAAGCTAAGAACATCTTTGGCGCGAGCTAAGAAGCATTTCTCATAAGTATTAGTCCGAAATAAACTTATGACTTCTTTAGGATCCGAGACACAGTTCTCACTGAAAAGCCCGTATTTCGCTTTTTTCAGGGCGTTTTTTAGGGTCTTAAAAGTTCAAAACTATTTTTCGGATGTGCAGCAAATGGGCTTGGAAGGGTGGCTGGGTCAGCGGTGAAAAAATGTCAACTAATTGACTGATGGCAATTTGACCGCTGTTTTTGTTGGGTTTTTAAGCGGGTTGTGCAGGCCAAATGATTTAAACCGGCCACGTTTTTTGCCATCGCGCGCTATTGATCCAGCCTCCCTGCCTGAGCTTTTGCATGTCCTCGTGATCACACAGGCCGAATGCGCTCGGCAGCAGAGGGAATGGACATGGCTAGTTTGATCGGTGTCGTTAGCAACGTGGTTGGCCAGGTAGTTGCGATTGCCAGTGATGGTTCCCGCCGAGTGCTGATTGAAGGTGATCGTGTGTTTGCCGGTGAGCAACTGGAGACGGGCACTGCGGGTGCGGTGGCAATCCATTTGCAAGGAGGTGGTGGTGAGCTGACCATGGGCCGCGAAAGCACCATGACCCTGTCCTCTGCATTGCTGAGCCCAAACCCGGCATCCCACGTTGATTCCCCTGAAACGTTGACCCCCAGCGAAGCCCAACTGACAGACGTTGAAAAACTCCAGGCGGCCATCGCGGCAGGCGAAGACCCGACCCAAGTGGCTGAAGCAACTGCCGCTGGTCCGGCGGCCACCGGTGCGCCAGGTGGTCAAGTGGGTGGCGGGCACACCTTTGTGCTGCTTGAAGAGGTGGCAGGTCGCGTTGACCCGATCATTGGTTTTCCGACCGCCGGGTTCAATGGTATTCCCGAATTCGTTGAGGAGCGGGTGATTGGCCTGCGCGATGACGACGATGGCGCGTTTGTGCCGCCACCGGTCGTCGTGCCTCCCGATAACCCTGTCACCTTGACCGGCCTGTCGGTGGAAGGCGGCGAGTTGACGCTGAGTGAAGCCAGTCTGGCGCTGGGTTCGGCCAGTAACCCGGCGGCCCTGACGCAAAGCGGCACCTTCAGCGTGTCTGCGCCTGATGGGCTTTTGACTTTGAATGTCGGCGGCATAACGGTGGTCAATGGCTCAGTTGCGAGCGGTGTAGGTCAATCCATCACCACCGGCTTGGGCAATACATTGACCATTACGGGCTACAACCCGACGACTGGCGTTGTCAGTTACAGCTACACCCTCAACGGCAATGACACACATCCTGCGGGGCAGGGCGCCAACAGCCTGAGCGAACATTTCTCAGTCATCGCCACCGACAGTAATGGCAGCACCGCCACCAACAGTCTGGACATCAACGTGGTCGATGACGTGCCCACGGCGGTTAACGACAGCAACGCGGGGGTGGCGTCCGAAACTCAACTGACGCTCAGTGGCAGCGTACTGACCAACGATAGTCAGGGTGCAGACCGTGTAGCGACGGGGCCTGTGACGGCGGGTACTTTTACGGGCACATACGGCACGTTGACCCTGGCCGCAGACGGTACTTATACCTACACGCTGAACCCTCAGGATGCTGATTTTCTGGCCCTCAAAGGCGGGGGTAATGGCACCGAAACCTTCAGTTACACCCTGACTGACTCAGACGGTGACAGCAGCACGGCCAACCTGGTGCTCAACATCCACAACAACGACGATACGGTGAGTATCGTCCCCGGCATCAATGGCAACCTCACGCCGCTCAATGAGGCTCACTTGCCCACCGGCTCCGCCCCCGATGCCGCCGCGCTGACTCAGCAAGGCTCTTTCACGATCAACGCGCCCGATGGTTTACAGAGTTTGTCTGTGGGCGGCATTAACGTGATCAGCGGCGGGGTGGTCAGCGGTGTCGGCCAGTCCATCACCACTGGCCTGAACAACACGCTGACAGTCACCGGTTACGATGCCACCACGGGTATCGTCACTTACACCTACACACTTAACGGCAATGACTCGCACGCAGCGGGCAATGGCGCAAACGTGTTGGGTGAACAATTCAGCGTCATAGCCACCGATACCAATGGCACCACCGGCACCAGTACGCTGATCGCCAACGTGATCGACGATGTGCCCACGGCGGTCAATGACAACAACGACGGCATTGCCTCGGAAAGCAATCTGCAACTCACAGGCAACGTACTGACCAACGATGTTCAGGGCGCCGACCGCGTTGGCGCTGGGCCGATCACGGCGGGTACGTTTACCGGGACCTATGGCACCTTGGTGCTGGCCACTGACGGTACTTATACCTACACCGTGCATTCGACCGATCCTGCCTTTTTGGCCCTCAAAGGCGGCGGTAATGGCACCGACACCTTCACCTATACCCTGACCGACTCGGACGGTGACGCCAGCACCGCGCAACTGGTGCTGAACGTTCACAACAACAATGATCCGGTGGTCTTGACCGGGTTGGACGTGGGGGGTGGCGAGCTGACCTTGTATGAAAGCAATCTGCCTGCGGGCAGTACACCCGTGGATGCCAAAGGGCCATTGACCCAGTCGGGCACATTCACCGTCACCTCGCTCGATGGCCTGCAAAACTTGAGCGTCGGCGGTATCGACATCATCAAGGACGGCGTCATCAATACGGGTGTGCAAACCATCAGCACCGGGCTGAACAACACCTTTACCGTCAACGGGTACAACCCGGTGACGGGCGTTGTTTCCTACAGCTACACACTCACTGGCGCGGATCAGCATCCGGCAGGCGACGGCACCAACAGCGTGAGTGAACAGTTTGCTGTCGTTGCCACCGATGTCGATGGCAGCACTGCCACGGGAACGGTAGACGTCAATATCGTCGATGACGTGCCGAGCGCGGCAAATGATACCGGCGGCCTGATCGAAGGCGGCACCTCGACCCTTAACGTACTGACCAACGATGTGTTGGGTGCAGACGGCGCGACAGTGGTCGCCATTAAAGCGGGCAGCAACGCCGCAGTCACCGTCACCAGTGGCGGCAGCACCGTGATCAACGGCACCTACGGCACGCTGACCATCTCGGCAGATGGCACGGCGGTGTACAAAGGCACACCGAATCTGGTGACTACGCCGACCGCCACTGACACCTTTACCTACACCATCCGCGATGGCGACGGCGACCAAAGCACCGCCACGGTGACCTTCACCCTGACCGACAGCGGTTTGAAAGTGGTCAGCGATGCGCAGGCCACGGTGTTCGAAAATGCACTCGACCAAACTCAGGACGGTCTCGATCTGGCTCCAGGCAGCGTGACCGGCAGCGCACCGGATTCAACCGCTGAGACGGTCACTGGCAACCTGACCGCCAACACCTCGGGCGGTTCGGGTGCTCTGACCTTCGTGCTTTTGAGCAATACAGCGGGCGCCTATGGCCAAATTCAACTGAATGCCAATGGCCAATACACCTACACCCTGACCTCGGCGCCAAAAACCACACCCGGCGCGGACAACGGCGCCAACACCGTGGCCGGTCTGGAGAACTTCACCTACCAGGCCACCGACGCACTGGGCAACACCACCACCGGCACGATCAAAATCAGCATCGTCGACGATGTGCCGCAGGCCACCAACGACACCGGCACGCTGATTGAAGGCGGCACCTCGACCCTTAACGTACTGGCCAACGATGTGTTGGGCGCAGACGGCGGGGCGGCAGGCGGCGCAGTGGTCGCCATTAAAGCGGGCAGCAACGCCGCAGTCACCGTGACCAGTGGCGGCAGCACCGTGATCAACGGCACCTACGGCACGCTGACCATCTCGGCAGATGGCACGGCGGTGTACAAAGGCACACCAAACCTGGTGACCACGCCGACCGCCACTGACACCTTTACCTACACCATCCGCGATGGCGACGGCGATCAAAGCACTGCAACAGTGACCTTCACCCTGACCGACAGCGGTTTGAAAGTGGTCAGCGATGCGCAGGCCACGGTGTTTGAAAATGCGCTGGATCTGGTCAAGGATGGCGCCGATCTGGCGCAAGGCACGGTGACTGGCAGTACGCCAGCGTCAACCGCTGAGACTGTCACCGGTAACCTGACCGCCAATACGTCGGGCGGTTCGGGTGCTCTGACCTTCGTGCTTTTGAGCAATACAGCGGGCGCCTATGGCCAAATCCAACTGAATGCCAATGGCCAATACACCTACACCCTGTCCTCGGCGCCAAAAACCACACCCGGCGCGGACAACGGCGCCAACACCGTGGCCGGTCTGGAGAACTTCACCTATCAGGCCACCGACGCGCTGGGCAACACCACCACCGGCACGATCAAAATCAGCATCGTCGACGATGTGCCGCAGGCCACCAACGACACCGGCACCCTGATCGAAGGCGGCACATCAACCCTTAACGTACTGGCCAATGATGTGTTGGGCGCAGACGGCGGGGCGGCAGGCGGCGCAGTAGTGGCGATTAAAGCCGGTAGCAACGCGGCGGTGACCGTGACCAGTGGCGGCAGCACCGTCATCAACGGCACTTACGGCACCCTGACCATCTCGGCAGATGGCACGGCGGTGTACAAAGGCACACCGAATCTGGTGACTACACCGACGGCCACTGACACCTTTACCTACACCATCCGCGACGGCGACGGCGACCAAAGCACCGCCACGGTGACCTTCACCCTGACCGACAGCGGTTTGAAAGTGGTCAGCGATGCGCAAGCCACGGTGTTCGAAAACGCGCTGGATTTGGTCAAGGATGGCGCCGATCTGGCGCAAGGCACGGTGACTGGCAGCACCCCGGCATCAACCGCTGAGACGGTCACTGGCAACCTGACCGCCAACACCTCGGGCGGTTCGGGCGCTGTGACCTTCGTGCTTTTGAGCAATACAGCGGGCGCCTATGGCCAAATCCAACTGAATGCCAATGGCCAATACACCTACACCCTGACCTCGGCGCCAAAAACCACACCGGGTGCTGATAACGGCGCCAATGTGATTGATGGCCAAGAAAGTTTCACTTACCAGGCCACCGACGCGCTGGGCAACACCACCACCGGCACGATCAAAATCAGCATCGTCGACGATGTACCACTGGCCACCAACGACACTGGCACTCTGATCGAAGGCGGCACCTCGACCCTTAACGTACTGGCCAACGATGTGTTGGGCGCAGACGGCGGGGCGGCAGGCGGCGCAGTAGTGGCGATTAAAGCCGGTAGCAACGCGGCGGTGACCGTGACCAGTGGCGGCAGCACCGTGATCAACGGTACTTACGGCACGCTGACCATCTCGGCAGATGGCACGGCGGTGTACAAAGGCACACCGAATCTGGTGACTACGCCGACCGCCACTGACACCTTTACCTACACCATCCGCGATGGCGACGGCGATCAAAGCACTGCAACAGTGACCTTCACCCTGACTGACAGCGGTCTGAAAGTGGTCAGCGATGCGCAAGCCACGGTGTTCGAAAACGCGCTGGATTTGGTCAAGGATGGCGCCGATCTGGCGCAGGGCACGGTGACTGGCAGTACGCCAGCGTCAACCGCTGAGACTGTCACTGGCAACCTGACCGCCAACACCTCGGGCGGTTCGGGTGCTGTGACGTTTGCCTTGCTCGGCAGCACCACTGGTGCCTATGGCCAAATCCAACTGAATGCCAACGGCCAATACACCTACACCCTGACATCGGCGCCAAAAACCACACCGGGTGCCGACAACGGCGCCAACACCGTGGCCGGTCTGGAGAACTTCACCTACCAAGCCACCGACGCACTGGGCAACACCACCACCGGCACGATCAAAATCAGCATCGTCGATGATGTGCCGCAGGCCACCAACGACACCGGCACCCTGATCGAAGGCGGCACCTCGACCCTCAACGTACTGGCCAATGATGTGTTGGGCGCAGACGGCGGGGCGGCAGGCGGCGCAGTGGTCGCCATCAAAGCGGGCAGCAACGCGGCAGTCACCGTCACCAGCGGCGGCAGCACGGTGATCAACGGCACCTACGGCACGCTGACCATCTCGGCAGATGGCACGGCGGTGTACAAAGGCACACCAAACCTGGTGACGACGCCGACCGCCACTGACACCTTTACCTACACCATCCGCGATGGCGACGGCGATCAAAGCACTGCAACAGTAACCTTCACCCTGACTGACAGCGGTTTGAAAGTCGTCAGTGATGCGCAAGCCACGGTGTTCGAAAACGCGCTGGATCTGGTCAAGGATGGCGCCGATTTGGCGCAAGGCACGGTGACTGGCAGTACGCCAGCCTCAACCGCTGAAACCGTCACCGGCAACCTGACCGCCAACACCTCGGGCGGTTCGGGCGCTCTGACCTTTGTACTTTTGAGCAATACAGCGGGCGCCTACGGCCAAATCCAACTGAATGCCAACGGCCAATACACCTACACCCTGACATCGGCGCCAAAAACCACACCGGGTGCCGACAACGGCGCCAACACCGTGGCCGGTCTGGAGAACTTCACCTACCAGGCCACCGACGCACTGGGCAACACCACCACCGGCACGATCAAAATCAGCATCGTCGACGATGTGCCGCAGGCCACCAACGACACCGGCACGCTGATTGAAGGCGGCACCTCGACCCTTAACGTACTGGCCAACGACATTCTCGGCGCAGACGGCGGGGCGGCAGGCGGCGCAGTGGTCGCCATCAAAGCGGGCAGCAACGCGGCAGTCACCGTCACCAGCGGCGGCAGCACGGTGATCAACGGCACCTACGGCACGCTGACCATCTCGGCAGATGGCACGGCGGTGTACAAAGGCACACCAAACCTGGTGACGACGCCGACCGCCACTGACACCTTTACCTACACCATCCGCGATGGCGACGGCGATCAAAGCACTGCCACGGTGACGTTCAATTTGACGGACAGTGGACTAAAAGTAACCAGTGCTTCACAGACGACTGTGTTTGAAAATGCGCTGGACTTGGTCAAGGATGGCGCCGATTTGGCACAAGGCACGGTGACGGGCAGCACGCCTGCGTCAACAGCAGAAACGGCTACCGGCGATTTGACGACGACCACCACCGGTGGCGTAGGGCCATTGACCTTCACCTTGCAGGGCAGTACCACGGGCACTTATGGCGTATTGCAACTCGGCAGCGATGGTAAATACACCTACACCCTGACCTCGGCCCCGAAAACCACGCCCAATGCCAATGACGGTCCCAACACGGTTGTGGGCGAAACGTTTAACTATCAAGCCAAAGACTCACTGGGCAACACCACCACCGGTACGATCCAGATCAACATCGTCGATGACGTGCCCAAAGCCGTCGCCGCCGAACGTTCGGTGACCACGGTCAAGGTGGATTCAAACCTGTTGCTGACCATTGACGTGTCCGGGAGCATGGGCGATCCGTCCGGTGTGCCGGGCTTGAACCGTCTGCAACTGGCCAAGCAAGCCATCAACGCGTTATTGGACAAATACGCCGGCATGGGCGATGTGCTGGTACAAGTCGTGGCTTTCAGCAGCTCGGCGACGAATGTCAGCGGTGGCTGGGTAACCGTGGCGCAGGCCAAGGCATTTGTGGGCTCGCTCACCGCAGGCGGGGGCACCAACTATGATGGCGCCGTCGCAACCTCGCAGACGGCCTTCAATTCGAGCGGCAAGCTGACAGGTGCGCAAAACGTCGGGTATTTCTTCTCTGATGGTGCGCCGACGGCAGGGCAGAACATCAGTGCCAGCGATGAAGTGGCCTTGAAAGCTTTTCTGGATGCCAACAGCATCAAAAACTACGCCATCGGCCTGGGCACTGGGGTCAGCAACGCCAACCTCAACCCGCTGGCGTATGACGGCAGCACCCACACCGACACCAACGCGGTAGTGGTAACGGATCTGTCGCAACTCAACTCGGTGTTGGCAGGCACCGTGATTGCACCGACGGTGACCGGCACGCTGCTGGAAGGCGGCTCATTTGGCGCCGACGGTGGTTTTATCAAGTCGATCACGGTGGACGGCGCCACCTACACCTATGATCCCAAAGCCAGCAATGGTGCGGGCGGGCTGACGTTTACGGGTACGGTGAACCACGGGACGTTCAATACGGTCGACAACACCCTGACCATCGCCACCAACAGTGGCGCCAATCTGGTGATTAACCTGGACACTGGCGCGTACTCTTACACGCCGCAAACTGTCGCGGCGACGCCGTTCAATGAAACCATCGGATTTGTGGTCAGCGACAATGATGGCGATCTGGCAGGTTCCAGCGTGGTCATTCATGTCAATCCAAACGTCGCCCCCGTGGCAGGCAATGACAACATCATCACCAACATTCTGGCGCCGACGATTGCGGTGCCCGGTGATGTGTTGCTGGCCAATGACACAGACGCCAATGGTGATCCTTTGTCGGCAACCCCTACCACGTTCACCACGCTGTGGGGCGCGAAGGGGGCAGGCTTCACCAGCACCACGGGCACATTGCCTACAGGCACGTTCAACGCAACGGCGAATGCGCTGGCCAACCAACAACTGACCGTTGATCGTTCGTCCTTCAAGATCAACACCAGCACCATGACCGCCGCGTTGTTGGTGAGCGGTTATTTGGGGGCCGTCACCAATGCGGCCGCTAACCCCAATGCCGAGGACGTGATCAGCGTCAGCCTCAAACAGGGCGAGACGCTCAATCTGGACCACAACCTGTTGGCTGGCAGGATTGGCATGGAGTACTCGTTCAACGGCGGGGCCTACACGGCCATCGCAGACGGCGGGACGTTTACCGCAGGGCAAACTGGCACTTATCAAATCCACATCACGAACATCACCAACCCTGATAACAGTAATGCGGCTGAAACCTACAACCTGAACATGACCATTGGTTATGCCAACACCACCGTGTCGCCGAACTTTTCGGGCAGTTACATCGCCAGCGATTCCCACGGTGGCAGTGACAGCGGGGGTGTGACGCTCACGTATCAAGCCGGGACATCACTGACCGGCACGGCGGGGGATGACGTGATGCTGGTGGCTGCCGGTAATAACACGGTGCATGGCGGCGACGGCAATGACGTGCTGTCAGGGACCACCGGCAACAACAACTTCTATGGCGATGCGGGCAATGACCTGTTGTTCAGCGGCTCGGGCAACGATCTGCTCGATGGCGGTACGGGCAATGACACTGCCAGTTATGCCCACTCGGCGGCCGGGGTCACGGTCACGCTGGCGAGCACGGCACAGCAAAACACCGTCGGCGCGGGCCTGGATACGCTGGTGTCGATCGAAAACCTGACCGGCTCCAACTTCAATGACGTACTGACGGGCGATGGCAATGCCAACGTGATCAATGGTGGCCTGGGTAACGACACCCTCAACGGCGGCGGCGGTGACGACATTCTGATTGGCGGGATGGGCAACAACACCCTGACCGGCGGCACGGGTAATGACACCTTCCTTTACCAGCAAGGCAACACGGGGCGTGACACCGTGACCGACTTCACGTTTGGCTCGGACAAACTCGACTTGTCGCAATTGTTGCAAGGCGAGAATGCCACGGCCGCCTCGCTGGATGATTACCTGCACTTCAAAGTGACGGGGTCTGGTGCCACGTTGGTGAGCAGCATCGACATCAGCGCGGTCGCCGGGGCCACGCCGACCCAGACCATTGATCTGGCCGGGGTCAATCTGGCGACCCAGTACGGGGTCACACCGGGTGCGGGCGGGCTTATAGCGGGCGGAGCCGATACGGCCACCATCATCAACGGCATGCTCAATGATCATTCGTTGAAGGTGGACACGGTGTAATCGGCTACGCAGCTGCTAGGGGGTGACGGGCCTGCGCTGCCGTTGGCGCAGGCGAGGTGCGATTGCGCGGCGATCGTAAACGCGGGTGATTGCGTGTTGCCAGAATGTCGCGAACCCAGGCTCTACGACGACGTTGTCGCCGGATGCCCGTGCAGCAGTGGTTACGGGGTTTTCGGTTCAGGGCTTTTCGAGGGTCTTTTGCCGCAGGATGTAAACACTCACCAGCACGGCACTGATCAGCATAAACCCGCGTGCCCACGGCAATGGCACCAGGTAACACGACACGCCAATGCTCAACCACATCAAGCCGATGGCATAGACCTTGCCCTTGAGGGGGATGCCGTTGCCGTCCAGATAGTCGCGAATCCACGGCCCCAGGCGCGGGTGTTCAACCAGCCACTGATAAAAACGCGGCGAGCTGCGGGCAAAACAGGCGGCGGCCAATAGCAGAAAGGGTGTGGTGGGTAAAACGGGAAGGAAGATACCGATAACCCCCAGCGCTACACTCAGCCAGCCGATGGCGAACAGTGTGTAGCGCAGCAACCGGGGCCGGTTGCCGGGTAAGGGGTTAGTCACTGAACACTCAGTGATGGCGAGGCTTGAGGATCGCCGGTTTTTCGTCAGGTGCCTGGCACAGCAGGTACAGAGCGGTCAGGGCTTCGGGGATTTGTACGATCATGTCGTCCATCAGGTTGGCATCTTTGGCGATGTCTTCGAACTCGGGCTGATCATCGAACAGACCCGAACCGACCATGACGGGCAGCAGCATTTCGCTGACTTCGTCTTCGGCGGTTTCGAACCAGGCGGCTTCGCGCATAAACACGCCTTCCATGAACCCGATGCACCAGCCGCGCAAGTCGGAGTCGTCCGGTTCGTCGCCCAGGTCCAGATCACACGGCAGCTCGAACTCTTCGTCGGACGCCAGTTGGCGTGCGATGTGAGCTTTAAGTTGAATCAATGTTTCTTCGATCTCTTTGCGTTGAGCGTCGTCAGTGTAGTGCGGCGGCTCGGAGAAGATCGCATCGATCCATTCACGCTCAGGCACTTGTTCGGAACAGATGGACAGGGCGGTCAGAAAACCGTGGGTGGCCACGTAGTCCAGCGCCTCGTCATGCAGTTCGTCAGCGTCGAGGAAGACTTGCAGGCGGGTTAGTTGCTCAGCGAAGGACATTAAGGACTACCTAGAAAATATACGATGCCGAATTCTAGGCTTTCTTGAGGCTACAGGCCAGCCGCAGGGTGCATTTGCCATCACTTCCCGGTGATCGGTCATGCAATTACAAGGCCCTGCGCAACAGAACGCTCGGGTATACTGCCGCGTTTTGTGATGCCCTGCGCTTAATGCAGCGGGTCCTGCGCCCTGCGCCCGAGCCTTTAACCAGGCTTGAGGCCGCGCCGGATACCGCCTGCGCAGGGGTGTTTCGGCGATTTCTGGAGTTTCTATGCTCGAACAGGCTCAACGCGTACTCAAAGACATCTTCGGCTACGACAGTTTCCGTGGCCGCCAGGGTGACATTATTGAGCGCGTGGCCAAGGGTGGCGACGCTTTGGTGCTGATGCCCACGGGCGGTGGCAAGTCCTTGTGCTTCCAGGTGCCTGCGCTGCTGCGTGACGGCCTGGCGGTGGTGGTGTCGCCTTTGATCGCCTTGATGGATGATCAGGTGGCAACGCTTGAGGAACTGGGGGTGGCCGCAGCCGCGCTGAACTCCACGCTCAGTGCCGACCAGCAACGTGAACTGGCCAACCGGATCAAGCGCGGGGAAGTGAAAATGCTCTATCTGGCGCCCGAGCGTCTGGTACAGCCGCGCATGATGGCGTTTTTGCAGAGCCTGGACATCGCCCTGTTCGCCATTGACGAGGCGCATTGTGTTTCGCAGTGGGGCCATGATTTCCGCCCCGAATACCTGCAACTGGGGCAGTTGGCCGAGATGTTTCCCCATGTGCCGCGCATTGCCCTGACCGCCACGGCAGACAAGCGTACCCGCGAAGAAATCGTCACCCGCTTGCATCTGCAAGATGCCGAACGTTTTTTGTCGAGCTTTGACCGGCCCAATATTTTTTACCGCATCGTGCCTAAAGAGCAGCCACGCAAACAATTGCTGGCGTTTCTCTCGGAGCGGCGCAGCGATGCGGGCATCGTCTATTGCCTGTCGCGCAAAAAAGTCGACGAAGTGGCCAAGTTTCTCTGCGATCAGGGCTTCCCGGCCTTGCCGTATCACGCAGGCTTGCCGAGCGAAACCCGGGCCGCCAACCAGAAGCGCTTCCTCAACGAGGAAGGGCTGATTATGGTTGCCACCATCGCCTTCGGCATGGGCATCGACAAATCCAACGTGCGTTTTGTGGCGCACCTGGATCTGCCTAAATCCCTTGAGGCCTATTACCAGGAAACCGGCCGCGCAGGGCGTGATGGCTTACCGGCGGACGCGTGGATGGCCTACGGCCTGCAAGACGTGGTGATGCTCAAGCAAATGCTGCAAAACTCCGAAGGTGACGAGCGTCACAAGCGCCTTGAGCATCACAAGCTCGACGCCATGTTGTCCTTGTGCGAAGAAACCCGCTGCCGTCGTCAGACCCTGCTTGCCTACTTTGATGAAGAGATGCCGCAACCGTGTGGGCATTGCGATAACTGTGTCGATGGTGTGCAAACCTGGGACGCCACCGAGCCTGCGCGTCAGGCGTTGTCGGCTATCTACCGCACCGGCCAGCGCTATGGCACGGGGCATTTGATCGATGTGTTGTTGGGGCGCGACAACGAAAAGGTGCGCAGTTTTGGGCATCAGCATTTATCTGTGTTTGGTGTGGGTAAAGACCGCGCAGAAGGTGAGTGGCGCACATTGTTCCGGCAATTAGTGGCGCGCGGTCTGGCGGATATTGATATCGAGGGCTACGGTGGTTTGCGCCTGAGCGACAGCTGCCGCCCCCTGCTGCGCGGTGAAGTGACCCTTGAACTGCGCCGTGAGCTCAAGCCACAAACCACGGTCAAAAGCAGCTCTGCCAGCCCGGCCAGCCAATTGGTGCGCGGCGAAGAGCGCGAACAGTGGGAGGCGCTGCGTGCGCTGCGGCGCAAACTGGCCGAAGAGCATGGGGTGCCGCCTTACGTCATCTTCCCCGATTCAACGTTGCTTGAAATGCTGCGCAGCCAGCCGACGTCGTTGTCGGACATGGCCAAGGTCAGCGGCATTGGCGCACGCAAACTGGAGCGTTATGGCGAGGCGTTCCTTGAAGTGTTGGGCGGTCAGGCTGAGACCCCAAAAGTGGTGGCCGACATTCGTCACGAGTTGATCAGCCTGGCCCGTGCAGGCATGACGCCCATGCAAATTGCCGGTCAATTGCAATGCTCGGAAAAAAATGTGTACACGATGCTGGCTGAAGCCATTGGCCGTCAGGAACTGTCGCTGGAACAAGCGCTGGACTTGCCCGAAGAGCTGATGGAAGAAGTGCAGGATGCCTTCCTTGATGGCGAAGGCGAGCTGCCGAGCGTGGCCAGCATCGCCGAGCAATTCAAGGGGCGTGTACCAGAAGGTGTGCTGTATTGCGTGCGCGCTGCACTGCAATCGGAGTTCGAAATTTAAACGAAATGGCGATATGTAACGTTTCAGTGACTTTAGGGCCTTGCCTATTGACAAACTCCATGCTTAGCTGGCTAACAATTCGTTTCACTCTATTTCAGTCTAATCATTGAGTTTTTTATGCCTTTAACCGATCAACACCGTTTCGGTATGCAATTGGCCCAAATGTCGCGGGGTTGGCGGGCTGAGCTGGATCGGCGCCTTGCTGGTTTGGGTCTGTCGCAGGCGCGGTGGCTGGTGCTGCTGCACCTGGCCCGTTTTGACGAGGCGCCCACTCAGCGCGAACTGGCACAAAGCGTCGGGGTAGAAGGGCCAACGCTTGCGCGTTTACTCGACAGTCTTGAGGCGCAGGGGCTGGTTCAGCGTCATGCCGTGGTTGAAGACCGCCGTGCGAAAAAAATCATCCTGAGTGAAACCGCGCGGCCATTGATCGCACAAATTGAAGCGATTGCCACGTCCCTGCGCCAGGAATTGTTTGTGGGCATTACCGAAGAAGAACAGCGCATCTGCATGCGCGTTCACAAGCGAATTTTGGACAACCTCGAAAAAAACTGATGCTCCCTGTCTCGTAGGCGCTCGCGCAGGCTGCGCCTACTGGGGGAGGTCAGAATGTCTGGCCCAAATTCAGATACAGCGCCTTTTGATCATCATCGTTAAAGCCATAGCTGAAGTTGAGCGGGCCCAGGGGTGTGTCGAATCCAATGAAAATACTGGCCGCATTGATGTAGCCGCTGTCGAACTCGTTGTCGTTGTTCCAGGCGCGCCCGCGCTCAAGGGAGGCACCGGCATACAGCGGGAAGTCGAACGGCAAGTACGAGCGTGGGGTCAGGCGACGGTAGTACACCGCGCGCATCAAACTGATGTTTTGCCCGGAGATGGCGTCCTGGCGGAACCCTGACAGTTGGCGCGCACCGCCCAGCAAGAAACTTGACGTCACGACCTCGGCCTTGTCCAGCGTACGGCCGTATCGCCCGCCTAAAATCCAGGTGTTTGGCCCGGCACTCAGCGCCTTGTCCAAGTGGAATTCCCATTGGCGGTAGCGATCATCAGAACCCAGCCCCGGCTCGAATTGCCGAACGCTGAGGCTGATGTCTTCACCTTCGTGGGGGAAATACACGTTATCCAGTGAGTCAAACGAGTACTTAATGTCATAAAAGGCCTCGTTGAAACTGGTGCTCGGCAAGTCACGTTCGCCAATTCTGACGTCTGCCTTGCCCCATGCCTCGCCCACACCGAGACGAATCTCGCCGCTATTGCCGATCTGTCTGCCCAGGTTCAAGCCAAAGCCGTAGCGTTCCAGTCGATATTCGGCAATCGGGTCATTGTCGAGAATGGCTTCGACGTTCTGCGACTGAGCATGCAGGTAAGGCGCGATAAAGTAGCGCGAACCCGCGTCCAGCGGCTGATAGAACTCACTGTACAACTCTTGTTGATCGCCGATTTGCACCCGCGTCAGCCATTCTGCGCCCAGTGTATTAATGCCGTTGACCCGGTAACTGGCGCCGATGTTGAAGGCGCTGTCGCCGCGCATGTCGTCAGACAAGTTCAACCCAAGCCGCAGGTAATCGGTGCCGCTGCGCTTGCCACGGGCACTGATCACCAGGGTTCGATCATCGCCTTTATGCACCACGCGGTATTGCACCTGCTCGAAGTAGTCCAGGCCATACAACGTGCCCATGTCGCGCTGCAAACGTCCCAGATCCAGCGGCTCACCCACGGGTTGGCGAATGTAATAGCGAATGACCGAGTCACCGATTTTTGAGTCGTTTTCAATTTTGATCGCCGTGATCACCGGCGTGCGCTCTTCGGGCGTGCGTGCTGCATTGAGTTGCACATCTGACGGCTGGCGCAGGGCGCTCAAACGATTGGCGAGGTTCTGCGTGGCGCGGTAGCCCGCGTCGATGATTTCTTGCGAACGGCCAAAGTCTGTGACGCCATAGCTGGCCAGCGCGGGCTGGATCAGCACGTCATCGGGCTTCAGGGAGGCCAACTGCACTTCGGAGTTGCTGCGCGTCATGAGGGTGATGGACTGGTTGAGGATGTCGAACACGGTATTGAGCTGCTTGCGGCCGCGCAGCGGGGTGCCGATGTCGACCACAATGACCATGTCGACGCCCATTTCGCGGGCCACATCCACCGGAATGTTGTCGACCATGCCGCCGTCGACCAGCAACTGGCCGTTGATTTCCACGGGGGCAAATACGGCGGGGATCGACATGCTGGCGCGGATCACTTGCGGCAGATGCCCTTTGCGAAACACGACTTTTTCGCCGCTGACAATGTCGGTGGCCACTGCACGAAAAGGGACTGGCAGCTTGTCGAAATCACGCACATCGCTGCTGTGCGCCAGCAGGCTTTCGAGCAACAACGACAGGTTTTGCCCCTGAATCACCCCCAACGGCAGGCCAAGGCTGCCATCGTCGCGAAAGCTCAACTTTTGCTTGACCAGAAAATCACGGTCGTCCTGTTTACGCCGGAAGGGCACGTCTTCACGAGCAGGCGCATCGGACAACGCTTCTTGCCAATCGATGCCGAGGGCGAGTTTTTCCAGTTCGTCGATTTTGTAGCCCGAGGCATACAGCCCGCCAATCACCGCGCCCATGCTGGTGCCCGCGATGGCATCAATGTGAACGCCTTGCTCCTCCAATGCTTTGAGCACGCCGACGTGGGCCAGGCCGCGGGCAGCGCCACCCGACAGCACAAGGCCGATTTTTGGCTGCGGTGTTTGGGCTGCAAACAGCATCAGCGGGCACAGGCAAAGCAGTAGACAACAAAGCAGGCGGCGCATCTTGAATCTCTGGGCAAGCGACAAAGGCGGCTATTATAGCGGCGCCTTTCTCTTCAAGAGCTTTTGAAATCATGTCAGTCAGCAAGCCACACATCGTCATCACCTATTGCACTCAATGCCAGTGGCTGTTGCGCGCCGCCTGGCTGGCTCAGGAACTGCTCAGTACCTTCGCCGATGACCTGGGGCGCGTGGCGCTGGAGCCAGGAACAGGCGGGGTGTTTCGCATTACCTGTGATGAGGTGCAGATCTGGGAGCGTAAGGCCGATGGCGGCTTCCCGGAGGCCAAAGTGCTCAAGCAGCGCGTGCGTGACCAGATTGACCCCCAGCGTGACCTTGGGCACAACGACCGGGTTCAGTGAGCGGCGTCCAGCGCCGGTTTAACCGGTGAAGCGCCGCGGGCCATACGGCTTGACGCCACAATCGCGACGATGATCAGCGCGCCGCCCAGCAGCATGCGCAGCGTCGGGGTTTCGTGGAACAACAGCCACGCCAGGGTGATGCCATACACCGGCTCCAGGGCGAAGACGACCGCCGCCGTGCGGGCTTTGATCACCGCGAGGCTGGCGACGAACAAGCTGTGCGCGACGCCGGTGCACAGCACGCCAAGCAGGCCGATCCAGACCCAGTCGAGCGGGCGCACGCTGCTGATCTGCGGCGCTGCGAAGGGCAACAGGCACAGCGCAACCACAGCGTTTTGCCACATGGCAGCCTGCACGGCGGGGACTCGTCCTGCGTTGGCGCGGTTATTGAGAGACAACAGGGAAAAGGTCAGGCCACTGGCAATCGCCCACAGCAGCCCTTCGGTGGCCTGGCTCGCCAGATCAAAGGTGGGGGTGACCAGAATCAGGCCGACGCTGACGAGCACCACCAGCATGATTTCGTTGAGGCGGATGCGTTCGCGAAAGATCAGCCCTTCAAGCAGCACGGTAAACGCCGGAAAACTGGCAAAGCCCAACGTTGCGATCGCCACGCCGGCGACTTTAACCGCGATGAAAAAGCTCACCCAATGCCCGGCCAGCAGCAAGCCGCTGACCAAAAGGCTGCGCACATCGCGCCGGGTCAACGCATGCCAGGGTGAACGGCGGGACACGGCGGCAAAGCAGGCGAGCGCAATGACCGCAAAACCTGCGCGGCCAAACACAATCACACTGGCTGAAGCTGCCGCGAGCTTGCCGAACACGCCGGTAAGGCCAAACAGTAAGGCGCCGATATGCAGGGCGCCCAAGGCGTTACGCGCAGTCATTGCAGTCCTTGGGGTGAGTCAGTCTGGCGTGCAGTCTAAGGCGTGCGGCGAGGCGCTGTCTGTCGCCAAACGGGCCTCAGTTGTCGCCAGACTCGCGGCGCAACACGCTGGGTGATGCACCGAACTCGCGCAACATGGCCGCCGAAAACGCGCTTTGCGAGGCGTAGCCAACGCGGCTGGCGATTTCGCCTACCGCGAGCGTGGTGTGACGCAACAGGTTCAAGGCGCTACGCAAACGGCGTTGGCGGATGTAGTCCATCGGCGTTTGGCCGCACTCGCTGAGAAAGCGACTGTGCAAGCGAGCGCAGGACAGGTCGGCAACGCGCGCCAGGTCGGCGACTTGCACAGGGTAGGCGGCGTGCTGGTCGATGTAGGTATCGAACTGAGGGAAGGGCAGGCGTTTACGCGGTACGGCTTGAGGGGTATTCAAACTGGCCAGCAGCAGGATTGCCCCTTGCTGATCGATCAGCGGATCGGTCGCCGGGCTGGCCGCGAGCCAATCGACCAACTGGTGCTGGCGCGGGTCGAGCCGATGCTGCCCGACGGTATTGAGCCATCGGCGGCTGTGTTCGGCGTGGGCGCCCAACGTTTGCCCCAACCAGTGTTCGCTCGGCACATCCAGCACCAGGCACTGGCTGCCCTGTGCGCTGGCGCAGGTATGGTGCGCGCCAGCGGGGATGACCATCAGTTGCTGTTGGCGCAACAGACTGGCGCGGCCTTCAACCTCGAAGTCGAGCGAGCCGGATAAATTGATCACCACCTGCGCGTGCTCATGGCTGTGAGCAATCACCTCATCACGGTAGTGGCGCAGCGAAAGGAGGTGGCTCATGGTGATGCCCTCACGTAGGCGCTGGCCAAGGCTGAGGCCTTTCGATCTGTACATAAAATCAAAAGCGCCCAGCCTTCGGCGGCGGCTACAGGTTTAGCCCGTGTGTATCTCAGTGCCGCCAGAATGCCGGGATGCACAACACGAACACGGTAATAATTTCCAGCCGCCCCAGCAACATGCCCAGCGACAGGATCCACTTGGCAGCATCCGGCAGCGTCGAGAAGTTGCCGGAGGGGCCAATGGTTTCGCCCAATCCAGGTCCCACGCCCGACACGGTACTCGCCGCGCCGGTGAGGGCGGTCATCCAGTCCAGTCCCAGCAGCGACAACGCCAGCGCAATCACGCAAATGGTGATGGCGAAGAAGAACGAGAACGTCAGAATCGAGCGAACGATTTCTTCGTCAAGGCGATGGCCGTTGTACTTCTGCTTGATCACTGCCCGGGGGTGAATCAACTGGTTAAGGTTGGCCTTGAGCAGGATATAGGCGACCTGGAAGCGGAAGATTTTGATCCCGCCCGCTGTCGAGCCGGAGCAACCGCCAATAAAGCCCAGATAGAAAAACAGCATCAGTGAGAAGTTGCCCCAAAGGCTGTAATCCCCAAGGGCAAAACCGGTAGTAGTCACCACCGAGGTCACGTTCAGTGCGACATGGCGGAACGCATCCCACCACGCCATGTTGGTGGTCCACCACAGCCAGGCGCTGAGCACCAGCCAGGTCACCAGCAGCAGGCCGAGTAATCCTTGCACCTGCTGGTCTTTGATCAGCGCCTTGCGATGGCCGCGCAGGGTGGCCACGTACAGCGTAAAGGGCAGGCTGCCCATGATCATCACCGCGATGGCCACCCAGTGCACCGCCGGTTGTGACCACTTGGCCAGTGACTGGTCGGAGGTCGAGAACCCGCCCGTGGAGATGGCTGACATGGCGTGGTTGATGGCATCGAACACGCTCATGCCCGCCCACCAGAACGCCAGGCTGCCGAGGATGGTGATGCCGACATACGTCGCCACGATCAGGCGCGCCACCATGTGCGAGCGTGGCATGACTTTTTCGGAGCGGTCTGACGATTCGGTCTGAAACAGGCGCATGCCACCGATACGCAGCAAAGGCAAAATCGCCACCGCCATACCGATAAAGCCGATACCGCCGAGCCAGTGCAGCATGGAGCGCCACATCAAAATGCCGGGCGACATGGTGTCCAGCCCGCTCAAAACGGTGGAGCCGGTGGCGGTGATGCCCGACATGCTTTCAAAAAAGGAGTCGGTGTAACTGATGTGTTGGGTGAGCAAAAACGGCAGCGCGGCGAAAATACACACGATCACCCAGCTCGACACGGTCAGCAGGTACATGTCGCGTGGTCGCAGGTGCACTTGCTCCGGGCGACCGGGGAGCACCAGCGCAAGGCCCGCGACAAACGTGATCAGGCTGGCCCACAAAAAGGACGGCAGATCGCCCAGATGGTCGTAAATCACCAGCGTGAGCATGGGTACGGCCATGCTGATCGCCAACGTAATCAGGAAGATGCCGATTACAAAACCGATGATGCGTAGGGTCGGCAACGCCATGAAGTCAGCTCGGGCATGAAAGAGGGGCGCCATTCTACCTGTGGGCCGGGGTATGTAAACCGCCAAGCCTTCGGCAGATACCGTTAGAATAGCCGCACATTTTCTTCAGGAGGTGGCCAATGGAGGCTCTCGACGCTTTGCTCAACCGTGTTTCTGCCCCGCGTCTGGTTGAACCGGCCCCCACGAGGGAGCAACGTGAAGTACTTTTTGCAGCCGCCCTGCGCGCGCCAGACCACGGGCAACTGCGGCCTTATCGTTTTTTGAGCATTGAAGGGCAGGCCCGCAACCAGTTGGGTGAAGTGCTCGCGCAGGCCGTGCAGGCCCAAGGCGGTGATGTCACCGAGGCCGCGCTGGACAAAGCCCGCGCCATGCCGTTGCGGGCGCCGTTGGTCGTGGTGGTGATTGCGCGTTTGCAGGAGCACTTCAAAGTGCCGAAATCCGAACAGCTGATTACGGCGGGTTGCGCAGCCCATGCCATTGAGCTGGCCGCGTATGCCCAAGGGATTGGTGCGGTGTGGCGCACCGGGGAGCTGTCCCATGCGCCACGGGTGACGGCCGCTCTGGGACTGCAAGCGGGTGAAGAGATTATTGCGTTCCTGTACTTGGGCACACCGCTCAAAGAAATGCGGGATGCGCCCAAGGTCGACAGCGCAGAGTTTGTACAGGTGTGGTCCGCCTGAGCCACGGCAGTCGGTCTCTGTGGGCGGTCAGGCATCGTGCAGGTAAATCCTCTTACACAGTGCACGGTGCTTTGCCCGCGTTAAAGATTGCCATCCGGGGTAAGAGGAAGTTCAAGCGCGGCAATAAAGCCACCGTCGGGATGGTTGGCCAGTGTCAATCGTCCGCCATGACGCTCTGCCGCGCGCCGCGCAATGGCCAGCCCCAGACCGTGACCCGCAGCCGTCTGGCCGGGCGCGCGGAAAAACGGTTCGCCTAACTGCGCCAAATGCTCCTCGGCCACACCCGGCCCGTGATCGCGCACGCTGAGGGTGATGTGCTCGCCTTCACGCTGTGCTGTGAGTTCAATCGGTTGACCCGGCGGGTTGAACCGTTGCGCGTTACGCAGCAGGTTGTCGACGGCGCGCTCAATCATGGTGGGCCAGCCACTGAGGGCCAGGCCCGGTTCTGCATTCAGCTGTACTGGCTGCTCGGGCGCGCTGAGTGAGGCATCTTTTTGCAGGTTATTGAGCAGCGCATTGAGTTCAACGTGCTCGGCGCTCGCCTGGTCGGCATCGACCCGCGCCAGCGTCAGGATTTCACTGATCAAAGACTCCAGGCGATCACATTCGCGGGTCAGGCGCGGCCAGAGCTTTTCACGTTCCTCGGGGCTGGCGCGTTCGGCCAGTGCCAGAGCGATGCGCAGACGAGCCAGGGGGGAACGCAGTTCGTGGGAGACATCGCGCAGCAGCTGGCGTTGGCTGCTGATCAAGCTTTGCAAACGCGCGCCCATGCGGTTGAAGTCGGTGGCCAGCACGCCAAATTCATCCCGTCGGGAGGCCAGTCGCGCCAGGCTGTTTTGTTGATAGGTGGTTTGCCCCAGATCATGCACGGCCACGCGCAAGCGGCTTAGCGGGCGGGTGATCGACAGCGTCACCAGCAAACTGAACAGCGTCAACACCACCAGCGCAATGCCCAGCGCACTCAGTGGCCAGATCAGGCTTTGTCGGTGCCAGGCGTCCAGCTCGGGGTGCGGGATGCGGTAAATCAGCAGGTAGGTGTCGGCCGTCTTGGGGCTGGTGTACTCCACGGTCAGGCGTCGCCACGGCAGCGTGTCTTGTCCTGGATGCTGGCGCGCCTCCCAGGCGGCAGCCCGGCGCGGAAAGGTGCCGCGCACCACCGGGTCGCCACTTTCGTTAAGCACTTGCACGTCAATGTGGTAACGGCGTTTGCGCCGCTCCAGAAAATCTTGGGCAGCGTCCGCGCCCTGGGTTTCATAGCGTTCGGTCCATTGCTGGGCCAGGTTTGAAATACCCGGATGACGGCTCAGGATCCAGGCGTCCTGATTAAGCATGTGTCCGAGCAGTATCGACAGCCCTGCGACCAAGGCTATCGCCAGCCAAAAGCTGGCCAGAATGCGCCAAAACAGTGATCGCACGGCAATTCCTCACGCTAAATGGGTTCAAACGAGCAAAGCCCAACGGCTGGGGGGCCGTTGGGCTGGGTGAATGTGCAGATTATTGCGCTTTTGGCGCCTGCTGTGCTTTCCAGTCTTTGAACTCTTTCCATTCAGCTTTACGTTCGGCGCGTTGTTTTTGCATCTCGTCGAACCGTTTTTGCTGTTCTGGCTTGAGCAGCGCACGAATGTCTTTCTGGGTTTTTTCGTGCTTGGCGGCGATTTCGTCTTTCAACGCTTTTTGATCAGCCGCGGGCAGTTTTTGCAGGTACTTGTCGACCAGCTGCTTGCGCTCGTGCATTTGTTCGCCCATCAGCTTGCCGATTTGTTGGCGCTGCTCGCGGGTCAAGTCCAGTTGGCTGTAAGGCGCGTCGCCGCGACCATGGTGCTCACCGCCGTGACGTGGACCCATTGGGCCATCGCCACCGGGCATGGCCATTGCGACGGTTGGCAGAGCAGCAGCAAACATCAAAGCAATAAGAGTCTTACGCATGGTGTGTCTCCTTGTAGTACGTTCCGGTGAATCCGGATGCGCCCAGTTTAGGGAGATCAAGGTCAAGCGCTGTCAATCAAGCGTAAAGCTTAGGTAAAGAGGGGAGTGGCGTGCCTTTACACAGGCGGCGTCCCCTCAGGCGCTGTAGAAGTAGCCACGGCTGCGCAGTGCAACGATGCGCGGACGGCCATCGGGGTGCGGGCCGATCTTTTTGCGCAGGTTGCTGACGTGCATGTCCAGGCTGCGGTCGTACAACGTCAACTTGCGGCCCAGCGCCAGTTGCGCCAGCGCCTGTTTGTCCAGTGGCTCGCCGGGTTGACGCAGCAAGGCTTCGAGGATGCGGCTTTCGGAGACGGTCAGGGTGATGTCGTGCTCATTGATGGTGGCCACACCGCGCATCGGGCTGAAACACAGGTCGCCCAATTCGATCTGGCTGGAGGTGGCGGGCGGATGGCTGCGGCGCAGCACAGCGCGCAGGCGGGCGGTCAACTCGCGGGGGTCGCAGGGCTTGGCCAGGTAATCGTCGGCGCCCAGTTCCAGCCCCAGAATGCGGTCCAGCGGCTCACCCCTGGCCGAGAGCATCAGCACCGGCAAGTCGGGGTGATCGCTGCGCAACTGCTTGAGCAGTTCCAGGCCGCTGCCATCGGGCAGCATCACGTCCAGCACTACAGCGTCAGGGCTGGACTCGGCCAGCGCGTTGCGGGCGCTCACGCCGTCGTAGCACGCACGCACCTGGAAACCTTCCTGGCTCAGCCAACTGCTCAGGAGTTCACACAACTCCTGGTCATCATCTATCAGTAACAGGTCGCTCATGACTCACTCTATTTATAGCCATTGCCGACGCTGTTTACGTCCGCCGCTGGCGAAGATACCGCAGAGTAGGGCCAATAGGGCAACTGCGCCACCAATCACAAACCACTGTTGTGAGTCGGTCAGCAGGTGAAAGCCGGGGTTGGACTGCGCTTTGTCGAGCTGTTGCTTGAGGCGCAGGTTCTCTTGACGCAGTTGGCTCAACTGGCTGCTTTCGCGGGTGGCGTCGGCGTCTTTGAGGGCTTGGCTCAGTTCGCCGCGCAGGCGTTCACTCTCGTCAAGGCGTTGTTGCAAGTCCGTAATGCGCGCACCGGCGCTCAGTGACAATGGCACTGAGTTATCAGAGGAAGGAGCGTCTTCAGCGTGGGCGAGAGTGCCCAGCGATAACATGATTAACAGCAGACACAACAAACCTTGGCGCATCGCAACTCCTCATTCCTGATGGGATTCGCAGAGGTTGTCGGCCGCTAAACCAGAATAATGAGCCATACAGCGACGCGACGAACCCGATGAGCGGTTCCGTCGCGCAGCGAGGGTTTAAGGCAGGACTTGCTTGAACGGTTTGACAATCACATTTGCGTACACGCCAGCAGCGACGTACGGGTCCTTATCGGCCCAGCGTTGAGCGTCGGCCAGCGAGTCAAACTCGGCCACGATCAGGCTGCCGCTGAAACCGGCCGCGCCCGGATCATTACTGTCGATGGCCGGGTGCGGGCCGGCCAGCACCACGCGGCCTTCCTGTTTGAGTTGCTGCAAGCGCTCAAGGTGGGCCGGGCGAGCAGCCAGGCGGGCTTCAAGCGAGTGGGCGACGTCAGTGGCAATGATTGCGTAGAGCATGTCAGTCCTCGGTTTTGGAGGTTGGAGTGTCGGAATCATGCAAGTGGCGCGACAGGTAAATGCCTTGGCCTACCAGAAACAGCACGGTCAGGCCCAGGCTGCCGAATACTTTGAAGTCGACCCAGATGCTTTGAAA
The DNA here is from genome assembly GCF_049896545.1 of Pseudomonas sp. TWR3-1-1. Classification (NCBI taxonomy): domain Bacteria; kingdom Pseudomonadati; phylum Pseudomonadota; class Gammaproteobacteria; order Pseudomonadales; family Pseudomonadaceae; genus Pseudomonas; species Pseudomonas sp. TWR3-1-1. The sequence goes on from NZ_JAFCUO010000009.1 coordinate 104,016, forward strand.
GGTGAACGCAACAAACAGGTTGGCCGCCCCACAGAACAAAAAGAAGGCGATCCAGGCCAGGTTCAGGCGCGTCCAGACTGCGTCAGGCAGGGTCAGTGCGTGGCCCATGACACGTTTGATCAGCAGCTTGTCACCGATAAAGTGGCTACCGGCAAACACCAGCGCAAACAGCCAGTTCACCACCGGCGCTTTCCACTTGAGGAAGGTTTCGCTGTGGAACGCCAGGGTCAGGCTGCCGAACACAATGCAGGCAATCAGGGTCAGCCATTGGCTCTTTTCAAGTTTGCGTTGCTTGAAAAACAGAATGCCGTAGACCACCACAGAACTGAGGATCAGCATCGCCGTAGCGCTGAAAATCCCGCCGAAGGTCAGGCTATGGCCTGCGATTTCGACGATGCGGGGTTCGATTTTGTAGACGATGAAAAACAGTAACAGCGGGATGAAGTCGATGAATTGTTTCACAGTGGCAGCCAGAAGCAGGATGTGGCGGCATAATAACAAACATCAATGACAGCGAAAGCGTCAGCTAGAGGTTATTAAATCCCCGTGGAAATTGACTTGCATTGCCATAGCACCGCTTCCGATGGCGCTTTGGCGCCAGCGGTACTGGTAGCGCGTGCGTTCGAGAAAGGTGTGCGAGTCCTGGCCCTGACCGATCACGACACAATTGAAGGCCTGGAAGAAGCCCGCACGGCGGCGCAGTCGCTGAACATGCAACTGGTCAACGGCATCGAACTTTCCTGCACTTGGGGTGGCGCGACCATTCATGTGCTCGGTTACGGTTTCGACACCCAGGCCCCTGCACTGGTCGCTGCCATCGCCGCACTGCACGATGGCCGCTGGCTGCGTGCCGAAGAAATCAGCCGCAGGCTGGCGCTCAAGGGCATGCCGGGCGCGCTTGAAGGTGCGCGGGCAATTCAGCAAGCGCTGGGTGACAGTGGCAATGCGCCAGCGCGTCCGCATTTTGCGGATTTTTTAGTCGGTGCCGGTTACGTCAAGGATCGCGCCGAAGCGTTCCGCAAGTGGCTGGGCGCGGGCAAGTTGGGCGATGTCAAACAGCATTGGCCCGCCCTGGAAGACACCGTCGCCACGTTGCGTGCAGCAGGTGCCTGGGTCAGCCTGGCGCATCCATCGCATTACGATTTCACCCGCAGCAAGCGCCGACGCCTGATTGGCGACTATATTCAAGCGGGGGGGCACGCGATTGAGGTAGTCAATGGCTATCAGCCTGCAGAACAAGTAGGCGGCCTGGCGATTCTGGCGCGTGAGTTTGGTTTGCTGGTGACTGCCGGCAGTGACTTTCATGGCCCTGGCGGCTGGTCCGAGATTGGCGAGTACCGCGCGATCCCGGACGATCTGCCGCCATTGTGGCGTCGGTTCAAATTAGATCCGCCCATCGCCAACGTCTGAACAGGTAAATAACGTGAGTCAATTTTTCCAGATTCATCCGCAAAACCCGCAACCGCGTCTGATCAAGCAGGCGGTTGAGATCATCAAAAAAGGCGGGGTGGTGATCTACCCCACCGACTCGTCTTACGCCGTCGGTTGCCAGATGGGCGATAAGGGCGCGATCGACAAGATCAAGCGCTTGCGCAATCTGGACGACAAGCACAACTTCACCCTGATGTGCAGCGACCTGTCGCAGTTAGGGCTGTTCGCCAAGGTCGACACCGGCACCTTTCGCTTGCTCAAAGCGCATACGCCGGGGCCGTACACCTTTATTCTCAATGCCACCCGCGAAGTACCGCGCCTGCTGCTGCACCCCAAGCGCCGCACCATCGGCATGCGTGTGCCTCAACATCCTCTGGCGCTCGCATTGTTGGCCGAACTCGGTGAGCCGCTGATGAGCGTGACCCTGATCCTGCCGGGCGAAAGCGAACCGCTTGAAGACCCGTACGCGATTCGCGATGCGCTGGAAAAACAGGTCGATCTGATCATTGATGGCGGTGATGGTGGGCGCAAGGCCAGCACCGTGATCAACCTGACGGGTGATGAGCCTGAAGTCGTACGTGTGGGCTGTGGTGATCCGACGCCTTTTATGGTCGAGGCCTGATGTCTGACGTAGAAGTGATTGACGCTGTAGACCCGCAAGCCGGTGCCCAGCAAGAACTGCCATTTGCGATGGTGTATGGCCAGGCCGTCATCGAAATGCCGCAAGACCTGTACATCCCGCCGGATGCGCTGGAGGTGTTTCTCGATGCGTTCGAAGGCCCGCTCGACTTGCTGCTGTACCTGATTCGCAAACAAAATATCGACATTCTTGACATCCCGGTGGCTGAAATTACCCGCCAATACATGGGTTATGTCGAGCTGATGAAAACGGTGCGCCTTGAATTGGCGGCCGAGTATCTGGTGATGGCGGCCATGCTGGCCGAGATCAAGTCGCGCATGTTGCTGCCGCGCTCTGTCGAAATCGAAGAAGACGAAGGCGATCCGCGCGCTGAACTGATTCGCCGCTTGCAGCAGTACGAGCGGTTCAAGGCGGCGGCTGAAGGCATCGACGGCCTCGAACGGGTCGGACGTGACGTGTTCGTGCCCAAGCTGGACGCTCCCCAGGCCCGTGCGCGCAAATTGGTGCCGGATGTGGCGTTGGAAGAGTTGCTGATGTCGATGGCCGAAGTGCTGCGTCGATCCGACATGTTCGAAAGTCACCAGGTCAGCCGCGAAGCGCTGTCCACCCGTGAGCGCATGAGTGATGTGCTGGAACGCCTCAAAGGCGGCGGTTTTGTACCCTTTAGTGAGCTGTTTACCGCAGAAGAGGGGCGTTTGGGGGTGGTGGTAACCTTTATGGCCATCCTCGAACTGGTCAAGGAGTCCTTGATCGAGTTGGTACAGAACGAGCCCTACGCGGCGATCCATGTGCGGGCGCGAGCCGAATAAAGAGCTGAAACCATGAATTTGACTGATCCCCGTGAGCTGGCCACGTTGCTTGAGGCCTTTCTGTTGGCCTCGGGAAAGCCGCAAAGCCTTGAACGGTTGTTTGAACTGTTTGAAGAGGGCGAACGCCCGCAGCCTCCGGTGTTCAAGAAGGCCCTGGAGTTGCTGCGCAAATCCTGCCAGGGCCGTTCGTTTGAACTCAAAGAAGTCGCCTCTGGCTATCGCCTGCAAATTCGCGACACGTTTTCGCCGTGGGTGGGGCGTTTGTGGGAAGAGCGCCCGCAGCGTTACTCGCGGGCAATGCTCGAAACCATGGCGCTGATTGCTTATCGACAGCCCATTACCCGGGGCGAAATTGAAGATGTGCGCGGTGTGGCGGTCAACAGCCATATTGTTAAAACCTTGCTGGAGCGCGAGTGGATTCGCATCGTCGGCTACCGCGAAGTGCCAGGGCGGCCAGCGATGTTTGCCACCACCAAGGGTTTTCTCGATCACTTCAACCTGAAAAACCTCGACGACCTGCCGCCGCTCGCTGAACTGCGCGAGCTTGAACCCGATCCGATTCTCGACTTTGACGATGCCCCGGTGCCTGATCACATTCAGGCGCTGGCGGATGAAAGCGCAGAGCCTGAGGAGCCGAAAGACGAAACCAGCTTCCGTAGCTTGCTCACGGAACTGGACTCGATGGAAGAAGGTCTTAAAACCGACTTCGATGACTTGCTGCGTGAAGACTTGGTTAAAGAGGCGCCCGCACCTGAGGTGCCGGCTACCGATGCCGAACAGGCACGCAGCCAACTGCTGGCAGCCGTGGCGGCGCTTGAGCTGGCGCCTGCCATGAGCGATGAAGCGTTGGAGGCGCAAGCCCTGGCTGACGCCATCGAGCAAGAGCGACTTGAGCGCGAAGACTGACGTTGCCCATAGGCGCTGGCGCAGCCTGCGCCAGCGCCTACGGTATTTGCGTATTTTTCTGGAGGTCTCACATGAGTGCCCTCAAAGATCCCTGTATTGGCGTGTGTAAATTTGCCGATGACGTTTGCCTCGGCTGCGGACGTTCCAAGCGCGAAATCAAGGTCTGGAAGAAACTCGACAAGGATGAAAAGCGTGCGGTGCTGGCGCAAGCCGACTTGCGTTTGCTGGCACTTGGCGCCACCGGTCGGCGGAAAAACAAGTAAGCCTGGCAGAACACGACTAGCCTTTGATGCGAAATGCGCAACATCAGCGTATGATTCGCGACCCTTTGCGGCGCAACTGCGTCACAAGGCCCATTTTTAACAGCTCAGGCGCTCGCCTGAATTGACACACCGGGAGGTGCCCAGATGAAAGATCTAGACCCTAAAGACAGCCAGGAAATTGGCCCAGCAGGCGAGAAACTGCAAAAAGTACTCGCCCGCATCGGCGTTGGCTCGCGTCGCGACGTAGAAAGTTGGATCAGCCAGGGCCGCATCAAGGTCAATGGCAAGGATGCAACCCTGGGTCTGCGCGTTGACCTGCACGACGCCATCTCCATTGATGGCAAGGTGATCAAGCGCGAAGAGGCCGCCGAATCGGTGCGCCGCGTGATCATGTACAACAAGCCTGACGGCGAAATCTGCACCCGTGACGACCCGGAAGGCCGTCCAACCGTATTCGACAAGTTGCCGCGCCCTAAAGAAGGTCGCTGGATCAACATCGGTCGTCTCGACATCAACACCACCGGCTTGCTGATGTTCACCACTGACGGTGAGCTGGCGAACCGTCTGATGCACCCCTCCTACGAAATGGACCGTGAATACGCGGTACGTGTACGTGGCGAAGTGGATGACGAGATGATCGAGCGCCTCAAGGCGGGCGTGGTGCTGGAAGACGGCCCTGCGCGTTTCACCGACATCAAACAGGCGCCGGGCGGCGAAGGCTTTAACCATTGGTACCACTGTGTCGTGATGGAAGGCCGTAACCGTGAAGTACGTCGCTTGTGGGAATCTCAGGGTCTGGTGGTCAGCCGTCTGAAGCGCGTGCGTTTCGGCCCGGTGTTCCTCAACTCTGACCTGCCGATGGGTCGCTGGCGTGAAATGGGTCAGTACGAGGTGGACATTCTCAGCGCTGAAGTCGGCCTCACGCCGGTTGCCATGCCAGAGATGAATGCCAAGAACAAAGACAAGCTTGAGCGTTTGCAGCGTAAGTCCTCGCGCCCTGTGGCCCGTGCCGACCGTGTTGCACGCACTGTGCGTCCGGCCGAGGGTGCGCCATTGGCACCGCGTCCAGCACGCCAGCCACACATCGAAGGTGAGCGTCCAGCACGTCCGGCGCGTGATGAAGCCGCGCGCCCGGCACGCAAGCCAGCGGCGCGTACTGACCGTGTGCCAGCAGGTCGTGGTGCACCGGTTGCCGAGCGTCCAAGCGAAATGAACAAGCGCCCGGGCAAGCCGACGCGTCAAGGCCCCAAGCTGGTTGACGATGCACCGTCCGGCAAGCGCCGCGGCGCACCGGCCGGTTCCGGTCAGCGTCCAGGCTTCGGTCGTCGCAAGCCGCAGTAAGCGTGTAGCGCGGTAAACAAAACGCCAACCCTCGGGTTGGCGTTTTTTTATGGGTGTAAAACCTGGTGGCGTCGTCAGCAGCAGCCTGCGCACCTTGCCAGGGGCTACAGATATTCATTCAAAATCAAAGGATTAGGGCTGCGACAATCGGTCGCCCGCGTCCATGTAGCGTTTAGGGTGGAAATATTTCTTTACGCTCAGTCAATAAATCGTGACGAATACTGCCTCTTTTACCCCTTGGAGCCAGGAAACCACGGTTGTGTATAGAAATTTTTCCGCGTTTTACAGATTTGTGACGTTTAAGGGCCGAGCTGCGGCTTGTTTCGTCTTGCTATCGGCTGTGTGATGGGATCTTGCCTACGAGCGGGTGTACAATGCGCGGCGTTTTAACTGTGACTCAATGGCGTAACCGCGCTTTTTGCGCCGCTCGGCGATGTGCTGATTGGCCAAAACCTCAAGGCTAACCCGCCTTGTTAACTCCGCAATGCCATAAGCCTTGCGGGTTCGATTCCGTCACAGATAAAAACAAACAGGTGACGCATGACTCGTGAAACAACCATGGATTCCTGGCGTCTGCGCTGGGGTTTGATTTGTGTTGTAGACCCTTCGATCACTGCCGGTGCTCAAGCGAAAACGCACTGAATGCCATCAAACCTTGTGTGGAACCCTTTTTAATGAGTGGACAAACCTCGCATTCGGGCGAGCTTAAACGCGGCCTGAAAAATCGCCATATCCAGCTGATTGCCCTGGGTGGCGCGATCGGTACTGGCTTGTTCCTCGGCTCGGCCGGGGTACTGAAATCTGCCGGCCCGTCGATGATTCTGGGCTATGCAATCTGCGGCTTCATTGCCTTTATGATCATGCGCCAGCTCGGCGAAATGATCGTTGAAGAGCCGGTAGCCGGCTCCTTCAGCCACTTCGCGCACAAATACTGGGGCGGCTTTGCCGGCTTCATGTCGGGCTGGAACTGTTGGGTGCTGTACATCCTGGTCGGCATGTCGGAACTGACGGCCGTCGGGAAATACGTGCACTACTGGTGGCCCGAGATCCCGACCTGGGCGTCGGCGGCGGCGTTCTTCGTGCTGATCAACGTAATCAACCTGACCAACGTCAAAGTGTTTGGCGAGGCCGAGTTCTGGTTCGCGATCATCAAAGTGGTGGCCATCGTGGGCATGATCGCCCTGGGCAGCTACTTGCTGGTCAGCGGCAGTGGCGGCCCGCAAGCATCGGTCAGTAACCTGTGGGAGCACGGGGGCTTCTTCCCGCATGGCATCACCGGCCTGGTGATGGCAATGGCCTTCATCATGTTCTCGTTTGGTGGTCTGGAGATGCTCGGTTTCACCGCAGCAGAAGCCGACAAGCCGCGCACGGTGATCCCTAAAGCGATCAATCAGGTGATCTACCGCATCCTGATTTTCTACATCGGCGCTCTGGTGGTGCTGTTGTCCCTGACGCCGTGGGATGCGTTGCTCGAAACGCTCAACGCCGGTGGCGACAGCTACAGCAGCAGCCCGTTTGTGCAGGTGTTCTCAATGCTGGGCAGCAACACTGCTGCGCACATCCTCAACTTCGTGGTCTTGACCGCGGCATTGTCGGTGTACAACAGCGGCACCTACTGCAACAGCCGCATGTTGCTGGGCATGGCGCAGCAGGGCGATGCACCCAAAGTGCTGGCCAAAATCGACAAGCGCGGCGTGCCGGTAAACTCGATCCTGGCCTCGGCCGCGGTGACGGTGATTGCTGTGCTGCTCAACTATTTGATGCCGCACGACGCGCTGGAGTTGTTGATGTCGCTGGTGGTGGCCACCCTGGTGATCAACTGGGCGATGATCAGCTTCTCGCACTTCAAGTTCCGTCAGCACATGGACAAAACCGCACAAATTCCGCTGTTCAAAGCGTTGTGGTATCCGTACGGCAACTACATCTGTCTGGCGTTTGTGGCGTTCATCCTGGTCATCATGCTGATGATCCCGGGCATTCGCGTGTCGGTGTACGCGATCCCCGTGTGGGTGGCCTTCATGTGGGTGTGCTTCTTGATCAAGGGCAGGCGCGAAGCGCACGCTTCGACCGCCGCTTACGGCTCGGCCGGCAAGTAAGCGTTACCCTGACTGACAACCAACCCGGCCATGGCGCCGGGTTTGTTGTTTGTGGGGTATCCTGCACGCCCTGAAAACGGACCCTTTTGTAATGCTGGTGATTTCCAACAACGTGCACATCCCCGACGCCGAGATCGAACTCACGGCGATTCGCGCCCAGGGCGCGGGCGGGCAGAACGTCAACAAAGTCTCAAGTGCCATGCACTTGCGCTTTGACATCCCCCACTCATCCTTGCCGCCGTTTTACAAAGAGCGACTGCTGGCGCTGCGTGACAGTCGCATTACCAGTGATGGCGTATTGATCATCAAGGCGCAGCAATACCGCACCCAGGAGCAGAACCGCGCCGATGCGCTGGAGCGTTTGCTGGAGTTGATTGTGAGCGCGACCAAGGTCGAGAAAAAGCGCCGTCCCACCAAGCCGACGCTGGGTTCAAAAAAACGTCGTCTCGAATCCAAAACCAAGCGCGGCACTATCAAGGCTGGGCGCGGCAAAGTGGATTTTTGATCCCGTTGCCGGGGTTGACGCAGGGACCCTAGGTTGCGCGGGCCTGGCGGTAGAGGTACACGCTCAGCATCAGCCCGCTAAACGCGGCCAGTGCGGCGAACAAGAAGATCGAGGCAAAACCAAAGCCTGCCGCCACGGCGCCCACCAGTGGCCCGGTGATACCCAGCGATAAATCGATAAACAGCGAATACGCCCCCACGGCGGCCCCGCGGCTTGAGGCAGGCACCAGATTCACCGCTTCAACCCCCAGCGCCGGGAAGACCAGCGAGAAGCCAAATCCGCTCAGCGCCGCACCGACCAGCGCCAGTTGCGGGTTGGGGGCCAGCCATAACAACAGCAGCCCCACGGTTTCGACGCTCAAGCAGGCAATGGCTACGCGGAAGCCGCCGATGCGATTGATCAGGTTGCCGAACAGCAGCCGCGCACCGATAAAACTGGCGCCGAACAAGCTGAGGCACAGCACGGCGTTTTCCCACTGCTGGGTTGCGTAGTACAGGGTGATGAACGTGGCGATGGTGCCAAACCCGATAGAACCCAGCGCCAGCCCGGTGCCGTGGGGCAGCACGCGGCCCAGAACATGCAAAAACGGCAGGCGCACGCCACTGACGATCGGCGCCGCCAGCTTGGGCCACGCCAACAATAAGCCCAGCACTGCCAGCGCAATGATGCTGGCACCCATGCTCCACATGCCCCAGTGGTTGACCATCAGCACGCCCAGCGGAGCGCCAATGGCGATTGCCCCGTAACTGGCGATGCCGTTCCACGAGATCACTTTGGCGGTGTTGTGCGCGCCTACGCGGCCGATGCCCCAGCCAATCGAGCCTGAGCCGACCAGGCTTTCGGCGCTGCCCAGCACCAGTCGCCCGAGCAGCAGGCTGGCAAGGCTCAGGGCGGGCATCGCCGACAGCCAACTGGAGAGCAGCATAAATACGCCGCTCAGACCGCAGCCGGCCAGGCCGTACATGACCGCGCGCTTGCTGCCCAGGTTGTCGATGATGCGGCTGGCGTACGGGCGACTCAGCAGCGTGGCCAGGTATTGCACGCTGATCACCAGCCCGGCGATGACGGTGCCGTAACCCAGGTGGTTGTGAACGTAGCCGGGTAATACCGCCAGCGGAATGCCGATGTTCAGATAGCCAATGAAGGTAAACAGCACGATGGACATCACTTGCAGCGTGATCGCCAGTGGGCGTTGTGTTTCAGGCATGGGCGCAGGTCCTGCGGGTTAAAGCGGTGCAACCAGGCGGGTTGCAATCAGGGCGGCCAGGGCGTTTTCCTGGGTGCCGAAACGCTGGAGCAGGGTGGCTTGTTTTTCGGGGGTCAGGCGCTCCCACAGCTCGATCATTTTTTCGGCTGTGCCGATCAGTACGCTGGCTTGGGTGTCGCTGAAAGAATCAGTCACGCGGGAATCCGGGGTTGAGAACGGTGCGGCGATTGTGTCAGGCGGTATGAAAAGCTGAAAGCTTTTCGCACCGCCTGAGTGCGAACCGTCAGTCTTCGCTGTCGGCCTTGAGGCTTTCAGGGGCCTCGTCCAGTGCGGGGTTTTCGCCACTGGTGTGTTGCGGGGTCGGCTGCTGAGTTTCATGCAGGCTTGGGAAGGGGAGGTTTGGGATTTCGTGCATCGTCGCGCTCCTCGCAAGGTGTGTTTTTAAATCGCTGGGTACATCGGCGCTTTTAAAAAGCTTGGGCAGGATACATGAGCGGGTGTGACAATTTGTCTTTTTTTACGTCTGGCGGGGCTTTGTGGCGAACTTTTCATCTTGCTGTTGTCGTGCAAGCAGGCGCGAGCAAGCCCGCGCCTGGCGTTGCAACCGTTAGTGCGTACACACCTGCGCAATCGCCTTGGCCAGTAGGCTCAGGCGGGTGCCGTCGACGCCTGCCATGTTGGCGCGGCCTGAGCCGACCATGTACACGCTATGTTTCTCGCGCAGCAATTGCACTTGTTCGGCGTTGAGGCCGGTGTAGGAGAACATCCCGCGCTGTTGGTTGATGTGGGCAAAGTGTTCGGCCAGACCAAACGGCGTCAGCGCTTCGACCAAACCGCTGCGCAGTTGCGCGATACGGCTGCGCATGGCTTCCACTTCGCCGGCCCACAACGTCTTGAGCTGCTCATCGCCCAGGATGGTTGCCACCACAGCCGCGCCGTGGTCCGGCGGATTGGACCACAGGTTACGGGCCAGATAGGCCAGTTGGCTGCGGATGTCCGTCAGTTTTTCGGCGTCGCTCGCGCACACGATCAACGCCCCGACACGTTCGCGGTACAGGCCGAAGTTCTTTGAACAGGAACTGGTGATCAGCAGTTCGGGCAGTTCGCTGGCAAACAGGCGCGTAGACCACGCATCCTGCTCCAGGCCGTCACCAAATCCCTGGTAGGCAAAGTCGATCAGCGGCAACAGCTCGCGGCGCTTGACCACATCCAGCACCTGGTGCCAGTCCTCCTGTGACAAGTCAAACCCGGTCGGGTTATGACAGCAGGCATGCAGCAGCACCACATCGCCTTTGGGGGCTTGTTCCAGGGCCGCCAGCATCGCGGCGACGTTGAGCGTGTTGTCGCTGCCCACGTACGGGTAGTGGCTGATCTTCAAACCGGCTGCCGCGAAAATGGTTTCGTGGATCGGCCAGGTAGGATCGCTCAGCCAAATGCCGCGCCCCGGCAGGCACTGTGCAATAAAGTCGGCACTTAAGCGCAAGGCACCTGTGCCGCCGGGCGTCTGTGTGGCGCCCGCACGTTTGTCGGCCAGCAAGGGTGACGCCTCACCCAGCACCAGTTCGCTGATCAGTTGCCCAAAACGGCTGTCGCCATGACCGCCGATGTAGGTTTTGGTCTGCTGCTGCTCAACCAGGCGCTGTTCGGCCTGTTTGACCGATTGCAGGATCGGCGTCAGGCCCTTGGCGTCCTTATATACGCCCACGCCCAGGTCGAATTTGTTCGGGTTGGTGTCCTGATTGTAGGCGTCCATCAGGCCCAGAATCGGGTCGCCCGGCACCCGGCCAATGGCCGCGAAGTGCTTCACTTGCGACCTTCGGCGGTTTTGGCTACGTCATCAGTGCGCGCGGCCATGATGAAGTCATTGCGATGCAGGCCCTTGATGGAGTGGCTCCACCAGGTCACGGTCACTTTGCCCCACTCGGTGAGCAAGCCCGGGTGATGGCCTTCGGCTTCAGCGATCTCGCCGACGGCGTTGGTGAACGCCAGTGCAAATTTGAAGTTTTTGAACAAAAAGACCTTTTCCAGCTGCATCACGCCGTCGCGCACTTCGATGTTCCAGTCCGGGATCTGTTTGATCAGCACCGGCAGTTCTTCGTCGCTGACCTGTGGGGCATCGGCGCGGCAGGCTTCGCAGTGGGCTTGGTTCAGTGCGTTCATGGTGTGTTCCTGAAGTCAGTTTTTCTTATGGGTACAAAAGAAAGAAGGTTTCAAAAAAGACGTGTTACGCCGCTTTGGGTTTAGGCGGGAACTTGGGCGCATGCAGGCCCATCTTCATGCCTGTTTCGACCATGCCCATGATGTCTTCGTGGGCCAAATCGAACAGCCGCTTCAAGTCCGGCAGGACAAAATACAGCGGCTGCAAAATATCGATGCGGTACGGGGTGCGCATGGCTTCCAGTGGATCGAAGGCGTGATGTTCCGGTTCTGAGGACAGGCTGTAAACCGTTTCTTTGGGCGATGAAAGAATACCGCCGCCGTAGATGCGCTGGCCTTCTGGGGTGTCGACCAGCCCGAACTCGATTGTCATCCAGTACAGGCGGGCCAGATACACGCGCTGTTCCTTGGTGGCTTGCAGGCCGAGCTTGCCGTAGGTGTGGGTAAATTCAGCGAACCACGGGTTGGTCAGCAGTGGGCAGTGGCCGAAAATTTCATGGAAAATATCCGGCTCTTGCAGGTAATCGAGTTCTTCGGGCGTGCGAATAAAGGTCGCTACCGGGAACTGCTTATTGGCCAGCAACTCGAAGAAGGTTTGAAACGGGATCAGTGCCGGTACGCGGGCCACTTGCCAGCCGGTGGTTTCAGCCAGCACTTTGTTGATCTCGCCCAGCTGCGGAATGCGGTCATGGGGCAGGCCCAGCTTGTCGATACCTTCCATGTATTCAGGGCAGGCACGCCCTTGCAGCAGCTTCAGTTGGCGGGTAATCAGCGTGTTCCACACCGCGTGCTCGGCCGGTGTGTAGTCGATAAAGCCATCAGCATCAGGCTCGCGGGCGACGTATTTCGTTTGCTTCATGGGACTCTCCGCAAGGAAATCGTTTTTATTATTCGGTGTGTGGCGATGACTAAGTGATACCTCAAGCGATTGCGTCGTGCAGCTAGCCTAAAGCCACTAATGCTGGGATGATGCGTCATATTCGTAAACTATTCGTTACGACTTGCGGGCCATGCTGAGAGTATTGCGGTCGACGAAGGTCAAACTGTCACAAAAACGTGACGTTGAAATGCGCGGCCCGCCAAATATTCGCTCTTTGCAAGCGCTGGCACGGGTTGCGAGCGTTTAACAGTCAGCGGATCGCAGCCTGTGGCAGCTCCTGCGGGAGGTGTGTGGTGTTTAATTCTTTTTTGAGCCTTTCCCCATGCGTATCAAGGTCCATTGTCAAAACCGGATTGGCATTCTGCGCGACATTCTCAATCTGCTGGTCGCCTATGGCATCAACGTCAAGCGTGGCGAGGTGGGCGGCGATCAGGGCAACGCGATCTATCTGTATTGCCCCAACCTGATCAATTTGCAGTTCCAGGCCCTGCGTCCCAAGTTTGAAACCATCGCCGGGGTGTTCGGTGTAAAGCGTGTAGGTTTAATGCCTAGCGAACGTCGGCACATGGAACTCAACGCCTTGCTGGGTGCGCTGGAATTTCCGGTTCTGTCCATCGACATGGGTGGCTCCATCGTCGCGGCCAATCGAGCTGCGGCGCAATTGCTCGGTGTGCGTGTGGATGAAGTGCCCGGCATCGCGCTCGCGCGTTACGCCGAAGACTTTGACTTGCCGGAGTTGGTGCGCGCCAACAAATCGCGCATCAACGGCATGCGGGTCAAAATCAAAGGGCACGTGTTTCTGGCAGACATCGCGCCGCTGCAACTGGACAGCGATGACAGTGAGGCCATGGCGGGGGCGGTACTGACGTTGCACCGTGCCGACCGTGTAGGCGAGCAAATCTACAATGTGCGCAAGCAAGAGCTGCGCGGTTTTGACAGCATCTTCCAAAGCTCCAAAGTGATGGCCGCCGTGGTGCGCGAAGCGCGGCGTATGGCGCCGCTGGATGCCCCTCTATTAATAGAGGGCGAAACCGGCACCGGCAAAGAATTGCTGGCGCGCGCCTGCCACCTCGCTAGCCCGCGCGGGCAGTCTCCTTTAATGGCGCTCAATTGCGCAGGCTTGCCGGAGTCGATGGCCGAAACCGAACTCTTTGGTTACGGGCCGGGGGCGTTTGAAGGGGCGCGGGCCGAGGGCAAGCTCGGGTTGTTGGAGCTGACGGCTGGCGGCACGTTGTTTCTCGACGGCGTGGGCGAGATGAGTCCGCGTTTGCAGGTCAAACTTCTACGCTTTTTGCAGGACGGCTGCTTTCGTCGCGTGGGCAGCGATGAAGAGGTGTACCTCGATGTGCGTGTGATGTGTGCCACGCAGGTGGATTTGTCCGAGCTGTGTGCCAAGGGTGAGTTCCGTCAGGATCTTTACCATCGCTTGAACGTGTTGTCGCTGCACATTCCGCCGCTGCGTGAATGCCTGGACGGATTGGCGCCATTGGTCGAGCACTTTCTGGATCAGGCCAGCCGCCAGATCGGTTGCCCGCTGCCGCGTCTGGCGCCTGCGGCGATGGACCGTTTGAGTCACTACCATTGGCCGGGCAACGTGCGCCAGTTAGAAAACGTGCTGTTTCAGGCGGTGTCACTGTGCGAGGGCGGGGTGGTCAAGGCTGAGCATATTCGCTTGCCCGATTATGGTGTGCGCCAGCCCTTGGGCGAGTTTTCAATGGACGGCGGGCTGGACCAAATTGTCGGCCGCTTCGAGAAAACCGTGCTCCAACAACTGTACGCCGAGTACCCGAGCAGCCGATTGCTGGGCAAACGGCTCGGTGTGTCTCACACCACCATCGCCAACAAGCTGCGCGAGTACGACATTCTCAAGCCCACACATTAATCCGTAACAGCCTGCGGGCCTGGCGGGCCAGTCGCCTGACAGGCCACGCCTTGCCGCCTTCGGCCTGTTCGCGCCGTTTTTACGTCTTTCGCGCCTTCCGACTTTTCCTTTGATGGGCCTCAAAACCCCGCAAAGCCGGGGTTTTTCGCCGTCAAAAAAAAGTTGGTGCGCAAATTGCTTAGAGGAGTTCAGTACAGCGGTGGGCGGCAAACGTCCGTCAGGCAGAGGAAAGACTGTGGACAAGTACCTTTATGTGGCAATGACCGGCGCCAGCCAGAACGCACTGGCGCAGAAGGCGCATGCCAACAATCTGGCGAACATCTCAACCAATGGTTTTCAGCGTGACCTGGAGCAGGCGCGTTCAATGCCGGTGTTCGGTGACAGCTTTCCGGCGCGTGCCTTTGCACTGTCGGAACGCCCGGCCACGGATTTCACCGCCGGCGCGTTGGTCGAAACCGGTCGTGACCTGGACGTCGCCGTGCAGGGCGATGGTTGGTTGGCGGTGCAGGCGCCTGACGGCAGTGAAGCCTACGTGCGCACCGCGAGCATGAATGTGGATGCCCTGGGCATTCTGCGGGCCGGTAATGGCATGCCGATCATGGGCAATGGCGGGCCGATTGCCGTGCCGCCGCAGCAGCAGATCGAAGTCGGTGAAGACGGCACCATCAGTATCCGCGCCATGGGCGAAGGCCCGCGGGTGATGGCCGAAGTTGACCGGATCAAGATGGTGCAGCCAGACCTCAAGAACATGACCAAGGGCCTCGACGGTCTGATTCACACCAAAGACGGCCAACCGGCTGTGGCCGACGCCAACGTGCGTGTGGTCTCGGGCTTTCTGGAAGCCAGCAACGTGAACGCGGTGGACGAGATGACCTCGGTGTTGGCCCTGGCCAAGCAGTTCGAGTTGCACATCAAGATGATGAACACCGCTAAAGAAGACGATCAGGCCATGACGCGCGTCCTGTCCATCAGCTAATTATTTAACGCGGCGCCGAAAAACCGGCGCGCGAGGAGAACTGCATGCTTCCGGCACTCTGGGTTGCAAAAACAGGTTTGGCTGCACAAGACACCAACTTGACCACCATTTCCAACAACTTGGCCAACGTGTCGACCACCGGTTTCAAACGTGATCGCGCCGAGTTCCAGGACTTGCTCTACCAGATCAAACGCCAGCCTGGCGCCCAGTCGACTCAGGACAGCGAGCTGCCATCGGGCCTGCAAGTGGGTACGGGTGTGCGCATCGTCGGCACGCAAAAGAACTTCGCGGCCGGTAGCCTGCAAACCACCGAGCAGCCGTTGGACCTGGCCATCAATGGCCGTGGGTTCTTCCAGATCATGCAGCCGGACGGCACCACGTCCTACACCCGTGACGGTACTTTCCACCTGGACTCCAACGGCCAGATCGTGACCGCCAATGGCTTTGCCCTGGAACCTGCAATTGTGGTGCCTGCGGATGCGCAGACCTTCACCGTGGGTCAGGACGGCACTGTGTCGGTGACCATCGCCGGTAACCCGGCGGCCCAGGTCATCGGCAACTTGCAGACAGCGGACTTCATCAACCCGGCGGGTTTGCAGGCGCAGGGCGGTAACCTGTTCCTTGAAACCGCGTCCAGCGGTGCGCCGCAAATCGGCACGCCGGGCCTCAATGGCTTTGGCCTGACCATGCAAAGCATGCTCGAAAACTCGAACGTCAGCACCGTGGAAGAAATGGTCAACATGATCACTACGCAGCGTGCCTACGAGATGAACTCCAAAGTCATCTCCACCGCTGACCAAATGCTGTCCTTCGTCACGCAAAATCTGTAATCACGTCGACAAGGCGGCCCCAGGGTCGTCTGCAACTGCGGGAGAGGTCATGAAACGCTTGTTTTCTGTTCTGGTACTGGGCGGTATCACCGTATTGGCGGGTTGTGTCAGCCCGCCGCCACGGGCCAACGATCCGTATTACGCGCCGGTGTTGCCGCGCACGCCGTTGCCGGCGGCGGCCAATAACGGTTCGATCTATCAGGCAGGCTTTGAGCAGAACCTGTACAGCGACCGCAAGGCGTTCCGGGTGGGTGACATCATCACCATCACCCTGAATGAGAGGACGCAGGCGAGCAAAAACGCCAACTCGCAGATCGGCAAGAACAGCAACACCAGCATCGGCCTGACGTCGTTGTTCGGCAGCGGCCTGACCACCAACAACCCGCTGGGCAGTGGTGATTTGAGCTTGAATGCCGGTTACAGCGGCAGCCGCGCCAGCAAAGGCGACAGTAAAGCCGGGCAGGGCAACAGTTTGACCGGCTCGGTGACCGTGACGGTGGCCGATGTGTTGCCCAACGGCATCATCGCGGTGCGCGGCGAGAAGTGGATGACCTTGAACACCGGTGATGAACTGGTGCGTATCGCCGGTTTGGTGCGCTCGGACGATATTTCGACCGACAACACCGTGTCCTCGACCCGTGTGGCAGATGCGCGCATCACCTACTCGGGCACCGGTTCGTTTGCCGATGCGAGCCAACCGGGCTGGTTTGACCGTTTCTTCCTGAGTCCGCTGTTCCCGTTCTAAGCGAACCCTTTTTAAGTGCACCTCTTTAAGTGATGGCCCCCACCATGTTCAACCTCAAGCATCTGCTGGCAGCCGTACTGCTACTGTCCACAACCCTTGGCGCCCACGCCGAGCGGTTGAAAGACATTGCCAGCATTTCGGGCGTACGGACCAACCAATTGATTGGTTATGGCTTGGTGGTCGGGCTTAACGGCACGGGCGACCAAACCACGCAAACCCCGTTCACCCTGCAAACGTTCAACAACATGCTCTCGCAGTTCGGCATCAAAGTGCCGCCAGGCTCGGGCAACGTGCAGTTGAAAAACGTGGCAGCGGTGTCGATCAGCGCCGATTTGCCAGCGTTTGCCAAGCCGGGGCAGGTGGTGGACATCACCGTGTCCTCGATTGGTAACTCCAAAAGCCTGCGCGGCGGCACGCTGTTGCTGACCCCGTTGAAAGGCATTGATGGCAACGTCTACGCCATTGCGCAGGGCAACCTGGTGGTCGGTGGTTTTGATGCCGAAGGCCGCGACGGCTCCAAGATCACCGTTAACGTGCCGTCGGCCGGTCGCATTCCCGGTGGTGCCTCGGTTGAACGTGCGGTGCCGAGTGGCTTCAATCAGGGCAACAGCCTCACGCTGAACCTCAACCGTTCGGACTTCACCACCGCCAAGCGCGTGGTCGACAAAATCAACGACCTGCTCGGCCCTGGCGTGGCGCAAGCCATTGACGGCGGTTCGGTGCGTGTCACCGCGCCACTGGACCCAAGCCAGCGGGTCGATTACCTGTCGATTCTGGAAAACCTCGAAGTCGATCCGGGGCAGGCGGTGGCCAAGGTCATCATCAATTCGCGCACCGGCACCATCGTGATTGGGCAAAACGTCAAAGTGTCGCCTGCTGCCGTGACCCACGGCAGCCTGACCGTGACCATTACCGAAGACCCGATTGTCAGCCAGCCGGGGCCTTTGTCCAATGGCCAGACGGCAGTGGTGCCGCGTTCGCGGGTTAACGCTCAGCAAGAAGCCAAGCCGATGTTCAAGTTTGGTCCGGGCACCACGCTGGACGAAATCGTGCGTGCAGTGAATCAGGTGGGCGCAGCGCCAGGTGACTTGATGGCGATTCTTGAAGCACTCAAACAGGCCGGCGCCTTGCAAGCCGACCTGATCGTGATCTGAGGCCTGCGTCATGGATATACGTAAGAGTGGTGTGGTCAGTGGCAGCGATTCGGGCGCGTATACCGACCTCAATCGTCTGAATAACTTGAAGGTGGGCGACCGCGAAAGCGAAGGCAATATGCGCAAGGTTGCGCAGGAATTTGAGTCGTTGTTCCTCAACGAAATGCTCAAGTCCATGCGTTCAGCCAACGAAGTGCTGGGTAAGGACAATCCACTCAACACCCCGGCCGCCAAGCAGTATCAGGAAATGTACGACCAGCAGTTGTCGGTGACATTGTCCCGTCAGGGCGGTGGCATTGGTCTGGCTGACGTATTGATGCGGCAAATGTCGAAAAACAAGTCAGCCGTGCCGGGCGATACGCCGCCTGCCACGGCGCTCACGGCCGAGGCCAAAGCGGCCACGCCGACCGCCGCTGTGACTGCGGCAGACAGCCCGTTCGTGCGTTCCAACGGTCAGCGACCGCTGTGGGCCTCGCGTGTGGCGCTGGCACCGAGCGCCGCGCAGGGCGGGCATCAGAATGACATGGCGCTGCTCAATCAGCGGCGTCTGGCGTTGCCGACCAAGCTCACCGACCGCTTGCTGGCTGGCATCGTGCCATCGGCCGACCCGGCGCGCTCCACGCTCAATACCGATGCGGTGCCGGGGCGCACCAGTGCCTCGATGGACGCGGTGCTTAAAGGCAGTCGCCAGCCGATGCTCAGTGCGGCGGGTGCTCAAGGGCGGATGCAGGTCTACGGCCGTGCCGTGGCCCAGCCGCCGTTGGCACCGGCGAAAAAAGCCTTCGAGTCGCCAGACGCCTTCGTGGCCACCATGTTGCCGATGGCGCAGCAAGCGGCTGACCGCATTGGTGTCGATCCGCTGTACCTGGTGGCACAAGCTGCACTGGAAACCGGTTGGGGCAAGTCGGTCATGCGTCAACAAGATGGCACCAGCAGTCATAACCTGTTCGGCATCAAGGCCACGGGCAGTTGGCAGGGCGCTCAGGCGCGCGCCATCACCAGTGAGTTCAAAGGCGGGCAGATGGTCAAGGAGACGGCGGACTTCCGTTCCTACGATTCGTATCAAGACAGCTTCCACGATTTGGTGACGCTGTTGCAGAGCAACAATCGTTATAAAGAAGTGCTGAACGCGGCCGATAAACCAGAACAATTTGTACGCGAGCTGCAAAAGGCCGGTTACGCAACCGATCCGGCGTACGCCAGCAAGATTTCGCAAATAGCCAAACAGATGAAGACCTACCAGAGCTATGCCTCGACAGGTTCTCTCACGCATTTATAAGGTTTGAACCATGGCGAGTTTGATCAACATCGGGATGTCGGGGCTGAACGCCAGCCAAGGGGCATTGGCCACGGTCGGCAACAACATTGCCAACGCGAACGCGGCGGGTTACTCGCGCCAGCAAATCGTGCAGGGCACGGCGGGTTCGCAGCAATCGGGCGGTGTGTTTATTGGCACCGGCACCACGCTGGCGGACGTGCGCCGCGTGTACAACGCTTACCTCGACGCCCAGTTGCAAACCACCACCTCGCTCAATGGCGACGCGCAAGCCTATCTCGATCAGATCGGCCCTATCGACAAATTGCTGTCGGATAAAAGCACGGGTGTGTCGGCGGCCCTGAGCAGCTTCTTCGCTTCGCTGCAAGCCTCGGCGGGTGCGCCGGGTGATGCGTCCGCGCGTGATTTGCTGCTGGGCAACGCCAAAACCTTGAGCAACCGTTTCAATTCGATTGCCAGCCAGCTCAATCAGCAAAACGAAGGCGTCAATAGCCAGCTTGAAACCCTGACCTCGATGGTCAACCAGCACTCGGCCACCATTGCCTCGCTGAACAAGCAAATTGCCCAGGCGACCACGTCGGGTAACACCCCCAATGACCTGCTGGATGCGCGCAACGAGGCGGTTCGCTCGCTCAATGAACTGGTCGGTGTGACGGTTCAAGAACACGACAACGTGTACGACATCACCCTGGGCACCGGTCAGGCACTGGTGCTGGGCAATACCAGCAACACCTTGTCGGCGGTGCCGGGTAAAACCGATAAAAGCCAATTTACGATCCAGATCAACACCCCGTCTTCTAACTCGGACGTCACCTCTGCGTTGTCCGGCGGCAAGATCGGCGGCCTGATTCGCTACCGTGACGAGGTGCTCGCACCGGCGATCAATGAGCTGGGGCGCACCGCTCTGGTGGTGGCAGACGCCATCAACAAGCAATTGGGACAGGGCCTGGATGCCAACGGCGAGTTCGGCGCCTCGCTGTTCAACAACATCAACAGTGCCAAAGCCATCAGCGAGCGCAGCCTGGCTGCCACCGGCAACAGTGCTGGCTCGGGCAATCTGGATGTCACGATCACCGACAGTGGCGCGTTGACCACCTACGACTATCAGGTGACGTTCAGCAGCAACAATGACTACAGCGTGCGGCGCTCCGACGGCACCGACATGGGTTCGTTCAAGCTCGATCAGAAGCCTGCGCCCCAGATTGACGGCTTCACCATGAGCCTCAACGGCGGCGCGCTGGACAAGGGCGACAGCTTCAAAGTCAGCCCCACCCGCAGCGGCGCGACCAACATCGGCGTGCAGATGAGCGACTCCAGCAAATTGGCGTTTGCCGGGCCGTTGGTGGCGAGCAAGGGCGGCTCAAACAGCGGCACGGGCGTGGTCAATGGCCTGGACCTGACGCAAGCCCTCAACATCTATGGCGGCGCGGGCCTGGGCCTGGCGCAAAGTGAAATCGAAGGCGCCATGCCGGTGCGCATTGCCTTCGACGAAGCGGTCAACGGTGTGCAGGGTTATCGCGTGCTGAATGAGCAGGGCGACGAAATCGGCAAGGGCACCGTGGTGCCGGGGCAGGACAACAAGGTCACGATCAACGTGCCGGTACTGGACGCCGCCGGTCTGCCGGTGACCAACCCGGACGGCTCGAAGAAAACCGTCGATTTCAATACCACCATCAGCGGTTCGCCGGGCAAGGGCGACACGTTCGACATCAAGTTCAACAAAGACGGCAAGTCGGACAACACCAACGCCAACAAGCTGCTGGATTTGCAGACCAAACCGACCGTGGGCGTAAACAGCGGCGGCGGTGGCGTGAGCATGGCCACCTCGTACAGCCAGTTGGTGTCCAAGGTCGGCGGCAAGGCCAGCCAGGCGGCGGTTGATGGCACGGCCACCAACGCGGCGCTGTCTTATGCGGCTGCCAGCCGCAGCTCGGTGTCTCAGGTCAACCTGGATGAAGAAGCGTCCAACCTGGTCAAGTTTCAGCAGTACTACACGGCTTCGTCGCAAATTATCAAAGCGGCGCAAGAAACTTTCAGCGTGCTGATCAACAGCCTTTAAGGGAGTCGCCGACGATGCGTATTTCTACTGCCCAGTTCTTTGAGACCAGTGCGTCCAAATACCAGAACAACTTCGCTTCGGTGATCAAGACCCAAACCCAGATCGACTCCGGCGTGCGCATTCAATCGGCCGCGGATGACCCGGTGGGTGCCGCGCGTTTGCTGCAATTGCAGCAGCAAAAAGACATGTTGGCGCAGTACACCACCAACATGAACGGTATCAAATCGTCGCTGGCCAACCAGGAATCAGTGTTGACCAGCATCGACAACGCCATGCAGAAAGCCTACGAGCTGGCATTGCAGGCAGGCGGTGGCGTGGTCAGTGATGCGGATCGCACCTCGATTGCCAACGAGCTGGGCAACATCGAAGAGCAGGTGTTCAGCCTGCTCAACAGCAAAGACGCCAACGGCGACTACATGTTCTCCGGTTCCAAGACCGACACCCCGCCATATGCGCGTAACAATGACGGCACTTACACTTATCAGGGCGATGACACGCAACTGAACCTCAAAGTGTCTGACACGCTGACCATTGCGGGCAGTGACACCGCAAAAAGTATCTTCGAAGGCGCGACCAACACCGGTCGTACCCAGGCCGAACTCACCACCAAGCCGCCCCTGGCCGCTGATGGCACGGTTTCGGTGTCGGCAGGTTTGATCACCTCAAGCCCGGTGTTTAACAAGAGTTTTGCTGACGGTCAGCCGTACGAACTTGAGTTCACCAGCAGCACGCAGTACATCCTGCGCGACCGGACCGGCAAAGACGTGACCTCTGAAGTGCCCGGTACCGGTACTTTCGATGCCACCAAGGAAGGGGCGCACAGCATCAGCCTGCGCGGTGTGCAGTTTGACATCAACCTGAACCTCAAGGACATCGCACCAGCGGATCAGGACGATGCGGTCAAGGGGCACATCTTTACCCTGGAAGCCAAGCCGGACTCGTTCAGCGCAGCGCGCAGCCCTGGCAATAAGTCCACGTCGCAAATCACCAGCAGTACCGTGGATGACGCCAAGGCTTATGGCGACAGCTTCCCGGCCAGTGGCGCAGTGATCAAGTTCACCAGCGACACCGAGTACGAAATTTATGCCCAGCCAGTGACGGCCAACAGCAAGTCGATTGCCAAGGGCACCATGACCGGCGATTCGATCACCGCGATGGGGGTCAAATTTGACTTCACCGGCGCGCGCGAGGCGGGCGACCAGTTTGTGGTCAAGGGCAATAACCACCAGAGCCAGAGTGCGCTGGACACCATCAGTCAGCTGCGCCAGGCATTGGCTACGCCGACGGATGAAAACCCGGCCGCCAAGCAAAAGCAGACGGACATTATCAACGCGTCGGTGGGCAACCTTAAAAACGCCATGGCCGGTGTGGATAACGCACGCGGTTCAATCGGTGCGCGATTGAAAGCGGTGGATGTACAGACCAACGAAAACGAAAGCATGCGCCTGGCCAACGACTCCACCACGGCGGCCATCGGCAACACGGACATGGCGGGCGCCTCTATTGACCTGGCCTTCCAAAAGGCCATGCTCGAAGCCTCGCAGCTGGCGTTCGTGAAAATCTCCCAGTTGAGCCTGTTCAACAAAATCTGATCCCGCTCTGAACCCTGCGCCAGACACCTTCGGGTGCGCTGGCGCAGGGCTTCGCTCGCAACGACCCCCTCTGTTTTTCAGCGCCTGCCCAAGGCTGTGGCGCAGCTTTGTGCTCGCTTATCTGAAAGTCGGCTTGAAACGTTTTGTATAAACCACACAAAATAGAGTGACCTATGGGTCATAACGCGCATCTTCACTGTATCGTGTGCAACATACGGGCGGATGCCGGGCCTTTTACAGGCTGTTTTGGGTATTTTCAGGCATCCACTTTCGCCGCTTTTTTGCGCGACGAAGCCCTTTTATTGTCAACGCCCCTCGTTCTTGAGCGGGTGATCTCCAGCTATTGAGTATTGGGAAGCCACAATGATTGGCATTAAAAGCATCGCCAGTTACGTGCCGGCAAACGGCGTAGACAACTACGCCCAAGGCGCGAAGTTCTCCAAGGACGAAGAATTTATTCTGGGCAAGATTGGTTCGGCATTCCTGCCGCGCAAAGATGCTGACCAGGAAACCTCGGATCTGTGTGTCGAAGCAGTCAACGCGCTGTTCGCCAACAACCCGCAGCTCAAGCGCGAATCCATCGACGCGCTGATCGTCATCACCCAAAACGGTGATGAAGAAGGCTTGCCTCATACCTCGGCCATCGTGCAAGACAAACTCGGCCTGCCGACCCACGTGGCTGCGTTCGATATTTCGCTGGGGTGCTCGGGCTACGTTTACGGCCTCTACGCGATGAAAGGCTTCATGGAGGCCACGGGCCTGAAAAACGGCCTGCTGATCACGGCTGATCCGTACTCCAAAATCGTCGACCCTGAAGACCGTAACACCACCATGTTGTTTGGTGACGCCGCCACGGCCACCTGGATGGGTGAAGACGCGCTGTGGCAGTTGGGCAAAGCCAAGTTCGGCACCGACGGTTCGGGTGCGCCGCACTTGAAAGTCAGCGACGGGGTGTTCTTCATGAACGGCCGTCAAGTGTTCAACTTCGCGCTGCTCAAAGTCCCTGCGCACCTGCACGAGTTGATTGACGAATCTGACCTTAAAGCCGAAGACATCGACGCGTTCTGCATTCACCAGGGCAGTGCGGCAATTGTTGACGCGGTGGCGCGTCGTTTTGAAGGCGAGCCTGAGAAGTTCATCAAAGACATGGTCGAGACCGGCAATACCGTGTCGTCGAGCATTCCATTGCTGCTCGAAAAACACGCACTGGACACCACCTGGAAGCGCGTGGCACTCAGCGGCTTCGGTGTGGGCCTGTCGTGGGGTTCGGCGATCATCCATCGCCCGTAAGCTTTTTCACGCAATCCTCAAACGCCCGTGGCCTAAAGCCATGGGCGTTTTGCATTCTACGGGGTGTGTAAACCCCTGAAATGCAAGGGATGGCACCCGGCCAGTAAAAAATTTCAAAAAAGCCCTCAAGCAACTTGCTTTCACGACGATAACTATTACGAAGGTTCTCTAGGCCACACCCGGCGGTTGCCAGGGCCGGAAGCCGCAGTACTCAACCCACGAGGAATTCGTCATGTCCATGTCAGTAAACACCAACATCACTTCGTTGAGCGTTCAGAAGAACCTGAACAAAGCCGGCGATGCCTTGAGCACCTCGATGAACCGTCTGTCCTCCGGCCTGAAAATCAACAGCGCCAAAGACGACGCTGCCGGCATGCAGATCGCCAACCGTCTGACCTCCCAGGTTAAAGGCATGACTGTTGCTATCGCGAACGCCAACAACGGCACCTCGATTGCTCAGACTGCTGAAGGCGCAATGCAAGAGTCGACCAACATTCTGCAACGTCTGCGTGAACTGGCTCTGCAGTCCGCTAACGGTGACAAAAGCGACGCTGACCGTGCATCCCTGCAACAAGAATTCACAGCCAAAACCGGTGAGCTGACCCGTATCGCTCAAACCACTACTTTCGGTGGTCGTAACCTGCTGGACGGTTCGTTCCAGAACGTTGGCTTCCAGATCGGTTCTGACGCTAACCAGACTATCTCGTTCGGCATGACCGACATCAGCGCCACGGGCCTGAAAGGTACTTACAGCGAAGCCAGCGTCAAGGGTGACACCACTCAGCTGTCGGCCTCTGTGACGGCTAAAGCGATCGAACTGCCAGGCGCCAAGCCAGCAGTTATGACCACCAGCAACTTTGTTCAGACCGGTGCTAATTACACGGCTCCAACTGGTACTGACCAGACCTTCCAGATCAATGGTAAAGATGTAACCGTTAAAGTCGGTGACGACATCGACGCCGCACTGCTGGCCATTCAAGGTGCAGGCATCACCGGCGTAACTGCTGCTAAAGCAGGTACCACGCTGACGCTGACTTCTGCTTCCGCTATTGATATCACCGGTACTAACACTGTATTTGGTGCTGCAACGCCTACGGGCGGCGTAACGACGATTGCTACTCCTGCCGTGACTGGCAAGCTGGACGCTGCTGCATCGATCAACATCAATGGCACCAACGTCAAATTCGCAGCGGGCGAAGACTTGGCCGCTATCGCGGGCAAAATCAACACGGCAAACACGGCTAGCAAGTTCGGCGTGACCGCCGCTGTATCGTCCGAAGGCCGTCTGGAGCTGACTTCGACTGACGGTAAAGCTGTCAAGTTGGGTAACGGTACAGGTCCGGTTGCTGAAGGCGGCGCTGGCGCACTGGCTAAGTTGGGTCTGTCGGCGGGTACCACTGAAGCCAAGCTGGCTTCGGACACCTCTATCAACCTGAACGGTACTGAAGTCAAGTTCACCGCTGGCTCGACCATGGCTGACATCGTGTCGTCCATCAACAGCGCAAGCACCGGTGTGACTGCCAGCGTTGATAAGTCGGACAACAGCCTGAAGCTGTTCTCCACCAAAGACATCACCATTGCTGATGGTAGCTCGGGCAAAGGCTTGGCCACTCTGGGCCTGACCGCTGCTGCTGCTGCACCGACTACCGCTGTGAAAATGGACACCTCGGTTGCTGATCTGAGCATCCTGAAGTCCGAATCGGCTCAACAAACCATCCAGGCTCTGGACGGCGCGATTCAGCAGATCGACACTCAGCGTTCGCAGCTGGGTGCTGTACAAAACCGTTTCACCAGCACTGTGTCTAACCTGCAAAGCATCACCGAGAACTCGACGGCTGCCCGTAGCCGTGTTCAAGATGCTGACTTCGCTTCCGAAGCCGCTGAACTGACCAAGCAACAAACCCTGCAACAGGCTTCGACTGCAATCCTGTCCCAGGCTAACCAACTGCCATCCGCTGTACTGAAGCTGCTTCAGTAATCTAGCGCTTGGTTGATAACGGAAGGGCGCGTTTACGTGCCCTTTCGTTTTTTCAGTGTTGAGGTGATGACATGGACATGAGCATCAAGCTGAATGCGGCCTATCCGGCCACAGCAGGGCAGTCCAACCCGACGCCTGCGCACGTTGCACCCCCCAAGGCTGACGTTGACGCCGAGCCAGGTAAACAACCTGAGCGCGCAGAGCTTGAAAAGGCCGTCAACGATATACGCGAATTCGTACAGTCTACTCAGCGCAAGCTGGATTTTTCGATTGATGACACCACGGGCGTGGTTGTGGTCAAGGTGATCGCCACCGATAGTGGTGAGGTGATTCGCCAGCTCCCTTCTGAAACGGCATTGAAACTGGCGCAGAGCCTGACAGACGCCAACAGTCTGTTGTTTCGTACCAATGCCTGAAGGTGGCATGAATTGTGAAGCTGTCTGCGGACTCGGCGTTGTGCGCCAATAAAGCGGCAGCCAGCGGAAAAGGAGAAAACAGATGGCTAGTTCAACGATTACCGGCATTGGGTCGGGCTTTGACACTCAAGGTATTGTGAAAGCGCTGGTGGCGGCGGAACGCGCACCCAAAGACTCGCAAATCCTCAAGCAGCAAACCACGGCCACCACGCAGCTGTCGGCTGTGGGGACGGTAAAAGTCGCGCTGGAAACCTACCGTGCTGCGCTGACCAAGCTCAACACCGCGACCAGTTTCAGTGGTTTGACCGGTACCTCGTCTGAAGAAAAAACTGCCAAGGTCACCATTGATGACGCGGCGTCGACCGGTAAATACCAGCTGGAAGTCACGCAGCTGGCCACGGCAGCCAAAGTCAGCTCTGCGGTGTTTGCAGGCGGCAGTTCGGCCAAGGTCAACCCGAGCGATTCGGCGACCACGTTGACCATTTCCCAGTCGGGCAAGGATTACAACGTGTCGATCCCGGCCGGGGCGACCATGCAGGAAGCGCGTGAGGCCATTAACACGCAGCTGGAATCCAAAGGCATCAGCGCCAACGTGTTGAGTGATGCCAAAGGTGCGCGCCTGGTCATTACCTCGACCGACACTGGCGAAGGTTCGGACATCACCCTGAGCGGTGAGTCAGAGTTGGCCAAAGGCTTTACCACCGGTGATCCGCCGCAGAATGCCAAGTTCAAGATTGATGGCTTCGAAATGGAGTCCAAGAGCAACAAGGTCACCGCAGCGATCAGTGGTGTGACGCTTGAGCTTAATCGCGTCGACAAAGACCCGATCACCATTAACGTGGGCGTGAACAACGACACCCTGAAAACCTCGGTGCAGTCGTTTGTCTCGGCCTACAACGCGTTGATGACCACGATTAACGCGCAGACCAAAGTCACGGCCACAGGCGATGCGTCGACCACCACCGCAGGTGCCTTGACCGGTGATGCCTCCATGCGTCAATTGGTCAACAGCATGCGCGGTGAGTTGGTGCAGGGCAGCGGTTCGTTCAATGTCATGGCTTTGTCGCAAATGGGCATTACCACAGACCAGAAAACAGGTTTGCTGAGCCTGGAGGACAAGGCCTGGAACAAGGCAATGGAGAAGAACTCTGGCGATGTGTCCAAGGTGTTTTTGGGTAAAGACGGCCTGATTTCGCGGATGAACAAGAGTACAGAGTCTTACGTTGGCTCGACGGGCCTGCTGGCCACGCGCAGCAACGACATCAACACCAAGTTGACCGATTTGACCAAGCAAAAATTGGATCTGGATCGTCGCATGGACAGCATGCAAACAGCCTTGAGCGCCAAGTACACGGCGATGGACACCATGATTGCCAAGATCAACGCCGGCAGCTCCAGCATCATGACCACCTTGAATGCGCTCAATAACCCCAAATCCAGCTGATAACGGGTAAGCCTTCACGGTCAGGCTGACCCTTATCAGGTCAGCCAGGGGTGTTGTTCTTAAAGTTTTTGCTGATGCAGTCGACATACCTATCAAGACTCACCTATTTTTGGCTGCCCCCTGTTACGAGGTTAAAACATGAACCCGATGAGAGCCCTTCGTCAGTATCAGAAGGTTAATTCCCACGCCCAGATCTCCGAAGCCAGCCCGCATCGTCTGATTCAGATGCTGATGGAGGGGGCGCTTGATCGCATGGCACAAGCCAAAGGCGCGCTGAGTCGCAACGACCTGCCGCAAAAAGCACTGCTGATCACCAAGGCCATCGACATCATTACCGGTCTGCGTCAGGGCCTGGATGAAGAGAAAGCCGAGGACAAGGACGCGCTGCAGCAACTGGACAGCTTGTACGAGTACATGACCGTACGCTTGACCCAGGCCAATGCGGCAAACGACCCGGAACTGATCGACGAAGTCGCCCGCCTGCTGATCACCGTAAAAAGTGGTTGGGATGCGATCGCGCCGCAATAAGCTGCCCGCCGCCCTGAGGATTGCGCCATGAGCCAATTGCAACGAATTCAAGAAACCCGTGAAGCGCTGATCGATGCGCTGGCGGAGCGCAACTGGGACGCTATCGGCGAACTGGATACCGCCTGTCGGGATTGCGTTGAGAATGTGCTGGCCGAAAAGCCGGTCGACGAAGCCACGCTGCGCGAAAATCTTGAGGGCTTGTTGGTGGTGTATCGCATGTTGCTGGAGGCTGCCACCGGGGAACGCCAGCTCGTGGTGGACCAGATGGCACAGATCAACCAAGCAAAAAATGCTTCAAAGGTTTACCATCTGTTTGGTTAAGACCTAAAAATTTTGTGGTTAAGTGCGTTTTGCAGCGCCATAAAATTGACTGCGTACAGTTTTTTGACTTAACTAGTGCTGTTTTCTGATTTCAGTCGTCTTAGATATCCAAACGGGTCAAGGCGTCTAGCTTGCCCCACCATTAGGGCATTGAGTTGACTAGGGAAGTTGCTATTGCATGTGGCGTGAAACCAAGATTCTGCTGATCGATGACGATAGCGTCCGCCGCCGCGATTTAGCGGTGATTTTAAATTTTCTGGGCGAAGAAAATTTAGCCAGCGCGAGCAACGATTGGCAGCAGGCGGTCGGTTCCTTGGCCTCCAGCCGCGAAGTCCTCTGCGTGCTTGTCGGTGACGTGAGCAGTGCTGGCGGTACCTCGAGCTTGCTTAAGACCCTGGCCACGTGGGATGAGTTCCTTCCCGTTCTGCTTTTGGGCGATATTTCTTCGGCAGACCTGCCGGAAGACCAGCGCCGTCGTGTGTTATCCAGCCTCGAAATGCCCCCCAGCTACAGCAAATTGCTCGATTCGCTGCACCGTGCCCAGGTCTATCGCGAGATGTACGACCAGGCCCGCGAGCGCGGTCGTCATCGTGAACCCAATCTGTTCCGCAGCCTGGTCGGCACCAGCCGCGCGATTCAGCATGTGCGCCAAATGATGCAGCAAGTGGCTGACACTGACGCCAGTGTGTTGATCCTGGGCGAGTCCGGTACGGGCAAAGAAGTGGTCGCGCGCAACCTGCATTACCATTCCAAGCGCCGCGATGCGCCCTTTGTGCCTGTTAACTGTGGGGCTATTCCGGCAGAACTGCTCGAAAGCGAACTGTTCGGTCACGAAAAGGGCGCCTTCACCGGGGCTATCACCAGCCGTGCCGGGCGTTTTGAGCTGGCCAATGGCGGTACGCTGTTCCTCGACGAAATCGGCGACATGCCGCTACCGATGCAGGTCAAGCTGCTGCGGGTATTGCAGGAACGCACCTTTGAACGTGTGGGCAGCAACAAAACCCAATGCGCTGACGTGCGCATCATTGCCGCCACCCACAAAAACCTCGAAAGCATGATTGAAGTCGGCGCCTTCCGCGAAGACTTGTACTACCGCCTCAATGTGTTCCCGATTGAAATGGCCCCGTTGCGCGAGCGTGTCGAAGACATTCCGCTGCTGATGAACGAGCTGATTTCGCGCATGGAGCACGAAAAGCGCGGCTCTATCCGCTTCAACTCTGCCGCCATCATGTCGTTGTGCCGTCACGGCTGGCCGGGCAACGTGCGTGAGCTGGCCAACCTGGTGGAGCGCATGGCGATCATGCACCCGTACGGGGTGATCGGCGTGGCTGAGCTGCCGAAGAAGTTTCGTTACGTCGATGACGAAGACGAGCAGTTGGTCGACAGCTTGCGCAGTGACATGGAAGAGCGCGTGGCCATTAATAACGCGACGCCGGATTTCTCCGCCACCGCCATGCTGCCGCCTGAAGGTCTGGACCTCAAAGACTACCTCGGTGGTCTGGAGCAGGGCCTGATTCAGCAGGCGCTGGACGACGCCAATGGCATTGTGGCGCGTGCCGCAGAGCGCCTGCGTATCCGCCGCACCACGCTGGTAGAAAAGATGCGCAAGTACGGCATGAGCCGTCGCGAAGGCGAAGAACAGGCGGAGGATTGACGCCTGTTTTTTAACCTGCTGATTTTAAAGTGATTTTTTTTAGGCACGGGTATTGCTAAGTCTCTGCTAACGAACCGTTTAATGACGGTCAGCCACGCGAGAACGTACCATGCCCCAGTCCGCCCAGCAGTCCTCCCTCCCTGATCTCGCAGGGCAGGCCATGTCCCTTGTTGCTGCGCCGATCAATTCGGTGGAGCAAGCCAGTCGGGAAGGGCTTGAGCAAGCGTTCTCGCTGTTCAACCAGATGTCGACTCAGTTGACCGATTCCTACAGCCTGCTTGAAGCACGGGTTACCGAGCTTAAAGGCGAGTTGGCGGTGGTCAGCGCGCAGCGGATGGCCGAGCTGGCGGAAAAAGAGCGCCTGGCCAACCGGCTGCAAAACCTCCTTGATCTGTTACCCGGCGGGGTCATCGTGATAGATGATCGCGGCCGTGTGCGCGAGGCCAACCCTGCGGCCAGTGAATTGCTCGGCCTGCCGCTGGTGGGTGAGCTGTGGCGTCACGTCATCTCCCGCTGCTTTGCCCCGCGTGAAGACGATGGGCACGAGATTTCGTTGATTGATGGTCGGCGCTTGTCGATTTCCACTCGCTCGCTGGATGCTGAACCTGGGCAGTTGGTGTTGCTTAACGACCTGACAGAAACCCGGCGCCTGCAAGACCAGTTGGCACGGCACGAGCGTTTGTCTTCGCTGGGGCGCATGATGGCCTCGTTGGCGCACCAGATCCGCACGCCATTGTCGGCCGCGTTGATTTACGCCAGTCATTTGACTGAGCAGGTGCTGCCGGTCGAAACACAGCAGCGTTTTGCCGGTCGCCTCAAAGAGCGCCTGCACGAGCTGGAGCACCAGGTGCGCGACATGCTGGTATTTGCGCGCGGCGAGTTGCCGTTGACCGATCGGGTCACGCCCAAGGCGCTGATGCAGTCGCTGCAAGCTGCTGCGCAGACCCATGTCGAAGGTATTGCGATGCGCTGGCAGTGCGATATCCACGCCGGTGAGGTGCTGTGCAATCGCGACACGCTGGTGGGCGCGCTGCTGAATCTGATTGAAAACGCGTTACAGGCCGGTACGCCTCAGGTGCGCCTCAAGGTGCATGTGTACGCGCGCGATAACACCTTGCGCCTGTGCGTAAGTGACAGCGCCAGTGGCATCGAGCCACGGGTGCTGGAACGTTTGGGTGAGCCGTTTTTCACCACCAAAGCCACAGGCACCGGGTTGGGGCTGGCCGTGGTCAAGGCGGTGGTGCGTGCGCATCAGGGCGAGCTGCAATTCCATTCACGGCTGGGGCGCGGCACCTGCGCGTTGCTCAGCCTGCCGCTGATTCCTGGCGCGGCGGAGGTGAACTGATGGTGATGCGAATCAAGGTGCTGCTGGTTGAAGATGACCGCTCCCTGCGTGAAGCCCTGGCCGACACGTTGTTGTTGGCGGGGCATGGTTTTCATGCGGTCGGCTCGGCTGAAGAAGCGCTGGAGGCGGTGGCGGCCGAACCCTTTAGTCTGGTGGTCAGCGACGTGAACATGCCGGGCATGGACGGGCACCAGTTGCTGGGTCTGCTGCGTGCGCGGCAACCGCAACTGCCCGTGCTGCTCATGACCGCGCACGGGGCGGTGGAACGGGCGGTGGATGCCATGCGCCAAGGCGCAGCGGATTATCTGGTCAAGCCGTTTGAACCCAAGGCTTTGCTTGATTTGGTGGCGCGCCATGCGCTGGGTTGTCTTGGCGTCGCAGAAGCCGAAGGGCCGGTGGCCATCGAGCCTGCCAGCGCGCAGTTGCTGGAACTGGCGGCGCGAGTAGCGCGCAGTGATTCCACGGTGTTGATCTCGGGCGAGTCCGGCACGGGTAAAGAAGTGCTGGCGCGCTATATCCATCAACATTCGCATCGGACCCGTCAGCCCTTTGTCGCCATCAACTGCGCGGCGATCCCGGACAACATGCTGGAAGCCACGTTGTTCGGTCATGAGAAAGGCTCATTCACCGGCGCGATTGCGGCGCAAGCGGGCAAGTTTGAGCAGGCCGATGGTGGCACGCTGCTGCTCGACGAGATTTCCGAAATGCCGTTGGGCTTGCAGGCCAAGTTGTTGCGGGTGCTGCAAGAGCGTGAAGTGGAGCGCGTGGGTGGCCGTAAGCCGATTGCCCTGGATATCCGCGTGGTGGCCACCACTAACCGCGATTTGGCGGGCGAAGTGGCGGCGGGGCGCTTTCGCGAAGACTTGTACTATCGCCTTTCGGTGTTTCCGTTGGCCTGGCGTCCGTTGCGCGAGCGCACCGCCGACATTCTGCCGCTGGCCGAGCGTTTGCTGGCCAAGCACATCAACAAGATGAAACACACGGCGGTGCGTTTTTCGCCTGCCGCACAAGCGTGCCTGACCGCTTATGCCTGGCCGGGGAATGTGCGCGAGCTGGACAACGCGATTCAGCGCGCCCTGATCTTGCAGCACGGTGGCCTGATCGAGGCGGCGGATTTTTGTCTGGCGGGCCCGGTGGCGTGCGCGCCGCTGCCTGCTATCGGCAGCGCCAGTTTGTCGGCGCCGGTCGAGAGTGTGGCGGGATCAGCGGGTGAGTCCGCAGGCGCGCTGGGTGATGACCTGCGTCGCCGTGAGTTTCAGATGATCATTGACACCTTGCGCACAGAGCGCGGACGGCGCAAAGAAGCGGCCGAGCGCCTGGGCATCAGCCCGCGCACGTTGCGCTACAAACTGGCGCAAATGCGCGATGCGGGCATGGACGTTGAAGCGTACCTGTTCGCCTCAAGCTGACCCTATGCCCGCAGGCACTGGCGCAGGTTGCGCCAGTGCCTACAGGGAGGGTGATTTTATAAACATCCCGTTTATCTGGCTGCGACCTTTTGTTACGCAATTTGTTCCAGATCAACAAACAACTGGCACCCTTGTTGCTAACACCTGAGTAGATGCTGTGTGAGTGTCAAAAAATTGCGGGCCGTCGGAGAGAGTAGTCCATGAGCCAAGGTATTGAATTTAATCGAATGATGTTGGACATGCGGGCCATGCAAATGGACGCTATGGCCCAGAAATCAGCGGTGCAAGCGCCCGCTGAAGTGGGCGCCAGCAGCTTCTCCGACATGCTGGGCAACGCGATCAATAAGGTCAGCGATACCCAACAGGCGTCGAGCCAGTTGTCGAACGCCTTTGAAATCGGCAAAAGCGGTGTTGACCTGACTGACGTGATGATCGCATCGCAGAAAGCCAGTGTTTCTTTTCAGGCATTGACCCAAGTACGCAACAAGCTGGTTCAGGCGTACCAAGACATCATGCAGATGCCGGTTTAAGGACGATATTAGGTCATGGCAGAAGCAGTTGCTGATAACGTCCCGGCCAAGGCAGGCTCAACAGATGGCAAGCCGCCACTGTTCGGGCTGTCCTTTCTGGAAAACCTTTCCGAGATGACCATGTTGCGTCAGGTCGGCCTTATGGTCGGTCTGGCAGCGAGCGTGGCGATTGGTTTTGCCGTCGTGTTGTGGTCGCAACAGCCCGATTACCGGCCGCTGTATGGCAGCCTGGCCGGTATGGATGCCAAGCAGGTCATGGAAACGCTGGCCGGCGCCGACATTCCTTACACCGTTGAGCCCAACTCCGGGGCGTTGCTGGTCAAGGCTGATGACGTGGCCCGTGCGCGCCTCAAACTGGCCGCCGCCGGTGTGTCGCCGACCGACAGCAACATCGGTTTCGAGATTCTGGACAAAGACCAAGGGCTGGGGACCAGCCAGTTCATGGAGGCCACGCGCTATCGTCGTGGCCTTGAAGGCGAATTGGCCCGCACCATTTCCAGCCTCAATAACGTCAAGGGCGCACGCGTTCACCTGGCCATTCCTAAAAGCTCGGTGTTTGTGCGCGATGAGCGCAAACCCAGCGCCTCGGTGTTGGTGGAGTTGTATTCGGGCCGCTCACTGGAGCCGGGCCAAGTACTGGCCATTATCAATCTGGTGGCCACCAGTGTTCCCGAACTGACCAAGTCGCAAATCACCGTGGTCGACCAAAAAGGTAACTTGCTGTCGGATCAGGCGCAGGACTCTGAGCTGACGATGGCCGGTAAACAGTTCGATTACAGCCGCCGCATGGAAAGCATGCTCACCCAGCGCGTGCACAACATTCTGCAACCGGTGTTGGGCAACGACCGCTATAAAGCCGAAGTGTCGGCCGATGTGGATTTCAGTGCGGTAGAGTCCACCTCCGAACAGTTCAACCCGGACCAGCCGGCCTTGCGCAGCGAGCAGTCCACCAGCGAGCAGCGCACCGCCAGCAATGGCCCGCAAGGTGTGCCGGGCGCGCTGAGCAATCAGCCGCCTGCGCCTGCGTCGGCCCCGCAGCAAACCGGGCAGGCGACAGCCGCCGCCGGAATGGTGCAGCCGGGTCAGCCGCTGCTCGATGCCAACGGTCAGCAAATCATGGACCCGGCCACGGGCCAGCCGATGCTTGCGCCGTACCCGGCTGACAAGCGTTCGCAATCGACCAAAAACTTCGAGCTTGACCGCTCCATCAGCCACACCAAGCAGCAGCAAGGTAAAGTCAATCGCCTGTCGGTTGCCGTGGTGGTCGATGATCAGGTCAAGGTCAACCCGGCCAACGGGGACATCACCCGTGAGCCGTGGAGCACCGATCAACTGGCGCGCTTTACCCGTCTGGTGCAAGACGCCGTGGGCTTTGATGCCAGCCGTGGCGACAGCGTGAGCGTGATCAACGTGCCGTTCTCGGCCGAGCGTGGCGAAGTCATCGCCGAGATCCCGTTCTACTCACAGCCCTGGTTCTGGGACATCGTCAAGCAAGTGCTGGGTGTGCTGTTCATCCTGGTGCTGGTGTTTGGCGTGTTGCGTCCGGTGTTGAACAACATCACCGGCCACGGGCGCAGTAAAGAATTGGCCTTGGGCAGTGATTCCGAGCTGGGTGGCATTGGCGGGCTGGACGGCGAGCTGTCCAACGACCGTGTCAGCCTGGGCGGGCCGCAAAGCATTCTGTTGCCGAGCCCAAGCGAAGGCTATGACGCTCAGTTGAACGCAATCAAGAGTCTGGTAGCAGAAGACCCGGGCCGCGTGGCTCAGGTCGTGAAAGAGTGGATCAACGCTGATGAGTGACAACCGAGCCGCCACCAATCCCAAGCTGACCCGGGTCGACAAAGCCGCGATCCTGCTGCTGTCGCTTGGCGAAACTGACGCGGCCCAAGTGCTGCGGCACATGGGGCCCAAAGAAGTGCAGCGCGTGGGTGTGGCGATGGCGCAAATGCGCAACGTGCACCGCGAGCAGGTTGAACAGGTGATGAGCGAGTTCGTCGAAATTGTCGGCGACCAGACTAGCCTGGGCGTCGGTTCAGACGGCTACATTCGTAAAATGCTCACCCAGGCACTGGGTGAAGACAAGGCCAACGGCCTGATCGACCGCATCCTGTTGGGTGGCAACACCAGCGGGCTGGACAGCCTGAAATGGATGGAGCCGCGTGCGGTGGCGGATGTCATCCGCTTCGAACACCCGCAAATCCAGGCCATCGTGGTGGCGTACCTCGACCCCGATCAGGCGGGCGAAGTGCTCGGGCACTTTGACCACAAGGCGCGGCTGGACATCATCCTGCGCGTCTCGTCGCTGAACACCGTGCAGCCGGCAGCGCTCAAAGAGCTGAACCAGATCCTTGAGAAACAGTTCTCCGGCAACTCCAACGCGGCCCGTACCACCTTGGGCGGCATCAAGCGTGCTGCCGATATCATGAACTTCCTCGACAGCTCGACCGAAGGGCAGTTGATGGACTCGATCCGCGAAATCGACGAAGACCTGTCCGGTCAGATCGAAGACCTCATGTTCGTGTTCAACAACCTGGCCGACGTCGACGACCGTGGCATTCAGGCGCTGTTGCGCGAAGTGTCTTCGGACGTGCTGGTGTTGGCGCTCAAAGGCTCGGACGACAACGTTCAAGACAAGATTTTCAAAAACATGTCCAAACGTGCCTCCGAACTGCTGCGCGACGACCTGGAGGCCAAAGGCCCGGTACGCGTCAGCGACGTCGAAACAGCGCAGAAAGAAATCCTCACCATCGCTCGCCGTATGGCCGAAGCCGGAGAAATTGTTCTCGGCGGGAAGGGCGGCGAAGAGATGATCTAAGTGAGCAATGCCAAGGGCGAGTCGCCCAGTGATGTGATCCGCGCCCGTGATGTCGGCGGTTTTGACGTGTGGTCCTTGCCCAGCTTTGACCCGTTTCGTGAAGAACCGGAGCCGGAGCCTGAGCCGGTCGAAGAGCTGCCGCCCGAAAGCGAAGAAGTCCCGCTGGAAGAAGTCCAGCCGCTGACCCTTGAAGAACTCGAAAGTATCCGTCAGGAGGCTTACAACGAAGGCTTCGCCACGGGTGAGAAAGAAGGTTTCCACAGTACCCAGCTCAAGGTGCGCCAAGAGGCCGACGCGGCCTTGAATGCCAAGCTCGGCAGCCTTGAACGCTTGATGGGCAGCTTGTTTGCGCCGTTGGCCGAGCAGGATGTGCAGCTTGAAAAGGCGATGGTGGGGTTGGTTGAGCACATGACGCGGCTGGTGATCCAGCGCGAGCTGAAAACCGATTCCAGCCAGATCGAGCAAGTGCTGCGCGAGAGCTTGAAGCTGTTGCCGATGGGCGCCGAAAACATTCGATTGTTCATCAATCCGCAAGACTTCGAACAGATAAAGGCGCTGCGCGAACGCCACGATGCCAGTTGGCGGATTCTCGAAGACGACACGTTGCAACCCGGTGGCTGCCGCGTCGAAACCGAACACAGCCGGATCGATGCGAGCATCGAGACCCGTATCAAACAGGCCATGAGCCAGTTGTTCGACCAACTTCACGAACAGGCGCTGCACCCGTCTGCGCCGGACATCGACGTCGACCTGGACCAGCCGGATGCACCTTAAACGCACCAGTTTCGCCAAGCGCCTGAGCGGCTACGCGCCTGCTATCACCTTGCCCGGTCAGCCGATTGTCGAAGGCCGCTTGCTGCGCATGGTCGGCCTCACACTGGAGGCCGAAGGTTTGCGCGCGGCGATGGGCAGCCGCTGCCTGGTGATCAACGACGACAGCTTTCACCCGGTCGAAGTTGAAGCGGAGGTGATGGGCTTTTCTGGCAGCAAAATCTTCCTCATGCCGGTGGGCAGCGTCGCAGGCATTGCGCCGGGTGCCCGCGTGGTGCCGCTGGCCGATACCGGGCGTTTGCCGATGGGCATGAGCATGCTCGGTCGCGTGCTCGACGGCGCGGGCCGTGCGCTGGACGGCAAAGGCGGGATGAAAGCCGAAGACTGGGTGCCGATGGACGGCCCCACCATCAACCCGCTCAAGCGTAACCCCATCAGCGTGCCGCTCGACGTAGGCATCCGCAGCATCAACGGTTTATTGACGGTCGGGCGCGGTCAGCGTTTGGGCCTGTTTGCCGGTACTGGCGTGGGTAAGAGTGTGCTGCTGGGCATGATGACCCGCTTCACCGAAGCCGACATCGTGGTGGTTGGGCTGATTGGTGAACGGGGCCGTGAGGTCAAGGAGTTCATCGAGCACATCCTTGGCGAAGAAGGCCTCAAGCGCTCGGTGGTGGTGGCGTCTCCGGCCGATGATGCGCCGCTGATGCGCATGCGTGCCGCCATGTACTGCACACGCATTGCCGAATACTTTCGCGACAAGGGCAAGAACGTCCTGTTGCTGATGGACTCCCTGACCCGCTTTGCCCAGGCGCAACGGGAAATTGCCTTGGCCATTGGTGAACCGCCCGCGACCAAGGGCTATCCGCCATCCGTGTTCGCCAAACTGCCAAAACTGGTGGAGCGTGCCGGTAACGCAGAGGCGGGCGGTGGTTCGATCACGGCGTTCTATACCGTGCTGAGCGAAGGTGACGACCAGCAAGACCCGATTGCCGACTCGGCACGGGGCGTGCTCGACGGCCACATTGTGCTGTCGCGGCGTTTGGCCGAAGAAGGCCATTACCCGGCCATCGACATCGAAGCCTCCATCAGCCGGGTCATGCCATCGGTGGTCACTGAAGAACACATGCGCCGTGCACAGCAATTCAAACAGTTGTGGTCACGCTTCCAGCAAGCGCGGGACTTGATCAGCGTGGGCGCCTACGTGCCAGGCGGGGATCGCGAAACCGACACGGCGATTGCCCTGCAACCGGCGATGGTGGCGTACTTGCGCCAAGGCTTGAACGACAACATCAGCCTGGCTGAAAGCGGCGGTCATCTGGGTTCCATCTTTGCTCCGGCGCCGGGCGGTTAATCATTTATGGCCAGTGGCAGAGCGGCGCGTCTGGCGCCCGTGGTCGAGATGGCCGAGAGTGCCGAAAAAGCGGCGGCGCAACGGCTAGGCCACTTTCAAGGGCAAGTCAATCTGGCCAATAGCAAGCTGGGTGACCTGGAAAACTTCCGCGCCGAATACCAGTCGCAATGGATTGGTCGCGGCAGTCAGGGCGTGTCTGGCCAATGGTTGCGCAGCTACCAGTACTTCCTCAACCAGCTTGAAACAGCCGTCTCCCAACAGCGGCAAAGCCTGGTGTGGCATGAAAACAACCTTAACAAGGCCCGCGAAACCTGGCAGCAGACCTATGCCCGGGTCGAAGGGTTACGCAAATTGGTGCAGCGCTACGCCGACGAAGCCCGGCAACTGGAAGACAAGCGCGAACAAAAGCTGATGGACGAACTGTCCCAGCGATTACCGCGCAGGGACAGTTACTGACAGGGCAGGGTTCGCTGTTTGCGTGACAGCGGTATGACGTGATTGGAAAAAAGCAGCCCCAACACAATTAAAACCCCGCCATACAATGTAGACATTCCAGGCACTTCACCCATAACGATGAAGGCAAACACTCCGGCAAATAGAGGTTCACTCAGTTCAATGGTTTGCACTTGACTGGGTTTGAGCAACTCAATGGCTTTGGTGGTGCAGAAAAAGCCGAGCAGTGTGGGAAATATCGCCAAGAGTAATAGAATAATCGCGCTGTTCACCGATAACGTGATCGACAGTGCCTGCTCATGGATGGCGGGTATCGCTAAATACAGTGCGCCAAACACTAAAAGTTGTCGGGTAAACAAGAGTCCGCCTTTAGCCTTCATTTTCTTCATGCACACTGAAAAAGCGCCATACCCCAGTCCTGCTAATCCGGCGTACCACACCCCAAGAATATTCAACTCTGTTGCCAGGTTCTTTTGGAAAATAACGGCCATTCCAATGATCGCCAGAACAGCGCCCAGCAGGATGTTTCGATCAATGCGATCGCCCAAAAAAACCTGCCAAGCACAATGGCTGACAGTGCCGCAGACGCCATCAATACCACCACGGCGGTCGCCGCATCCGTGTGCTGATAGGCGCGGGTTTCAAAGAAGAACAACATGAAAATGCCCAGCATTGAACACACTGCTGCTTGCCACCATTGCGCGCGACAGCCCCTCCAGCGCGGCGCGTGTTTAAGTAACAGTAAAACGAACGACACCACGATGACCGCGACGGCTGTTTTATAAAAGGCAATTGCGCTGGTGGTTAAACCGGCGCTTATTAATAACTTGCTCAAGGCGCCGATTGTTGCATTGAGTGCCGCCGCGCATACAGCAAAACAAATGCCTGAAAGATGACGTGGCATGCTGAGGTCTCATAGTGGTTTGGGGGACAACCCTAAAGAGGAATCGGTGACGCTCTTTATTAATGGGTCGATTGAATAAATAAGTGTCAGGGTTGCCTGAGAAAAGTTTTTTATCATTGGTGTTGTGGGTTTGCAAACAGCCAATAAGTCTTGTTTAAGAAAAGGATGACAGCGCGCATGTAAGAGCAGCGGCTAATGGTTTGAATAATCAACTATATTTTTAGACTTGTGCGCTGTGGGCACTGCCGCAGGCTGCGATTTTTTTGATCCGCTCAGGGTGAGCGCGCAGCGTTGGCAGGTGCGAAATCAAAATCCGGGTCTATAGTCTGAGCACCCGAACTCAGAGAAGGATGCGTACTTATGGCCGTGACATCTGAACTGTCGTCGCAAGGCACTACGCTGACCATCAGTATTAAAGGCCGATTTGATTTCGCCAA
This sequence comes from Pseudomonas sp. TWR3-1-1, assembly GCF_049896545.1. Taxonomy (NCBI): domain Bacteria; kingdom Pseudomonadati; phylum Pseudomonadota; class Gammaproteobacteria; order Pseudomonadales; family Pseudomonadaceae; genus Pseudomonas; species Pseudomonas sp. TWR3-1-1. The sequence goes on from NZ_JAFCUO010000009.1 coordinate 144,411, forward strand.
ACATCAGGACTTCAGGCGAGCGTACGAAAAGTTACAGCCCGAATCCGACCCCAAGTCCAAGCCCAAGCCCGAGTCCAAGCAGTGCGTGGTTGATCTGAAAGAGACGACCTACATAGACAGCTCCGCACTGGGCATGCTGCTGCTGTTACGAGACTATGTCGGTGGCGATGACTCCGATGTGAGGCTCGTTAATTGCAACAGTGATGTGCGAAAAATTCTCGCCATCTCCAACTTCGACAAGTTGTTCGACATCAGTTGAACACTCCATTGCCGCACGCTCAGACGCTGACGGTGTTGATCGCCGAAGACAGTGCGGTCGACCGTTTGCTGCTGTCGCGCATCGTGAGCAAACAAGGCCATCAGGTGCTGTTGGCCGGTAATGGCGCCGAAGCGGTGTCGCTGTTTATTGAGCAGCGTCCGCAATTGGTGTTGATGGACGCCTTGATGCCGGTGATGGATGGTTTTGAAGCGACGCGCCAGATCAAAGCCCTGGCCGGTGAGGTGCTGGTACCGATTATTTTTCTGACCTCGCTTGAACACGCCGACGCCTTGAAACGGGCGCTGGAGGCAGGGGGCGATGATGTGTTGATCAAGCCCTATAACCCCTTGGTGTTGGCGGCCAAAATCACCGTTATGGACCGCTTGCGGCGTTTGCAAGACACGGTACTGCAACAGCGCAACCTGATTGCTCAACACAACAGTTATTTGCTTAACGAACAGCGGGTGGCCAAGGCGGTGTTTGATCGGGTGGCGCACTCGGGCTGTTTGAGTGCGGCCAATATCCAGTATTTGCAATCGCCGTATGCGTTGTTCAACGGCGACTTGTTACTTGCCGCGTATACGCCGACTGGCGATACCCATGTGTTACTCGGCGACTTTACCGGCCATGGGTTGCCCGCCGCGATTGGCGCCATGCCTTTGGCAGAAGTGTTTTACAGCATGACGGCCAAAGGCTATGGCCTGCCCGAAATGCTGCGTGAGATGAATGCCAAGCTCAAGCGCATCCTGCCGGTGGACATGTTTTGCTGCGCTGTCCTGGTGTGCGTCAGTGCTCAGCGGCGCATCGTCGAAGTGTGGAATGGCGGCATGCCCGATGGTTATCTTCATGCCCGCAAGAGCGGGGTGCGCACGCCCCTGGCGTCGCGGCACTTGCCGCTGGGTGTGTTAAAGGCCGAGGCTTTTGACGACACCACCGAGGTGTTGCCGATGGTATCGGGCGATCACCTGTTTTTGCTGTCTGACGGGGTGATAGATACCAGCGATCAGCAGGAGCGGTTGTTCGGGGTTGAAGGGTTGCAGCGGGTGTTTGACAGCAACACTGAGCCTGCGCGGCTGATTGATGAGGTGGTGCAGGCGCTGCGAGATTTTCAAGGCCGCAAGCGCGATGACGTGAGCATGGTGCACATCACCTCGCAGCTGCCGCAAGCGTTGGGAATGCCTGCCATCCAGTACTCCGACAGCGGGCGTTGCAGCCCGCTGGACTGGTCGGCGAGTTTTGAATTTCGTGCCCCCTCGTTGCAGCAGTTCAACCCGCTACCTTACCTGCTGCAACTGCTCATGGAGGTGCATGGGCTGCGTGCGCAGGGCGCGGTGATCCACGCGGTATTGGCCGAGCTGTATGCCAATGCGCTGGAGCACGGCGTATTGGGGCTGGACTCACGGCTCAAGCGCGATGCGCAAGGGTTTTCCCGCTACTACCAGTGCCGTGACCAACGGTTGGCGGCGCTTACCGAGGGTTTTGTCCGGGTGCATGTGCGAGTTGAGCCTATGCTCAACGGGGGGCGCTTACAGCTACAGGTTGAAGACAGCGGTAAGGGGTTTGACGTAAGCCGGGTGCTGGAGCGGCCACTGGATCGAGGTCGACTGTCGGGCCGCGGCGTGAGTCTTGTGCGCCAACTGTGCCCTTCTGCGCGTTGGGCTGACGATGGTCGGACTGCGTGCGTAGAGTTTTCATGGGAGGCTCTGGCATAATCCGGCCCATTCTTGATCAAGGAGTGAACAAGTGTCCTACATTCATATGGACCAGGCGGTAGTGAATGCGCTGCGTGACGTAATGGAAGGTGGGTTTGCGGACCTGTTGGATACCTTTATTGCAGATTCGGACGAGCGCGTTGTGGCACTCATCGGCGCGCAACAGGCGACTGCCCTGGTGGCGGTCGCGCACAGCTTCAAAGGCAGTAGCAGCAACATGGGTGCCATTCGTTTGGCGCAGTTGTGCGGCATCCTTGAAGATCGTGCAAAAAAAAGTCCGTTGGTGGGGATAGACGAACTGGTCTCGAAAGTCACCGCTGAGTACAAAATGGTGAGGCGCCTGTATGTGCAAGAACTCGAGCGCTGCCCCCGCCAGCGTGTGGTTTCTCATTGACTTTGCCAAAGCTGGCCCGAACCTTGCTCTAGTTCTCTGACCTGTACCTACGCCAGCCGTACAGTGGAGACCTTTACATGCCTCTTGCCGCCAACTCGCTTCTTCAGACTCCTGCCGCTGCTGCGTCCAAAGCGGCGGCCGCCAATGCTTCGCAGCCTGCTGCCGAGCCCGCTAAAGCCGGGGCTCAGAACTTCTCGAAGGTGTACGCCAAAGCGTCGCAAGACCCGGCGAGTGCGGCTGACAAAGTGGCCAAGCCTGCGCGGGACAAGGCGGCGGATGCAGCGCCAAAGCCCGATGTGCGCAACGACAAGGTGGGTGGCCAGGCGCCAGCTGTTGCCGATAGCGGCAAGCCCTTGCCCGGCGGCAAGAGCAAAGACGCTGCGGGTGACGATCAGGACGACACGGCGGCCAAGCCGACTGACGATACGGCGTCTGGCGATCCGCTGGCGGTAGCGCCGCCCGTGGTGCCGACGGTGCCGGTGGTTGAGCCGCAACCCGAAGCTGTACCGGTTCAGCCCGAGGTACAAACCCCACAGCTGGCCGCGGCGGCTGCGAATGCGGCCCAAGCCGTTCAGCCGCAGCCGGTGGCTGACGAACAGTTCGATCCGCAGGCGGACCCGCTTGACGACCTGCCAGCGGTGCGCCTGGCGATGGAGCAGGGTGGGCATGTGTCCGCCAGCAGTCAGACCCCCGTCAAAAACACCCCCACTGAAACCACTGGCCCTGTGGCTCAAACCCAGGGCCAGGCCAGCGGCATTGCCATGCTGATTGAGCCCAAGGCTGATGGGGACGCCAGCGGTGAGGGAGGCGAAAAAGCCTTCAAGGGGCTGGTGGATGATGGCCTCAAAGACCTCAAAAGTGCGTCGAGCGACACCCGGGTCGATGACTTCGCCAATCGTCTGGCGGCGCTCACCCAGGCGGCTGTGCCCAAAACGGCGAATGCACTGCCGGTCAACCAGCCTTTGGCCATGCACCAGAGCGGCTGGTCTGAAGAAGTGGTCAATCGGGTGATGTACCTCTCCAGCGCCAACCTCAAGTCGGCAGACATCCAGTTGGAGCCGGCCGAGTTAGGGCGTTTGGATATTCGGGTCAACTTGGCGGCTGACCAGCCTGCGCAGGTCAACTTCATGAGTGGGCATGCGGGCGTGCGTGAAGCCCTGGAAGGCCAAATGTTCCGTTTGCGTGAGATGTTTGCGCAGCAGGGGATGGGGCAGGTCGACGTCAACGTGTCAGATCAGTCGCGTAACTGGCAAGGCCAAGGTCAAGAGCAGCAGAACCAGAGCCGTACCAACGGTGCGGGCAATGGCGGGCGACTTGACGGTGGGGCGGATGACGAAGGGGCGGTGGCCGGCGTTGAAGCGGCTGCGCCCAGCGTGATTCTGGGTTCCAGCGCCGTCGACTATTACGCCTGACCCCTGTCAGGTAGTCGCTGACGAGTGGTGCGAGGCTGCGAGCGGGTGCGTTGCGCCCGCACTCACATTTCCCCACAGACCTGAAGCGCCTCACTCACCGGGTTTGCGCCCGCTGCGCGCCCGATCGCCGCCTCGTCCCGCAGCAGCACCTGCAAGGTCGATTTCACCGTTGCCCTCACTTCTGGCATAACACTTGCTCTTGCCTTGCCGTGCACCTGTGAAAATCGAATAGTGACGGATTATTGGCATGGCGAAGAGCGACGCAGTGAAAGACCCCGCCCAGAAAGGCAAATTCAAGCTGATCATCCTGATCGTGGTAGCGCTGCTGCTGGCGATTGGCGTGTCGGTGGGTGCTACCTGGTATTTCATGCACAGCGCGCAGAGCAAGCCTGAAGCCGTGATCGACCCTAATGTGAAAGTCGCGGCCATTTATGAGCCGATGGCGCCCGCGTTTGTGGTCAATTACAACGCCAATGGCCGCCAGCGCTACATGCAGGTCAGCATGACCATGCAGGCCCGTAACCAGGCCGATCTTGATGCACTCAAAGTGCACATGCCGGTGATCCGTAACAACCTGGTGATGCTGTTTTCCGGTGAGACCTTCGACAGCATCGCCACGCCGGTCGGCCAGGAAATGCTGCGTCAAAAAGCGACTGCCAGTGTGCAGGCCGTGGCGCAAAAAGAGCTCGGCAAAGTGGTCGTCGATCAGGTGCTCTTTACTAACTTCGTATTGCAGTAGGATCACGACATGGCCGTGCAAGACCTGCTGTCCCAGGATGAGATCGACGCGCTGTTGCATGGCGTTGATGACGGTCTGGTACAGACCGAAATGGCTGCCGAACCCGGCAGTGTCAAAAGTTACGACCTGACCAGTCAGGACCGTATTGTTCGTGGGCGCATGCCGACCCTCGAAATGATCAACGAGCGTTTCGCCCGTTACACCCGCATCAGCATGTTCAACATGCTGCGCCGCTCCGCCGACGTGGCGGTGGGCGGGGTACAGGTAATGAAGTTCGGTGAATACGTGCATTCGCTGTACGTGCCCACCAGCCTCAACCTGGTCAAGATCAAGCCGTTGCGCGGTACGGCGCTGTTTATCCTGGACGCCAAACTGGTGTTCAAGCTGGTCGACAACTTCTTCGGTGGCGACGGCCGCCACGCCAAGATCGAAGGCCGTGAGTTCACCCCGACCGAGTTGCGGGTGGTGCGCATGGTGCTGGAGCAAGCTTTCATTGATTTGAAAGAGGCCTGGCAGGCGATCATGGAAGTCAATTTCGAGTACATCAACTCGGAAGTGAACCCGGCCATGGCCAATATTGTCGGTCCGAGCGAGGCGATTGTGGTCTCCACGTTCCACATCGAACTCGACGGCGGTGGCGGCGATCTGCACGTGACCATGCCGTACTCGATGATCGAGCCGGTGCGTGAAATGCTCGACGCCGGTTTCCAGTCCGACCTCGACGATCAGGACGAGCGCTGGAGCAAAGCGCTGCGCGAAGACGTGCTGGATGTCAGCGTGCCGCTCAGTGCAACGGTGGCGCGCCGTCAATTGCGCCTGCGTGACATCTTGCACATGCAGCCCGGTGACGTGATCCCGATTGAATTGCAGGACGAGCTGGTGATGCGTGCCAATGGCGTGCCCTCGTTCAAGGTCAAACTGGGCTCGCACAAGGGCAATCTCGCCCTGCAAGTGGTTGAGCCTATCGACCGGCGTTAAGCGCCGGTTTCAAGAATTCGCTATGTAACTGATTGACTGCCCGCCGAGGACAAATGATGGCTGACGAACACGATATAACTTCTGCCGAAGACCAGGCGCTCGCCGATGAATGGGCGGCTGCGCTGGAAGAAACTGGCGAAGTGGGCCAGCACGACATCGACGCCTTGCTGGCGGCAGATGCGGCCAAGGCCCCGGCTTCCAATCGCTTGCCGATGGAAGAATTTGGCAGCGTGCCGCGCAATAACGACCCGGTGACGCTGGACGGCCCCAACCTGGACGTGATTCTGGATATTCCGGTCTCGATCTCCATGGAAGTGGGCAGCACCGACATCAACATTCGTAACCTGCTGCAACTCAACCAGGGATCGGTAATCGAGCTGGACCGCCTGGCCGGCGAGCCGCTGGATGTGCTGGTCAACGGCACCCTGATTGCGCACGGTGAAGTGGTGGTGGTCAACGAAAAGTTCGGCATTCGCCTGACTGACGTGATCAGCCCAAGCGAACGCATCAAGAAGCTGCGCTAAGTGAAGCGGTTACTCGGCGCTTTACTGGCGTTCCCTTTAAGCGTGCTGGCGGCCGAGCCGGCTGCAACGGCCACCGCTGCTGTCGCGCCCGTGGTGGGCAGTGGCATCGGCGGGCAGCTCACGCAACTGGTGTTGGGCTTGCTGCTGGTGCTGGGGCTGATCTTTGGTCTGGCCTGGCTGCTGCGCAGGGTTCAGCACGCCGGGCCGCGTCAGGGGCAGGTGATCGAACTCATCAGCTCGCGTGCGCTGGGCGCGCGTGACCGGTTGGTGCTGGTGCAGGTGGGCAATGAGCAAATTTTGTTGGGCTTGACGCCGGGGCGTATCACGCCGCTGCATGTGCTCAAGGAGCCGGTGCAATTGCCGGAGTCTTCGCAGCCTGCAACGCCGGAGTTTGCCAAGCGCCTGATGGAACTGATGGGTAATCAAAAGGACAAGCCGTAATGCGTTTAGTCATTGCGCTGTTGTTAGCGCTGGCCGCGCCGTTGGCGTTCGGCGCCGACCCGTTGTCGATCCCGGCCATTACCTTGGGTACCGGTGCCAACGGGCAGCAGGAATATTCGGTCAGCCTGCAGATTCTGCTGATCATGACGGCGCTGAGCTTTATCCCGGCGTTCGTCATGCTGATGACCAGCTTTACGCGCATCATCATTGTGTTTTCCATCCTGCGGCAGGCGCTGGGCTTGCAGCAAACGCCGTCAAACCAGATTTTGACGGGCATGGCGCTGTTTTTGACCATGTTCATCATGGCCCCGGTGTTCGACAAAATTAACGAAAACGCCTTGCAGCCTTACCTTGCGGAAAAGCTCTCGGCGCAGGATGCGATCCTTAAGGCAGAAGGCCCGATCAAGGACTTCATGCTGGCTCAAACCCGCACCAGTGACCTTGAACTGTTCATGCGTTTGTCCAAGCGCACGGACATCGCCACCCCGGATGCGGCACCTTTGACCATTCTGGTGCCGGCGTTTGTGACCTCCGAGCTTAAAACGGCGTTTCAGATCGGTTTTATGATCTTCATTCCGTTCCTGATCATCGACCTGGTGGTGGCCAGTGTGCTGATGGCCATGGGGATGATGATGCTGTCGCCGCTGATTATTTCGCTGCCGTTCAAGATCATGCTGTTTGTGCTGGTGGATGGCTGGGCGTTGATTATCGGTACGCTGGCCAGCAGTTTTGGCGGGGTGTGACGCCATGCCCGGGAGTAATGCGCAATGACCCCAGAAGTCGCGGTTGACCTGTTTCGCAGTGCCTTGTGGCTGACCACCATGATGGTGGCTGTGTTGGTGGTGCCTAGCTTGTTGGTGGGTTTGATGGTGGCCATGTTTCAGGCTGCCACCCAAATCAACGAACAAACCTTGAGCTTTTTGCCGCGTTTGCTGGTGATGCTGATCACCTTGATCGTGGCGGGGCCGTGGCTGGTGCAGACCTTTATGGAATACATCCTGTCGTTGTACGGCAGCATTCCGCAGTTGATCGGCTAAATGTCGCTGCTTGCCCTGACGGACGCGCAGATCAGTACCTGGGTCGCCAGCTTTATGCTGCCGCTGTTCCGGGTAGGCGCGGTGTTGACCACCATGCCAATCATCGGCACCACCCTGGTGCCCAAGCGCATCAAGCTGTTTTTGTCGATAGCCATCACCTTGGCCATCCTGCCGAGCCTGCCGCCGCTGCCTACGGTAAACCCGCTGGACCTCAGCGGCTTGATGTTGATTGCCGAGCAAATCATCATCGGCGCCTTGCTCGGGTTTTCGCTGCAATTGTTTTTTCAGGCGTTTGTGGTGGCCGGGCAAATTGTGGCGATCCAGATGGGCATGGGCTTCGCCTCCATGGTCGACCCGGCCAACGGGGTCAACGTAGCGGTCATCGGGCAGTTCTTCACCATGCTGGTGACGTTGTTGTTTCTGTCCATGAACGGGCACTTGGTGGTGTTTGAGGTGCTCACCGAAAGCTTCACCACCTTGCCGGTGGGGGGCGGGTTGCTGACGCATCACTTCTGGGAAGTGGTCGGCAAGCTCGGTTGGGTATTGGGTGCCGCCTTGCTGCTGGTGCTGCCTGCGATCACCGCGCTGTTGGTGGTCAACATCGCATTCGGTGTGATGACCCGTGCGGCCCCGCAGTTGAACATTTTCGCCATTGGTTTTCCGCTGACCCTGGTGCTGGGCATGGTGATCCTGTGGATCAGCCTGGCGGACATTCTCAATCAGTATCAACCGCTGGCCACCGAGGCCTTGCAGTTTTTACGTGACTTGGCACAGGCGCGCTAGCGATGGCCGAAAGCGAGAGTGGCGCCGATAAAACAGAAGACCCCACGGAGAAACGAAAAAAAGACTCCAGGGAAAAGGGCGAGATCGCACGCTCTAAAGAACTCAATACGCTGGCAATCATGCTCGCTGGCTCCATCGGCCTGATCATCTTCGGCGGTGCGCTGGCGCAGGACATGATGGAAATCATGCGCTACAACTTCAGCATCAGCCGTGAAGTGCTGCTCAACACTGACTCGATGGGCGCCTTCCTCCTGCATTCAGGCAAAATCGCCCTGGTGGCGTTGCAGCCGGTACTTATTACCTTGTTGATTGCGGCGTTGATCGGGCCTATTGCACTGGGCGGCTGGTTGTTCGCGGCGGGCAGCCTGGCCCCTAAATTCAGCCGCATGAATCCTGCGGCGGGCATCAAGCGCATGTTCTCGGCCAAGGCGCTGGTCGAGTTGCTCAAGGCGTTGGCCAAGTTTTTTATCATCTTGATTGTGGCGTTGTTGGTGCTCAAGTCCGACATTGACGACTTGCAGCGCATCTCCCGCGAACCCCTAGAATCGGCCGTCATCCACAGCTTGCAAGTGGTGGCGTGGAGTGCCTTGTGGATGGCCTGCGGGTTGATCCTGATTGCGGCCGTGGACGTGCCGGTGCAGTTGTGGGAAAGCCACAAGAAACTGCTGATGACCAAGCAGGAAGTGCGCGATGAGCACAAGGATCAGGAAGGTCGCCCGGAAGTTAAGCAACGAATCCGCCAGACCCAGCGCGAGATGAGTCAGCGCCGGATGATGAGCGCCATCCCGGATGCCGACGTCATCATCACCAACCCGACCCACTTTGCTGTCGCTCTGAAATACGACCCGGAGAAGGGCGCTGCACCCATGCTGCTGGCCAAGGGCAGCGACTTTCTGGCGCTCAAGATCCGTGAAATTGGCGCCAAGCACGACATCCTGCTGCTGGAGTCGCCCGCTTTGGCGCGCTCCATCTACTACTCCACCGAGCTGGATCAGGAAATCCCCGCAGGCCTGTACTTGGCCGTGGCGCAGGTCTTGGCCTACGTCTACCAGATCCGCCAGCACCAGGCGGGCAAAGGCAAGCGGCCTGATCCACTGAGCGATCTGCCGATCCCGCCGGATTTACGTCGCGACGAATAACACGCCACAGGCTGTCAATGTTGCCAGTATCGAGTTTTCGCAAACCTGCTTAACTTGGGGTAGAGCGCGCCCTGGCGTTTCGTCGTTAGCAATGGAGATGCGCGATGCCTATCGAGTTGACCCTCATCCCTGATGGTTGCGTCAAAACCTATGCATTAAGTGGGTCTCGCGGTTTGGCGATGGCGGAGCTGGAGGGCTTGTTTCCGTCATTTCCCGTGCTGGATGCCACCTTTGCGATTTTTTGGCTGGATCAAGCGCCCGATCAGCATGTGGTGGGCTTTAGTGCCGAAGGTAAAAATTTGCTGGCGGTGATCTCCTTGCCTACCGTGCCGCAGGGGTACGGGCGCGAAGACTATTACGCCGCGGTGCTGGAGCGCTGTGAAAAAGACCGCGTCCTCCTGCTGGACTATATGCGCAAGTCGTTGAGTTCCGAAGGCATCAGCGGGATGAGTGTACGCAGCCATATCTTGGGCAATCTTTTATTCCCGTTGAAGTTGGAGAGAGTGCCGCAGTGGACGAACCGTCCCTTTACGCGAGACCCGCGTTGCGGGGATATTTTGATTGGTGGGTGCGGTTCGGCGCTTTATGAGCCTAATCGCAAGATTGATGTGGTGTTCGGCGTCAGCAGCAGTGCCTGCCTGGTGATTGATTTGGGTGAGTGGCGCTGGAACTGAGTAAGGCGCGGCATGTTGGAGGTGCTTGACGCCAACGCAGCTTAGACCTGCGAAAAGCCCCGACCCTCACCCCGGCCCTCACCTTGCGGGAGAGGGCTTTTCGAATCTGATGTGGCCATTTGCCAAAGTTGGAAGGGTTCTTGCAAAGGCAGGCTTCACGGCGCATATGGCGTCAAAAGTTTGCTAAAGGTTTCTTGCAATGTCATTGGATCGTTCTCAGTTAATCAACACCGCACGCAACGGTCTGGCCGGTCTGGGTCAGGGGCAGTTGGGTGTGCCGCTGTTGTTGCTGGTAATGCTGGCAATGATGATGTTGCCGATCCCTGCGTTCCTGCTGGACGTGTTCTTTACCTTCAACATTGCGCTGTCGATTGTGGTGTTGCTGGTCTGTGTGTACGCCTTGCGCCCGCTGGATTTTGCGGTGTTCCCGACCATTTTGCTGGTCGCCACGCTAATGCGTCTGGCGCTCAACGTGGCTTCGACGCGGGTGGTGATGCTTCACGGTCAGGAAGGCCACGGCGCCGCCGGTAAGGTGATTCAGGCATTCGGTGAGGTGGTGATCGGCGGCAACTACGTGGTCGGTATCGTGGTGTTCGCGATTTTGATGATCATCAACTTCGTGGTGGTGACCAAGGGTGCCGGGCGTATCTCCGAGGTGAGCGCGCGTTTCACCCTCGATGCCATGCCCGGCAAGCAGATGGCGATCGACGCTGACCTTAACGCCGGTTTGATCGACCAGAACCAGGCCAAGTCGCGCCGTCAGGAAGTCGCCCAAGAGGCTGAGTTCTACGGTTCGATGGACGGTGCCAGCAAATTTGTACGCGGTGATGCCATCGCCGGTCTGTTGATTCTGTTTATCAACCTGATCGGTGGCATGGCCGTGGGCATGTTCCAGCACGGCATGACGTTCGGTGAGGCGGGCAAGGTGTATGCCTTGCTGACCATCGGTGACGGTTTGGTGGCGCAATTGCCTTCCCTGCTGTTGTCCACCGCAGCCGCGATCATGGTGACCCGTGCCTCTGGCTCCGAAGAGATGGGCAAGCAAATCAGCCGCCAGATGTTTGCATCGCCCAAGGCGCTGGCAGTCTCGGCCGGTTTGATGGGGGTGATGGGCGCCGTGCCGGGCATGCCGCACTTCGCCTTCCTGAGTTTGGCGGCCGTCGCGGGCGGCGCTGCCTACTTGATGTGGAAGAAGCAAAACGTGGTCAAGACCCAGGCCCTGCAAGAAGTGCAGCGCCAACAGGAGTTGCTGCCTTCACCAGCCCGTGCACAAGACACCAAAGAGCTGGGTTGGGATGACGTGACGCCCATCGACATGATCGGCCTGGAAGTGGGCTATCGCTTGATCCCGCTGGTGGACCGCAATCAAGGCGGGCAATTGCTGGCGCGGATCAAGGGCGTGCGTAAAAAGCTGTCTCAGGACTTGGGCTTTTTGATGCCCACCGTGCACATTCGCGACAACCTCGATCTGGCGCCCAGCGCCTATCGCCTGACCCTGATGGGAGTGATTCTGGCCGAGGCCGAGATTTACCCGGACCGCGAGCTGGCGATCAACCCGGGGCAGGTGTTCGGCACCCTCAACGGGATTACCGCCAAAGACCCGGCCTTTGGCCTGGAAGCGGTGTGGATCGAGGTCAGCCAGCGCAGTCAGGCGCAATCATTGGGCTACACCGTGGTGGACGCCAGCACCGTGGTCGCCACGCACCTTAACCAAATTTTGTACAAGCACTCCCATGAGCTGATCGGGCATGAAGAAGTGCAGCAGTTGATGCAGTTGCTGGCCAAGGCCTCGCCAAAACTGGCTGAAGAGTTGGTGCCGGGGGTGTTGAGCCTGTCGCAACTGCTCAAGGTCTTGCAGGCCCTGCTGGCTGAACAGGTGCCCGTACGCGACATTCGTAGTATTGCCGAAGCCGTCGCGAACAATGCGCACAAGAGTCAAGATACCGCCGCTTTGGTGGCCGCCGTGCGGGTTGGTTTGTCCCGCGCCATCGTCCAAAGCATTGTAGGCGTTGAGTCTGAGCTGCCAGTTATCACGCTGGAGCCAAGGTTGGAACAGATATTGCTCAATAGTCTGCAAAAGGCAGGACAAGGTCAGGAAGAGGGCGTTCTGCTGGAGCCAAGCATGGCTGAAAAGTTGCAGCGTTCCTTGATCGATGCCGCCCAACGCCAAGAGATGCAAGGCAACCCGGTGATCCTCTTGGTCGCCGGTCCGGTACGCGCCATGCTTTCGCGGTTTGGCCGCCTGGCAGTGCCTAACCTGCATGTGCTGGCGTACCAGGAAATCCCTGACAACAAGCAAGTCACCATCGTTGCGACAGTAGGCCCGAACGGCTGAGGTTTGGTTTATGCAAGTGAAGCGTTTTTTCGCCGCCGATATGCGTCAGGCCATGAAACTGGTTCGTGATGAGCTGGGGGCTGATGCCGCCATTATTGGTAACCGCCGCATTGCCGGTGGTGTTGAGTTGACTGCCGCGCTGGACTACAAGTTGTCCGCGCTGGCACCGCGTGTGCCTAACGTTGAGCTTGAAGAAGAGCTGCGCAAGACCCAGTCGCGGATCGTTTCGGCCCAGGCCGAACTGAGCCTGCGCGGTGAAGGCGAGGCTGACGTGAGCCGGCAGTTGTTTGCCGGGTTGCCGCTGACCGCCGCCGAGCCGTTGATCGAGCCAACCTTTGATGAGCCGCCACGTCCGGCTGCGCCCGCCGCGCCGAGCATGGACCAGCGTGCCTTCGACACCATGCGCTTTGAGCTCAATGGTTTGCGCGAACTGCTGGAAGTGCAGTTGGGCTCGTTGGCATGGAACCAGTTGCAAGGCAGCAAACCGGCGCAAGCCAACCTGTGGCGTCGTTTGCAGCGCATTGGCTTGTCGGGTCCGCTGTCGCGCGATCTGCTGGAGCAAGTCGCCGAGATCGAAGAGCCGCGTCAGGCGTGGCGCATGTTGTTGGCGCACCTGGCCCGCATGATCGCGACCCCGGAAATCGAGCCGCTCGAAGAGGGCGGCGTGATTGCGATGGTCGGCCCCGCGGGCATGGGTAAAACCACCACGCTGGCCAAGCTGGCCGCGCGTTACGTGCTCAAGTACGGCGCGCAGAACATCGCGCTGGTGAGCATGGACAGCTTTCGCATTGGTGCCCAGGAGCAACTCAAAACCCTGGGCCGCATCCTCAATGTGCCGGTCACCCATGTGGCGCCGGGTCAGTCATTGGGCCAAACCCTTGAACCCCTGTTGCGCAAACGCGTAGTACTGGTTGACACGGCGGGCCTGCAAGCCAGCGATCCGGCCCTGCGCCTGCAACTTGAAAGCCTGGCCGGGCGCGGTATCAAAGCCAAAAATTACCTGGTCTTGGCCACCACCAGTCAGAAACAAGTGCTGACGGCGGCTTACCACAGCTATAAACGTTGCGGGCTTGCCGGTTGCATCCTGACCAAACTGGATGAAACTGCAAGCCTTGGCGAAGTATTGAGTCTGGCCATCAGTCACGAGCTGCCAGTGGCCTATCTCACGGACGGTCCGCGTATTCCCGATGACCTCCATCTGCCGCGTCGCCACCAATTGGTGAGCCGCGCGGTCAGTGTGCAAATGCAGGAAGAACCCAGCGAAGAGGCCATGGCCGATATGTTCGCTGATATCTATCACAGCCCCTCCAAACGGGTCGGCTGAGGTAGTGACGATTACGTTGCAATGTACCTACATTGATGGTCTGCACAGTCCTGTTCCCGTTGAGGAACCCGCAGCCAGCGTATGTAGCCGCGTCTAAGTAAGACAAGGTAAAGAAAGATCATGGGCAGCATGCATCCCGTACAGGTGATCGCAGTGACCGGCGGCAAGGGTGGCGTCGGTAAAACTAACGTTTCAGTCAACTTGTCGCTGGCGCTAGCCGAGCTGGGCAGGCGCGTGATGTTGCTGGACGCTGACCTGGGGTTGGCGAACGTCGACGTTCTGTTGGGCCTGACGCCCAAATACACCCTGGCCGATGTGGTCGAGGGGCGGTGTGAGCTGCGCGACGTATTGCTGCAAGGCCCTGGCGGGATTCGAATCGTGCCGGCGGCCTCGGGCACGCAAAGCATGGTTCACCTGAGCGCGGCGCAACACGCGGGCCTGATTCAGGCCTTCAGCGAAATTGGCGACAACCTCGATGTGCTGGTCATCGACACGGCCGCAGGTATCGGCGAATCGGTGGTGAGTTTTGTGCGCGCCGCCCAGGAAGTGCTGCTGGTGGTGTGCGACGAACCCACCTCGATCACCGACGCCTATGCGCTGATCAAACTGTTGAACCGCGATTACGGCATGAACCGTTTCCGGGTGCTGGCCAACATGGCGCAAAGCCCGCAAGAGGGGCGCAACCTGTTCGCCAAGTTGACCAAAGTCACGGACCGCTTTTTGGACGTCGCCCTGCAATACGTAGGCGCTGTGCCGTACGACGAATGCGTGCGCAAAGCGGTGCAAAAACAGCGTGCCGTTTACGAAGCCTTCCCGCGTTCAAAATGCGCACTGGCGTTCAAAGCCATTGCACAAAAAGTTGACACCTGGCCTTTGCCAGCCAATCCACGTGGGCACCTGGAGTTCTTTGTTGAGCGCCTGGTGCAGCAAACCAGTGCGGGAACGGCCCAATGACAGCCAGCGGCTATCGCATGTACAGCAAGTCGTCGCGTGACAGCCAATATGAGCTGATCGAACGTTACGCGCCTTTGGTCAAACGCATCGCGTATCACCTGTTGGCGCGATTGCCCGCCAGCGTGCAGGTAGAAGACTTGATCCAGGCCGGGATGATCGGCCTGCTTGAAGTCTCGACCAAATACGATGCGAGCAAAGGGGCGAGTTTCGAAACCTACGCGGGTATTCGTATCCGTGGCGCGATGCTGGATGAAGTGCGAAAAGGCGACTGGGCTCCCCGCTCGGTGCACCGCAACACACGTATGGTCAGCGACGCCATTCGGGCAATTGAAGCAAAAACCGGTTGTGACGCTAAAGATCACGAAGTTGCGGCCGAACTCAATTTAAGCCTGGATGATTATTACGCCATTTTGAATGACACCTTGGGCAGCCGGCTGTTCAGCTTTGACGACCTGTTACAGGACGGCGAGCATGAAGGGCTGCACGAGGACGGCGCCAGTGCGCACCTTGAGCCATCGCGAGACCTGGAAGACGAGCGCTTTCAGGCCGCATTGGCCGAGGCGATAGCGAACTTGCCCGAACGTGAGCGATTGGTGTTGGCGCTGTACTACGACGAAGAGCTCAACCTCAAGGAAATCGGTGAGGTGCTGGGCGTCAGTGAGTCGCGCGTCAGTCAGTTGCACAGCCAGTGCGCCGCACGGTTGCGCGGGCGACTGGCCGAGTGGCGAGCGCGCTGATTTCTGTAGCAGCTTAATTACTGTAGGAGCGAGCGTGCGCGTGATGCGAGCGATGGGTGTTGAGGGATACACCGCATCGCTTTTATCGCGCGCACGCTCGCTCCTACAGGTTCATGGCGTGTAACACAAACCGAATTGATTGAATGGCGCGTTCAGGTGCTGAGCGCGTTTTAAGACTGCTTGGAGGTCGAATTGGACAAGAATATGAAAATCCTCATCGTTGATGATTTTTCAACGATGCGGCGGATCATTAAAAACCTGCTGCGTGACTTAGGGTTCACTAACACCGTGGAAGCCGACGACGGCATCACGGCGATTCCGATCCTGAACACCGGCAGCATCGACTTTCTGGTCACTGACTGGAACATGCCGGGCATGACGGGCATCGACCTGTTGCGCCACGTGCGCGCGGACGAAAAGCTTAGAAGCCTGCCTGTGTTGATGGTGACCGCTGAAGCCAAGCGAGAGCAAATCATCGAAGCCGCCCAGGCGGGGGTTAACGGCTACGTCGTTAAGCCGTTCACGGCGTTGGCTCTCAAAGAGAAGATCGAAAAGATCTTTGAGCGTATCGGCCACTAATGGGGTCGTCACGGGGGCGCTATGGAGCATAAAGAATCTACACAGGGCGATTTTGAATTGACCCTGAAAAAACATGCCCGCGAGTTGGTCGACAGCCTTGAAAAAGGTCAGTTTGGCGACGCGGTGCAACTGATTCACGAATTGAACCAGACCCGCGATCGTGGCTTGTATCGGGAAGTCGGCAAGCTGACGCGTGAGTTGCACAGTGCGATTGTCAATTTCCATATCGACCCGCACATGCCACAAGCCGAAGAAGTGTCGCAGATCACGGATGCGACCGAACGTTTGTCGTATGTTGTGCGCTTAACGGAAGCTGCGGCCAACCGCACCATGGACCTGGTGGAAAACAGTACGCCACTGGTCAATGGCCTGGGGGCAGAAGCCAAAGCCCTGAGCGCAGATTGGGGGCGCTTTATGCGTCGCGAAATCGGTGCTGAGGAGTTTCGTGAGCTGGCCCGTCGGGTTGACGGTTTTCTGACGCGCAGCGAAGAAGAAAGCCACATGGTCGCCGCCAACCTCAATGACATTTTGCTGGCTCAGGATTACCAGGACCTCACCGGTCAGGTGATCAAGCGGGTCACGCAGCTGGTTACAGAAGTTGAAAGCAATCTGCTCAAACTGGTGCTGATGGCCAGTCAGGTTGACCGTTTTGCGGGGATCGAACATGACCGCGAAGCACTGCGGGCAGAAAATAATCCGCAAAAAAACCTGGCGCAGGGTGAAGGTCCGCAGATTCATGCCGATAAGCGTGATGACGTCGTGTCCGGTCAGGACGATGTAGACGATTTGCTTTCAAGTCTTGGATTCTAAGGAGCACGTACATGAGCTTCGGCGCCGATGAAGAAATCCTTCAGGATTTCCTGGTTGAAGCCGGCGAAATTCTAGAGCAGTTATCCGAACAACTGGTTGAGCTGGAAAGCCGACCGGATGATGCGGACCTGCTCAATGCAATTTTTCGCGGTTTTCACACTGTAAAAGGGGGCGCCGGCTTCCTCCAGCTCAACGAGCTGGTGGAGTGCTGTCACATCGCCGAGAACGTGTTCGACATCCTGCGCAAGGGTGAGCGACACGTCGACTCGGAGCTGATGGACGTGATCCTGGAAGCGCTCGACGCGGTCAACGGCATGTTCAGCGAAGTGCGCGAACGTGCACCGGTCACCGCCGCCACGCCTGAGTTGCTGGCGGCATTGGCCCGTTTGGCTGAACCTGCCGCTGCCGTGGTCGCTGCGCCTGAACCCGAGCCGGTGGTGCAAGCCGCCGTGACCGCCGACGGCGGTGATATCACTGATAACGAATTCGAGCTGTTGCTGGACTCGCTCAATGCGGTCAAGGCCGCAGCCGATGCACCCGCCGCCAGCGAAGACATCAGCGATGCAGAGTTCGAATCGCTGCTCGATCAGTTGCATGGCAAAGGCAGCTTTGCGCCCGACGCCGTTGCACCTGCGCCCGCCGCAGAGCCTGCTGCGGCGCCGGCCAGCAATGAAATCACTGATGACGAATTTGAAGCGTTGCTCGATCAGTTGCACGGCAAAGGATCGTTCAGTGCCGATGCGCTAGAGGCGCCTGCCGCCGAACCTGGCGCTGCGGCCAAACCCGCCAGCCCGGATCACATCACCGACCACGAGTTTGAATCGCTGCTCGATGAGTTGCACGGCAAGGGCCAGTTCTCTGAAGTGGCGACCCAAGCCGTTGCGGCCAAACCTGCACCCGCCCCGGCGGCTGTGGTGGCCAAAAAGCCTGAACCCGCACGCCCTGCGGCACCTGCGCGTGCACCGGCGGCGCACCCGGACAAACCGGCGGCCTCTGAAGCTGAAACCACGGTGCGGGTCGATACCGCGCGCCTGGACGACATCATGAACATGGTCGGCGAGTTGGTGCTGGTGCGTAACCGTCTGGTGCGCCTGGGCCTCAACAGCAATGACGAAGCCATGTCCAAGGCAGTGTCCAACCTTGATGTGGTGACCGCTGACCTGCAAACCGCGGTGATGAAGACCCGGATGCAGCCGATCAAAAAAGTCTTCGGTCGCTTCCCGCGACTGGTACGTGACTTGGCGCGTCAGCTGAAAAAAGAAATCAACCTGGAACTGGTGGGCGAAGAAACCGACCTGGACAAAAACCTGGTCGAGGCCCTGGCCGATCCGCTGGTCCACTTGGTGCGTAACGCGGTCGATCATGGCTGCGAAACCCCGGAAGAGCGCGAAGCGGCAGGCAAGTCCCGTTGCGGCAAGGTGATCCTGTCTGCCGAGCAGGAAGGCGATCACATTTTGCTGTCCATCTCCGATGACGGCAAAGGCATGGACGCGAACGTGTTGCGCGCCATCGCGGTGAAAAAAGGCTTGATGGACAAGGACGCCGCTGACCGTTTGAGCGAGTCCGACTGCTACAACCTGATTTTCGCGCCGGGGTTCTCGACCAAAACCGAGATTTCCGATGTGTCGGGCCGAGGCGTGGGCATGGACGTGGTGAAAACCAAAATCGCCCAGCTCAATGGCTCGCTGAACATTTACTCGACCTTGGGCCAAGGCTCCAAGATCGTGATCAAAGTACCGCTGACGCTGGCAATCATGCCGACCCTGATGGTGATGCTGGGCAATCAAGCCTTCGCGTTCCCGTTGGTCAACGTCAACGAGATTTTCCACCTCGACCTGTCACGCACCAATGTGGTTGACGGCCAGGAAGTGGTGATCGTGCGCGATAAAGCGCTGCCGTTGTTCTACCTCAAGCGCTGGTTGGTGGCCTCGGCCGCCCATGAAGAGCAGCGCGAAGGGCATGTGGTGATTCTTTCGGTGGGCACCCAGCGCATCGGCTTTGTGGTCGATCAGTTGGTCGGTCAGGAAGAAGTGGTCATCAAACCGTTGGGCAAAATGCTCCAGGGCACGCCTGGCATGTCGGGTGCCACCATTACCGGTGATGGCCGTATTGCCTTGATTCTGGATGTGCCGAGCATGCTCAAACGCTACGCCGCACGGCGTATTTGAATCTGGTGGAGCGGGGCGCTAGCGTCTCGCGCCGCCTAACGGAGTGTTTATGGTAGTCAAGGTCCTGGTGGTGGATGATTCGGGTTTTTTCCGCCGCCGCGTCTCGGAAATTCTGTCGGCTGATCCGACGATCCAGGTGATCGGCACTGCCACTAATGGCAAAGAGGCGATTGATCAGGCGCTGGCGCTCAAGCCCGATGTGATCACCATGGACTACGAAATGCCGATGATGGACGGCATCACTGCCGTGCGTCACATCATGCAGAAGTGTCCGACCCCGGTGTTGATGTTTTCTTCACTGACCCACGAAGGTGCCCGCGTCACGCTGGATGCACTGGACGCAGGGGCCGTGGACTTTTTGCCGAAAAACTTCGAAGACATTTCGCGCAACCCCGATAAGGTCAAACAGTTGCTGTGCGAGAAGGTGCACACCATTTCGCGCAGCAACCGCCGTTTTTCCAGCGCACCGCAGCCCTCGGCGCAACCTTCAGTGGCGCCTTCGCGGCCCGCGGTCAGCGGTTTTGCACCTGCCGCCACGGCGCCTGCGCCAACCCCGGCACGCACCACGCCGATTGCCAGTCGCAGTGCGCCTGCGGCCGCGCCGTCTTCACCGGCGCCAAAACGTAAAGCCTACAAGCTGGTGGCGATTGGTACATCAACCGGTGGCCCGGTGGCCTTGCAGCGCGTGTTGACGCAACTGCCGGGCAACTTCCCGGCGCCTATCGTGCTGGTGCAGCACATGCCAGCGGCCTTTACCAAGGCGTTTGCCGAGCGATTGGACAAGCTGTGCCGCATCAGTGTCAAAGAAGCTGAAGACGGCGACATTCTGCGTCCGGGCCTGGCCCTGCTGGCGCCGGGTGGCAAGCAAATGATGATCGACGGCCGTGGCACGGTGAGAATTCTGCCGGGCGACGAGCGTTTGAACTACAAGCCGTGTGTGGATATCACCTTCGGTTCTGCGGCCAAGTCTTACGGCGACAAAGTGTTGGCAGTGGTGTTGACCGGCATGGGCGCAGACGGCCGCGAAGGCGCGCGTCTGCTCAAGCAGGGCGGCAGCAGTGTCTGGGCGCAAGACGAAGCCAGTTGTGTGATTTACGGCATGCCCATGGCCATCGTCAAAGCCAACCTGGCGGACGCGGTGTACAGCCTGGATGACATCGGCAAGCACTTGGTTGAGGCGTGTCACTGATGGATGTACTGAGCCTGATCGGCATCATCATGGCCTTTGTGGCCATCATCGGCGGTAACTACCTCGAAGGCGGCCACCTGGGCGCGTTGGCCAATGGTCCGGCCGCGTTGATCGTGATCGGTGGCACCGTGGGTGCCGCGTTGTTGCAGTCGCCCATGAGCGCCTTCAAACGCGCCATGCAAACCGTGATCTGGATTTTCTTTCCGCCCCATATCGACCTGGCTGGCGGCGTTGACCGCGTGGTCAACTGGAGCCTGACGGCGCGCAAGGAAGGCTTGCTCGGCCTGGAAGGCGTGGCCGACGCAGAACCCGACGACTACTCGCGCAAAGGCTTGCAATTGCTGGTCGATGGCGCGGAGCCGGAGGCGATCCGCAGCATTCTTGAAGTCGATTTCATGACTCAGGAAAGCCGCGACATCGAAGCCGCCAAGGTGTTTGAAAGCATGGGTGGCTACGCGCCGACCATTGGCATCATCGGCGCCGTGATGGGTTTGATCCACGTGATGGGCAACCTGGCTGACCCCAGCCAGTTGGGCAGCGGCATTGCCGTGGCGTTCGTCGCCACCATTTATGGCGTGGCCAGTGCCAACCTGATTCTGTTGCCGATCGCCAGCAAGCTGAAGTCGATTGCCATGCGCCAGTCGCGTTACCGCGAAATGTTGCTCGAAGGCATATTGTCGATTGCCGAGGGCGAGAACCCGCGCTCCATTGAGTTGAAGCTTCAGGGCTTCATGGATTAATGGAGAGTTTGCGCTATGTCCCGTCGCCGTCGGCAGCCTGAAGAACACGTCAATCACGAACGCTGGCTGGTGTCCTACGCGGACTTCATCACCTTGCTGTTCGCGTTTTTCGTGGTCATGTACTCGATCTCTTCGATCAACGAAGGCAAATACAAGATCATCTCCCAGGCGCTGGTGGGGGTGTTCAACGATGCCGAACGCACCATGAAACCGATTCCGGTCGGTGATGAGCGGCCGTTGACCACCAAGCCTGCCGAGCCGCTGGTCAAAGACAGCGACCAGACCGACGCAGGCATTGGTCAAATCACCAGCGACCCGCTGAAAACCATCGCCGATGACATCACCAACGCGTTTGGCGATTTGATTGCGTCCAATCAGTTGACGGTGCGTGGCAATGAGTTGTGGGTTGAGATCGAACTCAATTCCAGCTTGTTGTTTGGCAGTGGTGACGCGATGCCCAGTGACGTGGCCTTCAACATCATCGACAAAGTGGCGACGATCCTTAAGCCGTTCGACAACCCGATTCACGTTGAAGGTTTCACCGATGATTTGCCGATTCGCACGGCGCAGTACCCCACTAACTGGGAGCTGTCCTCGGCGCGCTCGTCGAGCATCGTGCGCATGCTGGCCATGCAAGGGGTCAACCCGGCGCGCATGGCATCGGTCGGCTACGGCGAGTTTCAGCCGGTGGCCAATAACGCCACGCCAGAAGGCCGGGCGCTGAACCGGCGCGTGGTGTTGGTGGTGTCGCGCAACCTCGATGTGCGCCGCAGTCTGACCGGCACCGGCTCTGCGCATGCCACCCCGGATGCGGCGTTGAAGCGTGCTGGCACACAAACTGCACCGCCGGTGACAAAGCCGCCGGTTCGGGCGAATGCCGTCAATTCTCCGTCGCCGGCCCTATAACTGAATGTCAATTCTCGGCCAAGCGGTCATGCCGCCGGGAGGAACACGCTAATGAGAGTCTGGGCAGTAGCCAATCAAAAAGGTGGTGTCGGTAAGACCACCACCTCCATCGCTCTGGCCGGTTTGCTGGCCGAGGCGGGCAAGCGCGTGGTTGTGGTCGATCTGGACCCCCACGGCTCCATGACCAGTTACTTTGGTTACGACCCCGATACGCTTGAGCACAGCAACTACGACTTGTTCTTGCACAAGGGCCAGGTGCCAGAAGGCATGCCCGCCCAATTGTTGCTGGCCACCAGTAACGAGCGTATCTCGTTGCTGCCTTCGAGCACGGCGTTGGCCACCCTTGAGCGCCAGTCGCCGGGGCAGAGTGGCCTGGGGCTGGTGATTGCCCGTGCGCTGGCGCAACTGTGGCAAGACTACGATTACGCGATCATCGACAGCCCGCCGTTGCTGGGCGTGTTGATGGTTAACGCCTTGGCGGCGAGCCAGCAGTTGGTGATCCCGGTGCAAACCGAGCACTTGGCGGTCAAGGGGCTGGAGCGCATGGTCAACACCCTGGCGATGATCAACCGCTCGCGCAAACAAGAGTTGCCGTACAGCATCGTGCCGACCTTGTTTGACCGGCGTACCCAAGCGTCCATGAGCACCTTGCGGGTGTTGCGTGACCTGTATCCCGAAACGATTTGGCAGGGTTATATCCCGGTCGATACACGTTTGCGTGACGCCAGCCGCGCCGGTCTTGCGCCGTCGCAGTTCGACCCTAAAAGCCGGGGTGTGGTGGCGTATCGCGCCTTGCTCAAGCATTTGCTGAGCCGCCAACTTGCACCGCAGGTGGCGTGAGGTGGGTGTGCATTCAAGTATCAAAGTTGTGCGGCCGATAACCTCTACAGGTCTCGGGTGTGAAGGCTGGGCGTGGGCCACTCTATGAAGCAACCTGTATTGATACCGACGCGCCCGCAATTGGCGTTGCAGTCCTACCTCGACGGCCTGTTGCAAGAGGCTACCGAGGAGCTATTGGCGGCTGAGCCTGAACCGGTCATGCCGTTGCTCATGCCAGAGGTTGAAACCGTCGCGCTGGACGATTTTGCGGCGGCGGTGCTGGAAGAGCAGGTGCGCGACGCGGCGGTGCCTGCACCCGCACCCGCAGTGGTGGTGCCCATTCGTGCCCCGGCAGCGCTGGCGGTTGAGTTGCCTGAGGGGGTGCAGGTCGAGCAAGCATTGGCCCGGCCATTGGTCGATGTGCATTTGCCGACGGCGCCCGGTGGGCGTTTGCCTGCCCTCAGTGATGGTCGCCCGGCGTGGGCAGCCGAACCGTTCGAATGCTTGTTGTTCGATGTGGCGGGCCTGACGCTGGCCGTGCCGCTGGTGTGCCTGGGGTCGATTTATTCGCTGGCCGGGCGTGAGCTGACGCCGCTATTCGGTCAACCGGAATGGTTCCTGGGGATCTTGCCGAGCCAGAGTGGCAACCTCAAGGTGCTCGACACCGCACGCTGGGTCATGCCCGACCGTTACCGCGATGACTTTCGCGAAGGGCTGCAATACGTTATTTCGGTTCAGGGCTATGAATGGGGCCTGGCAGTGCATCAAGTCAGCCGTTCGCTGCGTCTGGACCCCAACGAAATCAAATGGCGCACCCAGCGTGGGCAGCGTCCCTGGTTGGCGGGCACGGTGATTGAACACATGTGCGCGCTGCTGGACGTAGCGGAGCTGGCCGAGTTGATCGCCAGCGGTGCGGTCAAGCATATGGCCAAAGCTGTACCCGCGCCGCAGGCGTAAACAGACAAAACAAACGGCCGGGCCAATGGCGCGGTCAGACAGCACACACACCGTTTTAGCGGTATTTAGTCAGGGGTTTGGGGTATGAATCAGTCAAGTGCAAAGGGTTCCGAAGATCCGATCCTGCAATGGGTCACCTTCAAGCTGGACAACGAGTCTTACGGCATTAACGTGATGCAGGTACAGGAAGTGCTGCGCTACACCGAAATCGCCCCGGTTCCGGGTGCGCCTTCCTACGTGCTGGGCATCATCAACCTGCGTGGCAACGTGGTAACGGTGATCGATACCCGTCAGCGCTTTGGCTTGATGAACGCTGAAATCACAGACAACAGTCGCATCGTGATTATCGAAGCCGACAAACAGGTGGTTGGCATTTTGGTCGACAGCGTGGCGGAAGTGGTTTATCTGCGTCAGTCCGAGATCGAAACCGCGCCGAATGTGGGCAACGAAGAATCCGCCAAGTTTATCCAGGGCGTGTGCAACAAGAACGGCGAGCTGCTGATTCTGGTTGAGCTGGACAAAATGATGAGCGAAGAAGAATGGTCGGATCTGGAGAACATCTGATTGATGCTTGAGGTGGCGGTAATAGTCCTGGGCCTGCTCTGGGTGCTGACGGTTTGGATGTTCGTGTCCTACGTACGCAGCCAGCGCTTGATTGCGGCGCAGCAGGCAGCGGGCGATGCGCTGCGCGATCAGCGCATCAAAGAGCTGGGTCGACGGTTGGACACCTACCAGAACGGCAGCGTGCAAATGGGTGAAGACCTGCACGAGTTGCGCGCGGTGGTGGCGCCGCTGCCTGAAAAACTCACGCAACTGGAACAGCGCGACCCGACCAGCCTGTCGTTCTCCCAGGCAGCGCGCCTGGTTGGCATGGGTGCCAGCATCGACGAATTGACCGAGTCCTGTGGCCTGACCCAGGCTGAGGCCGAGTTGATGAGCAAGATGCACAAAGGCTGAGTTTTTAGCCTGTAACTGCGTAAACGGATCACGTGAAAAGGGCCACTGCAACCTGTGTTGCAGTGGCCCTTTTTGTTGCGTGCGGTTTTAGCCGGCGGCAGTGGGTGCGCGGGCTGCGCGCTCTTTCAAGGCGTGCAGTTGCGCGCCCGGTTGTTGAATGATCTGTTTAAACCAGACCGTAAATAGCTCGGGTTGACTGGCCAGTTGAGCGTTCAGGGTTTCTAGGTCTATCCATTTCCAGGCGCACGCCTCGTTGGGGTCAGGTCGCGGCTCAGCCTCATATCGCCCTACATAGACGTAATCGAATTCATGCTCGATCAACTCGTTGGACACCCGTGCGTGATAGGTCAATGTGCCCACTTTGAGGAGTGGACATTCGAAACCCATCTCCTCCTGGAGCCGACGTCGCGCTGCGTTGACCGTCAGTTCCCCCGGCCGTGGATGACCACAACAGGTATTCGTCCACAGACCGCCGGAATGGTATTTGCCCTCAGCCCTTTGTTGCAGCAGCAATTGGCCTGACTGATTGAACACAAAAATGGAGAAGGCCCGGTGTAACAGGCCGCGTTGGTGCACGTCCAATTTAAAGCCGGTGCCCACCTTGCGATTTTGTTCATTCACTAGAATCAGTGATTCTTCAGGGGGGAGTGTCATGGGAGGACGCCTTTCGCACTGATGATTTGGCCCGCCAAGCAGACAAGCAGGCCATGCCCGCTATGCGCATGACTATAGACGGGTGAAAGAGTGCATAGGGCGATGCGACTTGATGCATGACCTTGAGCTGAAGTTCCCTGGCGAACGTGTTGTGGTTAGAGAGTGTGTAGAACATGCCGACATAGGCCATCAAGAATCGCTTGAAAAGAGTGCGCTGGCCTTCGACGCGCGAGTGACGCAGGTCTTCAACTTCAGCCATGTCCCAAGGCGTGCGCGAGACGCGTGCCAGTTTTTTTTGCAGTGCCCGTGCGGGCAGCCCTTGAGTGAGGTGCTCACGTAAAACCTTGACGTGACTGGCGCACATCGTCAGGCCTTGGGCAAAGTATGGATTGAGGTTGCAAAAGGCGGCCCCCACCACCAATAACCCGTCCGGGAAGTGGCTCATTTTTTCATAGTGGCGCCAAGTGCTGCCCCCAAATCTAAAGTTTGAGAGTTCAGACACCGGAACGGCTCGAGCGATGAAGTCACTGATATCGGGCTGCGCGAGTGCGCCGATAAAGGCCTTGTAGGTGGTCACGTCATGTGTGGGGTTGGACTCAAAGCAGCCGGCTGCCGAAACGAGCCATATGTCCTTTTCAATCGGAAACAGCAGCCCTACATCGTGCTTGTTACTGCCCTGGTCCCAGATCATGACCGCTTTTGTGTCGACGACGCCTGTGCAACGGTAAAGCTGCGATGAATAGTGGGTGTGCTTTTTCAGGGTGCTGATTTGCACGTCACCCAAGCCATGGGCCTTTAGCCACTGCGGTGTTTTAGTGCCAAAGCCGCTGCAGTCCACCACTAATTCGCAGCGCAGTGCTTCCTCAACCCCATCTCGACTGAGCGTGACCCCTTCAACGCGGGTGCCATTGCAGATCAAGCCGCTCACCCTGGTATGGCGGCTGACGGTAACGCGCGGGTTACTGAGGATGCGTTGGCGCAAGGTTTTGTCCAGCAGTGAGCGACTGAACACCGTGGATGTAAGCCCGCTGAGGTAGGG
Source organism: Pseudomonas sp. TWR3-1-1 (assembly GCF_049896545.1). Classification (NCBI taxonomy): domain Bacteria; kingdom Pseudomonadati; phylum Pseudomonadota; class Gammaproteobacteria; order Pseudomonadales; family Pseudomonadaceae; genus Pseudomonas; species Pseudomonas sp. TWR3-1-1. Next base: position 170,671 of record NZ_JAFCUO010000009.1, read on the forward strand.
GACTTTCCATTCGCCGCCCTGAAACCAGCGTAGATCGCGGCCCAGATTGAGCGGCACGCCGCCCTCAGCATTCAGGGCATGTGAAATGCCGGGGAAGATACTTTCAATGATGTCCATGCCCTGTTTAAGCACCAGATGCAGATGGTGCTCTTGAGGGACGCCTTTTCGGGGCGCCGTCGTGGCGTCAAATTGATCCTTTTCCAGGATCACCACCTCACTGAAGTGTTCTGACAGCACTTGTGCCACGAGGCAACCTGACAGGCTGCCGCCAATCACCACGGCTTTTTTCACTGGGCTTTGTTCCCTTAATGGGGGCAAGGTGAGCCCCATGTTCAAGCACTGCCTGTGCAAACAATGGCCCGACTGTAACGGGCGCCACCCGGGCACGCCACTGTCAGAAGTGACAGTAGTGCAAAGTGCGCAGCGGGATAATAATCAGCGCGAGGCGGCTTTTAACAGGGTCGTTCAGGGGCCAGTGAATGAGTGATAGTCAGCGTTCGACATGACGCGTCATTTGAGTCAATGCCCTGAAAAGAGGGCACTGTATAGCGTGTTCTTTTGAATGTTGAATGCGCCGGTTTATTAGAACCGCGCGCATCACTCATGACGGGAGTTCAATGAGGGTTGGACTAATGGCGGTTCCCCTTGCACCGATAGTTCCCGGTGACGCAAGCCATTGACGTTGAGATCGTGCTCGGCGCGGATGTAAGCCCTGGCTATATCTACCGGTTGTGCAGGGATCGTGAACGGATGGTGGGCGAGCCAGGCTTGGCCATAACGATTACAGATGAGGCGCCAGGCAGTGTGATCCATTTGTCATTCTTGCCCCGCTGATTTCAAATCACGCCCACCTTCGAACTCAGTTATCTACTGACGCTGGAGGCTGAACAATATGTATGGTCTGAAGTCATTAAACTGACGCACACGATTGCCCCCCCGAAGCCGAAGGCTCGTGCTGACCCTGTGACGTTAATTATCGCGGCGTTACATCCCGTTCTACCGGCTGCGCATCCGGATCAAATCCCGCCGGGAACTTGCCCTTCAACTGCCAGGCAAAAGCAATGATCTCGGCCAGCGTTCGGTAAAGCTCCTGGGGGATGCTGTCACCCAGTTCCATGCGCGCTAACAGTTTCACCAACTCGGCGTTTTCATAGATCGGCACGTCGTACTCGCGGGCGAGTTTGAGAATGGCTTCGGCCAATTCATCGTCGCCTTTGGCCGTGAGGGTGGGAGCCTGTTGGCCGTCATATTTGAGGGCAATCGCCTGGCGCGGCGGGGGAGTGGGCGTTTTCATGCGGTTTCGTCGACCCAGCGTTGTTCCAGTGGGCTATGGCCACCTTGCGGCGGTGTGCCCTGGTGGCAATCGAGATCGGTCACACTCAGCCCGGCGTCTTTCAGACGCTGGCGCAGGTGAACCAGTTGGCTTGCGATCAGTTCGGCGGTGTAGGCGTGTCGGGCCCAGAGCTGGCCCGACAGGTTGCCGCGCAGCAATTGCGCCTGCACATGCAGCGGCCCCAGAGGCGTGAGGTCGAAGGCCAGTTCCACGCGCCAAAGTGGGTCTTTGAGTTCGCGGCTTTCGCGCTTGTCTTCGGGGTCTTTTTCGGGCGGGTCTTCGCGTTGGAACTTCACTTGCAGCGGGACGATGTCGTGGGCGTTGCGCATCGGGATTTCCAGCTGCCAGGTGGTCAACAGCCCGCCGTCGGGGGTGCGCCCGCTTTGCTCAAGGCTGGACAGTTGATGGCTCTGTAAGCGCGAGATAGCGGCGGCGGCGAGCTTGAGCAGGCTTTGCAGGCTGTCTTCACCTTCGCCGTTGTGCGGGGTGCGCGTGGGCAGCGGGAAGCCAGTCGGCTGTGGTTTGGCGCTGACTTGCCCCAGCATGCCCAGCGCGTTGCGCACGAACGTCGGCATGGCTTGCGCCTGAGCACTGGCAGCCGCGCCAGGGTTGAGGCTGGTATTGGCGGGTACGCCGGGCAAAATGTGCGCGATCAATCGCAATAAAGTGGCCTTCATGTCTGGCGCCAACGCTTGCGGTTGACCGCCCAGCAGTTTGGCCTCCAGAAACGCGCCGCTATTGAGCAGGGCGTCGCTCAACCCTTTGGGGGTGCCCAGTTGGGCGGGGGTAGGCAAACCGGCCAATAGCGAATCGATTGATGCGCGTAACTCGGCAGGCATGCGGGTGCTAGACGGCAGGTTTTGCAGGGCGTTCAACAGCCCTTCCAGCGAGCCTTGGCGGCTTTGTTGTGTGACCAATTGTTGCGCGATAGCCAGTTGATCCTGGCGCCCGCTCAGGGGCACGAAGTTGAGGCTTTGCGCACCTTGCACTTGTGCCGTCAGCAGGCTGCCCAGGCGCAAGGGTTGTGGGCTGTCGAGCGCCAGGGTGCTGCCACTCAGAGCGGTATTGAGCAGGGTGACCAGCGAGCGATACACCGCCGGTTGCCCCGCAGGTTGTGGCAACACCTGGGTCGTTAGCACCTTGCCTTGCAACAACGTGCCCAAGGGCAACTGCTGAGTGTCGAGGCGGGTGAGGGTGGCGACACTGCTGCTCAACGCCTGCTGCACGCTGATGGCCAGGTTGCCAGCGCTGGGCTGGGTCACGGCCAGTTGCGTACCCAGTGGCAGCGGGAAATTGCTGTTGGCTTGCACGTTGGTTTGGCGCCCGCCGGCCAGGGTCAGCTTGAGCAGCAATTGAAACGCCTGGTCATCTTGCTTGAGCGATAACACTTCAGCCTTGGCACTTTGGCCGGGGCTGATCAAGCCGTCGAGGGGTTGTAATAACTTGAGCAGCTCACCCCCGACCACGCCGGAGCGTGCACCGTTTGGTGCCGTTGGCAGGAGCGGGGGAATATTCATGTCGCCTTTCATCGTTACAACCTGTCGAAATTGCCCTCTTTAGAGTAGGACATGGCATGTATAATGCCGCCCCGTCGTTCAGAGGGCAGCAAAACATTACGAATGTTTGATCCAGCTCGCTGAATCAGGCCGCAAATGCATTTATCCTGCATCACTTTAACGGCCACGCCCGCGCCGACTTGAACCGTGAAGGCCTCAATTACGTGACCAGCCCTCTTCTAGAAGCCGTAGCGCTCGCCTGTGAGCGTGACTGGCGGATGTTGTTCGAAAACCTCGAATTGCGTCTGGCCAGCGGTGACATGCTGCAAATCAGCGGCCCCAACGGCAGCGGCAAAACCAGCCTGCTGCGTTTGTTGGCGGGCCTGATGCAGCCGACGGCGGGTGAAATACGCCTAAACGGCGAGCCTTTAAGCCAACAGCGCACTGAGCTGGCCAACACGCTGCTGTGGATTGGGCATGCGGCGGGCATCAAAGACCTGCTCAGCGCCGAAGAAAACCTCAGTTGGTTGTGTGCGCTGCATCGTCCGGCGTCGCGCGAGGCCATTTGGGCCGCGCTGGCAGCCGTGGGCCTCAAAGGTTTTGAAGACGTGCCGTGTCACACCTTGTCGGCGGGGCAGCAGCGACGTGTGGCCCTGGCTCGCCTGTATCTGGACAGCCCGGCGCTGTGGATTCTTGACGAGCCCTTTACCGCGCTCGATAAACAAGGCGTAGCGCAGCTGGAAGAGCACCTGGCCCGTCATTGCGAACAGGGCGGCATGGTGGTGCTCACCACGCATCACACCTTGACCCGCGTGCCTGGCGGTTATCGCGATATTGATTTGGGGCGTTGGGCTGTATGAGTGTGTTTGCCGTGTTGCTGGCGCGTGAGGCGCGTTTATTGTTTCGTCGTCCGGCCGAGTTGGCCAACCCGCTGGTGTTCTTCGCGATCGTGATTGCAATGTTCCCGCTGGCAGTCGGTCCTGAAACTCAATTGTTGCAAACCTTGTCTCCGGGGCTGCTGTGGGTGGCCGCCCTTTTATCGGTTTTGCTCTCGCTGGACGGGCTTTTCCGCAGTGATTTCGAGGACGGATCGCTGGAGCAGTGGGTCCTTTCGTCGCACCCCCTTGCTCTACTGGTGTTGGCCAAAGTGCTGGCACACTGGGCGTTTTCCGGGCTGGCGCTGGTGATTCTGTCACCGTTGCTGGCATTAATGCTGGGGCTACCGGTGGCGTGTCTGCCGGTGTTGCTGATGTCGTTGCTGCTTGGCACGCCGGTACTGAGCTTGCTCGGTGCCGTGGGTGCTGCATTGACGGTGGGTCTCAAGCGCGGCGGCCTGTTGCTCGCCTTGTTGATTCTGCCCCTCTACATCCCGGTGCTGATCCTGGGCAGTGGTGCCTTGCAGGCGGCGCTTATGGGGATGCCCGCGACCGGTTATTTGCTCTGGCTGGGTAGCCTGACCGCCCTGGCAGTAACCCTTACACCGTTTGCTATAGCCGCCGGCCTGAAAATCAGCGTCGGCGAATAATGAGGTCTGGCCATTCATTGGCCAGTAAAGACCCTGGTTGGCATGACACTCACCCTGTCGTGACCGGCACCGTGATGGAAACAGCGTGATGAACTGGACTTGGTTTCACAAACTCGGCTCGCCCAAATGGTTCTATGCCATCAGTGGCCGCCTGCTGCCGTGGTTGAGCATTGCCGCCGTATTGCTGATTGTCAGCGGGGTGGTCTGGGGCCTGGCGTTTGCGCCACCGGACTACCAGCAGGGCAACAGTTTTCGGATCATTTATATCCATGTGCCTGCCGCGATGCTGGCGCAGTCCTGCTACGTGATGCTGGCGGTCTGCGGCGTCGTAGGGCTGGTGTGGAAGATGAAAATCGCCGACGTGGCACTGCAAGCCGCCGCACCGATTGGCGCGTGGATGACCGCCGTGGCGCTGGTCACTGGCGCCGTCTGGGGCAAACCGACCTGGGGGTCGTGGTGGGTGTGGGATGCGCGCCTGACCTCGATGCTGATTCTGCTGTTTCTGTATTTCGGCCTGATCGCGTTGGGCAATGCCATTACCAACCGTGACAGCGCGGCCAAGGCTTGCGCCGTGCTGGCGATTGTCGGCGTGATCAATATCCCGATCATCAAATACTCGGTGGAGTGGTGGAACACCCTGCACCAGGGGGCAACGTTCACCCTGACTGAAAAACCGGCCATGCCAATGGAAATGTGGCTGCCGCTGCTGCTCACGGTGGCGGGGTTTTATTGCTTTTTTGGCGCCGTGCTGCTGCTGCGCATGCGGCTTGAGGTGCTAAAACGCGAGGCCCGCAGCAGTTGGGTCAAAGCTGAGGTGCTCAAAGCACTGGAGGGTGCGCGATGAGTTTTGCTTCTTTTGGCGACTTTATCGCCATGGGCCATCACGCGGTGTATGTCTGGACCTCTTATGGCATTTGCCTGGCGGTCCTGGCGTTGAACGTGGCGCTGCCGGTCCTGGCGCGTCGGCGTTATCTGCAACAAGAGGCGCGTCGTTTGCGCCGGGAGAACACGAAGTGAATCCGCTGCGTAAAAAACGTTTGATCATCATCCTGGCGATTCTGGTCGGTGCCGGGGCTGCCGTGGCATTGGCCTTGAGCGCCTTGCAGCAGAACATCAACCTGTTTTACACCCCGACCCAGATCGCCAACGGCGAAGCGCCGGTCGACACGCGCATTCGTGCCGGTGGCATGGTGCAAGACGGCTCGCTCAAGCGCAGCGGCGACTCGCTGGACGTCGAGTTTGTGGTCACCGACTTCAATAAAGCGGTGACCATTCAATACCGCGGCATTCTGCCGGACCTGTTCCGCGAAGGGCAGGGGATCGTTGCGCTGGGCAAACTCAACGCCCAGGGCGTGGTAGTGGCGGACGAAGTGCTGGCCAAGCACGACGAAAAATACATGCCGCCTGAAGTCACCAAGGCGTTGAAAGAGAGCGGCCAATCCGCGCCTGCACCGGGTAATTCTGCACCGGCCAAAGAGGTTAAGTGATGACGTTTGGATTGTTTATCCCGGAATTGGGCCAGTTGGCCATGATTCTGGCGCTGTGCATTGCCATTGTGCAGGCCATCGTGCCGTTGCTCGGGGCCTGGCGTGGCGACAAATTATGGATGAGCCTGGCGCAACCGGCCGCCTGGGGCCAGTTCGCCTTTCTGCTGTTTGCGTTCGGTTGCCTGACCTGGTCGTTCATGGCCGATGACTTCTCGGTGGCCTATGTGGCCAGTAACTCCAACAGTGCGCTGCCGTGGTACTACAAATTCAGCGCGGTGTGGGGTGCCCACGAAGGCTCGCTGCTGTTGTGGGCCATGATTCTGGGCGGCTGGACCTTCGCCGTGTCGATCTTCTCGCGCCAATTGCCGCAGGTGATGCTGGCGCGGGTGTTGTCGATCATGGGCATGATCAGCGTCGGCTTCCTGCTGTTCCTGATCTTGACGTCCAACCCGTTTGCGCGGCTATTGCCGCAGATTCCGGCCAATGGCAACGACCTTAATCCGCTGTTGCAAGACATCGGCCTGATCGTTCACCCGCCGATGCTGTACATGGGTTATGTGGGTTTCTCGGTGGCATTTGCGTTTGCCATTGCCGCCTTGCTCGGCGGGCGTCTTGATGCCGCGTGGGCGCGCTGGTCGCGTCCGTGGACCATCGTGGCCTGGGCCTTCCTCGGTATCGGCATCACGCTGGGCTCGTGGTGGGCCTATTACGAGCTTGGCTGGGGCGGCTGGTGGTTCTGGGACCCGGTTGAAAACGCATCCTTCATGCCTTGGCTGGTGGGCACGGCGCTGATTCACTCGTTGGCGGTGACAGAAAAACGCGGTGTGTTCAAAAGCTGGACCGTATTGCTGGCCATTGCAGCGTTTTCGTTGAGCCTGCTGGGCACCTTCCTGGTGCGTTCGGGCGTATTGACCTCAGTGCACGCGTTTGCCTCTGACCCTGAGCGCGGCGTGTTCATCCTGATTTTCCTGCTGTTTGTGGTGGGCGGTTCGCTGACGCTGTTTGCATTGCGCGCCCCGGTGGTGAAAAGCCACGTCGGATTCAACCTGTGGTCGCGTGAAACCTTGCTGCTGGGCAACAACCTGATTCTGGTGGTCGCCGCTTCGATGATTTTGCTGGGCACGTTGTACCCGCTGATTCTGGACGCCATCAGTGGCGCCAAAATGTCGGTGGGGCCGCCGTACTTCAACGCGCTGTTTATCCCGCTGATGGCGTTGCTGATGGTGGTGATGGCGGTGGGTGTGCTGGTGCGCTGGAAAGACACCCCGGTTAAATGGCTGTTGGGCATGCTGACCCCGGTGCTGCTGGGCAGTGCCGCATTGTCGGCGATTGCTGGCGTGGCTTACGGCGACTTTAACTGGGCGGTCTTGACCACCTTTATGCTGGCCGCCTGGGTGCTGCTGGCCGGGGTGCGCGATATCGGCGACAAAACCCGTCACAAAGGTCTGGTCAAAGGCCTGCGCAGCCTGACCCGCAGCTACTGGGGCATGCAAATTGCCCACCTGGGCATAGCGGTGTGCGCGGTAGGCGTGGTGTTGTCGAGTCAGAACAGTGCCGAGCGCGACCTGCGCCTGGCGCCGGGCGAGTCGATGGAGCTGGGCGGTTATCACTTCATCTTTGAGGGGGCCAAGCACTACCAGGGGCCGAACTTTACGTCAGACAAAGGCACCGTGCGCGTGGTGCGCAATGGCAAGGAAGTCAGCGTGCTGCACCCTGAAAAACGTCTGTACACGGTGCAAAGTTCGATGATGACGGAAGCGGGCATCGATGCCGGTTTCACCCGCGACTTGTATGTGGCGCTCGGCGAACCGTTGGGCGACGGTGCCTGGGCCGTTCGTGTACACGTTAAGCCGTTTGTGCGCTGGATCTGGTTTGGTGGGTTGCTGACGGGCTTTGGCGGGTTACTGGCCGCGATGGACCGTCGTTACCGGGTCAAAGTAAAAACCCGTGTGCGTGACGCGCTGGGCATGACAGGAGCTGCGGCATGAGACGTTGGTTGATGCTGATTCCACTGGCGGTGTTCTTGGGCATGGCGTGGTTTCTTTACAAGGGCTTGTACCTGGACCCGACCGAATTGCCGTCGGCCATGATCGACAAACCATTCCCGGCCTTTAGCCTGCCGTCGGTGGAGGGTGACAAGACCCTGACCGAGGCCGACCTCAAGGGCAAGCCGGCTTTGGTCAACGTGTGGGCGACCTGGTGCATTTCGTGCCGGGTCGAGCACCCGGTGCTGACCAAACTGGCCGAGCAGGGCGTGGTGATCTACGGCGTCAATTACAAAGACGACAACGGCGACGCAAAAAAATGGCTCAAGGATTTTCACAACCCGTATCAGTTGGACATCGACGATGCTGACGGCTCGCTGGGCTTGAACCTGGGCGTATACGGTGCCCCTGAAACGTTCATCATCGACAGCCAGGGCGTGATTCGTCACAAGTTCGTGGGCGTGATCGATGAAACCGTGTGGCGTGAACAACTGGCGGGCAAGTACCAGACGCTGGTTGACGAGGCCCAACCATGAAGCGCTGGTTAACCGCGATCGCCTTTGGCCTGACCCTCACGGGCGTGGCCCATGCTGCCATCGACACGTACGAGTTTAAAAATGACGCCGAGCGTGACCGTTTTCGTGATCTGACCAAAGAGCTGCGCTGCCCAAAATGTCAGAACCAGGACATTGCCGACTCCAACGCGCCGATTGCCACTGACCTGCGCCGCGAGATTTTCCGCATGCTGGGTGAAGGCAAGGATAACCAGCAGATCATCGACTTTATGGTCGACCGTTACGGTGATTTCGTGCGTTACAAACCGGCGCTGACCGGCAAAACCGCCATTCTGTGGTTCGGCCCGCTGGGCTTGCTGGTCGGTGGTCTGGTAGTGATTGGCGTGATCGTGGGCCGCCGTCGCAGCCAACGCGCCACACAGGTAGACACCCTTTCTGCCGAGGAGCGTCAGCGCCTCGACACTTTGCTGGATAAAACCAAAGATGATTGATTTCTGGCTTGCAGCCGGTTTGCTGCTACTGATCGCCCTCAGCTTTATCTTGATCCCGGTGTTGCGCGCCCGTCGCGCCCAGCGTGAGGAAGACCGCACCGCACTGAACGTGGCCCTGTATCAGGAACGCGTGGCTGAGCTGTTGGCTCAGCGTGAAGACGGTGTATTGACCGACGCCCAACTTGAAACCGGGCGTGCGGAAGCGGCGCGCGAACTGTTGGCCGACACCGAAGGCGCCGCCCCGGCGCGGGTGTCCAGCCTCGGTAAAGCCGTGCCGTTGCTGGCTGCCGTCATGGTGCCGGTGCTGGGCCTGGGGCTTTATTTGCACTACGGTGCGAGCGACAAAGTAGAGCTGACCCGCGAATTCTCTCAGCCGCCGCAATCGCTTGAAGAAATGGTCGCGCGGCTGGAGCGTGCGGCCGCCGCACAGCCTGAGTCGGCTGAAGGTTTGTACTTTCTGGGGCGCGCTTACATGGCGCAAAACCGACCGGCAGACGCCGCCAAGGTGTTCGAAAAAACCGTTGCGCTGGCTGGTCGTCAACCTGAGCTGCTGGGCCAATGGGCGCAGGCGCAGTATTTTGCGGACAACAAACAGTGGAGCGCCACCACGCAAGCGCTGACCGATGAAGCCCTCAAGGCCGACCCTAAAGAAGTCACCAGCCTGGGGCTGCTGGGCATCGCAGCGTTCGAGGCCAAGCGTTATCAGCAAGCTATCGGCTACTGGCAGCGGCTGATGAACGAACTGCCTGAAGGCGACGCGTCCCGCGCAGCGCTCGAAGGCGGCATCGAAAAAGCCCGTGAGCAATTGCAGGCCAATGGGGTCCAGGTTGAGGCTGCGCCTGTGGCCAAGGCTCAGGCATCGATCAAGGTCAGTGTCGATCTGGCGGACGCGGTGAAAGCCAGTGTATTGCCGACCGACAGCGTGTTCATTTTCGCCCGTGCCGTGACCGGGCCACCGGCGCCGTTGGCGGTCAAGCGCGTAACCGTGGCCGACTTGCCCATCACGGTTGAACTGGCGGACAGCGACGCGATGATGCCGCAATTGAAACTGTCGAACTTTCCTGAAGTCCAACTGGTTGCACGCATCTCCCGTGCTGGCCAGCCGACTGCTGGCGAATGGGCAGGGCGCAGCAAACCGCTGTCCAGCAGCACCACAGCGCTGCAACAGCTGACCATCGACAGCCCGGATAAATAACCGGTCAATACTGTCCCGTACAGGCGCGAGCAAACGCGCGCCTGTACGCGATTAACGACAAGAGAACCCTCATGCATCCGCTTGCTCGCATCACCCTGCTCAGTTTCGCCTTAGGCCTGAGCGCCTGTGCGATTCATCAGCCTTCGGATCAAACCGCCCCGACCACGCCAGCCCCGGTGCCGCAACCGTCGTCGCAGCCAGCTGGCAAGCCGTTGCCGGACATGCCGATTCCCAAACCGCCAAAGCCATTGCCACGTACCTCGGCGACCTTTGCACCGCCACCCGGCGGGCCGAGTCATTGGGATGCCCGCTTGGGCGTTTATGTGCTTGAAGAGCAACCCGACACGTTCTACCGCCAGCGCACCTATTACCGCTGGAGCAACGGCTGGAGCCGCTCCGTCAGCCCGAACGGGCCGTGGGAAGAAACTGACATCAGTGGTGTGCCGCCGGGCTTGAGCCGGCAGTTCAAGTAAAAACCGGTCACTGGCACTGAAGGCAAATGCCTTCAGTGCCAGCGCTTGGCGCGTTTTGTCCATTCCCCCGTTGTCTCCCACTATCAAACAAGTTCTTTATTGAGGGCGTGTCGGGAATACTTGGATTGATCATTCAATACCGTCATCTGATGGGGCTTGAATGATGTAGTGTTTTGGATTAATCGCGAGTGTTGTCAGAGTAAAGACGTATTAAAAACTGTCAGTTCTGACAGTTTACCCCCGCAAACTTGCCCTCTACATTTAAATGACTTCCCTTCTCATGGCGGTGACTTATATGAGTCGTTTAATGTGCGTAATGATGTTCCTGTTATTAATGCTGGGCGGACAGCAGATCGCCGCTGCTGATAAGTGCATGGATGCTTGGTATAAAAGCAGCGCGTCGAAAAGTTGTAGGGTCGTGAGTTCGGAGATTACGAAAAACGAAAAAACAGGAAAAGAACAGTGCTATGTCAACGCTAGATGTTCGCGTCATATCGGCGAAAATTCTTACCCCACTTCTGGCTACTATGAACCTTCCAATGTGCCAAAACTTGAAAATATCGAGGGTGAACTTAAAGTCGGTAATTAAGTGCCTTGTCGGGTTAAAGGGTAGAGGTGGGGTGAGCCACGCCATGAGCGCGTGATTGCTACACGTTGACGCAGTGCGCCCGCACTGTGCTTTAGGCAATCACGCCTCTTTATTCGAACTTCGCACTGTGCGTTTAGGCTTGGCTTTGGCCGTGGAGCTTTTGCGTTTTTTCTTCCAGGCCGGTGCGCTGCCTGCCGGGCTGGCGGGGCCGCTGATGGTCATTTGCAGGCCGCTGCACCGCTCGATGTGCTTGCTCATCCACGCCGCCTGTTTGGAGACAAAGGTCTCAAGGCTCATTTCACCGCTTTGCACCATGTCCAGTGCTTGCTCCCAGATCGCGGTGGTGCCCGGATCGGCGATGGCGCGCGGCACCGCGTCGATCAGGCTGAAGGCGGGCGGGGTGGCGGCCAGCGCTTTGCCGTTTTTGCTCAGGTAGCCGCGGTCCAGCAAGCCTTGAATGATGCCGGCGCGGGTGGCTTCGGTGCCGATCCCGGTGGTGTCCTTGAGCTTTTGCTTGAGCAGCGGGTCTTGCACCAGCTTGGCGACGTTTTTCATGGCCTTGATCAAATCGCCCTCGGTGAAGGGTTTGGGCGGTTGGGTCCACAGGTCTTTGAGCCGCACGTCGGTAATCGCACAATCCAGACCTTCGCGCAGCAGGGGCAGCGGCTGCGGCGCCGGGGCGTCGCCTTTGGCGGGAGCCAGGGCTTGGGGCAGTGCGCGTTTCCAGCCGGGCTCGACGATTTGTTTGCCCACTGCGCGCAAGGCCTGGCCCGCGCAATCGAAGTCGGCCTGGGTGCGGTCGTACTCATGATTGGGCAGGAATTGCGCCAGATAACGTGCGCGTATCAACGTATAGACAGCCCGCGGTTTGCCCGCCAGGCGTTCAAGGTTTTTGGCCGCCGACGTGGGGATGATGCCGTGGTGAGCGCTGACTTTGGCGTCGTTCCAGGCCCGTGAGCGGCGTTGAGGGTCCAGATGAGCGGCTAATGCGCCAAGGTTGGGGTCGGCCTGCTGCAACGCGTGGAGGATTGACGCGGCCTCAGCGTGCTGGCTTTGTGGCAAGTAGCCACAATCGCTGCGCGGGTAGGTGATGACTTTGTAGGTTTCGTACAGCGACTGGGCGATGTCGAGGGTTTCTTGGGCGCCCAGCCCCAGCTTTTTTGAACACACTTCTTGCAGCGTGCCGAGGTCGAAGGGCAGCGGCGCGACTTCGCGCATGCGCTCTGTACGCAGTTTGACCACGCGCGCCTGGCTGGCGTTTTGCATCGCCGTGGCCGCCTGCCGGGCGTGAGCCTGATTCAGGCAGCGGTCTTGTTCGTCACAGGTGTGCGGGTCGGCGCGCCATTGCGCGGTGAACACTTGGCTGTCGTGCTTGAGGTGTACCTCAATGGCCCAGTACGCCACGGGCACGAAGTCGCTGATGCTGCGGTCGCGGTCGACCACCAGGCGCAAGGTCGGGGTTTGTACGCGACCTACCGGTAGCACGCCCTGATAACCGGATTGACGCCCCAGCAGGGTAAACAGACGGCTCATGTTCATGCCGATCAGCCAGTCGGCGCGCGAGCGTCCCAGTGCGCTGTGGTACAGGTTGAAGGTCTCTGCACCGGGTTTGAGTGCAGCCAGCGCTTTACGAATGGAAGCGTCGTCCAGCGCGGACAGCCACAAGCGTTGAATCGGGCCGCGATACCGGCAGTGATCGACCAGTTCGCGGGCGATCATTTCGCCTTCGCGGTCGGCGTCGGTCGCAATCACCAGTTCGCTGGCTTCACCCAGCAGACGCTTGACGGCTTTGAACTGGCTGGCGGTTTTGGGTTTGACCCGCATCTTCCATTTATCCGGAATGATCGGCAGATCGGCCAGCACCCAGCGCTTGTAGCGCTCGTCGTAGGCGTCTGGCGGGGCGGTTTCGAGCAAGTGGCCAATGCACCAGGTAACGGTGGCGTTGGGTCCCGTCCAACAGCCATCGCCGCGTCGGCTGGCGCCGAGCACGGCCGCAATATCCTTGGCCTGGGAAGGTTTTTCACACAAAAACAGCCGCATCGCTTCACTCGTTCATGCTGCGCAGAAGGTGCACAGCATGGCAGAGATTAAAACGAGAGCAACTGTTTTTACTGTGTTTATGTACAGCTTGTTGCGGTGTGCGTTAAGTCACGTCGCCGCGGCCGAGGGCGTTTACGACGGCTTCGCCGCCGTACGCAGCCTTCGGCAGCAGCTACGCGGGTGCAGATTTGCGACCCGGGCTGTGTCGGGTTACTTGGCCGGGTAGACCTGATCAAAGACCCCGCCGTCGTTGAAGTAGGTTTTTTGCACGTCACGCCAGTTACCGAAGGTTTTTTCCACCGACAGGAAGTCAACTTTCGGGAAGCGGTCCTGGTATTTAGCCAGTACGGCCGGGTCACGTGGGCGCAGGTAGTTGTTGGCGGCGATTTCCTGACCTTCAGGCGACCACAGGTATTTGAGATAAGCCTGGGCCACTGCACGCGTGCCTTTTTTGTCGACCACTTTATCGACCACGGCCACAGGCGGCTCAGCTTCGGCCGACACGCTTGGGTAGATCACTTCGAACTGGTCACGACCAAATTCGCGGGCAATCATTTCGGCTTCGTTTTCGAAGGTCACCAATACGTCGCCAATCTGGTTGGTCATGAACGTGGTGGTGGCCGCACGGCCGCCGGTGTCCAGAACCGGTACGTGGGCGAACAGCTTGCCAACGAAGTCGCGGGCCTTGGTTTCGTCCCCGCCGTTTTTCAGCACGTAGCCCCATGCCGAGAGGAAGGTGTAACGACCATTGCCGGAAGTTTTCGGGTTGGGCACGATGACTTCAACGCCATCCTTGACCAGGTCTGACCAGTCTTTCAGCGCTTTAGGATTGCCTTTGCGCACGATGAAAACCGTGGCGGAGGTGAACGGCGCGCTGTTGTCGGGCAGCAGCGTGACCCAGTTTTCAGGCACCAGCTTGCCGTTGTCTGCCAGGGCGTTGATATCGGTGGCCATGTTCATGGTGATGACGTCAGCGGGCAGACCGTCGATGACCGAACGCGCTTGCTTGCTGGAGCCGCCGAACGACATTTGAATGTTCTGTTTTTCTTTGTGCTCGGCTTCCCAGTGTTTCTGGAAAGCCGGGTTGTATTCCTTGTAGAAATCGCGCATGACGTCGTACGAAACGTTCAGCAGCGGCTGGGGCGCGGCGTGGGCAACACCGATAAAGGCCAGGCTTGCGGCCAGGACAGAAGCGCTAAAAAGTTTTTTCACGGCTCATTCCTTGTTATAGGGGGCAAATGGGGCAATTTGCCAGCAACTATAGCTGCTGGCGCTTAGTGCTTAAAAGATTAAAAAAAGCTTTGCTTATGCATTTTTGGTGAATAACGCGTTACCGCATCGCGAGCAAAACGAGGCCGTGGGTTCGTGGCGTTCTTTCTTGCAGGTGGGGCAGTTGTGCTTGAGTTGCTCGCCGCGCATGGCATTGGCCAGTTCGGCGGTGAAAATACCGGTGGGCACGGCAATGATCGAGTAACCGGTGATCATCACCAGGGCCGAGATGATTTGCCCGACCGGGGTTTTGGGCACGATGTCACCGAAGCCCACAGTGGTGAGGGTGACGATAGCCCAATAGATACTGATTGGAATGCTGGTGAAGCCGTTTTCGGGTCCTTCGACCACGTACATCAGGGTGCCAAACACGGTGACGAGCGTGGAAACACTGACCAGAAAGACGATGATTTTTTGCTTGCTGCCTCGTAACGCCGACAGCAGGTAATTGGCCTGACTCAAGTAAGGGGCAAGCTTGAGCACGCGAAAGATTCGTAGCATGCGGATGATACGAATAATCAGCAGGTACTGAGCGTCGCTGTAATAGATCGCCAGGATGCCGGGCACAATGGCCAGCAAATCCACCAGCCCGTAAAAGCTGAAGGCGTAGCGCAGGGGCTTGGGCGAGCAATACAGGCGCAAGCCGTATTCAATCGCAAACACGAAGGTGAAGCCCCATTCGATATAGGCCAGCACGCTGGCGTAGTCGCGATGAATGCTGTCGATGCTGTCGAGTATCACCACCACCAGACTGCACAGAATGATCAGCAGCAGCGTGGTATCGAAACGGCGTCCGGCGGGTGTGTCGGCCTGAAAGACCATGACGTACAAACGCTGACGCCAATCGTTGTTATCCATGTGGGTAGCTCGAATCTCAAAGGTAAGAAGATTCGTGGATTAGCGTTCAATGCGCAACCCGGATCGCGCCCCCGCAGGTTTAATGATGCGGATGCTGGCATGCACCAGCCAACAACTGAGAATAAAGGGCGCCGTCAGCGCAGGCAGGCCGAGTGCGGCGAAGCCGGGTGTCAGCAGCAGGGCCAGTGCAATGCCCGCCAGTGGCCGCCAGGGCTGGCGTGTGCCCTGGCTCAGGGCCAGTGCGGCGAGTGCGGCGTTGTAACCGCCCAACCCACTCAGCGCGGCCAGCGTTTCGTGCTCAAGCAGACTAAAACCCAGGCCGGCCAATGAACCAGCCAACGCCCACAGCGCGGCCCGCCAATGACTGAGCCACAGCCCCAGCACGATCAGCAGCCCGGCGATCGGCGACGGCAACAACATGACTTGGCCCAGGCCGCTGAACAGCCCTTGCAGCAGCGTGTGTGCATTGACCGGCGGCGTGGCGCTCAGGCTGGCAGCGGGTGCGGCATTGAGACTGAGCAAGAGCCAGCCGAGCGCGACAAAGGGCGCGGTGTAGGCCATCAGGCTTTGATCGCGGTGGGCACGTTTGAGCCACTGATGAATCAGCATGGTGCTCAGGCCGGCACTGGCGATGATCAGCAGCGGCAGCATGGGCGACCACGGCAGTTGATGGCTCAGCAACAAGCCCAGTAATACGCCGTTGTAGCTGTAAAGCCCGGCCTGACGCTGCGCTTTCGGGTAGCCGCGTCGCTGGGCGGTTAACAGGCCGCTCAGACCGCCGAGCAGGGCGCCGCCCACCAGGGCGGGAGCGCTGACCACAATCGCGAGTAAGCAAAACACGCCACACAAGGGGTGACGTTGCAAAAAAATCTGGCTGAAACCGTTGCACAGAGCAGTCGCCCAATCCGGGCAATGCTGGCTGAGGGGGGAGGCGTGCATGGTGGCGACACACTTCAGAGGCGGGTGAGAGGTGTAGCCGCCGCCCGAGGTGGGGCAGCGGCTATAAGCACAGCGCGATTATTTGTCGCGGATCGAGAAGTTGGCCATGTGCTCCAGGCCCTTGATCAGCGCCGAGTGATCCCAGTTGCTGCCACCGATGGCGGCGCAGGTGCTGAACACTTGCTGGGCGTTGGCGGTGTTGGGCAGATTGATGCCCAGCTCGCGCGCACCGGCCAGTGCCAGGTTGAGGTCCTTCTGATGCAGGCTGATGCGAAAGCCCGGATCGAAAGTGCCTTTGATCATGCGCTCGCCATGCACTTCAAGGATCTTGGATGACGCAAAGCCGCCCATTAATGCCTCGCGCACTTTGGCGGGATCGGCGCCGTTCTTGGCAGCAAACACCAAGGCTTCAGCCACCGCCTGAATGTTCAGGGCGACGATGATCTGGTTCGCGACTTTGGCGGTTTGACCGTCGCCATTACCGCCGACCAGCGTGATGTTCTTGCCCATGCTTTGCAGCAGGGGCAGGGCACGCTGGAAGGTTTTTTCGTCACCGCCGACCATGATGCTCAGGGTGCCCGCCTTGGCACCGACTTCGCCGCCAGAGACGGGTGCGTCGAGGTACTGCGCGCCTTTGGCGTTGATTTTTTCGGCGAAGGCTTTGGTGGCGGTTGGCGAGATCGAGCTCATGTCGATCACCACTTTGTTGGGGCTAAGGCCCGCCGCAATCCCGTCTTCACGGAACAGCACGTCATCGACCTGGGGGGTGTCGGGCACCATCACGATGATGAATTCGGCTTCCTGGGCGACTTCTTTCGGGTTGGCCAGTGCGACGGCGCCCGCGGCAACCAGTTCGGCAGGGGCGGCACCGTGGTGAGTGGACAGGAACAGGCTGTGCCCGGCCTTTTGCAGGTTGCTGGCCATGGGTGAGCCCATGATCCCGGTGCCGATAAATCCGATTTTAGCCATGACAAATCCTCTTGTTTTTATTAAGGGGGTGCTGCACTGCCCGTACTCGCTGGCGAAGGCTGCGTCCGATTGCCAAGCAATCGTCATTGCAGCGCGCGCCGGTTACACCGTTGCGCCGGCTTTGCCGCCGGACGCCGCCTGCGGCAGCTGCTACAGCGTGTGCGCGTGACGCTTTTACACCGCGTTGTGCGTCTTGAGCCAACCCAGCCCGGCTTCCGTGCTGGTCAACGGTTTGTACTCGCAGCCGACCCAGCCCTGATAGCCAATGCGGTCCAGGTGTTCGAACAAGAAGCGGTAGTTGATCTCGCCGGTGCCCGGTTCGTGGCGCCCTGGATTGTCGGCCAACTGGATATGGTTGATGTGTGGTAGGTGCGTTTGCATCGTGCGCGCCAGATCACCTTCCATGACTTGCATGTGGTAGATGTCGTATTGCAGGAACAGGTTGGCGCTGCCCACTTTGTCCTGAATCGCCAGCGCCTGAGACGTGTTGTTCAGGTAGAAGCCCGGAATGTCGCGGGTGTTGATAGCTTCCATCACCAGCTTGATGCCCACCGCTTGCAGTTTGTCAGCGGCGTATTTGAGGTTGGTGACGAAGGTTTTTTCGATCACGGCCTCGTCAACGCCTTGTGGGCGAATACCCGCCAGGCAGTTGATCTGGTCGTTGCCCAACACTTGCGCGTAAGCGATGGCCAGGTCGACACCGGCACGGAACTCTTCAACACGGTCCGGCAGGCAGGCGATCCCGCGCTCCCCTTTGGCCCAATCACCGGCTGGCAAATTGAACAGCACTTGGGTCAGTTTGTTGGCATCGAGCTGCGCCTTGATATCGGCAGAGCTGTAGTCGTACGGAAACAGGTATTCAACGCCGTGGAAACCAGCGTTGGCAGCCGCTTGAAAACGGACAAGAAAATCCTGTTCGGTGAACAGCATGGACAGGTTGGCGGCAAAACGCGGCATGGCGAACTCCAGCTTTTGAGCCCTCTCCCTGTGGGAGAGGGGCAGGACGATTAGTTAGTCGAGCATCGAAATGGCAGTCGGTGCATCGTTACCCACCAGCGCCAGGTCTTCAAACTCATTCACGGCGTTGATTTCGGTGCCCATCGAGATATTGGTCACGCGTTCGAGAATAATCTCCACCACCACCGGTACGCGGAACTCTTTGATCAGCTCTTGCGCCTGGCGCAGTGCGGGCTGGATCTGGCTCGGCTCGAAGACGCGCAGCGCTTTACAGCCCAAACCTTGTGCCACGGCGACGTGGTCAACGCCATAACCATTGAGTTCCGGTGCGTTGAGGTTGTCGAAAGACAGTTGTACGCAGTAGTCCATTTCAAAACCGCGCTGCGCCTGACGGATCAGGCCCAGGTAGGAGTTGTTCACCACCACATGGATGTAGGGCAGGTTGAACTGTGCGCCAACGGCCAGCTCTTCGATCATGAACTGGAAGTCATAGTCGCCGGACAAGGCAACCACGTTGCGATTTGGGTCAGCTTTGACCACGCCCAGCGCAGCAGGAATGGTCCAGCCCAACGGGCCTGCCTGACCGCAGTTGATCCAGTGGCGTGGTTTATAGACGTGCAGGAATTGCGCACCGGCAATTTGCGACAAACCAATGGTGCTGACGTAGCAGGTGTCTTTGCCGAATACCTGGTTCATCTCTTCGTACACGCGTTGCGGCTTGACCGGCACGTTATCGAAGTGGGTTTTGCGGTGCAGGGTGGCTTTGCGCTGCTGGCAGTCTTGCAACCAAGCGCTGCGGTTTTTCAGCTTGCCCGCGGCTTTCCATTCGCGCGCCACTTCAAGGAAGACCTTGAGCGCTGAACCTGCATCCGAAACGATGCCCAGATCAGGGGTGAACACACGGCCGATTTGTGTCGGCTCGATGTCGACGTGAATGAATTGACGTCCTTCGGTGTACACCTCGACCGAGCCAGTGTGACGGTTGGCCCAGCGGTTGCCGATGCCCAGCACCACGTCCGATTTGAGCAGGGTGGCGTTGCCGTAGCGGTGCGAGGTTTGCAGGCCGACCATGCCCACCATCAGAGGGTGATCGTCGGCAATCGTGCCCCAGCCCATCAGGGTCGGGATAACCGGGATGCCGGTCAGTTCGGCAAATTCCACCAACAGGTCGCTGGCGTCGGCATTGATCACGCCACCGCCGCTGACCAGCAACGGGCGCTCGGCCTTGTCGAGCATGGCCAGGGCTTTTTCGACTTGCACGCGGGTGGCTGACGGCTTAGCCAATGGCAGCGGCTCGTAAGCGTCAATGTCAAATTCGATTTCAGCCATTTGCACATCAAACGGCAGGTCGATCAGTACCGGGCCAGGGCGTCCGGAGCGCATTTCGTAAAAGGCTTTCTGGAAGGCGTAAGGCACTTGGCCCGGCTCCAGCACGGTGGTCGCCCATTTGGTCACGGGTTTGACGATGCTGGTGATGTCGACGGCCTGGAAGTCTTCCTTGTGCATGCGCGCTCGTGGCGCCTGGCCGGTGATGCACAGAATCGGGATGGAGTCGGCGGACGCGCTATAGAGGCCGGTCACCATGTCGGTGCCTGCGGGGCCGGAGGTGCCGATGCACACGCCAATATTGCCGGCCTTGGTCCGGGTGTAGCCCTCGGCCATGTGCGAGGCGCCTTCCACGTGGCGAGCAAGTACATGATCGATGCCGCCGACCTTTTGCAAGGCCGAGTACAGCGGGTTGATGGCGGCGCCCGGGATACCGAATGCGGTATCGACACCTTCGCGACGCATCACCAGAACGGCAGCTTCGATTGCTCTCATTTTGCTCATTGCTTTGTGCCTCTTACGTTTTGTAATTGTATACAAGTGGCTGTGTGGCGAGTGTATTCATCCTCCGTGGTGCAGGTCAATGGGTTTTAGTTAATCTGTGGAGCTTGGCTTTGAAGGCGTGAAATAGAGGGATTGCAACTTTATCAGGCGATTCGCATGCGTAAAATTGTATACAAAGTTAATATTTATTGTGTTCTATTGGTTGTATCAGGTCGTCTATCAAGACGACCAAAAGGGTTTCCAATAACAAGATAAGGACGGCAACCATGAGTGCTTTAACCTTGAAACTCGCGTTAAACCTGGCCACTCACGCCCTGGCAGCCGGGCGTCAGATCTCAGCCGCACCGTTGGCGGTGGCGGTGCTGGATGGCGGAGGGCATCTGGTGGCGTTACAGCGTGAAGATGGCGCCAGTCTGTTGCGGCCCCACATAGCAATTGGCAAGGCATGGGGCGCGATTGCGCTGGGCAAGGGTTCGCGCTTGCTGGCGCTGGACGCGCAGCAGCGCCCCGCATTTTTTGCAGCGCTCAATGGCATGGGCAAAAGTGAGGTGGTGCCGGCGCCGGGTGGGGTGTTGATACGCGATGAGCATGGGCAGGTGATTGGCGCGATGGGGATCAGCGGCGATACATCTGACATCGATGAACAGTGCGCGATCAGCGCCATAGAAGCGCAAGGTTTGCGGGCGGATGCAGGCGTGGTGGTCTGAGTCTTGTGCTGTAGTCGCTGGCGCAGGCGGCGAGCCTTTGATGTTTTTAAAGACTCGCCGCCTGCGCCGGCGACTACCAACAGTGTTCAGCTTCAGTCCGGTGTGCAGCCTTTGAGTACCAGCCGAATGATGGTCTGGGTCGCCGCTTCGTAGTCGTGGTCGTCGAGTTTGGCTTTGCCGGTGATGGCCGAGATTTGCCAGTCGAAGTCTGCGTAGGTCTGGGTTGCGGCCCAAATGCTGAACATCAGGTGGTGCGGGTCGATGGGGGCAATTTGCCCGCGGTCGATCCAGATTTGAATGCACTCAATGTTGTGCTTGGCCTGAGCGTTGAGCAACTCGACCTGTTTTTCACTCAAGTGCGGCGCGCCGTGCATGATTTCGCTGGCAAAGACCTTGGACGCAAACGGCAGGTCGCGGGAAATCAGGATTTTTGAGCGGATGTAGTTGCTCAGTACTTCGTTCGGTTCGCCATCGGCATTGAACGGGGTCGAGGCCCGTAGAATCGGGTCGATGATGCTTTCGAGCACCTCGCGGTAGAGGTTCTCCTTGGACTTGAAGTAGTAATACACATTGGGCTTGGGCACGCCTGCCTTGGCCGCGATGTCGCTGGTTTTGCTGGCGGCGAAACCCTTGTCAGCGAATTCTTCGCTGGCGGCGCGCAAAATCAGCTCTTTATTACGTTCGCGGATGCTGCTCATAAACCCGTATTTCCTTGCCTGCTTGGGCGGTCGGGCATGGTAGCACCGGGCTTGCGGGCGGCTCAAGATTGCCGCTTGAGGGCTGGCACACGCTATGCTTAGCGTCATTCAATCTGGAAGGGACAACCCCCCATGGCAGGCAGCAGTTTGCTGATGTTGCTCGACGACATCGCCGCGGTACTTGACGACGTCGCGCTGATGACAAAAATGGCCGCCAAAAAGACTGCCGGAGTGCTGGGTGATGACTTGGCGCTGAATGCGCAACAGGTCAGCGGGGTGCGCGCCGAGCGCGAACTGCCGGTGGTGTGGGCGGTGGCCAAGGGCTCGTTTCGCAACAAGCTGATCCTGGTGCCCGCGGCGTTGGCCATCAGCGCGTTTGCACCCTGGGCGGTGACGCCGCTGTTGATGGTGGGCGGCGCGTATCTGTGTTTTGAAGGCTTTGAAAAGCTGGCGCACAAGTTTTTTCACAGCAAGCACGCCGATCAACACGATCGGGCCGCGCTGTCGGCGGCCGCAGCGGATGCTGAAGTCGACCTGGTGGCTTTTGAGAAAGACAAAATCAAGGGCGCCGTGCGCACAGACTTTATTCTGTCGGCCGAGATCATTGCGATCACCCTGGGCACTGTGGCGGATGCGCCGCTGATGCAGCAAGTGGTGGTGCTGTCTGGCATCGCCATCGTCATGACCGTCGGGGTTTATGGCGTGGTGGCGGGCATCGTGAAGATGGATGACGGCGGTTTGTACCTGACCCAAAAGACCGGCGATGGCACCTGGCCGCGCGTTCAGCGCAGTTTCGGCCAAGGCGTGTTGAATGCTGCGCCGTACATGATGAAGGCGCTGACGGTCATTGGTACGGCGGCGATGTTTATGGTCGGTGGCGGGATTCTGGTCCACGGCGTGCCGGTGCTGCATCACTGGGTTGAGGCGTTGGCTCAGAGCAGCGCGCCTTTTGTGGGACCGCTGTCGGTGATTGTGCCGACGTTGCTCAACGCCGTGGCCGGCATCATTGCCGGCGCTGTGGTGTTGGCGGGGGTGATGGCGGTCAGCAAAGTGTGGCGCGCCATCAAGGGTTGAGCGGTCAGTGACTCAGGTTGTCGAGCATGGCGCTGACCGTGAGGCTGGCGCTTTCCATGTCGTTGATTTGCAGTAGCACCTGGCTCCAGTTTTTCTCCTGGGCTGCATGCAGGGCGTTGTGCGCGGTTTGGTGCACCACCCGGTGCGGCTCGTTGAGTTGCTGGAAGTCGCGGTTGTCGGCATAGCGCGCCTGGGTTTCTGGCGCCAAATACCATTTGCCGAGGCGGCAGGTGGTGTGGGTCGACAGTTGCAGGTTCTCGTCCTGTTTAAACAAGCGTTGATAGACCATCAACTTGAACAGCAAGTGATCGAGCTTCACTGACTCGCAGAACGAGCGCAGGGCAATGCCTTCGATCAACTGACTCATGTGCTCGCCCAGGGTCATCATCTCGTCGAGGGTTTCAGCCGAGCGCGAGACATCGCCAGACAGCCGTGAGGCTTCATCCGACAACACACCAATGGCGGTGCTGGCGGCTTCGGTTTCCTGGTTGATACTCGACACCAGTTGGCTGATTTCCTGGGTTGCGCCATTGGTACGTTGTGCCAGCGCGCGCACTTCATCGGCCACCACGGCAAAGCCGCGGCCCTGTTCACCCGCGCGGGCCGCTTCAATGGCGGCGTTGAGGGCCAGCAGGTTGGTTTGGTCGGACACGGCTTTGATCAGCTCGACGATGCGACTGATCTCGCCCACGCGCTGGCGCAGCACGCCGACGCTTTCGACACTGCTGACGCCTTGACCGGCCATATGCCCCAGCGAACTGGAGAAGCCGGCCAGCAGGGCTGACGTTTGCGCAAATACATTGCTGTTGTCGCGCAAGTGAACCACTTCACCTTGCAGGCTTTCGGCCTGTGCGACCACGCCATCGCGGGTTTTTTGCAACGATTCGTCAAAACGCTCCAGCTTGCTGTGCAAGTCTTGTTGGTAGCGTTCGTAGTGTTCCAGCACTTGCTGCTGGTCGCGGTCTTGAATGACCTGTGCACGCAGGGCTTGAACCTCCTGTTCAAGGGCCTGTTTGTCCTGCTCTAACGCATTTAATTGCGTTTCAAGGTTGGCGCAGCGTTGGCGCCATCGGCGGTTGAACATCCGTTTGTACTCCCGAGGCTTGAGACAGAGCGTCTTCTGAAAAAATATTGCACTGTCTGTATCGGCCGCCGGGCGCGAAACATAATAGCCATAGAAAGCGCATTGCCATTATATGGCCACTACCCGCGCGGGCGCGGGCAGGCAGGATCTAACCGGCCAAGCTGGCGGTGCGGGGCAGGGTGCTGTTGTGCAGCAGGCGATAGCCGAGCACGGCGAATAACAGCACGCCTGTGCCTGCGCCCAACGACACGGCAAAACCTGCCTGCGCGCCGTAAGCGTCAATCACCCAGCCACCGAGCACAGCACCCAGTGCCACGCCCATGCCCAGGCCGGTAATCATCCACGTCAGTCCTTCGGTCAGCTTGGCCGCCGGGACGATGTTTTCTACCAGGCCCATCGCAGTGATCAACGTCGGCGCGAAAAACAGCCCGGCGACAAACATGGCGCCCGCCAGGGTTGCGATGCTGTGGACCCACATCAGCGGCACCACGGTGATGGCGGTGGCCAGTGCGCCGATCAAAAACTGCTTGGGCAAGGGCATGTTCAGTTTTAGCGTGCCGAAAATCAGCCCCACCACGCAGGAACCCAAGGCGTACACCGACAGCACAATGCTGGCGGCCGCGGGTTGACCCTGTTGTTGGGCGAAGGCGACGCTGACCACGTCCACGGTGCCGACGATGGTGCCCATACCCAGCAATACCAGCAGCAAAACAACCACCGCACCTTGGCGTAACACGGTCCCGCCGTGTTCGGTGCTGCGCGGGTGAACCGGTGGCTCGGTCTGGCGTTGCAGCACAAACGCGGTCACGCCAATGGCCAGCAGCCCGGCGGCAACCAATGGGCCAGCCTGTGGGAACACGGCCACGCTCAGGCCCACGGAAATGGGCGGGCCGATAATGAAGCTCACTTCATCGAGCACCGATTCGAGTGAAAACGCAGTGTGCAACTTGGGCGAGCCGCGGTACAGCTCGCTCCAGCGTGCGCGCACCATGGCGGGCATGCTGGGTATGAACCCGGCCAATGCGGCAAATACGAAGAGTGTCCAGTCGGGTGTGCCCAGATAACTGCACAGCAACAAGGCCAGCAGCGCGCTGACCCCGATGGCGGTGACGCCAGGCAATACGCGGCCTTGCCCGTAGCGGTCCACCCAGCGTGAAATTTGGGGTGCGATGAGTGCCATCGCCAGCGCGAAGGTCGCGGCGACGGCGCCCGCCAGCCAATACGACCCGCGTAACTGTGCCAGCAGGGTGATGATGCCGATCCCGGTCATGGAAATCGGCATGCGTGCGATCAGGCCCGCGGCGCAAAAAGCCATGCTGCCGGGGGCGCTGAAAATCTCGCGATAAGGGTTTGCCATACAAGCTCCGCAACGATAAGTGGGCCGCGAGGGGGCTTTTTTGAAACCTGACATACGCGGCGTATGCAGAAATATACGCATACGCGACGTATGTCAATTAACATACGCCGCGTATCCAAAAATAAAGGAGGCGGACATGGCGCCCAAAGCGCGTTCACAAATGATAGAAGAAACCCGTGCCAAGCTGCTCGAGGCGGCGCGTCAGGCGTTTGGATCGGTGGGCTATGCGCAGACCTCGATGGATGAGCTGACCGCCTCGGTGGGTTTGACCCGTGGCGCGCTGTATCACCACTTTGGCGACAAGAAGGGCTTATTGCAGGCCGTGGTGCAACAGATTGACGCTGAGCTGGACGCCCAGCTGGCGCAGGAATCCGAGCAGGCGAGCAGCCCGTGGGAAGGGTTCAGAGGACGTTGCCGGGTATTTTTGCAGATGGCCCTGGAGGTTGAAGTGCAGCGCATTATGTTGCGCGATGCTCCCTCTGTATTGGGTTCGGAGTACCTGCAAAGCAGCCAGTCTGATTGCAGTGCGTCGCTGGCCGCGATGTTGCGCGACTTGATCGAGGCCCAGGTGATTCAGCGCACCGATCCCGAGGCGTTGGCGCGTTTGATTCAAGGCGGCTTGATGGATGCCTCGTTCTGGATCGCCGCCGATCAACAACCGCCGCAGCGCCTGACGGCGGCGCTGGACAGTCTGGACTTGATGCTGCGCGGGGTGCTGCGAGTGCCTCAGCCGGGGCAAGCAGGCTGAGGCCGGTGCATCAGAAGTGGTATTTGACCAGCAGGCTCGCGGTGTCCTGATTGGTTTTGAAGGAACCGCTGTCTTCGATGCCGTATTTGTTTTTCCAGTAGTCGTATTCGAGACCGACGTACAGCTGTTTGGCGCCCCAGTTCAACGCTTTGCCCAAGTCATATTTGACCTGCGGGTTGAAGTGCAGGTTGGCGTGGTAGGTGCCACGGGCGTTTTGGTCGTTGTCGACCACCCAGTCCATGTAGCCGTCGATCAGCACGTCAGAGTTGCCCACGGGCAGGGTGTAAGACCATACCGGGGTGATCTGCCACACGCCTTTGCCGGCGCGGTTGCCTTCCGGGAAGCGCTGGTAGAAGTTCAGCTGCACGAAGTCGAAGCCCGGCACGTCAAGGTCAAAACCTGGGCCAATCAGGTAAGCCTCGGTATCGCCTTCACCAAACTCGTAGGTCATGGCCAACAGCACGTCTTTGATCGGGCCGAATTCAAACTTCTGGTCGAAGATTTTGCCCAGTGACAAGCGCGGTGTGAACTCGCCGTAATAGGTGTTCGGGCCGACGTTACCGTCTTCTTTACCGTTGTAAAAAATACGGTCGAGGAAGAAGAAGTTATCGCCGTACTTCCAGCTGTCTGCGTGTTCGAAGGTCAGGGTTTGTTGAATCGATGGATTCACCTGGAAGTTCTTGCCCCACAAGTAAGTCAGGCTGTTGGTTTGCCATTGCAGCAGGTCGCCGGCGACGGCCGGTGCCCCGCCCAGCAAGCTCCCCGCGAGCATCAGGCTGGTCAGTGTGCGCTTCATTCGGTTGCTCCAAAAAGTAAAGTGTGACGCGGTGAATGGAACGTAGTGCTCTGTATTGGCACTTTGGTTCCGTGTTTAAAAGTTGGCTCTTCGGTCAACTTTAATACCCTGAGCAAGTGTTGGGCCACACGTGGCGATTGGCCAAGGGAATGCGCTCAGCTGTGTCGGACAGTTGAGTCATTAGGCGTGTAACTACTTGATCTGAATGGATTAAGTTGGCTTGTAAGTCAGCTTTGAAACACCGCTCAAGTGTGAGCGGCCGCGCAGAATACTGTCTCTGACTGTTCGGCTCAAGTGCTCCGTCATAGCCACCGGGCAGGCCATGACGGAGCGTGCACGCAAAGGGTGCTAGAAGTGGAATTTAACCAAGGCGCTGGCCGTGTTCTGGTTGGTGTCCAGGCGGCTGCTGTTTTCGATGCCGTATTTGTTTTTCCAATAGCTGTATTCGAAGCCGACATACAGTTGTTTTTCACCCACATTCAACGCTTTGCCCAAGTCATATTTAACCTGGGGGTTGAGGTGCAGGTTGGCGTGATAGGTGCCGCGTGAGTTTTGATCGTTGTCGACCACCCAGTCCATGTAGCCGTCGATCAGCACATTGGAGCGCCCCATGGGGATGGTGTAGGAAAACGATGGAGTGATCTGCCAGGCACCTGTGCCGGGGCGTGGGCCTTCGGTGTGACGGCGATAGAAGTTGAGGGTGAAGTAATTGAAACCGGGCACGGCCAGATCAAAGCCGGGACCGATCAGATACGCCTCGCTGTCACCTTCGCCGTACTCATAGGTCATGGCCAGCAGCACGTCTTTGATCGGGCCGAACTCCAGTTTGCGGTCCAGGATTTTGCCGAACGACAAGCGCGGGCTGAACTCGCCGTAATAGGTGTGCGGGCCTTTGTTGCGATCGGGTTTGCCGTTGTAGAAGATCCGGTCGACGAACAGGAAGTTATCGCCGTACTTCCATTTGTCGGCGTGCTCAAAGGTCACGGTTTGCTGGATCGAGGGGTTGATCGCAAAGTTCTTGCCGTAGAGGTAGGTCAGGCTGTTGGTTTGCCATAAAAACAGATCCCCGGCCATGACCTGACCGGCAGCCAAAAACCCACCCGCGAGCGTAGCGCCCCAGTGTGTGCACTTCATGGGTAACTCCTTTTTATTATTGTTTTAAAGCAAAAGCCCTCACCCCAACCCTCTGCACAGGGAGAGGGGTGAGGTGAGCGCTTTAATCAGCCCCCAGTGGGTGAAGGCATGTGATCAGTGCTGATGCACGTGGCCACTCAAGGCGGCACGCTCGGCGCCGCCCAATACGTTGAACAGCAGATTGAGGCACACCGCACTGACGGCAGCCATCGCGATACCGCTGTGGGTGATGGGGCCCATCCACATCGGCAAGTGGGCGAAGAACTCGGGACGCACCACAGGAATCAGACCCATGCCGATACTGACCGCGACCAGTAACTGATTGCGGCGGTCGGCGATATCGGCTTCTTGCAGGATTTTGATGCCGGTCGCCGCCACCATGCCGAACATGGCAATGGCTGCGCCGCCCAATACCGCTGGCGGAATCGAAGCCACCAAAAAGGCGGCTTTAGGCAGCAAGCTCAGGGTGATCAAAAACACCCCCGCCATGATCGTCACCGAACGGCAGCGCACGCCGGTCATCTGCACCAGGCCGATGTTTTGGGCGAAGGAGGAATGGGTGAAGGTGTTGAAGAACCCGGCCAGAAAGGAGGCGCCTGCGTCACACAGCAAGCCGCGGCGCAGCATGCGCGGGGTGACTTCCTGACCGGTGATCTTGCCCAGCGCCAGAAACATCCCGGTGGACTCGACAAAAATGATCACCACCACCAGGCACATCGACAAGATCGGCGCCAGATGGAACTCAGGCATGCCGAAATGCAAGGGTGTGACCACCTGGAACCACGGCGCGTTACCTATGCCGTTTAGGTCAACCATGCCCATCGCACCCGACAGCACATAGCCCAGCGCCATACCGATCAACACTGAAATATTGACCCAGAAGCCGCGCATGAAACGGTTGATCAGCAAGATGGTGCCCAGCACCAATGCCGCAATGCACAGAAACACCGGAGAGCCGAATTGTGCAGCACTGCTGCCGCCGCCCGCCCAGTTGACGGCGACCGGAAACAGCGACAAACCAATTGAGGTGATGACCGTGCCGGTCACCAGTGGCGGGAAGAAGCGCACCACTTTGGACATGAAGGGCGCAATGATCATCCCGAAGAAGCCAGCTGCAATGGTGGCACCGAAAATGCCGGTCATGCCGATACCCGGCATACCGGCCATCGCCACCATACTGCCCACCGCCGCAAAACTGGCGCCCATCATCACCGGCATGCGGATGCCCATAGGGCCAATGCCCAGCGACTGCACGATGGTTGCGATCCCCGCCACCAACAAGTCGGCGTTGATCAGAAAAGCAATTTCCTCACGACTCAGGCCAGCGGCTTGTCCGATGATCAGCGGCACGGCCACGGCGCCCCCGTACATGAGCAACACGTGCTGCAAACCCACCAGAATCAATTGCAACATCGGCAACCGCTGAATAGGCGGCGGGGCGGTCACGGCGGGTATGCGCGCTTCAGTTAAATCGGACATGCAACACCTCGGTCATTTTTATTGTTGTGAGCTAGTGGTGTGGTTTTGTAGCCGCTACCGAAGACTGCGACAGGTTCGACAGACTGCAAGACGTATCGAACCGGGCACCCCGGCGAGGGGTGATCGCAGCCTTCGGTAGCGGCCACAAACAGTGTGTATCAGTTAGTTTGAGCTCCTGTGTTGATCCAGGAACCGATGAGTTCACGCTCTTGTTGGGTCATTTGCGTAATGTTGCCCAACGGCATGATTTGACTGGCGACGGCCTGCGCCTGAATGCGTGGCGCCATCAGCTGGATTTGTTGTGCCGTGTCAAACATCACGCCAGCCGGTGCTGCACTGAACAGCGGGCTGGTGGGTTTTGAGGAGTGACACACGGTGCAGCGTTCCTGGATCACGGCATGCACTTGTTCGAAATCAACCGTCGCCACCGGTTTTTCAGCGGCGGCGGGCGCCGTGACCGGAGCGGGATGGGCATCTGGCTTGGCACCGCTGACGGCGGTTTCCGGGATCGGCTGATACTTGATCACCTTGGCCGCTTGCGGGGCTGCTGGTGTCGGGGTCGGGCCGGTGACGTACGCCAGGCAAATCATGCCCAAGGCTGCGACCGGTAAGGTCCAGGCATATTTATGGCTGTTGTGGCGGGTGTTGAAGTAGTGACGCACCAACACGGCCAACACGGCGATCCCGGCCAGGATCAACCAGTTGTACTGGCTGCCATAGGTACTCGGGAAGTGGTTGCTGATCATGATGAACAGCACCGGCAGGGTGAAATAGTTGTTGTGACGCGAACGCAGCAAGCCTTTGGCCGGCAGTGCCGGATCGGGCGTGCGGCCTTCCTTGATGGCCGCCACCAGCGCGCGCTGCGCCGGCATGATGGTGCGGAACACGTTACCCACCATGATGGTGCCGATGATGGCGCCGACGTGCAGGTAGGCGCCGCGCCCGCTGAACACTTTGCTCAGGCCAAACGCTGCCGCAACCAACAGCACAAACAGGACCAAGCCGAGCAACGCCGGGCGTTTGCCCAAAGCGGAGTCGCACAGAAAGTCGTAGACAAACCAGCCGGCAATCAACGACCCGATACCGATGGCGACCGCTTCAGGGCCACTGAGGGTACTGCCGGGTGCAATCAGGTACAGCGCCGGGTTGAAATAGAACACCAGGCACAGCAAGGCAATGCCGGACATCCAGGTGAAATAGGCTTCCCATTTAAACCAGTGCAGGTTTTCCGGCATGGTCGGTGGGGCCAGTTTGTATTTTTCGAGGTGGTAGATGCCGCCGCCGTGAATGGCCCACAAGTCGCCGGCCAGACCGTCTTTGGGGTTGGCACGGTTGAGGTTGTTTTCCAGCCAGACGAAATAAAACGACGCGCCGATCCAGGCCACACCAGTGATCATATGAATCCAGCGCACGCTCAGATTCAGCCATTCCATTAAATGTGCTTCCACAGTCTTTACCTCTGCCCGTCGCTCTTTTTTGAGCGTTTGGGCCTTCTCTTATTGGTGGGGGGCGAGGATCAACAACTCATCCTCTTTAAAGAAATGCTCATCGCAGTTATTGCCTGTGCCACTGCGATCAACCACCAGGAAGTCATCCCGCTTTTCGATCGTCAGCACCGGGTGGTGCCAAACGCCGCGATGGTAATTAATGCCCTGCCTGCCATTGCTGACAAAAGCGCGGACCAAACCTGATACAGGTGCATCGCCAACGGGCGCGACCACGATCAGAAAGGGGTTGCCGAGCAGCGGGATAAAGGCTTGGCTGCCCAGCGGATGGCGCTCCAGCATGCGTACGGTAAACGGCATGTCCTGCGCATCGGCGCGGAAAATGCTGATGATCGCTTTGTCATCCGGGGTAGCTGTTTCAACTTCGGCCAGACGATGAAAGCGCATGGTCGAACCGTTGTTGATCATGAAGTGGTCGCTGCCATCGGTTTCAATCACGTCACCGAAAGCGGCGAAAGCTTCTTTGCTCAAGGGTTCAATCGTTAATGTGCGCATGGTGGGTCTTCTTATTCGGATTGCTGTGGTGTTTTGTGGGTGCAGTCGCCGCCTGCGGCAGCGACGACTGGCTCTACCTTATTTAGCGACTTTGCCCAGTACACGGATGCGGCTTACACCACCGTCCGGGAACAGGTTGAGGCGGATGTGAGTGATCGGGCCGAGGTTTTTCAGTTGCTCGCTGTACGTGTGTTCAGCGTGCATTTCCATCTTCTGGCTCGGCAACAGTTCACGCCAGAACAGCGATTGGGTTTCGATCTGGCTGTCGGTGCCGCCCTTGACGTAAGCGCCCTGAATCGAGCAGCTGTCGGGGTAGTTACCTTTGAAGTGCAGGGTGTCGACGATGATTTTTTCGATCTCGCCCGGATGCCCCAGCGCGACGATGACCCAGTCATTGCCCGGTGTACGACGACGGGCAGTTTCCCAGCCATCGCCCATGTTGATACCGCGGCCGGGGTTGAGGATGTTGCTCATGCGTCCGAAGTGCTCATCGGAGCAGGCCAGCGCGCGGCCGCCGTTGAGGGCCGCAGCCAGGTCAACCTGCTCGTTGTCACCCACCGCCGACCAGTCGCGGAACGGCACGCCGTAGACGCGCAGGCGGGCAACGCCGCCGTCCGGGTAGATGTTGAAACGCAGG
This sequence comes from Pseudomonas sp. TWR3-1-1, assembly GCF_049896545.1. Classification (NCBI taxonomy): domain Bacteria; kingdom Pseudomonadati; phylum Pseudomonadota; class Gammaproteobacteria; order Pseudomonadales; family Pseudomonadaceae; genus Pseudomonas; species Pseudomonas sp. TWR3-1-1. The sequence goes on from NZ_JAFCUO010000009.1 coordinate 202,336, forward strand.
TGGCTGAACGCCTGATCGTTGTTGATCTCGTGGTAGTGGTGGCTGTTGCCTTGCAACTCGACAGCCGACAGCACTTCAACCCACTGGGTGTTTTCGTTCGGTTCGCCCGAGGCCAGGAAGCAGGCTTCAAGCGAGGCAGACGGCGGGAAGTTGCCGGTGAAGAATGAAGTGTCGATGTCCACGCCTTTGATCGAGCCGGGTACGCCCAGGCGGATCACCGCGCTGTCATAGCCTTCGAAGCGCTTGCGGCGGGACTCCCAGCCGTCCATCCACTTGCCGTTGTCATCGAAAACGCCCTCCTTCCATACGGCCGGGGTCGGCTGGAACAGACGGTTGGCGTCGGCGAACCAATCATCGGTGACGCTGATGATTTTGGTGCCCAAGCGGGCGTCGGCCAAGTTGACGAACTTCTCGAACGGTACGGCGTAAGCTTTCATTCTTCTGGTCTGCCTTTGAATAAGTGGCTGGAGATGCCTGACCGGCACATGCCGGGTCGGCTTAGAGCTGGAGTAATCGGAACAGGGCTATTTTGTTGATTTCTGCCAACGCGCACTTGAACTCGGCGTCTGCCGGGTTATGGATGCGGGTTTCGAACGCGGCGAGGATCTGGTGCCGGTCGCTGCCTTTTACCGCCATGATGAAGGGAAACTTGAACTTGGCTTTGTAGGCGTCGTTCAGCTCGGTGAAGCGCTGAAACTCTTCGGCCGTGCATTGGTGAATACCGGCGCCAGCCTGTTCATGGGTGCTGGCTTCGGTCAGTTGGCCCTGGACGGCAGCTTTGCCGGCCAGGTCCGGGTGAGCGTTGATCAGTGCCAGCTGGCTGGCGTGATCGGCGCTCAACAAAATGTCACTCATGCGCTGGTGCAGGCTTTCGATCTGATCGACGCTGGCATCCAGGCCCAGGTCGTAGGCCTTCTCGGCGACCCAGGGTGAGTGTTCATAGATATCGGCAAAGGCTTGCACGAACGCTTCGCGGCTCAGGGTTGAAGGCTTGAGGGTCTTGAATGCGCTCATTTCGAGTTCTCCGCGGCGAAAGGGTGTGTGGCGTGCCAGTGGCGGGCGATATCAACGCGGCGGGCGAACCAGACGTGGTCATGACCTTTGGCGTATTCAATGAAACGCTTGAGGGCGGCCAGGCGGGCAGGGCGGCCAATGAGGCGGCAGTGCAGGCCAATGGAAAGCATTTTTGGCGCCTGCGCACCTTCGGCGTAGAGCACGTCGAAGGCATCCTTGAGGTACTGGAAAAACTGCTCGCCGGTGTTGAAACCCTGCACCTGGGTGAAGCGCATGTCGTTGGTGTCCAGCGTGTACGGGATCACCAGATGCGGTTTGCCAGTCGGGTTGTTGGGTTCCCAGTACGGCAGGTCATCGTCATAGGTGTCGCAGTCGTACAAAAAACCGCCTTCTTCCATCACCAGGCGGCGGGTGTTGGGGCCGGTGCGGCCGGTGTACCAGCCCAAGGGGCGCTCGCCGCTGATTTCGGTGAGGATGCGGATCGCTTCGAGCATGTGTTCGCGCTCTTGCGCCTCATCCATGTACTGGTAGTCGATCCAGCGATAGCCGTGGCTGCAAATCTCATGGCCCGCAGCGACCATGGCGCGGATCACATCGGGGTGACGCTGGGCAGCCATAGCCACGGCGAAAATGGTCAGGGGAATATCAAATTCTTTGAACAGCTTGAGAATCCGCCACACGCCAGCGCGGCTGCCGTATTCGTAGAGGGATTCCATGCTCATGTTGCGCTCGCCTTGCAGTGGCTGCGCTGAAACCATTTCCGAGAGGAAGGCTTCGGACTCTTTGTCACCGTGCAGGATGTTGCGCTCGCCGCCTTCTTCGTAATTGAGTACAAACGACAGAGCAATGCGCGCGTTATCCGGCCAGTGCGGGTGGGGAGGGTTAGGACCGTAACCAATCAGGTCGCGTGGGTAATCAGCGCTCACTACAGTCTTCCTTATTATTCGTGTTGACAGTCGTTCGGCCAGACCTGGCTTCACTGCGATGGCCTGATTGTATACAACTTTACAAACACTTTGTAAGCCTGATTTTTTGCATTTTTACCATGATTTGTGCTGCAAGTGTACAAGCAAGAAACCTGCCTGATCGGTCAGGTCGTGAATATAAAGTCGTCGAGAGCTGCGTCGTTGACAGGGATTAGCTGTGAGGCCGCGTGATTCGGGGCCTGGGTTAAGTTGTGATTTTAATTGTGTACAATTTTTTTGATAAATGTCTTAATCGTGACTTCGCCGCTGCTCAATCGTGCATCGATAGAGTGCGCTGGCTCCTTTTTATTCACTGACACCGGGAGGCGCGAGGCCTGAGTGAACACTCATTCGCCAGGCACGCAAAATCAATGGGACGTTTAACCACGCACGTTTTGGATGCCGCACACGGTTGCCCAGGCAGCTCGATCAAAGTCGAGTTGTATCGGGTTGAGGGTTCACAGCTGGAACTGGTCGCCACCGCGCTGACCAACAGCGACGGCCGTTGCGACGCGCCATTGCTGGAAGGTGACGACTACCGCTCCGGGGTGTATCAGGTGCAGTTCAGCGCTGGGGATTACTACCGCGCCCGCGGTGTACAACTGCCAGAGCCAGCCTTTTTGGATGTCGTGGTGCTGCGGTTCGGTATCAATGCCGAACAAGCGCATTACCACGTCCCCCTGTTGATTTCGCCGTACAGCTACTCCACGTATCGCGGCAGCTAGTTTTCACCCTGCGCATGTGGTTTTTGCCCGCTCACACTGCGGGCTTTTTTTCGCCTGTCGAAAAGCAACCCGGTCATCGCAGCGTCGCTGCGCTCCTGCGCGACTAGCTTTACAGGCTGGAGTCGCGCAGGGGCGGGGCTGTGATCCGGCGGCGTGGCCGTCGTCAAACATTCAACAGTGCGCGCCACACAAACGCGCTGATCGGGCCTAACGGCTCAACAACGACGCTGTACCCGCCACACCGAACAAGCCGGCACTGACCCGGTTAAACCAGCTTTGGCCCTTGCCGCTGCGCAAGTAACCCGCAGCGCCGTGGGCGCCCAGCCCGTAAGCCAACTTGCAGCACAAGTCGAGTACCGTCCAGGTGGCGATCATCACCAGTAACTGGCTGAGGAAGGGTTGGTCGGGGTTGAGGAACTGCGGCAAGAATGCTGCAAAAAACAGAATGTCTTTCGGGTTGCTGGCGCCCAAAACAAAGGCGCGCCCAAACAGCGCGCTGAAGCGCGGTTTTGGGGCAGCTTCAGGTACCTGGGCCGCTTGGGCTGGCAGCCGCGATTGCTTCCAGCTCTGCCAGGCGAGGTAGAACAGGTACAGCGCGCCGACAATTTTGAGTGCGCTGAACAATTGCTCCGAGGCCAGCAGCAAGGCGCCCAGCCCCAGCGCCGAGGCACTGAGTAAACAGATCGAGGCAATTACTCCGCCCAGAAACGCCGGGTACGAACGGCGCAGGCCGTAGTTCAAACTGTTGCTGATCATCAATAACGACAGCGGCCCTGGAATCAGGATTACCACCAATGCCGCGCTGCTGAACAGCAACCAGGTTTCCAGACTCATCACTTCCTCCATTGCAACAAATGCCCCGCGCAATGGCGGGGCCGGTTGGTATTGCCGCGTTTACAGGTAAATAAACTTGGCAATGAAAATCGCGCAGAGCACCCACAAACTGACGGAGATTTCCCGGTATTTACCCGTGCCCGCCTTCAGCGCCACAAAGCTGATAAAGCCCAGGGCGATGCCGTCTGCCACTGAAAAAGTCAACGGCATCATGATCATGGTCACAATCGCCGGGATGCAATCGGTGGGTTCTTCCCAGTTGATGTGCTGCATGCCGCCCATCATCAGCATGGCCACGTAAATCAACGCCCCTGCCGTTGCATACGCCGGAATCATGCCGGCCAGCGGCGCGAAAAACATGGCCGCAACGAACAGCACGCCGACCGTCACAGCCGTCAGCCCGGTGCGCCCGCCTGCGGCCACCCCGGCGGCACTTTCGACGTAGCTGGTGACCGGTGGCACGCCGACCACGGCGCCAAAAACGCTGGAAGCGCTGTCGGCTTTAAGTGCCCGCGACAGGTTTTCGATTTTGCCGTCGGCCTTGACCAGCCCTGCGCGTTGCGCCACGCCCATCAAGGTGCCCGCGGTATCAAACATGTGCACAAACAGGAAGGCCAGGACCACGCTGATCATGCTGATGTTGAATACGCCTTTGAGGTCCATCGCCATCCAGGTTGGCGCCAGGCTGGGCGGGGCGGAGAGGATGCCGTTGTAGTGCACCAGGTCCAGGCCCCAGCCCGCCAAAGTAACGGCAATGATGCTGATCAAAATGGCGCCGAACACCCGGTGGTAACTGAGGATCGCAATCATCAAAAAACACACGGCGGCCAGCAAAGGGGCCGGATCGCGCAACGACCCGAGTTTGATCAGGGTGGCGGAGCTGTCGACGATGATGCCCGAGGTTTTGAGGCCGATGATGCCCAGGAACAGACCGACCCCCGCGCCCATCGCATAGCGCAGGCTCACGGGGATGCTGTTAAGCAGCCATTCGCGTATGCGCGACAGGGTCAGGATCAAAAACAACACGCCCGAGACAAACACCGCGCCCAGCGCGGTCTCCCAGCTGTAGCCCATGGTGCCGACCACGGTGTAGGTGAAAAACGCATTCAAGCCCATGCCGGGAGCAAGGCCCACAGGCCAGTTTGCATACAAACCCATCAGCAAGCTGCCCAGGGCGGCCGCAATGCAGGTGGCAACAAAGGCTGCGCCGTGATTGATGCCCGCGTCGGCCATGATGTTGGGGTTGACGAAGATGATGTACGCCATGGTGATGAACGTGGTCAGCCCGGCGATCAACTCAGTTTTGACGGTGGTGCCATGCAGCGACAGTTTGAACAGACGTTCCAGCCAGCCGCGTTGAACGGGCGGTGAAAGGTCCAGGGCAGGGGCTTGCGGTTTAGGGCTGTCCACAGTGATTTCCTCAGGCTTTTATTGTTTTTGAGCGCGCTGGTTGAGGCAAATAAGGCAAAAAACGGCTTTTTCTGACTGCAAGGTCAAGAAAGAGCGTGAGCTGAATTATGCTTTTGTATACAAATAAAGCAAATAATGTTTTCAGAAATGTACGAAGGGTGTTGTCAGGGGGAGGGTGATGAGCGCGTCAGGTACGGTTTTGCCCCAAGGCATGATTGATTGCCAACCAGCCGTTCACCGCGTCTTCGCCTTCTTGGGCGAAGACGCGTTGCAAGAGCTTGACCTGTTCGCGACGCAAATTGCGCTCAAAACGCACGCCCTCGGGGGTCAACTCCAGCAGGCGCTTGCGCTTGTCGGTCTCTGGCGCGACGCTGCGCACCAGGTTCATCTCGATCAACTGGCGCAATGGCGTATTGAGTGCCTGCTTGCTGACCCCCAACAATGTCAGCAGTTCTTTGACGCTGACACCGGGGTAATGCGCGATAAAAAACACGATGCGCTGATGCACCCGGCTCAGCCCACGACGCGCCAGCATTTCATCCGCTTTGGCGGTAAATGCTTGATAGCCAAAGAAGAAGGCTTGCATGGCAGCACGCTGAGTGGTCGGATTTTTAAGGTCAAGCATATTGACGTATCTAGGCTGCGCGGCGTAATTTCGGTCAATCAGTTTGACTTATTTCCAATTACTTCCGCTACCGGTGATCTGTATGGCCTTCTCCGAACGTGTTTCCCGCCTGAAAAGCTCTTTGATTCGTGAAATTCTGGCTGCGGCCCAACGTCCGGAAGTCATGTCCTTTGCAGGCGGTCTACCGGCCGAAGCGATGCTGCCCAAAGTCGACTGGACCGACATGCCCGCCTCGATGGGCCAATACGGCATGAGCGAAGGCGAACCGGCGCTGCGTGAAGTGTTGGCCCAAGAGGCCCGCGCCCTGGGCGTTGACTGCGACGCGAGCCAAGTGATGGTACTCAGCGGTTCGCAGCAAGCCCTCGACCTGGCCGCCAAGCTGTACATCGACAAGGGTACCGAGATCATGCTCGAAGCCCCGACTTACCTGGCGGCGCTGCAAATTTTCCAATTGTTCGGCGCGCAGTGCCTGAGCTTTCCGTTGCAAGCCGATGGCCCGGACCTGGCCGCACTGCGCAGCGAGCTTGAACAACATTCGCCCGCCTTCATCTACCTGATCCCGACGTTCCAGAACCCGTCGGCCGTGCGTTACAGCGAAGCCAAGCGCGATGCCGTTGCAGCCTTGCTGGACGAGTTCGGTGTGACGCTGATCGAAGACGAGCCGTACCGCGAGCTGAACTTCGACGGTGGCAGCGCCACGCCGATTGTCAGCCGTTTGAAAAAAGCCAGCTGGATCTACACCGGCACCGTTTCCAAAACCTTGCTGCCAGGTCTGCGCGTCGGTTTCTTGATTGCCAGCCCCGACCTGTACCCGCATTTGCTGCGCCTCAAGCAATCCGCCGACCTGCACACCAACCGTGTGGGCCAATGGCAAGCCTTGCAGTGGATCGGCACGCAAAAAATGAGCAATCACCTGGCCGAGTTGCGTGACTTCTACCGCATTCGCCGTGATGGTTTTCAAGCCGCGCTGCAAGAGCACTTCGCGGATCTGGCCGATTGGCAGGTGCCACAGGGCGGATTGTTTTTCTGGCTGACCCTCAAGCAACCGTTTGACACCCGTACCTTGCTCAAGCCGGCGCTGGAGCAGAATGTGGCATTCATGCCGGGCGAGCCGTTCTTTGCCGAGCCGGACCAGAACGTTGGCAGCCTGCGCCTGAACTTCAGCCACATCGACCCTGCGCGTTTGCACGAGGGCCTTAAGCGCCTGGCTAATGTTATTCGTCAGGCACAAGCCGCCCAGGCGGCGTAAAAGGAGTCGCGATGCTCAAGGTTTATGGCGATTACAACTCGGGCAATTGCTACAAAATCAAGCTGATGCTGCATTTGCTGGGGCTTGAATACCAATGGCATGCGGTGGACATTCTCAAGGGCGAAACCGAAACCCCGCAATTTCTGGCGAAAAACCCCAACGGCAAAGTGCCGGTACTGGAGCTTGAAGACGGCACGTGCTTGTGGGAATCAAACGCGATTCTCAACTACCTGGCGGACGGCAGCGAGTTCCTGCCGACCGAACCGCGCTTGCGCACCCAGGTGCTGCAATGGCAGTTTTTCGAGCAATACAGCCATGAGCCTTACATCGCGGTGGCGCGGTTTATCCAGTTTTATCTGGGTTTGCCGCAAGCGCGACTTGAGGAGTACCGCGCACTGCAAAAGCGCGGCTACAAGGCGCTGGATGTCATGGAGCAACAGTTGGCCCGCACACCCTATTTGGTGGGCGAGCACTACTCGATTGCCGATGTGACGCTGTATGCCTACACCCATGTCGCCCATCAGGGCGGCTTTGAGCTTGGGGCTTACCCGAGTATTCAGGCCTGGTTACAGCGGGTGGCCAGTCACCCGCACCACGTGACGATGCTGGGGTAAACCCGCGCAATAAAAAAACCGGCCATGTGCCGGTTTTTTTACATCCGCCAACTCTGGAGTGGCGGGCGAGGCCTGAGTTTTGCGGGTTACACGTTGGCGAAACGGTTGTTCAGGTACTCAATGATTACCTTGGACTCGTACATCCAGGTTGTCTTGCCATCTTCTTCAATGCGCAAGCACGGCACTTTGATCTTGCCGCCTTGCTCCAGCAGGGTCTGGCGATCCTGCTCATTGTTTTTCGCATCCCGCAGCGCCACCGGCACGTTCAAGCGGCGCAGGTTACGGCGGGTTTTGACGCAGAACGGGCAGGCATGGAACTGATACAGGGTCAGGTTTTTGGCCGCTTGGTCCACCTGCGCCTGAGCAGCGTCAGGGCGTTGTTTTTTACTGGGGCGGGTCATGAAGTCGCCAGCGATGATCAACTGACCCAGGCCTACGCGAAGCGCTTTGATAAACACAGTAAAAGCCTCATGGGGCAAGAAATAAGGCCCGCAGCTTACCTGAATTCGGCGGACGAAAAAAAACCGGCGATGAACGCCGGTTTTTGTACACGTATTACTTGATCAAGCTCAGGAACTCGCTGCGTGTGGCAGCGTTGTCGCGGAACTCGCCGAGCATCACCGAGGTGATCATCGACGAATTCTGCTTCTCGACACCGCGCATCATCATGCACATGTGCTTGGCTTCGATCACGACCGCAACGCCCAGGGCGCCCGTGACTTGCATCACGGCATCGGCAATTTGACGGCTGAGGTTTTCCTGGATTTGCAGGCGGCGGGCATACATATCGACGATACGTGCCACTTTCGACAGGCCCAACACTTTGCCGCTCGGAATGTACGCCACGTGCGCCTTGCCGATAAACGGCAGCAGGTGGTGCTCGCACAGCGAATACAACTCGATGTCCTTGACCAGCACCATTTCGCTGTTGTCCGAGCTGAACAAGGCACCGTTGGTGACTTCTTCCAGGGTTTGCTCATAGCCACGGCACAGGTACTGCATGGCTTTGGCTGCGCGCTTTGGCGTGTCGAGCAGGCCTTCACGGGAGACGTCTTCGCCCAGTTGACCGAGGATGGCGGTGTAGTTTTGTTCCAATGTCACAGGGCTGTTTTCCATGTGGGTTTCAAAGGGGTATCGAGTGGACTGTACCTGGGTGGCGCCCATCGGCAAGTGTGTGCCGCGAAGGGTGATCAGGTACTTGGGGTGCACTTCATTTGGCGCACATAGTAGCGTAGGTCGAGCGATGGGTGTACGCGCAGTGCGTATTCGCAACTGAGCATCTGGTTTGCCCACTGCGAAATCGATAGCATGCGCGCCTAATGGCTAAATGATGCCAATTCGGGCAGGCCCTCTTTTTGATCAAGGATGCACAGCGGACATGGACGCATTACTGCACAGGTCGTCACGGGTGTTGGCGGGACTGTTTTTCAGCGTGGGCATGACGCACAGCAACGCCGCCAGTTTTGACTGCACCAAGGCCAGCACCCAGGTCGAATATGCCATTTGTGGCAATCCGACGTTGTCGGCACTGGATGAGCAGTTGTCGCGCACTTATCGTCAGGCGCTTGCGCAGGACCCTCAGGTCAGAAGTCGGCAACTGGCGTGGCTCAGAGGCCCGCGTGAACAGTGTTCGGCAAACGTGGTGTGTTTGACCGCAGCCTATCAGCAACAACTGGATGCTTTGAACGGGGTGAGTTCAAGCGTGCCCGCGGCCGCTCCAGTTGCGGCTCCAGTTGCGGCTCCAGTCGCGGCCCCGGTCATTGCGCCGACAGCTCCAGCGATGGCGGCCGATAACCCGATCCCGATTCTGTTTGATCCCAAGTATTTTTATAACGTGCAGGGGCTATTGAGCGAGTCAGCCTGGCGTGATCCTCAGGCCAAGTTGTTTGGCAAGCCGGTGTTGCAGTGGGATGACGCCGACTTTGAGTATTTGAAGTATCGGCTTGAGCAGCAAAAAATGGCCGAACTGCAAGAAGCGCGTAACTGGTACGCGCAGCGTAATTTGCAAAATGATCCCACTCAGGACTCGACCTACCGTTTGCGTACTGAGGCCATGCAAAAGGTCATTGACGGCATCCCGCGCTTCAAATACTGGATTGCACAGGCCAATGGCGAGCAACGCGCCAGGCACCAGGCTCAGCAACTACAAGCCCAGGCCGAGCAGCAAGCCACGCTTGCGCGCGAGCAGGCGCAGGCCGTCGCTTTACAAGAGCAGCGCCAGCAAACGCAACTCCGTCAAGAAAGTCAGGCACGCGGGCAGTGGTTGCTTTGGACAGGGCTGTTATTGGCGGCCATTTTGGGTGGTTTTGTATGGCACCGTTTCATCCGTCATCGTTGCCCATCGTGCAAATCGCTGAATTTTGACTGCACGGGGCACAAGGAGATGGATCGCTTCAAGGGACGTATCAAAGTGCACGAAAAAAATTCACGCGGCACCAATACGCGCTTTATGAGCACGACCTTTGTGATCAATCGCTATGACTATGAATGTGCTGAGTGTGATCACGCCTGGTCTGAAAAGAGAAAAGAAGAGCTGGGCGCCTGAGTCTGCGCCCTTGTCGCGACGTTTACTCGTCGCGACCCTCCATCATGGTGCGTTTGAGCATTACGTACACCGCACCTGCGCCGCCGTGTTTGGACTGGCATGAGCAGAATCCCAACACCTGTGAGTGCTGGCGCAGCCAGGTGTTGACGTGGCTTTTGATCATCGGCCGTTTGCCATCCAGGCGCACCGCCTTGCCGTGGGTCACGCGGACGCAGCGCACTTCGAGCCGGGTGGCTTCGCTCAAAAACTCCCACAAGGTTTCGCGGGCCTTTTCGACGGTCATGCCGTGCAGGTCAAGGCTGCCTTCAAAGCTGATCTGCCCCAGTTTGAGCTTGCGCATCTGGCTTTCTTGCACGCCATCGCGCGACCAGCTCAGTTGATCTTCGGGTCCCACATCAATCACAAACTGGTCTGACAAGCCGTCAATGATCGTCTCATTGCTACGCACAATCGCGTTTTGCCGCAGTTTGGCCAATTGTGCCCGGTCAGCTTTGGGTTTGCCGGTATCAGCCCGATCATGTTTGATCGGCTTCACGCCGCGGATTTCGTTTTTGAACAGGGAAAAATCGTCGTCTTGCATGTCAGCCTCCGCGAAGGGGCGCCAGTTTACCCAAGTCGGCGACCCGCGTGCGGCGGATGTGCCTTAATCGTGCTTTTTCATTAAATGTGCAGACATGTTCAGCCCCAGCGGCTGGCGCATGTAACGGCGACGGCGGCGCCACATCCAGATCCCCAGCCAAGTGATTAGCAGGCCAATGCCCAGCACCACTGAAGCCCCGGCCGGGTTGGCGTTGAGTTCACTCAAGGCCGCAGGGCGGCCCAACACACTCGCCACACCGGCCAGTGCCATCAGCAAGCCACAGAGCGTGATCAGCGCCGCTAGCGTCAAGATAAAGCGTGAGCGCCAATGGCTGGGGCCTTTGGGACGTAACCGACGAGCATCAAAACCATCGGAGATCTTCATTCCGATCTTTCCTTAAAGAGTATCGGGCCTTCGACAGGAAGACTCGCATCTTGTTCCGGAGTGGAATCGGAAATAGGTGTTTGATATGTAGGAAATGGGTATTACAGATAGGCGGTTAGTAGGCGCCGCCTATCAGCAGGGCGTTAGATCAAATCAGGTTTTGAGTGAGCGCGAGGGTTGCGAAGTTGTCATTCATGATGGCCATCTCGGTGCGTTGCACCTCGGCAGCCGGGATGATGCCGTCTCGGGTAGGCAGGTCGCGGGTGGCGCAGGCGTCCTCGACCAGGGTGCAGCGAAGCCCGTAATCCTTGGCGGCACGCACTGTGGTGCTGACGCTGGAGTGGCTCATGAAACCGCAGACAATTACGTCGAGCGAGCCCAGTCGCTCAAGGGTTTTTTGCAGGCCTGTATCGTTAAACGCGTTAGGCATGCGTTTTTCGATGATCACCTCATCACCTTGGGGTTCCAGGCCCTTGATGAATTCGCCGCGTTCGCCTTGGGGGTCGAACATGCCGCCCACCGTGCCCAGGTGACGGATGTGCACCACCGGGCGGTTGGCCTTGCGGGCGGCCTCCAGCAGAAGGGCGATGTTGGCGGTGGCAGCGTCCATGCCCGACAGGGCCAGAGGGCCGCTCAGGTACTCGTTTTGCGCATCGATGATCAACAGGCTGGCGTTGCTCAGAGTGGCGGCGGCATAACCGCGTCCAGTCAGTTGAAACATCGTTTTTAAAGCTGACATTCGGGGCTCCTTTGAGTGGGGCTTTTGCGACATTCTCCACTGGCCGGGCGTTTATGTGAATGCCCATTCTTGTAAACGCCGTGGTTGTTGGGCTGTAGCCAAGTCAAGCATTGAATTGGCGGTTCAAAAATGTATAAAACAGAACGATTTTGCTCAGTTTGGCGTGTGAGGGGAGGCGTTTGGTGTGACCGCCGGGCACAACTTTGGCCGGGTCGGGTTTTGGCTGTTAGAATCGTCGGTCGATTTTGAGGAGTAAGACCGTTGATCACTTCCCGTCTGCGCACTCTGCGCGACCATATTCGTTGGGCCGTCAGCCACTTTCATGGGGAAGAGCTGTTCTTCGGTCATGGCACCGACAATGCGTGGGACGAGGCCCGCCAATTGGTGCTGGGCGCGTTGAACCTGCCGTGGGAAATTGCTGACAGCTATCTGGATTGCCGTCTTGAAGATGATGAGCTGGTAAACCTTCAGTATTTGCTCAAGCGTCGTATTGAAGAGCGTGTGCCAACCGCCTATTTGCTGGGTGAGGCGTGGTTCTGCGGCATGTCGTTCATCGTTGACGAGCGCGTGCTGATCCCACGCTCGCCGATTGGCGAACTCATCGAAAAACGCTTTGAGCCTTGGTTGGCGGCTGAGCCTGCACGCATTCTTGACTTGTGCACCGGCTCGGGTTGCATCGGTATTGCCTGCGCCTATGAGTTTCAGAACGCTGAGGTGGTGCTGGCGGATCTTTCGTACGAAGCGCTTGAGGTGGCCAATCAAAACATCGAGCGTCATGGCGTGGATGAGCGTGTGTACACGGTGCAGGGCGACGGTTTCGACGCGTTGCCGGGCCAGCGTTTTGATTTGATCGTGTCCAATCCGCCGTATGTGGATGCCGAAGATTTTGCTGACATGCCAGCTGAGTATCAGCACGAGCCAGAGCTGGGCCTGGCCTGTGGCGATGATGGGCTGAATCTGGTGCGTCGCATGCTGGCCGAGGCGGGTGAGCATTTGACCGAGAAGGGCTTGTTGATTGTCGAAGTGGGCAACAGCCAGGTGCATGTTGAGGCGCTGTACCCGGAAGTCGATTTTGCGTGGCTAGATTTTGAGCGCGGCGGTCATGGCGTGTTCATGCTCACCGCTGAGCAGTGCCGCAATCATCAAGCGTTGTTTGCGTCACGGGTGTAAGGGCAAGGCGCTGTAGCCGTTGACGAGTAGCGCGAGGCTGCGATCGACGGCAAAGCGGTCGTAAAGGCAATCACCCAGTGTGTCTTCACACTGGCGTGAACGGCTTTACGCCCGCTCGCAGCCTTGTGCTACCCGGTAGCGACTCCGCATGACTGCGCAATTTCAGTGGGCATTACCGGTGCGTGGCGATCCAGATCAGCAGCCCCGCCTGAAACACCGCAAAGGCCACCAGGCAGGTGATGGTGAAACGCAGACCGGTGTCTTCGCGCTGGTATTTAGTGACCTTTTCTTCTTTCTCGCGCAGTTTGACTTCCTGCTCCTGCAAGGTCTGTTCGGCCTGTTGCAGCATTTGCGCGGCCTCCAGAATCTCCACAAATTGGACTTTTTCGGTGTTCCAGTTGTTCAGCAGCTCACCCACCTGCACGTCTTCGAGGCTGGCTTTGAGATGCTGAGCGTCGGCGTAGACCACATCAAAGCCATGCATACGCAAGAAATGGTCGCGACGCAGGCGGGTGTCTTCGTTCAAGGCATCCTTGCTGGCCAGTGCCATGGCGTCGACACGGTATGTCGACCATTTTTTCTGCGCCCATAAAATGGCCTGGGCCATCAGGAAGCGACCGATGCCGCGATTCCACGGCTCCACCTGCAAGCCGCTCTCAGGGCTGATACTCACGCGCCGGGTTTCGTGGTCGACCCAAATGTCGAGCTGGTTTTGCTCTTTGCGCACCCGCTGGCCGGGCAACAAGATGTTCATGCGCAACAGGCTGCGCTCTTTGTTGTTGCGCTCGGCATAACCGAACTGCACAAAACGCAGCGGCCGACCGCCGGTGTTGCGGTCGGTTTGCAAAGGCGCGAGCCGTAGCATTTTGAAATGCTCGGGTTGCACGTCAGCCCAAGGCAGCGGCGGCGCTTCGGGGGTCGCCGGCTCTTGAGCGTCGGCGGATTTTGATGGGGTGTCGCTCATAACGGCGGAATCCTGTGCAAGCCCGGTATGTCGGCAAAACAAAGGCTGCCGACATAGCCTTATCGGCCGTTATGCGCAGGACTGGAGGGCTAACGGCTCAGCGGGTGCTCACTTTAGTGATGAAACGCACAATGGCGTCCCCCAGTTCGCTGGATAAGCGCTGGTTCGGGTCGTTGTAAGACTGGATTTGGCGCTTCATGTCCATCGGTACGATGCGCATCACATGGTTCATGCCATCGATCAAGGTCAAATCGGCATCCGGCTTGGCGGCTTTGAGTGAGCGTGCATCGTTGACGTCCACCTGAATGTCGTGGGTGCCCTGAATGATCAGTGCGGGCATTGTCAGTGCAGCGAAGGCCTTGGCCGGGTTGTGGCGCAACAGGCTGATCAGGTACGGCTGCACGCTGGGCCTGAAGATCACTTGCAGGGCTTGCGGCACGTTGTCGTCCGTGCGTGCGTCTTCCAATGTGTGGATCAGTTCAAAACTGCGTTGTAGCAGGGAAGGGGGCAGGTGGTTACGCTGCAATTGTTCGCGCAGTACTTGGCCGACGGGCCGCGCTGTACCGGCAATGGAAATAACCCCGGTTGCGTCCATGCGCGGTGCGGCCAGGCTGGCAATGAGCGCGCCTTCGCTGTGCCCCAGCACATACACATCACCAAAACGTGGGTCAGCCTTGAGCTGTTGGCCCCAGGCCACGGCATCGGTCACGTATTGGTCGAGTGTGAGCGTGCGTTCGTCCGGCGCCGCTGGCAGGCTTTGGGCGATGCCGCGTTTGTCGAAGCGCACGCTGGCAATGTTGCTTTGCGCGAGCCGCCAGGCCAGTTTCTTCAAACCGTCGTTGCGCCCCGCTTGCGTGTTATTGCCGTCGCGATCCGTAGGCCCGGAGCCTGCAATGATCAGCACCACCGGCACGGGCTTGTCGCTTTTGGGCAATACCAGTGAGCCATAAAGCGTGCCACTTTCGGTGTTCAGTTCGATAGGGCGCAGTAGCACATTGGGTGCTGCGGCGTGGGCCACGGCACTGAAAAAGGTTATTGCCACGAGCAGAATCCTGAGCATCATTTCGCCATCTTTGACTGAGTGCCGGTTGGACAAACCCGGATGAATAAGGTTCGAGGATGAACTACTTGGACAGCCTGCGTATACTGGCGCGCTTAGTTATCCAGGCTGAGTTTTATCGGCTGTTTTTCACGGAGCGCCCTGCATGTCCGGCAATACCTACGGCAAGCTGTTCACTGTCACCACCGCTGGCGAAAGCCATGGCCCGGCGTTGGTCGCCATTGTTGATGGCTGCCCGCCCGGGCTTGAGCTGTCTGTTGACGATTTGCAGTTCGATCTGGACCGCCGCAAACCGGGCACTAGCCGCCACACCACGCAGCGCCAGGAAGCCGACGAAGTCGAAATCCTCTCTGGCGTATTCGAGGGGCGTACCACCGGTTGCGCCATTGGCCTGTTGATTCGTAACACCGATCAGAAGTCCAAGGACTACTCCGCCATCAAAGACGTGTTTCGTCCGGCGCATGCCGACTACACCTACCACCACAAATATGGCGAACGCGACTACCGTGGCGGCGGTCGCAGTTCGGCACGCGAAACCGCCATGCGCGTGGCGGCCGGCGCTATCGCCAAAAAGTACCTGGCGACGCAGGGCATTGTGATTCGTGGCTACATGAGCCAGTTGGGCCCGATTGAAATCCCTTTCAAAACCTGGGACTCGGTTGAGCACAATGCGTTTTTCAGCCCTGATCCGGACAAAGTGCCGGAACTTGAAGCCTACATGGACCAATTGCGCCGTGATCAGGACTCGGTCGGGGCCAAAATCACCGTGGTGGCAGAAGGCGTGATTCCGGGCCTGGGCGAGCCGATTTTCGACCGTCTGGATGCCGAGCTGGCGCACGCACTGATGAGCATCAACGCGGTGAAAGGCATTGAGATCGGCGCCGGTTTTGCCAGCGTCGCCCAGCGCGGCACCGAACATCGCGACGAGATGACGCCAGAAGGTTTCCTGAGCAATAACGCGGGTGGCATTTTGGGCGGGATCTCCTCGGGTCAGCCCATCGTTGCGCACCTGGCCCTCAAGCCAACGTCGAGCATTACCACACCGGGGCGTTCGATTGATGTGCACGGCAACCCGGTTGATGTCATCACCAAAGGTCGTCACGACCCTTGTGTTGGCATTCGTGCCACGCCGATTGCCGAAGCCATGATGGCCATCGTGCTGATGGATCACTTGCTGCGTCATCGCGGTCAGAATGCCGACGTGCGTGTCAGTACGCCTGTGCTGGGCCAGCTGTAATGCAAAGCCTGTTGAGCGCCACGGTCTGACGACGGTGGCGCCTCTGCCTTACTGGCGACTGTCTGGCTTCTATCTTTTTTACTTCGCCTTGCTGGGTGCCACAGCGCCTTTTCTGGCGCTGTACTTCCACCATCTGGGTTTCTCCAGTGCGCGAATCGGCGAGCTGGTGGCCATCCCCATGTTGATGCGCTGCGTGGCCCCCAACCTGTGGGGCTGGCTCGGCGATTACACCGGTAAACGCTTGCTGATCGTGCGGCTGGGCGCGCTCTGTACGTTGTTCAGTTTTGCGCTGATCTTTGTCAGCAAGAGCTACGCGTGGCTGGCGCTGGTCATGGCGTTGCATGCGTTTTTCTGGCATGCCGTGTTGCCGCAATTTGAAGTCATCACATTCGCTCATTTGCGTCAGCAGCCTGAGCGTTACAGTCAGATCCGCTTATGGGGGTCTGTGGGCTTCATTCTGACCGTGGTGATTTTAGGTCGGGTATTTGAGTGGTTGAGCCTTGATGTCTACCCGGTCGCGCTGATCGTGGTGATGGCCGGGATTGTGCTGTGCAGCCTGTGGGTGCCCAATGCTCAACCTTCAAGCGAGGGCCGCCAACCCCAGGCGGGCGGCTTTGTGGCGCAATTACGCAGCCCCGGTGTGCTGGCGTTTTACGCCTGTGTCGCGCTGATGCAGATGAGTCACGGGCCGTATTACACGTTCTTGACGTTACACCTTGAGTCGCTGGGTTACAGCCGCGGTGTCATCGGTTTACTGTGGGCGCTGGGGGTGCTGGCTGAAGTGCTGATGTTCATGGCCATGCGCCGCATTTTGCTGCGCTTTTCGCTGCGCCGCGTTCTGATGGTCAGCTTTTTGTTGGCCAGCGCACGGTGGCTGTTGCTCGGCTCGTTCGCCGACCACGTCGGGGCATTGTTGTTGGCGCAGCTGATGCATGCCGCGACCTTCGGCAGTTTTCATGCCGCAGCCATGACTTTTGTGCAGCGCAGTTTCGGGCCGGGCCAGCAAGGTCAGGGGCAAGCTTTGTATGCCACCCTGGCCGGTATCGGTGGCGCAATGGGCGCGCTGTATGCCGGTTACAGCTGGAACACGTTGGGCCCCACTATCACCTTTAGTATGGCGAGCGTCGCAGCGCTGGCCGCAGCCGTTATCATTGCCACTCGACTGCAAGAGGACAGGCCATGAGCCTTACCCGTGAACACCTGAGCCAGGAAATCATAAACGCCGGGCGCTTTTTGTATGGCCGCGGCTGGTCGCCGGCCACCAGCAGCAATTACTCAACCCGGCTCTCGGCCAGCGAAGCGCTGCTGACCGTGTCGGGTAAACACAAAGGGCAGTTGGGCCTGGAGGATGTATTGGCCACAGATTTGGCCGGTAACAGTCTTGAACCGGGCAAAAAGCCCTCCGCTGAAACCCTGCTGCACACCCAGCTTTACAGTTGGAACCCGCAGATCGGTGCGGTGTTGCACACCCATTCAGTGAACGCGACGGTACTGTCGCGTATTACGGCGGGTGACCGTATCGAATTTGAGGACTACGAACTGCAGAAGGCGTTCAGCGGCGTGTCGACCCACGAGTCGAAGGTGCTGGTGCCCATTTTCGATAACGATCAAGACATCCCGCGCCTGGCCGCCAAGGTGCAGCCGTGGCTTGAAGCGCATCCAGACTGTGTCGGTTATCTGATTCGCGGGCATGGCCTGTATACCTGGGGCGCGCGCATGAGCGATGCTTTGCGCCAGATCGAAGCGTTCGAGTTCTTGTTTGAATGTGAGCTAAAGACCCGCGCCGTGCTTAACCGTTAACGTTGACGTCGTCGAGCACACACCTACCTGATTGATGGGTATGCCGCAACGGCCTGTAAAAGCCGCAAGTGTGCCCAAGCCGAGGAATTACGCCCTATGAGCTGCCTGTCCGTTTATCACGTTTCAAGCCCCGAATTACCCAATAAAGTGCTGACCCATTTTGCTGACATCGCCGCGACGCTGGCCGAGCAGGGCGTGCGCTTTGATCGTTGGCAAGCGGCCACACCGATACAGCCTGGCGCCGCTCAGGACGAAGTGATCAGTGCGTACCGTCAGCAGATTGATCAATTGATGACGGAGCGTGGCTACGTCACCGTCGATGTCATCAGCCTCAACAGTGACCATCCGCAAAAAGCCCAATTGCGTGCCAAGTTTCTTGACGAACACCGCCATGCTGAAGACGAAGTACGATTTTTTGTTGCCGGACGTGGTCTGTTTACGTTGCACATTGATGACTATGTGTATGCGGTGTTGTGTGAAAAGAACGACTTGATCTCAGTGCCCGCTGGCACACCGCATTGGTTTGACATGGGCGAGCACCCGCATTTCATCGCGATTCGCCTGTTCAATAACCCTGACGGCTGGGTGGCGAACTTTACCGGTGAGGACATCGCCAACCGCTTCCCGCGCCTCGAAGACTAAGGATTTCACATGCCGATCAAAGCCATCCTGACCGATATCGAAGGCACGACCAGCGCGGTCAGCTTCGTATTCGATGTGTTGTTCCCTTATGCGGCCAAACACCTGCCCGAATTCGTGCGTGCGCATGCCGAAGACCCGGACGTGGCCATGCAATTGGGTGCGGTACGCCTGGACAGCGGGGAGCCAGAAGCCGATGTAGAGCGGGTGATCGAGATTTTGCAGCAGTGGATTGCCGAGGATCGCAAAGCCACGCCACTCAAGGCGCTGCAAGGCATGATTTGGCAGCAAGGTTATGAAACGGGCGAACTTAAAGGCCATGTGTACCCTGATGCGGTGCAAGCCCTTAAAGCCTGGCACCAGCAGGGGTATGAGTTGTATGTGTATTCGTCAGGTTCGATTCAGGCGCAGCAGTTGATTTTCGGTTGTTCCGAGGCGGGTGATCTGAGGCCTTTGTTCAGCGGGTATTTCGACACCACGTCAGGCCCCAAGCGTGACGCGCAATCGTATCGGCATATCACTGAAGCGATTGGCTGTCCGGCGGGCAAAATCCTGTTTCTGTCCGATATTGTCCAGGAGCTGGATGCTGCGCAGGAAGCGGGCATGCTGACCTGTGGGCTGGCTCGCGAAGGCGGAGAGCTTGAAGGCCACACCACGGTCAGAAGTTTTGCCGAGATTGATTTGACGCATCCCTGAGCATCGGTAAGCCAGGCGTAAAAAAGCCAGCAAACGCGTTATCGCGGTTGCTGGCTTTTTGCTGTCTGTCGTAGCCAGCGCGATCAGGCGTTGTGATAGGTCGGCAGGGCAAAGCGGTTCTGGCTTTGCAGCAACGAAATGGTAGGCAGTTCGCTGGCTTGGCCTGCCAGGTCACGGCGAATCGCACTGATAACCCAAGTCAGTTGTTCCGCGGTGTGCAGTTGCGCATAAGAAATAGAGCGCTGGGTCTGTTTGCCATCACTGTCGCACAACGTCAGCAACACACCGCCATCCGGGCGGGCTTGGGTGGTGACGGTGTGGTTTGAGAACAGGGATGCGAATTTTTCTTGAATCAGGCTCATGTCTTTCAGCTCCATTAGCTCATGAAGGGCTTGCATGGAGTAGGTATTGCAGTGATTGTGCCACTATTGCTGTTTGTAAAAAACCTTATAAAACAATGGCTTACGTTTTATCAAAATGATACTCATCGTGCATTCTGCATGAAAGGCCATCGTGCATCCTGCATTTTGCCCATTCGTCGGAGGCCGGTTTACGGGCTAAGGCTGCGCTAAGCCGCGCCAGTGGCTTGATAAATTACGGCTATTGCCATCTTCAACAAAAAAGGGATGACACGCTCTGCCGGTCTCAGGAAACTACGTTCTTTTTGTAGCGCACCTGGAGCCTTAAATGTCCGACACCAAGCCCGCAGACTCACCCCGGCAGATGACCCCGGAAGAAGCGGCTGAATTTGCCGAGCAGGTTTTCAACAAGGCTCGCGAAGGCGATGCGGCGATGCTCGCCGCCTTGCTGAGCAAAGGTCTGCCGGCGAACTTGCGCAATCACAAGGGCGACACGCTGTTGATGCTGGCCAGCTACCACGGGCATGTGGATGCGGTGAAAGTCTTGCTTGAACACAACGCTGATCCCGAGGTGCGCAACGACAACGGCCAAAGTCCGATTGCTGGCGCTGCGTTCAAAGGTGACCTGGCGGTGGTCAAAGCACTCATTGAAGGTGGCGCGCAAGTGGAAGGCGCATCGTTCGATGGCCGCACCGCGCTGATGATGGCCGCCATGTTTAACCGCACTGAGATCATTGATTACCTGATCAGCAAAGGCGCAGACCCCAAAGCCAAAGATGCCAATGGCATCACTGCGCTGGACGCCGCCAAAACGATGGGCGCAACCGACACAGTCGCTCAACTTGAGAAGCTGTCGGGCTGATAGCCTGCCTTGAGGGGCGCATTTGATATATCCTGCGCGCCCTCAAATTTACCTGTGACAGGCCTCGCCCATGAAAACCGCTCTCGTAGAACTCATCAGCAAAATCAGCTCTGGGTGCATGGACGAAAACGACATTACTAAAATCGCGGACGAGGCAGCTCAGGCTTACGCTGATCCAGACGCGTTTCTTGCAGCCAATCCAGATATTAACTACGACGACACGTTCCCGATTTCGTTGGGTGAATGGGTCGTGATCGGCAGCCTGCCTGAAACGGTATTGTTTCAGGCCGACACGTACATGGATCTGTTTGAGCAGATTGTCGCTTCGTTTGGTCCGGGTGTTGCTTTCAACATCAAACCCAAGCAATTGGCCAAAACCGAAGACCTGACAGCCCTGAACCGGATTCAAATCCAGATGGGCAGCATGAACAAGGACAATGGCGGTTATGTGCTGATGAACCTCAGCCAGCCGCTGGACGACGAGATTCAGTTGGTGCTGGTGTATGGCAATGACGTACCCCGCGTGCTTGAACTGTGTGGTGAAGTCGGTATTCACGCCGAGCCATCACTGGAAGCCTTGAAAGTGGCTGTTCACGTCTGAAGTATTGGCCTGTAATAAATAACGGAACCCTGGCCACGGCTGACTATCCTAAGTGAACAAGCCCTTCACTCAGGAGCGTCATCATGGGTTCCACGTTTAACGGCCTGATTGGCCTGATCATTCTGGCTCTGGATATCTGGGCCATCATCAACGTGCTGAAAAGCGGTGCCGAAACCGGGATGAAAATCCTTTGGGTACTGCTCATCATCTTCCTGCCGGTGTTGGGCCTGGTGATCTGGGCCATCGCGGGGCCAAGGGGCAATGTCAGAATCTGACCCGTTTGTCAGTGAGCTGCCACCTGCTAGCGTGACAGCTCATTGAGTTTGTCAGCGTCAAGGTTCGACCTGTCATGTTCCTCGACGTAGAATGCGCGCCTTTCTTGGGCAATTGAACGTGTGTGCCGTCGCGGCACACCGTTCAACTGTCGATCATGGGCGGGTGACCGTCCGTTGCCACCAGCATTCAAGGGGACTTCCCATGACCGAAGCGCTTAAAACCGACTATCTCGAAACGCTTTATGAAGGCTATGGCCAGCGCTTTCGCATGGACAAGCTGCTGCACGAAGTGCGCACCGATCACCAGCACCTGGTGATTTTCGAAAATCCGGTGATGGGCCGCGTCATGGCGCTCGATGGCGTTATTCAGACCACCGAAGCCGACGAATTCATCTATCACGAAATGCTCACCCATGTGCCGATCCTGGCCCACGGCACGGTTAAACGTGTGCTGATCATTGGCGGCGGCGATGGCGGCATGTTGCGCGAAGTGACCAAGCACCGGGGTATTGAGCACATCACCATGGTCGAGATCGATGGCACCGTGGTGGACATGTGCAAGCAGTTTTTGCCCAACCATTCCAAAGGCGCCTATGACGATCCACGCCTGAACCTGGTAATCGACGATGGCATGCGTTTTGTAGCCACCACCGACGAAAAGTTTGATGTGATTATTTCCGACTCCACCGACCCGATTGGGCCGGGTGAAGTGTTGTTCTCGGAAAACTTCTACGAGGCCTGCCATCGGTGCCTGAATGAAGGCGGGGTTCTGGTCACGCAAAATGGCACGCCGTTCATGCAGTTGGGTGAAGTCAAAACCACGGCGGGTCGTCTGCGCAGCCTGTTTGCAGACTGGCATTTCTATCAGGCGGCCGTGCCGACTTACATCGGCGGGGCGATGACGTTTGCTTGGGGCTCGACCGACAACGCTTACCGTAAGGTGTCACTGGATACCCTGCGTCAGCGGTTTGCAGGTAGCGGTATTGTGACGCGCTACTACAACCCTGAAATCCATCTTGGTGCTTTCGCGTTGCCACAATACGTGTTGCAGGCCGTGAACAAGCCCAGCAACGATTAAAGCCGTCTGAATATAGGAAAGGGCCGAAAGGCCCTTTCTTTTGTTTCAAATTATGCTTTGAACGAAATTTTCACGTTCCATTTAAGAGAATTCGCGCTCGCATTTTATGCACCAATAACGGCTTACAAGGCTCTGGGTTGAGGCTTTCAAGTCAGAGGCTGCCGCGTTCTACGTTATAAAAGTACGCCATCAGTGGAAAACCACGGATGATCGTGCAACATTTGCCCACCGTGCATGACCCGCCACGCCCGTACTTCAGGGTGTTGTTGCCCTGGCGGGGCGATGCGCAATCCACGTCATACCAACTGAACCAATGGGTCCTAAAACGACATGGCAAACCCGGACGCCCTAAGACAACAGCACGCTGGAACGCGTGTGTTGCAACCAACCGTTAAATCGCATCTGGCTTTTACGCTGTTGTGCGCGTTGGTCATGATGGTGATGTTTACCCTGCTTCGGGTTGCATTGCTGGTTTACAACCGGGAAATGATCCTCGACACCCCGGCGTCGACTTTTTTGGAAGCGTTCGCGAACGGCCTGCGCTTTGACCTGCGCATCGTGGTGTATCTCAGCATTCCTCTGCTGCTGGCCTTGCTCAGCGTCAAGGCAATGGTCCAGCGTGGTGTAATGCGCTTCTGGTTGACTGCGGCCTCTAGCCTGGCACTGTTTTTGGGCCTGATGGAAATGGACTTCTACCGTGAGTTTCATCAACGGTTGAACGGTCTGGTGTTCCAGTATGTGAAAGAAGACCCTAAAACGGTCATGAGCATGCTCTGGTATGGCTTCCCTGTGGTGCGCTACTTGTTGGCGTGGGCCGTGGGCACCGTGGTGTTGTATTTCGCCTTTCGTGCTGCAGATCGGGTCACACGTCCGCAACTGCCGGCCGCGGGTACGGGCGCTATTCGCGCTGCGGCTCCCTGGTATACACGCATTGCTGTCTTCGTCGTGGTGCTGTTGGTGTGTGTGGTGGCGGCTCGCGGCACTTTGCGCCAAGGCCCTCCGCTGCGTTGGGGCGATGCCTACACAACTGATTCCAACTTCGCTAACCAGTTGGGCCTCAATGGCTCGCTCTCGTTGATCGCTGCTGCGAAAAGCCGTTTTTCTGACGAGCGCACCAACATCTGGAAAGCAACCCTGGAAGACCCGGTCGCCGTGAGCACCGTGCGTGAAATGTTGCTGACCGATAACGACAAGCTGGTCGACCCGGACACCGCCCCTGTACGCCGTGACACCACGCCACCGGCCGAAAAAACGCTGCCGATCAAGAACGTTGTGGTCATCTTGATGGAAAGTTTTGCTGGCCATTCGGTTGGCGCGCTGGGCCGTCCAGGCAACATCACGCCGTACTTCGACCAATTGTCGAAAGAAGGTCTGTTGTTCGATCGCTTCTTCTCCAATGGCACCCACACCCATCAGGGTATGTTTGCCACGATGGCGTGCTTCCCGAACTTGCCAGGCTTTGAATACCTGATGCAAACCCCGGAAGGCAGCCACAAGTTGTCGGGTTTGCCTGAGTTGCTCAGCGCACGCAAATTTGATGACGTGTATGTGTACAACGGTGATTTCGCGTGGGACAACCAATCCGGTTTCTTCAGTAATCAGGGTATGACCACCTTCGTAGGTCGTAACGATTTCGTTGATCCGGTGTTCTCAGATCCTACGTGGGGCGTGTCCGATCAGGACATGTTTAACCGCGGGCTTGAGGAGCTGAAAAAGCGTGAAGGCAAAGAGCCTTTCTATGCCTTGCTGCAAACGCTGTCCAACCACACGCCGTACGCGCTGCCGACACCGTTGCCGGTTGAGCCGGTGACGGACCGTGGTTCGCTGAATGAACATTTGACCGCCATGCGTTACTCGGACTGGGCATTGGGTCAGTTCTTTGAGAAGGCCCGCAAGGAGCCGTATTTCAAGGAAACCCTGTTTGTCGTTGTGGGCGACCACGGCTTCGGTAACGAACAGCAGATTTCAGAGATGGACCTGGGACGCTTCAACGTGCCGTTGCTGTTGATTGGCCCGGGTATCCAGGAGAAATTTGGTCCGCGCAGCGACATCGTGGGCACTCAAGTCGACATCGTGCCGACCATCATGGGCCGTCTGGGTGGCGAGTTCCGCCAACAGTGCTGGGGCCGTGACTTGTTGACCTTGCCTGAAGGCGATAAAGGCAGTGGTGTGATCAAGCCGTCGGGTAGCGATCAGACGGTGGCTATCATTAGCGGCGACCACTTGCTGGTTCAACCCAAGGAGATGCCGGCCAAAGTGTGGCAATACACATTGGGCGCCAACCCCGAAGCCAAGGTCGTGACCGGTTCGCCAGACGAAGCCGAACTCAAGCAAAAACTTGAGTCGTTCTTGCAGACCGCGACCAAAAGTTTGCTCGATAACACGGCGGGTGTTGCAGATCCGAAGTAAGTCATGAAGCAATAAAAAAGAGGCCCCAGGGCCTCTTTTTTATTGCGCGTCGAGCCGGCTTTTAACAGGGCTAGATCTTGCCAAGCAATAAGAGAATCAAGAGTACGACCAGCACGGCACCAATAATCCCTGAGGGACCGTAACCCCAGCTTTTAGAGTGAGGAAACACAGGCAGCCCGCCGACCAGCAGCAGGATCAGGACGATGAGAAGGATGGTGGTCATGGTGAGTTCCTTATTAATGAGATCAAGCAACAAGCAAGGGGTGCAGGGCGCTGCTTGAGAAACAAGGCCAGGCAGTGCTTATAAAGTCCGACTGCTGCGACTGGGGATTAATTCAAACTTATTTAAGTTGATTGCCGCACTCAGGTATTGCCCGCTGGTAGATCCGCGGGTAGGGTGCGCGTTTGCTCATGCTCAGAGATTAATCATGCTCAATTACGTCTGGTTTTTTTTGGCTGCCCTGTTTGAGATTGCCGGGTGTTATGGGTTTTGGATGTGGTTAAGGCAGGGTAAGAGTGCGTGGTGGATTGTGCCGGCTGTATTGAGTCTCACCCTGTTCGCGCTGCTCTTGACCAAAGTAGAAGCTGTTTATGCAGGACGGGCGTATGCCGCGTACGGCGGAATCTATATCGTCACATCCATTGCCTGGCTGGCGGCCGTGGAAAGAGTCAGGCCTTTGGCCTCGGATTGGGTGGGTGTTGGATTGTGCGTAATAGGCGCGACCATCATTTTGTTGGGGCCGCGAGTGTCGAGTTCTTGAGCTGAATTCGTCGGATTGCGTGATTTATCGCTGTGCCGCGTAGGCAATGATGTTTTTTGTTGTAGGAATTAGATGTGTGATTAGTAGGTCGCTACTGATTTTTATTGTAGGGATTGAAGGAGGTTATTGCGCGTTGCAGTCTTTGTGGCCACCTTTCTTGCAGGATGAGAGCCATGCTGATTCTGAGCCGCGCCGTCGGCGAATACATTTCTATCAATCAAGACATTACTGTGCGGATTATTGCGGTCAACGGTAACCATGTACGCCTGGGCATCGAGGCCCCCAAGGAAGTCAGTGTTCATCGTTCGGAAATTTACGAGCGCATCCGAAACGAACAAGGCGGGCGGTTACCGATCAGCCCTTTGGGCAAGCGTTAATCAAAGTACTCTTTGGGCACTGCATGCTTGGGCAGCAATAGACATTGCTGACTTTCAAGATCAAAAAAAATCACCGCCTGGCCTTTGCCCAGTGCTTGGCGCACTCGCAGAGTGCGTGTCTCCTGGGGGGTGTCATCTCCATTGTCGGTGCCATCGCGACTGACAACATCTTCGATAAGGCGGGTCAGGGTATCGGCTTCAAGCTGGTCGTAAGGGATAAGCATGGAGGGTTCTCTTGATCAATGCTGGCGATGCTACTGGCACCCGACGTGTGGTGCCAGTGCTGACGTGTATGTAAACGGTCATTTGGTAAATATCCCCTGGCCTTTTAAGCGACTGCGATCGTGTTCGACGGCCAGGTGCAGGGCGGGGCCTTTGGGAATGATACCCGTGGGGTTCAGGGTGCGATGACTTGCGTAGTAATGGCTTTTGATGTGGGTGAAGTCCACGGTGCTTGCAACGCCGGGCCATTGATACAGCTCGCGTAGCCAATTGGACAGGTTTGAGTAGTCCGTAATCCTTTGCTCATTGCACTTGAAGTGGCCGTGGTACACCGCGTCAAAGCGGATCAGGGTTGTGAACAGCCGGATGTCTGCTTCGGTCAGGTACTCGCCCGCCAGGTAGCGATGTTTCGAAAGATGGGCTTCGAGGTGTTCAAGTTCAGCAAACACGTCGTCGAAGGCCTGCTCATAGGCTGATTGTGAGGTCGCAAACCCTGCTCGATAGACGCCGTTGTTAAGCGCCGGGTAGATCCTTTGATTCCAGTGGTCCACCTGTAAGGCCAAGGACTGGGGATACAAATCCAGTGTGTTGGCGGTGAGGGAATCAAAGGCGCTATTAAACATTCGAATGATGTCAGCAGACTCGTTGCTGACGATGCATTGCTGCTGGGTGTCCCACAGCACGGGGACTGTCACGCGTCCGCTGTAATCGGGGGTGTCGAGTGTATACAGCTGATGCAAGTAACTAAGGGCGTTCAAGTGATCGCCGCTGGCGCCAAAAGATGTGTCAAAGGTCCAGCCGTTTTCCAGCATCAACCAACTGACCACCGATACGCCAATGAGTGATTCCAGGCCCTTGAGCTGGCGGGTAATCAGGGTGCGATGCGCCCATGGGCAGGCCAGTGACACGTATAAGTGATAGCGCCCGGCCTCGGCGTTAAAGCCACCCACCCCCGTCGGGCCAGGCGAGCCGTCAGGGGTGATCCAGTTTCGACGTTGCGCCTGTTCGCGCTGGAAGGCGCCGTCTTTGCTGCTCTTGTACCACTGGTCGTGCCACTGTCCATCAATCAATAAGCCCATGGGTTGCTCCTGGCAGTTTTGCTTTGGAGGTCAGTCTAGAGGCTTGAGTTCGAACAAATAGCGCAAAAGCTGGGTGTTAAGCATCGGTTAAATCGATTTGTCACGATTTTCCCAATAAAGGCGGGCACGTTCAAAAGCGTGCTCGCGTGGCGTGCCCAGTCCGCGTAAGGCCAAGGCCATGGTGGAAAGCAAGGCCAATTGTGGATAGCTGTCTTCCACGTCACCCCGCCACAGCGCTTTAAGGTGTTCAGTGTCCAGCGTTGCTGGTTTTACATGACGTTGAGTGGACAGTGCGGGCCATTCTTCATCCCAGTTGACCCCTGCGGTTGTGCCATAAAGGTGGCTAAGTGTGTCGGGGTTGATTTCAATTTCACCGCCGTCACCCTTGATCACGATGCAGGTATCGCCCAGTAGGCTGCTGGCTTCTCGGTGCACGCCTTGGTAGCCCGGGTGGAAGATGCTTTGCAGTGCGCAGCGTGCGCCCAGTGGATTGAGAAGGCGCGCCAGGGAGTGGATAGGGGAGCGCAGACCCAAGGTATTACGTAAATCGATCATGTGCTGCAATTGCGGGGCCCAGTCTTGCAGAGGGATAAAGGCAAGATTGCCGTTATCCAGCGCGACTTCGACGCTGTGCCAATCGCGGCACAACGGGATGGCCAGTTCGTTAAGCAGTTGCTCACTGTAAAGACGCCCGGCGGTATGGGCGCCACCGCCATGCATCAGGATGCGTACGCCGTTTTGCGCCAGGCATTTGGCCGCCAGCAAATACCAGGGCAGATGGCGCTTTTTGCCAGCGTACGTGGGCCAGTCGATATCGACCTTGATTGCAGGTGCCGGCAGACGTTCACGTACCGCTTCAACAAAACCGGCCAGCTCTTCGGGGCTTTCTTCTTTGTGCCGCAGCAGCATCAGGAAGGCGCCTAACTGCGTGGCTTCGGTTTTTTCGTCAAGCAGCATACCCATGGCTTCGCGTGCTTCTTCGCGCGTGAGGTTGCGCGCGCCGCGTTTGCCTTTACCCAGAATGCGTACAAATTGTGCAAAGGGGTGTTCGGCCGGGGTTTCAAGGATCAGTTCAGCGGGCGTGTTCATAGGCAATTAGTCGGTTTAGGCAGGCCCGCCAATTTGGCAGCGAGTTTGGCAGGTGTGCCATTAAACAGG
This sequence comes from Pseudomonas sp. TWR3-1-1, assembly GCF_049896545.1. Classification (NCBI taxonomy): domain Bacteria; kingdom Pseudomonadati; phylum Pseudomonadota; class Gammaproteobacteria; order Pseudomonadales; family Pseudomonadaceae; genus Pseudomonas; species Pseudomonas sp. TWR3-1-1. The sequence goes on from NZ_JAFCUO010000009.1 coordinate 230,767, forward strand.
CGGTTGAGGTGCAGGCTGTTACCCTTGTCCGCTCCCAGTTTGAGCGCGGTGTATTTGATCAGTGGGCGGGTCGCAGGTGAGAGTTCGAACTCTTGATAGAAGCTGCGCAGTAACGTGAGGATCTCCCAGTGTTCAGGCCTTAGCTCAATGCCTGCTTGCGCCGCCAGCGCGTGGGCAACGTCCTCGGACCAGTCGTTGAGGTCAACGAGGTAGCCGTCCTTATCCAGTTCTATGGTTTTGCCCTTGAGGGTGAGTGCAGTCATAGCCAGGTGTTGACCTTGTCATAACCAATTGTCAGCGCTACAAACGCTAGGTAATCGACGCGGGTAGCCCAGTCCGGGCATTGAAGATTGCGGGCGACCAAGTCTTCATCCAGCACAAAGAGCTTCAGTTCGGCTTTCATGCTGTCGAGCGTCTCACGCGCACGGCTATGCGGCTGTAAGGCGTAAGCGGCATCGCCACAGAGCAAGAGCGCGTCATGAGTGGACATGACTCGCAAACAACTGCCAAATCGGCTGTCTGAAAAGGGCGAGTGATTCAGGACATGTAAGGTCGACATCAGAGGGTGATTACCTGGTCATAACGGGCGATAAGATCGCGGACTTTTTCCAGTTCCAGTGATTGCACATCAGCCACTGTCAGCGCAGTGCGCGCGAGGCCGCGTTCTTCCAAGCTGAAACTACAGGCGAACACGTCGTCGACGCCAAACAATGACAAGGCTTGCAAATTGGCCGTCAGATTTTTTTGCTCGATGGCGACCGATTGTTGATCAGGCACAAGCTGAAACACGCCATCGTCCATAAACAGAAGACCCATTGGCAAGTCAAAAGCCCCACCGGCTAAAACAATATCGAGTGCTTCGCGAGCGGTGAGACCGGACCATGGCGCCTGCCGGCTGATGATCAAAAGTGATGTAGACATATCACGCCCCCCCGAAACAGATCAGTCGATCCGCAGACTGAATGGCATCATGCAACTGGCCTAGTCCAGACAACTCCCAGGGTGCTTTGAGATTGACCGCAGACCGCTGATAGCGCGTAGCTTCATCCTCATTCAATACTCCGCGTCGTAAGGCAGCAGCAATGCACACCACACCATCAAGCTGGTGTTGAGTGACAAAGGTTGCCCATTGTTGCGCGATATCTTGTTCGTCCTGAGGTGTGACGAGGGTGCTTGATGCGCTGTGCACACCGTCCTGGTAGAAAAACAGGCGCACGATTTCATGACCTCCGGCCAATGCGGCTTCGGCAAACCGAAGTGCTCGACGTGAGGAGGGCGAATGGGCCGCTGAATAAAGGGCGATGGCAAATTTCATGGAAGGCTCTCGGCAAAACTGCGGTAATCATAAAGCCAGACGCTCAAAGATGCTTGCAACAGGCAATAAAAAGCCCGCCGAAGCGGGCTTTTGCCTTGCGGGCGATGATTAGTCGTCGCGGCTCATGATGCCGAAGATTTGCAGCAAGCTGATGAACAGGTTGTAGATCGAAACATACAGGCTGATGGTCGCCATGATGTAGTTGCGCTCACCGCCATTAATGATGGCGCTGGTCTGGAACAAGATGCAGACCGACGAGAAGAGCACAAAGCCTGCGCTGATAGCCAATTGCAGGCCGCTGATCTGGAAGAAGAAGCTCGCCAGCGTCGCGCCCAGTAGCACAAAGAAGCCTGCGGTAATGAAACCACCCAAAAAGCTCATGTCCTTACGGGTGATCAGTACATAAGCAGACAAGCCGCCGAAAACCAGAGCCGTCATCGCAAACGCCGACCCCACAACCTCGGCGCCCCCTTGCATGCCCAGATAGCGGTTGAGGATTGGGCCCAGCAGGAAACCCATGAAACCGGTCAGTGCGAACGTCGATACCAAACCCCAAACCGAGTCACGCAGCTTGTTAGTCAGGAAGAACAGCCCGTAAAAGCCGATCAGGACCACAAAAATATTTGGGTACCCAACCCGCATCTGTTGCGCGACAAACGCCATCACACCGCTGAACGCCAGTGTCAAAGCGAGTAAGCCATAAGTGTTGCGCAGGACACGGCTAACCTCTAGCTGCTCGGCCTGCACGCTGTTATTAACAGCGTAATCCTGTTCGCGCATGGCGATACTCCTGTGTTTGGAAATGTTAAGTAGCAAAGATCATAGCAGAGGCTCTGTAACAAGCGCTCAAGAGAGTTTGACAACGTGTTTCATTCAGGTATTATGGCGCCCGCAACAACGTTAGGAGGTGTGGCCGAGTGGTTTAAGGCAACGGTCTTGAAAACCGTCGACTGTAACAGGTCCATGAGTTCGAATCCCATCGCCTCCGCCATATTGCTACACAGCAGAGCCCGCCTTTTGGCGGGCTTTGTCGTTTCTGGGGTTTGTAGAAGGTGGTGAGCGAAATGGTACGAGTTCCGAAACTATTCGGGAGGAGTTCCGAAACTTTCGCTATTTTGAAGGTTTTGCAGTGGCGCCAAGGCGCCTGTAAACCCGCTTGGTGATATCGCTTTTTGAGTGGCCCAGCAGCAGGCTTGCGTCTTCGATATTCTTAATTTCAGATGCTGCCTTCGGTCGAATATCCCTAAATTGGAATGCCGCAATTCGACTGGCCAGCAACGAATCCTCTTCACTAATAGCAGAGTTTTTTGCCTGCTCCCGCGCTTCATCCCATCTTTTACGCAACATGGCAGCGGTCATGCGTTTCCCGTGCTTGTTTACTATGAGGTAGCTCGAGCTGTGCTGAGCATTGCGCTCAGAAATCACCCGTATTAACTCTCCGAGACTATTCTCTTTCCCATCGTCGTTCACCATAAAGATGCGGATCCGCTGTTGGGTCTTATTCTGCTGAACTAACAAGTAATCCCCTTCAACGTCGTCCCGTCGCATCATCAGCACGTCCGCCGGCCTTTGCCCAGTGAGGTAGGCAAGATCCATGGCTTCCTTCAATTCTGGCGGTGCTTTTTTATACACGGCTTCCCACACCGCATCATTGGCATAGTAGTCCCTGGGCTTTTCCTTGTTTTTACGAACGCCTTGGCATGGATTCTCGCGGGTCGTAAGCCCCCACTCTCTGGCCATGTTGAAAACATGGGAGAGAGTCGCAAGCTCTCTGTTTGCTCGCACCTTTGCAGTCCTCTTATCTCGGTATCCAGCAATAGCCGCAGGTGTTATCGAGTCAATGGGAGCGTCATCGAACATGGGGCGGAGTTGCTTGAGTTCGGCTAAGTTGTCCTTCTGAGTACGAGCAGCCTTCTTTGGTAGAATGTCGCGTATGTAGCGGTCGAATATCCCCTTCATCATAGTCAGATCAGCTGGCTTCTCCTTTGCTTCAAGCTCCGCCCACTTAACCCTCGCTATATCCAGATCACACCCTAAAGCTATTTCCTTCCCTGTAGCATCCCTGTAATAGAAGCCAATCCAAACAGTCCCGTTTTTGCGTGGCCGTTTGCGCCGAACCATCCCTGGCGGCAGATCCCTGTTTTCAGTCTTGCGGGGGCGCATATCAATTCACTCTAGAGAAGTCAGGTGTCCAGGCTGGAGCTGCTGGTGGGGGAGTTGGGGTCGCGAGAGATGGCGAAATTATTCCGAGCTTCATGCGCGCGAACATCCGACCAACTAAAGGGCGACCACCGCGACTTTCGACAAAGACCCAGTTACGAGCCTTGAGCCATTGGCGCTGGTAGCCACGGTGTTTGTAGCCGGTAAGGTTGACCAGCTCTTCTTCTGAGAGGATCTCAGTTTCCATGCGCGTATCTCCATGCCGCCGCGCTTGGCGGCAGAAGGTGAGTTATCTAGTGGGATGGTTTGTCGCGTGCGGATCAGAAGCTGCGCTCTTTCTGGCGCTCTACATCGATCTGCCCATAGAGGGCATCGACTCTTTTGCTTTTCCTGTCGAGAGCCTGGGATCGCTTGATGTGATCTTGCATTGCCTTGTTATAGGGCTGCATCAGCTCAAGAAGCCGCAGTTTTTCAGCAGCGTCTTTCGATTCGTTGAACCTAACGGCGAGCCGATCGCGCTCTTTGAAATCAAGGCCATCGAGCGCCCGATTTTCTTTTTGCATTTCCTCGAGTACTTCAGCTGATTGCCTTTGCCAACGGATGTACAGAACATCGCTTCGTTTGGGTCGGTAGAAGGGCTGACTCCTGATCCAGGCCACCAGGTCATCCTTTGTCATCTCATCGAGAATATCTTTCACGACTTTCTTGCTCATGCGCGCGCACCTCACCCGCCGATTACTGGCAGGCATTTAAGTGGAGGAGGGGTTACGGGTATTTTTTGCTGATGCGCTTGGCGATGGCTTCGAGTTGTTCGGCCATAGCCCACATGGCGTTGTTGTCGCGGCGAGAAACCACGGCTGAGCGCTGGACGTTACGTTCTATCAGGATCTTGGCTGCCAGCAGGATCAGCCAGGCCTCGATCTTGCGGCGCAGAAGTCGTTTCACGGCTGCACCCCATTCACTTGGCAAGACCCTCTACAGCCATGCTGTAAATGAACTTGATTGATCCCAAGAGATTGTATGCTTCTGGCCGTAACCGTTGCCATCGAGCAGCCTGGCCAGCGCGTCATGTAGCTGCACTTCGCTGCTGTAGAGGTAGAAAAGTTGCCGAGCAGAAGGGCCAGTGCGGGGAGCTTCATGTGCTGTTCAGAGGCATCGCCGGTCTTTAAATGGTTAAGGGTTGAGTGATTTTGAGGCATGGCGGCTCCTTGGCTGCTATAGCAGGTGACTAATAAGAGGGCGATTAGGGCTTGCAGTTTTTAAACGGGTGATGGCATTGTGCCGCCTGATAATTCAAGCTTTGAGTGAGGGGTTGCAATTGGCTAGCAAAGAGTCTGTTGAGGATGGCATAAAAACAACTTCAGGATTCCTTACGTGGGGTAATCTTCGAGATGTCTCAGTAATTATATTCTTATTTGTTTGTGCGTATCGAATTGCAGTGATGGACGTGATTGTTGATCTTACTGGTTTTAGTTTTACAGATGTCTTAAGTATGTTTTTAGCGATTTCGGCGATCGCATTATCAGCGGCCTTTTATTTCAAGGCTGACGAGTCGTCGCAGGGTTTTTACAATAATACCTACCATTTTACAAAAGATGTTTCCGAGATTTTAGGTCGCATTGAATCTGGCTTCGGGGAAAAGCTTCGGCATATTGACGAGGGATATAGTGGCTTGAGCCAAAAATTTGACCGTATGCCATTTGACAAAGTTGCTGCTAAAGCCGATGAAGAAACTAAAGAGGCCGAGATTCAAGAGCAGGAAGCTGAAAGGCAAGATATAATTGAAGGTCTTATGAAAAGGGCCCATCTTGCCGATGAAGAAAAGCGTGAGCTCGTATCACGACTCTCACAGTTAAGTAACGAGCTAGATCGTTCCCGAGCAGAATTACACAGTTTTCGCGAGGGCGTTTCTAATGATGATCATGGATCTTACGTTTCTGATGGGTTTAGAACCTATATCGTTCCTTTTTTGAGGCGTCATTACCCCGGGGCCTTTAAAACTGCTCCGCAGCGGGTAATTGCAAATAGATTTAAGCGCGTCTTGGACGATGTGGAGTTTGACTCTCATGATGTGCAGTATATGGAGAACAACGGTTTGCTGAGAGAGGGGCGCTTGACTGATAAAGGTTCTAAGTTTATAAAAAATCTTATGGCCCAAGAGTTATGATTGTCTTTAAGTACAGGTCTTTAATCTAATTTCAAGCTGCTTTGATCTTAAAGTTCCAAACTTGCCATGGGTCATTGGCTCGTGCCAGTGCTGCCATAGGCGGAGGGCTAACGCTGTTCCCGCACATATGCACCTGCTGGGTTTTTGTAAATGGCTTGCCGTCTGCCCCGTGGCTGATGATGTAGTCGCCCGGGAAGCCCTGGGCCCTGTACAGCTCGGCCGGTTGCAGCATCCGCAGGCAGATGTCGACGATCACGTATGGCGTACCCTTTATGGTCACGGTGACCAGTGCCAGGCGGTCGCGGGTGGTGATGGTCGGTGATGGCTCGCTAGCTTCGCTCACATTCTCGGTGCCGTAATAGCTGATCAAGAAGGCCGCAACCCTCAGCGCACCAGCCTCAACCTCCGGCGAGAGCTGCAACTCAACCAGCGAACTTTTTCCGCCTCCGCCTGCTGTGATCGTCGGTGCTGGGTCGTCCATGCTTTTGGCTGCGGTTGTGTTGAAACCGCCATTCATCTGGGCCATGAACACAGTCGAAATCCCCATTGCATGCGCAGCTCCGGCAGGGCGCTTGTAGTTCCCGCCGCTGGTTATGGTGGGCAATGGCTCACCCAGCGCTTTGCCTTCGTCTGCAAACCTGAACTTGACCAGGTGCGCTGCCGCTATGGAGTGCCCACCACTTGCTGTAACTGTTGCGAGCGGCTCACCGGTAGACCTGCTTCCGGCGCCCCAGCGTTGAACGCCTCCGGGCTTGCCTTCGCCGTGTGCGGCAGCAACCATCACCGGGCTCACAACCGAGAAGGCGCCGCCCTTGGGGTAGGAGGTCACGGTACGCAGCGGCTCGGCCGCAGACTGCACGCTTTCCCCGGACCAGTTCGCGATCGGCACGATGAAAGGGTTGGCCGAGTCCAGTACGAACTTGCGCATTCCCTTGGCCACCCGGCGCAGGGTGGCCGGGGCCAGATCCTTTTTACGGCCAAAAATGCTTTTACTCGGGATCGTCCAGTCAATGCACTCAGCAGCGGTGCGCCACTTTTGCTGACCCTTGGCGGGGTTTTTGGCGTGTGTTGGTTCAGGCCACACGATCGGTTGGCCATCGCAGCGGGCAATCATGAATAGGCGCTCCCGACTGGTCGGTGCGCCGAAGTCGCAGGCCTTGATCACACGCCATTCGACGGCATAGCCCAGGCGCTGCAATTCAGCCACGAAAACTGCCCACGTTTGACCGCGGCGTTTTGGATCGGGTACCAAGAACTGTTCGTTAACCGGTACCACCTCACCAAGCTCAGCGATTCCGCCACCCAACTTGATGACGCGCCCGGTCGACTTGCAGCGCTTTGCCACCAGCGGTCCCCATTGCAGGATCTGCTTCACGTTCTCCAGGCTGATCACCCGGGGGCGCTTCATGCCTGCCCACTTGAGGCCGATCCACGACAGATTACGAATCTCCCTCTTGCGCGGCTGGCCACCGGCAGCCTGGCTGTGGTGGGTGCAGTCCGGCGACATATGGAACCAACCCACGGCCCGGCCACCACATTCAGTGTCAGGGTCGCCCTCAAACACATCAGTGGTGAAGTGCTTTGCATGCGGGTGGTTGATGGTGTGCATGCTGATCGCCGCAGGGCTGTGGTTTTTGGCGACAGTTACCGCGCGCCCAAGGCCCATTTCCAGACCTGTACCAGCACCGCCACCGCCGCAGAAGAAGTCCACGACGATCTCGTCGTCCTGCTGGTTGAAGCCAAGGCCGTACTGGGTTTTGAAATCGAAGGGGTATTTCTTCTGGTGTGCGGACATAAGTAGACCTCGCCGGGCGGCGTGATTTTTTAGTGAAAGGGTTGTTTTAAGAGAGGGTTGGCTAAGCAGCTTGAGTTCGGGTATCAGGCTGCCATTCACAGAACCCAACCCGTTGCGCTTTAGTTTTCGCGTTGATAATTGGCCGGCCTTCGGCGTCAGTCATAATGCGCTTCGCCCTGATCCGCAAATCCCGGCATTGAATGGTCTTGCGGGCCAGCTCAATGAACTGCTGGGCGTACTGTGGGGCATCGAACAGCGGCGAGAGCTGGCGAACCGTACCCCCCCCCATAATCTGCTCAGTCTTTTTCTCGACCAGCTCCATCCATTCTGCGAGCGGGATTGGCTCAACGCCGCACGGTGCTTCCACGTTCTTGCGGGTGCCTTTGGTGCGCTTCTTGGCCTCGGCCAGCGCAACGTCGCGGGTC
>NZ_JAFCUO010000010.1:0-183353 GCF_049896545.1 Pseudomonas sp. TWR3-1-1
CACAACTGCCAGGACCCGTCGAATTCGCACTTCACGCACCTGGAAGACGTGGAATTCACCTACCGCAAAATCACCTGGACCCACGAAGTGTCCGGCACATCCGGTTCGGATGACTGGCGAACTCCGGTCGCAGGCTAAGGCTGCGCGAGCGCGTTAAAGCCCCGGGCAGTCAACTGTCCGGGGCTGCTCACCTTTCAGTGTTTTTTACCCGTCACAAATGCCCACTCTTTTGACTAAGGAACAGTTAAATGCGTCAAAGGGATTTGAAGTTCACCTTCAGCGTACTGACCAGTCGGGCGCAATTCGAAGTTGTAGAGTTCACATTGGAGGAGGCTATCAGCGAGCCTTTTCGCCTGACTCTGCAACTGGCCAGTGACAACCCCGCCATAGAGTTTGCCCAGATACTGGATCAGCCCGCGTTGCTCACACTGTGGGCTGGCTCCACGGCGGTACGCTACGTTCACGGCCTGGTTTCAAGCTTCACCCAAGGCAAAACCGGCTTTCGCCGCACGCGCTACAGCGTGGTGGTTGAGCCACAGCTTGCGCGGTTGGGTTTGAATAGCGACTGGCGCATCTACCAGCAAAAAAATGTTCCCGAGATCATTAAATCGGTGCTGAGTGAACACGGCATTCTTGAATATGAAACGCGCATCAATACTGAACATTTACCGCGTGAATATTGCGTTCAGGCGGGTGACACCGACCTCTACTTCTTTGATCGCCTTTCGTCCGAAGAGGGGCTGTTCTACTTTTTCAAACACAACGACAGCGCCCACACCCTGATTCAAGGCGACAAATTGTATGTGCAGGAGCGCATTGCGGGCGGGCCGGTGCTTTACACCTCGCAACCGGCGGCTGATGCCACCCAACCTGTGTTGTACGCTTTCAGCTACACCGAAAACGTGCGCACGGTTGAGCACACCGAGCGCGACTACACGTTTAAACGTCCTGCATTCGACTTGCAACAGCATGCGGTAGGCGAAGACATGCAGCGCCAATCCTTGCCCTATGAACGCTACGAATACCCGGGCCGTTACAAAGCCAGCACCGCCGGTAAACCGTTCACCCAGGACCGCCTGCGCGGTTATCGTCGCGATGTTCAAATGGCCGTGGTGCAAGGCGATGATCCACGCTTGATTCCGGGGTTTTCATTTCAACTTCGCGGCCATCCACGCGAGGATTTCAACCAGTGGTGGCGCTCAGTGCGCATTACCCACCGTGGGATACAACACGCCAGTCAGGAAGAAGAATCCGCAGATGCTGACATGGGCGTAAGTTATGACTTCACTGCCCAGATCATTCCGGAATCAGTGGAATGGCGATCACCACCATTGCCCAGGCCGCGAGTTGAGGGCCCGCAAATAGCCAGCGTGGTGGGACCTGACGGTGAAGAGATCTACACCGATGAATATGGCCGGGTAAAGGTTCAGTTCCCGTGGGACCGTGAAGGCAAAGACAATGACTTCAGCTCCTGCTGGATTCGCGTAGCGCAGAACTGGGCCGGGGCAGAGTGGGGCCATATGGCGATCCCGCGAATTGGCCAGGAAGTCATCGTTGATTACCTGGATGGCGATTGCGATCAGCCGATCATCACCGGTCGCACTTACCGCGCGACAAACATGCCGCCGTACCCGCTACCGAACCTCAAAACCCTCAGTACCATCAAAAGTAAAGAATACAAAGGTGGGCGGGCCAATGAGCTTCGCATTGACGACACCAATAAAGAGATCAGTGCAGCGTTGATGAGCGACCATGGCAGCACCGCTTTGCACTTGGGCTACTTGACCCATCCACGGCCCGAGGGGGGCGCCCCTCGGGGTGAAGGTTTTGAACTGCGCACAGATGAGAAAGGTGCGCTACGGGCGGCCAGGGGTTTGCTGATCAGTACAGAGGCGCAACTGGAGGCTGGCGGTGGCCATCTGGACCGTGGCACCGTGGTGCAAGTGCTCGAAGCGGCACTGCAACTGGCCAAGGGCTTGGGAGACTATGCCGTCGATAACCAAGGTATCGACCATGACACCGATCCGCAAAAAACACTCAGCGAAGCAGTGCGAGACTTGGGCCATGGCGCCAACAACGAACCGGACAAGCCCAATGGCGGCAACCCCGCAATAGCGCTTAGTGGTCAAGCCGGTGTGGCAGTCACATCACCCGGCAGCATTACCGTGGCTGCGGGCGAGCACATCGATAGCGTGGCCATGGAAAATCAGCAGCTCACTTCAGGACAAAAGTTTGTGGTTAACGCAGGCACTGATGTGGGGTTATTTGCGCAAAGTGGTGTGATGCGCCACATCACCCATCAGGGCCTGCTACTGTTGCAGGCGCAAAAAAACAATATTCGGCTGGAGGCGGACCAAAGTGTGGAAGTCACCGCGAGCAACCAGCATGTACTGGTATCGGCTAAAGAGCACATCACCCTCATGTGCGCAGGTGCGTACATCACCCTCAAAGGCGGCAATATCGAATTGGGCATGCCGGGTAATTTCACGGTAAAGGCAGCCAAACACAGTCATATCGGTGGCACTAGTCTGGAAGCCGAATTGCCAACGTTCAAAGTAGGGGACACCCAGCGGCGATTCATGCTCAAACAAATTGATGGCGCCACCCCGATGGCCAACGTGCCCTACAAAATCACATTGGGAAATGGCGAGATTATTGAAGGCATCACCGATGCGACAGGCGCCACGGATCTGTTGCAAAAAGATGCGATGAACATTGCCAACGTACGCATGATGCAACCCAAGGCAGAGTCATGAGTCTTACTGACACAACGGACGTGGTTAATCACCAGCAAGGAGCACACCCATGGGCGAAGCCGCTCAGATGAGGACTATCGTTTCAGCCAAAGCCATCACCTTGCCCGGCGGCGGCGATGTGCATTTGATTGCACCGCCGCCCAAGCCCTGCGTGACCATCCTCGTGCATGGGGTTAACGACCTGGCGGGGTGTTATGCGCGCATCGAAAGCGGGTTATGCCAAGGGCTGAATGAACGCTTGGACATGCCAGAAACGTTACCGGGCGGGATGAATAATCCCGGCTATATGAGATCTGCGGGCTACAGCTTGCCTTCGGACGACTCCGGCAAAGCTACTAACCCGGATGCGATGTATTACCGGCGCAAATTTAATGCAGCTGACGATGCCAAACCGACGCGAAGTGTGGTCATTCCGTTTTATTGGGGTTTTCGCGAAGAAGAAGCCCACATCAATAAAACCGCCCCGCACGGGGAGTGGCTGGACCGCAACAATAACCGCCTGGACAAGGCCGGTACCAAGGAAGGCGGGCAGTTTGCCAATGCCACTACTAACTTGCCGGACATGTGGGGCAAGGGCTTCAACGGCAAGCTGTTTGGTTTCATTTCTCTGGATAAAATTGGCGGCGATATGACCCATCCGCTGCACTCGGCCGCCGGGCGGCGTTACATGGTGCTAGCGGCGATGCGTCTGGCCATGGTGATCAAAATTATCCGTAAACGTTACCCGAACGACACCATCAACGTTGTGGGGCATAGCCAAGGCACGCTCCTGACGCTGCTGGCTCACGCCTATCTTAAAGATGACGGTGTGCGAGCAGCCGACTGCGTCGTGATGTTGAACTCGCCATACAGTTTGTTTGAACCATTCACCGAGAAATTCCAAAGCACGAAGGGCAGTCAACAGACTTCGCAAGCCCGGATTGCCACACTCAACGGTATTTTGCAGTTCATCGCTCAAGCACCTAATTTACACCCGGCTCTGTCACGCGTCGCCCTGAAAAACTGCCCGGGCTACGGTGCCATTGGTGGTTCAGGCTGGACCGGTGGTGCGGGGAGTCAAGCTAATATCAAAGGGGGAAAAATCCCTTTCAATGAGCGGGATAACCGAGGCAGTACCTACCTCTATTTCACGCCTCAGGACCAGACCGTGGGTTTGGCTAACGTGAAGGGCATAGGCTGGCAAGGGATCGGAGACGAGGTATATGGCCAGCCTGTCCGCTCGCTGCTACCCCTACATTTTCACCAACGGGTGTTCACTCTTCGCAAGCGTGCAGGTGAGCCAGAACGGGTGGGTAAACATACCCCGCCTTACGTCTATCCCCTAAGGCTAAAAGGAGAAGGAACATGGGACGACACCGGGCTGCCATTCAAGCAAAAACTCTCATTAGTCCGTGCCGAGCTTGAAGTGGGCGGGAAAGTGTTGCTTACCGCGCCGTTATTGCCTGTTGCGGCAATTGCGGATTTCAAAGCAGATGGTGTGGTAACTGCGCCAGGCGGTGATTCGCCAAGTGGTATTTACCAATCGACGGACTCGCTGGACCCTGTAGATGCAGCTATTGCCGTGAGCAACAAGGGCTGGGTACCGCAAGATACCCGACATGCCAGGCACGCACTCATGAGTGAAGCCGATGCCTTCAAGCAGGGGCGTGACAACGCAAGTATTGAAGCGGTCCTTAATGAAGGTAAAGAAAAGGCACACATGACTCACGTGTTTAGCGCTCGCGCCAAGGGTGACGGTCAAGTGCTAGTGACGCGCTCTGAGACGCCTTATGAAGCAAGATTGCGTTTACAAAAGGAATACAACGAACCGTTGTCGTTTCACTCTGCGATTCCCAACAACCCGGAACATAGTCGGCAAGTATTAGCGTATGACGTGGCGATTGGGGCAGGGGAGAGCGTGGATGATGTGACGTTTTATGCGTATTTATGCCGCGTGGCTGATTGGCGGCAGGATTGGAAGAGTACTCGGGGTAAGGCTAACGCACAGAGCGATGCCGATGTTGACCTCCCTAGTGAAGACGTTGATGCATATTATTTGAAAGAGAGTGAAATCAACCGCTCGATGATCGACTCGACTGTGGTTTATCGTACAAGCGGTGAGTTCCCAGTAATAAGTGACTTGATGCCTAAATTGATAGCCGCGCAAACAATAGCTGAGCGTGATGCGGGTAAGTCAATTCAATTTGGAAGCAAAGCATGATGCGCGCACTGACTATTTATTTATGCTTGACTGGTCTGATATTTACTAGCAATTCGATTGACGCCTCTCAAAATCCGAGCCGTTGCTTTGAACTTTCAGCGTCGCCTGTAAGTGCCTACATTCCTGTGGAGAAGATCACCACTATGACCACTGACGCACAGTACCGCGCACCGACCACCTCACCACGCTTAAACACATTGGATGTACTTAGTATTGGCATGAGTGTTGATACTTATCGGCAGGGACAAATATGGCATGTACTGCAAGAGCAAAGTGCAGGGCAGCCCAACTCTTTACACGTTGGAAGTGCACTCCCAATGGACCCGAAGAAGTACCCAGTATTAGCCGATGATAAAGACGCGGCTTACAGCCAACGTGAAACTGACGCATTAGAGTTGGGGTTAAAGGATTTTCCAGAAAAATGGCCAATTCCAACAATCACGGTTGTCAGTGATTGGGATCCAGACGCTATGAATTTACGCTTTACGCCGCCAAGAACACGAAACAGCTTGGCGGCAATGGTTAACGACATGCGATCCCCAGCAGGCTTACATTGGCACCGCATTAGAAATTTGAAAAATGGGATTATATGTGATGACACGCCAGAAGGGTTAGTTGAAGCTCTTTTTCAACTCTTTGAACACAACCCTGATCTTCCTGCCGTACTTGTATACAGCAATGAAGGTTTTAATATGGCGTATTCACTTTCATCTAAAGACACACCACTTATAGGCGGTGGCGGACCACGCAAACCCGGCGAACTTACTGACGCCATGGTTGCGCTGGTCGTAGGTCGCCCTGAGCGTGTCGAGTGGCTGCGTTACTACGCGCAATACGCCAAGGTCAACGAGAACAAGATCGATCCAGAGTTCCGTGGCTGGGGCTGGCGTAAACCACCGATTGAGTTTCAACCTTCCGAATTCATCCCGCAACCCTGGACGCAGCGCGCTTTTGAGCAATGGGATGCCATGCAGGTACTGGCCAAAATTCATCGCCCTGTGACGGTCTCACTCAAGCGACCCGATAACGGCGAACGCCTGAAGCGCGAAGCACTCTCAGCGCAATTGGCGGCCGGATGGAATAAAGCCACAGACGCGCTCACCCCCAAACCTGCGCGGCTATTTTATGACGGCGGATTGAACAGCAGACCCATTGCCGAGCTGTCCCCGGCATTGCACGCCGCCCACAGTTCTCTGGACCTGCTCGATTCACGCGAAAGCTACGACTTGACCCAGCGCCTGGGCGACACCGGTTCTGCGTCACCGTTTGTGGGTATCGCTCTGGCCACAATGGCCAGTTACCTGAATGCCGACACCAGCGTGGTCATGCCCATGCGCCGTCAGGATCAAGCGACGATTATTCCGATTACCTCAGCCACACCGGGCAAAAAACCTGTCAGCAACCCGTTTGGTATCAACCTCATGCCGCAGACAGCCAGCAGTGATGAGACGCCAGAGATAAAACCCGAACCTGTGCGACAAGTGCCAGCCATCCGCCCGTTAGCAGACGTGGACTACACCCTCGAAGAGTTTTTGGCCGAGCAGAACAAGAACCGAAACTGGATGGATGAGTTGTAAAACTGCGCGAGGCCGTTGCTTAAAAGCAGTAGCCTCGCGAGGCCATGCCTGCGTTTTTGACTGAAGAGTCAGGGCGCCCCATGAACGTGCAAGGTTTACGTTCGAGATTACAAACTATCCGGATCACTAAAAAACTATAACCAGACTCCAAGACGGTAGTTTTAAGCCTGCTCACCGAGTAAGGCTGTTATCTGCATTCGAACAAAAACTCGGCTCAGGGTAGGAGCCAAGTGCTGTTTGGGGTGGTGGACCGGATGCCGACTGCTTGGCACTGCTCCAGAATCGGCAGAATGTAGGTGATGTTGGTACGGCCCGGTTTGCCTTCTGCTCTGTAACGAGCCGCTTGGCAAAGTGGGCCGGCATTTTCGTAGGCATGGTTGGAGCGAATATTCACGGCTTGTGCTTGCCCGAAATGGTTGTTAGAGGCGAGGTAGTCCAACGTTTGCTGGAAAGCTGCCCGAGTCAGCGTCAACAGCGAGTCTTCCGATCCGGTCTGAATCACAACGCCATTGGCATCAACAGCCACGATACGAAAACGGGCACCTTGCGACGGTGTTTGCAGTTGCGCTCCTTGCAAGCGGCTGATCAATGCCCAAAGAGTGTTGTCGACTTGCGTGATGCGCTGCATGGAACAGTTCCTTAGTTGCTGAAGGGGGGTGAGTTTTACCATGAGACGAGTTATGGAACCTTGATCCCCAACGCATTCAGCGATGGCGTATCCATCCGGCCATTCACGGTGAGCCCAGTGTCCATTTGAAAGGCCATCAACGCACCACGTGTCGCTTTGCCCATCACCCCATCAATGGTGCCTTGGTAATACTGGCGTACCATCAGCGCGGTCTGCACACGGGTGACCAAGTTACTTTTCTGCTCATTGGTCGCTCGGCTCTTTGAAGCGCTGGAACTTGTCGCGCGGGGAGTTCCTGACGACTGATAAAGGCTGTTGCTGCTTGAGGCGCTGCTCGAAGTACTCGGCGCGCTGTAGCTTCGGGTAGTGGTAACGGGTGGGCTGTAATAGCGAGGTGCGCTATAGCCACCCGAGCCGCTGTAGTGAGAGCTGTGCGAACTGTGGGACCGGTGTGAACTGTGCGAGCGATGCGCCGCATAGATGTTAACGGTGTCTGGCGCATTGAGCGTATCGGCAAATACCGGAGGCAGTAGCTTGTCAGTGGGTTGCCAGTTCGTATCGGCGAGCGACAGATGGCCCGCCTGGGCCAAGGGAGTCCCTGCCATTGGCAGCAGGCTGATCCCACTGATCAGAACTTTCCAGCGGTCGAGCAATTTCACTGTGCACTCCTTGCATAGGCGCTGAAGGCCTCGGTCGATAGAGGTTGTACGCCTCGGCTCTGCCAGCGGTCGGTGTGGGATTTGAAGAAGCCGGAGCAATGTTTGACGGCTGCGCATTGCTGGCAAGTATCGATGAACAGGTTCTTCCAATCCGAGATGCTCTGGCGGCTGAAACGCGAGAGGTGAGCCGGGATCAGGCACAGGGGCAAGTTGTAGATCGAAACCGGCACTGCGCGGTTGAACAGGAAATACACGGCCTGGCTCAACGACTCCTGAAAGTCCAGCGGGTCAATCCACAGCTCTTCGTAGTGTTTTCTAGCCAAGCCGGTACTTTCGATACCCATAAGCGCAACATGCTGCACGAAGGGGAGGTTCCTAAACACGTAGTGGGCGAGCTCTGGCAAGCGTGGAGTGGTCAGGCGATTGAGGACCACGCGTATCTCGATGACCTGGTGGGCGCGTGCCAGGTTATAAAGACCTTGCAGGGTTTCGCTGAACGCGCCAGGCGCCTGTACCACATGATCATGGTCTGCGGCATTGTCGGCATACAACGGGATCCCCCAGCTCAACCGAGGGTGCCCAATGGCAGACAGCGCTACGATCCAACCCAGGTCTTGGAGCAGACGCCCGTTGCTGAGTACATGAATGGATTTGTGTGGCAAAACGGCTTTGCACTTGGCCAGAATTTCGAGCAGGCCGTCGCGATAAAGCGTTGGTTCCCCGCCACTGATTCCCAGATTCTCCTCGCCCGGGTCCATCAGGTCGATCAGCCGTAGATTCTCCTCAATGTGCCAACGGTCATCGATATCTTTAGGCGGCTGCGAGCACATCAGACAGAGGCTATTGCAACGATCGGTCATGAACAGCAAATTGCTGTCTGAGCCTCGTCGGTAGAGCACTCGCACTAACGTGTTGCCAGGTGTGATGGCAATGACATCGCCCGGCTGCACCACATTCGCATCTTTGGGGGAGTGCAGGTGTGGTCGCTCGCTGTCAAAGCCGCCGATCACTGGCTCCGGGACCAGGAATCCACCTACTGGTAATGAGAGAAGATGCGGGTTGCGTAACCGTTCTTCATTGGGTAGCCAAAGCAGCAGATCACCGAAATCAGCACTTGCGGCACAAACAGCCAGTCCTTGCTCGATGAACTCATCCACAGTGATGACCTTGAGCAGTTTGGGCTCATTCAGGTGATGGATTTGGAAGTGGGTATCTTTGCGTAGCATCGCCATCAGCCCCTGTAACCGGGGAACTGGACATCGTTGTAAGAGCGCCTGTTCAACCAAGACAGCAGCACCCTCTGGACTTCGTCGTCGCCATCATAAAGCAGGCCGAAGAGATGCTTGAGCAGCCCCATGTTCTTCTGACAGAAGCTGCTGAACACCCGGTGTCCGACCGGGTCAGCTTGGCGGGCATAGTGTTCGATGGGGTCAGCACCACAGTACGGGACAAGCGCGCAGTCAGAGCAACCCGGCAGCGCCTCTGCTACACCACTGGCAAGCAACGCATTCATAACGGGCGATGCGAGTAATTGCGACAAGGGTTGCTGCACAGTGCCTAACCTCAAGCCGCCTTCACCCATCTCCAGCAACATTCGGGCTTCGTCCGAGGGATAGACATAACCGTCGTAGTTGTAAACCAGCACCGCAGTACCTGCGCCAACAGGGGAACGCAGATCTACATAGCCAGAGGAAAAGGGTGTGAGGATATTCTTCAGCAATAGGCTCGTATAACTCTCTGAGAGGTATACGCCCTGTTGGTTGATATGTAGCAGATAGGCCAGTGCCTTCTTGTAGAAAGCCAGGTATCGCTCAATAGGGTAATCAAGTCGATGGGCACTCTTGGTGGCAAACCCATAAGGGCTCAGAGGTCGAAGCGAGATGCTGGAAAAACCCAGGTTTACATACTCATCGATGATCGCTTCCGGCTGTTCGAGGCTTCTTGAAGTCAGTGTGGTCAGTGCGCAAACAGAATCATGGCCAAGGCGCTCACGGACCCACTGGATGCCTTTTACAGTGCGCTCGTAGGAATCTCGTGACGGGGTAGGGCGGTTGGCGTTGTGCAAGGACGCCGGCCCATCGAGCGAGGTCGAAAAATGGATGCGATGTTGTTCTGCGAAATCGAGTATTTCCTCCGTAAGGTGGTGCAGCGTGGTGGTGATGACGAACTGAATATCCCGTTGCTCGACCCTGTTGCGCTCAACAACCCATTCGACAATCTGGCGCACCCGTTTAAAAGCCAGCAGCGGCTCGCCACCCTGAAACTCCACAGTCAGGGCGGGAGCGTTCGATTCGAACAGGCGATCGACCGCGGCCTGTGCATCGGCTTGCGACAGGTCGTGACCTGAGCCTCCCTGAGGGGCCCGCGACACTTGGCAGTACTGGCAGGTATGGTTGCAGCGCAATGTAACCACGAACAAGTGCAGTGCAGGGCCCTGGAAGAGGAAGTCCTTGCGGCTGCGATACTGCGCGGCCATCTCCGGTAGCGGGTAGTGGCGGCCTGGTTCGTAGATGAAGTGGCGGGCCAGCAGATCCTGGTAGAAAGGAGTACCTGCTTGAACCTCGAAGTAACTGAGGGCTCGTAATTGCGCGTCGTTCACGCGTAAGTACTCTCCGGTATCGGAGGTGAGCAGGATGTCACGCTCATGTCCGGTGTCTAGGCGCATGAATCGCAACGGCAGCAAACGGTAGTGCTTGGCGTCTGTCGCAATCAGTGTCACTGGGAAATCCCACATCCAGCGAGCGCGGCCCGGGCCAGAACTTCGCGCAACCCCGCTGTTTCGCGGTGGATGTGATCGCGTAGAG
This sequence comes from Pseudomonas sp. TWR3-1-1, assembly GCF_049896545.1. Taxonomy (NCBI): domain Bacteria; kingdom Pseudomonadati; phylum Pseudomonadota; class Gammaproteobacteria; order Pseudomonadales; family Pseudomonadaceae; genus Pseudomonas; species Pseudomonas sp. TWR3-1-1. The sequence goes on from NZ_JAFCUO010000010.1 coordinate 10,625, forward strand.
CGAAGTCGTTCAGATGCCGAAGAATCAGCGAGTGAGCCAGCTCAGGGGAAAGCGTAAGCCTTGCTTCCACGCGGTGAGCCGTGAGGCTTATCTGATTGGTTTCAATACCGACCTGAATCGTGACAGTGTCGGCCAGGGAATAAGCAACACGTTGCACCACATTGAGCGGGTAGGCTGCGCTGTCGAGTTGTAGCGTGACGGGCCATGTCATAGGAACCGATCCTTCAAATCCATTGGGAACGCGGGGATTTTGCCGGTTGCCGGAGCATTGTGCCATCCTATTTTTTACATTTGCGCACACTTGTCCAGCCTGAGAGTGATGCGCTCACTATGCCTCTGCCATTGATGCGGGGGAGGACCGAGGGTTGCTATCTCTTAGTCCATCCTTAGCCACAGCGGCTCCTGCGGCATCCCAACCTCACGCATCTGCATCTGCCTGACGGAAGACGCCTAAAGGCTATCCGGATCCCCAAAAAACATTTGAATACGGGAGCGTAGCCAACGTTCCCCTGGATCGTTGTCTTGAGCACCGCGCCAGGCCATATGCAGTTCAAACGCCGGGGTGTCGAGCGGGGGATCTTCTGCGCGCACACCGCCCGCGGCGGTCAGGGCCTCAGCGGTGTAGTCCGGCACGGTGGCGAGAATGTCGGTGCCCGCCAGCAATGTACTTAAACCATTGAACTGGGGAACCGCCAGTACCACGTGCCGCTTGCGGCCGAGCTTCTCCAGTTCGGTGTCGATAAACCCGCTCAAATCGCCGGCGAATGAAACCAGCGCGTGCGGGCGGGCACAGAAATCATCCAGCGACAGTGCGCCAGGGACCGTGTCGGCACGCAACAATTTGGGTTTACTGCGGCGCAAGACTTTGCGCTTCGCATTGGCGGGCAGGTCACTGGTGTAACTGACACCCACCGATATCTCGCCCGACGCCAATAGGGGTGGCATCAGGATGTAGTTCACCCTTCGCACCACCAAAACGATACCCGGTGCTTCGGCACGTAAGCGTTTGAGCAGCATGGGTAGCAGCGCAAACTCCACGTCGTCCGACAAGCCAATGCGAAAGACCGACGTGCTGGTGGCCGGGTCAAACTCCGAAGCACGGCTGACAGCCGTGGAAATTGAGTCCAGTGCCGGTGAAAGCAGGGCGAAAATCTCAATCGCCCGTGCCGTTGGCTCCATGCTGCGGCCGGTGCGCACAAACAACGGGTCATCAAACAGACCGCGCAGGCGCGACAACGCTGCGCTGATCGCCGGTTGCCCCAGGAACAATTTCTCTGCGGCACGGGTCACACTGCGTTCATGCATCAAGGTTTCAAAGACGATCAGCAGGTTCAGATCGACGCGACGCAAGTCGTTACGGTTCATCTAGCAGGCTTCACAGGCGGGTCTACAAACAATGAGGTAACGGATCTTACGGTGATAGATGTCGAATCGTCACTGCCTAGATTGGCTTTCTTATTGCCTGATCCGATTTTCTTGCAACTCAAAACGCCTTCGAGCGTGGGTTGATCCGCTTGAATCTGTCTGCGGATCAATGTCAGGCATGTCGACTATTAATGCTGTCTGGTAGTCTTGCGCCCAAAGCCCCGATAAAGTCCTGGGGTATTAGCGATTTATTTGGCGAGGTTTGCAATGTCGCGCACGATCCGTTTTCACAAATTTGGCTCGGCCGAGGTGCTCAAGTGCGAAGAGCACGAGGTCGCTGCGCCTGCGTCTGATGAAGTGCAGGTGCGCGTCCAAGCCATAGGCATCAGTTGGTATGACGTGCTCTGGCGTCAGAACCTGGCGCCGTCGCAAGCCCGCTTGCCCGCAGGTCTTGGCCATGAAATGGCAGGCGTTGTCACGGCCGTGGGCGAAGATGTGACCGATTTGCAGGTCGGTGACAAGGTGGCCAGCTTTCCCGGCCAGAGCGCCAATGAATACCCCACATACGGCGAGCAGATTGTCATGCCGCGCTCAGCACTCACGCGCTACCCGGATGTCTTGACGCCGGTTGAAGCCAGTGTGCATTACACGCCGTTACTGATCGCCTACTTCGCGTATGTCGATCTGGCGCGGGTCAAACCGGGGCAAACGGTATTGATCACCGACGCCAGCCATTGCTCTGGCCCCTCGTTCGTGCAACTGGGCAAAGCACTGGGGGTCAAGGTGATCGCGGCGACCAAATCGGCTGAGGAGCGCGACTATCTGTTGGGCCTGGGCGCCGACAAGGTGATCGTGACCGAAGAGCAGGACCTGCTGATGCAGATCAACAAGCTCACGGACAACCGGGGCGTGGACGTGGTATTTGACGGCCTGGGCGGCCCGCAAATGTCGGTATTGGGCGATGTGTTGGCCCCGCGTGGCAGCTTGATCCTCTACGGCTTGCAAGGCGGCAACCAAACGCCGTTTCCGGCCTGTGCCGCGTTCCAGAAAAACATTCAGTTCTACGTACACTGCATCGGCAACTTTACCGGCAAACCTGAACTGGGTATTGCGCAGGACGTCGAGGCCATGCAGCGCGCACTGCGCGATATCAATCAATTGACGGCAGATAAAATCTTGCGGCCGTTGGTGGTTCGGGTTTTCCCCTTTGACGAGTTTGTTGAGGCCCACCGCTACATGGACGACTGCCCATGCCGCGGGCGGGTAGCCTTGGCGCTTGAAGCTTGAAGCTTGAAGCTTGAAGGCATTATTCCTTCGGTTTAAAAAACGCTGCTGAGCACTTTGTTCAGCGGCGTTTTTTCTGGGTCACACTTCAACCGCTTATACAGCACTGATCACGCCCGTTTAAGAGGCCAACCGCCTACGTTTAATGAGGTTGGCGCGCACCGTCAATATTCCATCGTGTTAACCCGACGCCTCCAGCCAGACGAGAAAAGTTAAATGCTCGACTTGGCTTTTCATCGCAACATAAATACTGATAGTTTGTGAGTGGGCACTCATTTAATTATGAAGCTTGGCAATAACTATCTTATTGAATGTTTATTTGTAGGCTTATTCTTATGTAAATGTAATGCAGACCTTTAGCTTTTTGGCGAAATCAGAACACTTTAAGCGTCACTGACCAGGCCATTGAATAATAATTCGATATTACGGAGGCTTAACCAATGAGCACATTCCATGAACAAGCGATGAGCTTTGTTTATCAACAAGTCTTGCATCGACTGCTGGGGCTATTTAATCGTCACGAGCGCGTTGCACTGCAACTGTTGATCCAGCGCTTATTGGTCGCGGCAGGCGGTATCGAACGCATAGGGCACTTTCGAGTGATGGTGGTGCATGAAGGCGGCAAGGAAAGCGCTTATACACTGGCGTTTTTAAGGGCTGCACAGCTAAGCATCTCTGCGCGCGCGCCCGATACGTTCATCCTGCGCCTGGTCGTGCTGCGCCAGCCGCGACTCACCCCCTCGGTCATGACCCGCTTCCAAAGCCAGTGCAACGAGTTATTTTTGTATGACGACGGACGCGTTGAGTTGTTGCACGTTGACGAAAGCGGAGCACAAATCCTTAACCGCCACACGCTGCTCAATGAGCGTCCCCCTGAGCTGAACCGGATGCAAGTGCTGATGTCCGGGCATTTGAGCCAGGGCGAGGCGCGCGTAACGTTCTTGTATGCCGACTTGCTATCACGCGCCAAATTATTTCGTACGGCCTGCTTGTGGGGCAGCCCCGTCAGCGCGCTGATTGACAGACGCCCCCCGCAACATCTTGGCGAGTACGCACAATGGATGCTGCGCGTGGCCGAACATTTGGGGTATGTAAGGCCAACCGGTTACGGCAATGCAATCGCTGAGGCAGTCCATGTGTGCACCACACTGGATGACGACTTCAAATACCTGCTGTGCCAACAACCTCCTGCGGGCGAAGCTTATCAGCCAATGACAGGCAGCGGCATGGCAATCATCAATGTGTTTGATTGTTTGTCGCATGAGACCGAAGTGCTGAGTTCGCCCGCACTGCTCTTTACCGAAGGACCCTGGCCTGCCCAGACCTTTAATATTGAAGAGCCGCAGGTGGCAGTTATATTGATCGCCGCCCACGTTCAAGGGTTGCGCAGCCATTACCAGACCGGCAATGACTATTGCACCGGGGTCTGCCATTACTTGCAGAGCATCAGTGCAGAGAACGCGTTAAATGAACGGTATAAAGGGCAACTGACAAAACTTATTTGCGCCACTTTCAATACGCCTAAAAGAATTCAGAAGTTACGCCTACAGATGGAACAGTACCTTAATGACATTCACGGCCTGACAAACGAGCAACTTAACTGCCTGATTGAATCGCCTTTTGTTGAACAAGGGGCAGGGCTAGTAGCGTTTTTGCAACGTCATTACCCCGACAAGTTGCAGTGGGCCAACGATCTCCATCATGCCTTGGGCGCACATGACGAGGCATGCGCGCGTCACTCGGCATGGCTGCAAAGCATCAGTGGTTTACCCTTGGGCTCACTGCAAGTGCTCTACACCATGCGCAAGGTCGATTGTGTCGCGGGGCAATCGCTGATCGACCTCATGTGCACGCACGACCCACACAAGGGTGTGCCTTGAACCACTGATCCAATAGGAGTTGCCAGGGCACCGGGCAAACTGCTATCTGTACGCCCATCCAGTACTTAAAGCCAGTGGTCCGCTCTGCCTGTGATCTCCAATCCCATAGAAGATACGTTTTACTACCTGAAGAATTTCCAGCATGTACTCGCCTGGATCAAATCGCGGTATGACGATGTACTGAGCCTTGATGAGCGGGTTTTCATCGAGCATTTCCTCCTGCTGCCCAGCGGCTCACAGGCTTTGTGGGTCCGACTGGTGATGCGTAAAGGCCAGCATTTTCGGGCGAGCAAACTCTGTTATCCGGAAATCGGTGACATCGCACGGGCCGCTGCACCCTTGCTCGAACTGGGCTGGATAGACGAGCACGCGGCACTGAGCATCGCAGAGGTGTTCGATGTACTGCAAAAAGCTGAAATACAGCACGCTTTCAGCGCTCATATCACGCACCCCAACGCTAAAAAAGCCGATTTGCTGGCCGCATTGAGTCAGGCATTGACCCACATTCAAAGCCTGTCGATGTGGTGCCCATCTCTCCAGGACACCCTGTACACGTTGACTAACCGTCCGTTGAGCGATCGCCTGCGCTTGATGTTCTTCGGCAATCTGAGCCAGGACTGGTCTGATTTGGTGCTGGCTGATCTGGGGCTGTTCACCTACGAAACGGTTGCGTTCAGCCCCGACTCGCGGGCATTGCGTTGCAGGGCGGACATTGAAGGGTATTTGCACCTGCATGCGTGTCGCGAGCAGCTCGAAGCCCCCGGTGACTTGGAACAGGTATTAGCCCAGTTGCTGGAATACCAGGCCCAAAGCCGCTGGTTGCAACGTCGCCGTTCACGTCTGCTGTTCCAACTGGGTCAACACCATGAACGGGCTTGCGATTACGCACGCGCATTGCAGATTTATCCTCACAGCCAACACCCACAAGCCCGGGGCCGTACGGTGCGTGTACTCGAGCAACTGGGTGAACATCAACAAGCCCTGGCCCTGGCACAGACCGGCGAACAAGCACCTTGCTCCGATGCCGAGCTTCAGCAGTTGCAGCGCATGATTCCACGCCTGCGACGCAAGCTGGGCATGAGCGCAGGGGTACGCGCCAAGCCTGCTGCTCCAGAGCGCCTTGACCTGCGTTTGGGGCGCGATGATCCAGGTTCTGTTGAGTCCAAAGTGGCTGCGCACTTGCACACCCTCGATGCGCCGGTGCATTACGTGGAGAACACATTAATCAACAGCCTGTTCGGTTTGCTGTGCTGGCCCGCTATTTTTGCGCCGTTGCCCGGTGCGTTTTTTCACCCGTACCAAAGTGGTCCCGCCGATTTGCTCGAAGAAGATTTCCACGAGCGGCGTTCAACTTTATTTGAAGCGGCGTTCGACCAACTGCAAGACGGGCGCTATCTACACACCATTCGTGACACCTACGCGCGCAAATTTGGCGTGCAATCGCCGTTCGTGGCCTGGGGCAGCCTCAGCGAGGCCTTGCTTGAAGAGGCCCTGAGCTGCTTGCCACCTGAGCATTTGCAACTGTGGTTTCGCCGTTTACTGCTGGATATAAAGGCCAATCGGGCGGGCATGCCTGACCTGATTCAGTTTTGGCCCACACAACAGACCTACCGCATGATTGAGGTCAAAGGGCCGGGCGATCGCCTGCAAGACAACCAACTGCGTTGGCTGGCCTTTTGCGAGCAGCATCAAATGCCGGTGACGGTGTGCTACGTGCAATGGCAAGAAGGTGATGCGTGACTTACCGCATCGCCGTGCGGGCCTTGTGTGAGTTCACTGCCAAGTGTGGGGATCTGGATTTACGCTTTACTCCTTCGCCCAGCGCACAACAAGGCATTGCAGGGCATCGCACCGTGGCTGCGCGACGCAGCGCAGATTATCAAGCCGAACTCAGCCTCGAAGGTCAGTACGACAACTTGAACGTACGGGGCAGGGCAGACGGTTATGACCCCGCTGGCAATGTCCTGGAAGAGGTCAAGACCTATCGCGGTGACTTCAACGCCATCCCTGCCAACCATCGACACCTGCACTGGGCACAAGCACGGGTTTATGGCTGGCTTGTGTGCCAACACCTGAAACTGCCCGAGGTCAACCTGGCGCTGGTGTATTTCGACATCATCAGCGAGCAGGAAACCCGCCTTCAAGAAACCTGGAGCGCTGCGCGACTGCAACAGCTCTTTAACCAGCAATGCCAGTTATTCCTCGCCTGGGCCGAGCAGGAAGTCGCCCACCGAGCCGCCCGTGACGACGCCGCGCGCGCGCTGAAGTTTCCCCATGCGCAGTTTCGTACCGGGCAGCGAGCGTTGGCCGAAGCCGTCTATAAAAGCGCCCGTACGGGCCGCTGCCTGATGGCGCAGGCCCCCACCGGCATCGGTAAAACCCTGGGCACGCTGTTCCCGTTGCTCAAAGCCATGCCCGCCCAGGCACTGGACAAACTGCTGTTTCTGACGGCCAAGACCCCGGGGCGCCAGTTGGCACTCGATGCTGCGCGGGTACTGTATCCAACAGGTTCGGCCCAAACATTGCGGGTACTGGAGCTGGTGGCGCGGGACAAGGCGTGCGAGTACCCGCAAAACGCCTGCAATGGCGATGCCTGCCCTTTGGCCAAGGGGTTTTATGATCGGTTGCCTGCTGCACGACAGGCCGCGGTCCAGCAGGGATGTCTGGATCAGGCCACCCTGCGGGATGTGGCGTTGGCCCATCAGGTGTGTCCGTATTACCTGAGCCAGGAAATGGCCCGCTGGGCAGATGTTGTCATTGCCGACTACAACTATTACTTCGACTTCAGCGCGCTGTTGTACGGTCTGGCGCAAGCCAACCAATGGCGCGTTGCAACCCTGATCGATGAAGCCCACAACCTGGTCGACCGTGCCCGGCAGATGTACAGCGCCCATCTGGACCAACAGCGCCTCAACGCTGTCCGGCACAATGCCCCCGCAGCACTCGATAAATCGTTCAAACGCCTGAACCGCGAATGGAATGCACTGCACAAAGAGCAAGTGGCGCCTTATCAGGCGCATTCACAACTGCCTGCCAAATGGTTGAACGCGTTGTCGGCCTGTATCAGTGCTATCGGTGATTACCTCAATGATCACCCACAAGGCATGACGGGCGAGTTGCAAGCGTTCTACTTTGAGGCCTTGCAGTTCAATCGAGTGGCAGAGCTGTTTGATCCGCACTTCATTTACGACCTCAGCCTGCGCGAGGTCGGCAAGCGGCGCACCTCACAACTCAACCTGCGCAATGTCGTGCCCGCTGCCTTTATTGGCCCGCGTCTGGCCAGTGCACACAGCAACGTACTGTTTTCTGCCACCCTCAGCCCGCGCCAGTACTACGCCCAACTGCTGGGTCTGGCTGGTGACACGGTGTGGATCGACGTTGAATCGCCCTTTGCGGCCCGACAACTGTCCGTTAAGGTCATCAGCCAGATCTCTACGCGTTTTGCGCATCGCCAAGCCTCCGTTGCGCCGATTGTTGAGCTGTTCGCAACCCAGTTCCAACAGCAACACGGCAATTACCTGGCGTTTTTCAGCAGCTTTGATTACCTGCAACGCGTGGCCGGGCAACTGGCCGCCAGCCATCCGCAGATCCCGCAATGGCAGCAGTCAAGGCGCATGGATGAGGCGGCGCGCCAAGGGTTTCTCGATCAGTTCACTGACACGAGTCGAGGCATCGGCTTTGCCGTATTGGGCGGAGCATTCGGCGAAGGCATTGACTTGCCCGGTGCGCGGCTGATTGGCGCTTTTGTCGCCACCTTGGGGTTGGCGCAATTTAACCCGGTCAATGAGCAGATCAAGCAGCGCATGGCCGGGCTGTTTGGCGCAGGTTATGACTACACCTACTTGTACCCTGGGCTGCAAAAGGTCGTACAAGCCGCCGGGCGAGTGATCCGCACCCAAAGTGACCAGGGCTCATTGTTCCTGATTGATGATCGCTTTGCCGAGCCAAAGGTGCAGCAGCTACTGCCCAAGTGGTGGCATGTGCAATGAACCGTCCACTGATCGGAAACCCCCGAAAACCGTCTCAAGGGCAATGTCATCGTAATATCACCGACTGATAAACTGCGCGCCGCTGAAAACCTGCCGCGTACCGCAGGTTGGCCCACTCGTAGTTGAGTACCTCGTTTGAAGCGTGCGTTTTTGCTTTATATAGCCTGCATGGCGATTGCCATGGCCGGTTTTTCCTGGATTTTCTTTACCCTTTATTCGTAGTGCGCAGCACTCGCCACGAAAACCTGCTCACGGTGGTGTGTCTGACGTATTGAGCTTGAATGGTTTTATGACGGCTACGCAGCCTGCGGGCGCTGCCAGGCGATAGCAGCGGCGCAAATACGCGGTCAATCGCGGAAGAAAACTTGCACCAAGTGGTAACCGAACTTGCTTTTCACGGGGCCGTGGATCACCCGCAGCGGCTTCTTGAAAATGATCTGGTCGATAATCCCCACCATTTGCCCCGGCCTTACTTCCCCCAAATCGCCCCCGCGCTTGCCCGAAGGGCAGGTGGAGAACTTTTTGGCCAGTACATCGAAGGCTTCGCCCTTGGCAATGCGTTGCTTGAGGGACTCGGCTTCTTCAGCCGTTTTCACCAGTATGTGGCGGGCTTGAGCTTTCATGGGGCGGTTACCTTGCATCTGTAGGGCGTATTTCGAGGGCGCGGATTATGCCTGATTTTTCGTCGGGATCATTCCTCGAATCATGGTCGCCAGTTGTTCGACCGAGAAAGGTTTGCCAATCATGTCCATACCCTGTTCAAGAAACCCCTGACGCTCAGCCGCCGTTTCGGCATAGCCCGTCATAAACAGCACGTTGAGCCCCGGTCGGTGTTGGCGGGCAATTTCGGCCAATTGCCGACCATTCATCCCCGGCAGCCCGACATCCGTCACCAACAAGTCAATGCGCAGCGATGACTCCAGCAGCGCCAACGCGGTTTTCGCATCGGGGGCTTGATGCGCGGTGTATCCCAGCTCATCCAGCACATTGAGGACCAGCATGCGCACGGCCGGGTCATCCTCCACCAAGAGCACGCATTCACCTTCGATGGCGCACGGCGCATCGACGCTGCTGGACGCAGGCCGGGGGTGGATCTGCGGGCTGTGATGGCGGGGTAAAAACAGGCGGACACAGGTGCCATTGCCACTTTCGCTGTCCAGGGTGACATGCCCGCCGGACTGCTGGGCAAAGCCGTAGATCATCGACAACCCAAGCCCCGTGCCTTGCCCGATGGGCTTGGTAGTAAAGAAGGGATCAAAGGCTTTAGCCAGTACCTGCGGCGTCATGCCCGCGCCGTTGTCACTGACCTCAAACATCACGTAATCACCGGCTTTAACCGGTTCGAGCGTGCTGATATCGCTGCCATCCAAATAGCTGTTGAGGGTTCTGACCGTCAATTGCCCGCCTTGGGGCATTGCATCCCGGGCATTGATGATCAAGTTGAGCAGGGCACTTTCGAGCTGGCTGGCATCCGTGTTGACGGCCCAGATATTAGCGCCCAGCACCACGTTCAGGTCGATATGCGCCCCTTTGGTACGCCTGAACAGCTCCTCCAGCGAACTCACCAAGTGATTAGGGTCCAAGGGTTGACGGTCCAGTGACTGACGCCTGGAAAACGCCAGCAAGCGATGAGTCAACGCGGCCGCACGCTGCGCAGAAGACACTGCCGCGTCGGTAAACCGCCCGACTTCAGCGCTACGGCCTGCGGCGATGTAGCGCTTCATCAAGTCCAGGCTGCCAATAATGCCGGTCAGCATGTTGTTGAAGTCATGGGCAATACCGCCGGTCAACTGGCCCACGGCCTCCATCTTTTGCGCATGCCGTAACGCGTCTTCGGCCCGCTCGCGCTCAACCATTTCCTGTTGCAATTGCAGGTTGGCTTCGGCCAGCGCCTGGGTGCGCTCGGCCACGCGCTCCTCCAGGGTTTCATTGAGGTTAAGCAGGGCCTGCTCGGTTTTTTTGCGCTCGGTGATATCCAGCGCAGCCCCCATGAACCGGCGCGTGCGGTGAGGTTCAGCACTGAAACAACGGCCGCGGGCAAAAATCCAGCGCACGTGGCCGTCAATACCCAGCAGGCGGTACTCCTCGGCGTATTCGCTGTTGTTAGTGATGCAGGTTTTGATCGAACGCGTCAGCAGCCCCCGGTCTTCAGGGTGCACGCCTTGTAAATACGCGGTAATCGGCAACTGCCCGGACAGTTGCGGCTCAATGCCATGCATCTGTGCAAACCGACTGTCGGTGACGAACAGGTCTTCGTCGATGTTCCAGTCCCAGGTGCCCACACCATTGGTGGCGGTCAGGGCCAGTCGCAAGCGTTCCTCGGTGTCATGCTGCGCTTTGCGGCTGGCTTGCGAACGCTGGCGCAGCTTGATGGCTGTGCGCCGGCGGCGGGATGTCTTGACGGCCATCATCAAAATACCGGCCACCTCGCCTGACTCATCGCACACTGGGCTGAACGTCAGGTCCAGCCACATCTCGCTGGTGTGCTGGCGATCCGGAATCAGAAAGTACTGGTCGATGTAGGTACGGCTCTCACCGGCCATCACGGCCTGGATGATGGGCTGGGTAAAGTCGCGGTATTCAGGCCAGCTTTGATGAACCGACTGACCGAACGAGGAGGGGTGTTTGTCACCGGCCAACACCGCAAAACTGTCGTTGTAGACCTGCGTGAGCTGCTTGCCCCACAACAGCAGCATGGGCATGGGTGAATTCATCGCCAGTTGTACGCAGGTACGCAGGCTTTGCGGCCAGTCAGCCACCTCTCCCAGAGGGGTCAGTGTCCAGTTCACACGCTGGGACAAAGGGGCTAGCTGACTGAGGGAAAATACGGCACTCATGAAAAATCCTGAGGGGTCAATCGTCGATGTATCTATTTAAGGCCGGATGCGGGGGAAACGCTATTAACTAAATACCGGCCGCTTAAATCTTGGCAAAGTGCCACTACGTGCGACTAAGGTCCAATGAGGCTCAGGCTTAGCCTTTCGTATAATTGCGCTCCCCTTTGTATTGAACGGCTTCGCCCCGGTTTATGACCGCAGGCGCGGGTTCAATTGTTTTCGTTTTGCGAATGATTCGCTGCTGGAGCTTGTACATGGTTGTCCCTTTTTCGTTGTTGGCGCAGTGCCGGGTTGCACGCCTGAGCGCTCTGGCAGTGTGTGCAGGTGTTGCCGCACAGGCGCAGGCTGGCGGTTTTATTGAAGACAGCAGCGCCAAGCTGGAAGCGCGAACGGTGTACTTCAACCGCGACTTTCGAGATGGCAGTGCCTCAAACCCCCAAGGGGCTTCCAAGCGTGACGAAACAGCGCAAGGTTTTATCCTGAATGTGCAATCGGGCTACACCGAAGGCACAGTTGGTTTTGGTCTGGACGCGCTAGGCATGCTGGGTTTGAAGCTCGATTCCAGCCCGGCGGACAGCAACAGCGGCTTGTTGCCTTCGACCGGCAGTGACCCGCGTCGTTCCAAGGATCAGTACGCAAAAATCGGTGTGACCGCAAAAATGCGCGTGGCTGACACCGTGCTCAAATACGGCGCCTTACTGCCCGACCTGCCATTGCTCAAGTACAACGATGGCCGCTTGCTGCCCAACATGTTCAATGGCGCGATGCTGGTGTCCAAGGACGTGAAAGACCTGACGATCATGGCTTCGCGCCTTAACCGTTACACCGCCCGTGACTCCACTGACGCCCAGGACCTGCGCCTGAACTGCAAGAACAAGCGATACGGCTGCAACATCACCGCCGATCACTTCAACATGTACGGCCTGGATTACAAGGTGAACGAGCGCCTCACCGCGCAGTATCACTACGCCGAACTCGAAGACATCTATCGCCAGCAATTCGTCGGTTTATTGGCCAATCAGCCCGTGGGGCAGGGTGTGCTGTCGGCCGATGTGCGGTTGCTCAAAAGTGACGATGCCGGTTCGGCCAAAGCCTCGAACATCGACAACCGGGCGATGGGCGCCATGCTCGGTTACGCCCTGAGCGGGCATAAAGTCAGCGCCGGGTGGCAGCGCATGACCGGCGACACCTCGATGCCGTACCTGGATGGCAGCAACCCGTACCTGGTCAACTACCTGCAAGTCAACGATTTTGCCAACGCCCAGGAACGCTCCTGGCAACTGCGCTACGACTATGACTTCAAGGCCATGGGCCTCAATGGCTGGTCATTCATGACCCGCTACGTGAATGGCGACAACATCAAAGTGCAAGGCCGTGCGCAAGAAGGCAAAGAGTGGGAGCGCGACACCGAGGTCAAGTACATCGTGCAAAGCGGCACGTTCAAAGACTTGAGCCTGCGCTTTCGTAACGCCACCTACCGCACCAACTACTCAAAATTCGCCCGCGACGTGGACGAAACCCGCCTGATCGTCAGCTACAACCTCAACATCTGGTAAGCCTGGCGTGCGCGAATCAGACCTGAGCCAGGTCTGATTCGCGGTGCTTTCACCTGCGCAGCGCTCTATAGTCAGCGGCACGACTATTGTGGAGCCTTGTGTGCATGAAAACCCTCTTGCTGATTGGCATGGGCGCGGGTGACCCCGAGCACATCACTGTGCAAGCGATTAACGCGCTGAACCGTGCCGACGTCTTCTTTGTTCTGGACAAAGGTCAGACAACTCACGACCTGGTGCGCTTGCGGCTTGAGATTTGCCAGCGTTACATCCGTGAGCCGTCGTACCGCGTGGTGCAGGTCAGCGATCCGAAACGCGACAGTTCAACGCCGTCCTACACCGCTGGCGTTGAGCATTGGCACGCGCAACGGGCCGAGGTCTTCACCCGCCTGATCGAAGACCAACTGGCAGAAGGCGAGTGCGGGGCTTTTCTGTTATGGGGCGAGCCGGGGCTGTATGACAGCACCTTGCGCATACTCGATCGGGTCCGCGCACACGGCTGTAACGGTTTTGACTATGAAGTGATCCCCGGTATCAGCAGCGTTCAGGCACTGGCCGCGCGCCATCGCATCCCCCTGAATGACATCGGCCAACCGATCCGCATCACCACCGGGCGTCAGCTCAGCGCCAACGATCTGGACAACGTGGTGGTCATGCTCGACGCCCACTGTTCATTCGACGCGTTTATTGAGCACGACGTGGACATCTACTGGGGGGCTTACATCGGCACGCAGGATGAAATTCTGATCGCCGGAAAGTTGTCCCAGGTGTGTGAGCAAATCAAACAGGCGAGGGCGCAAGCCCGTCAGCGCAAGGGCTGGGTGATGGACACCTATTTGTTGCGCCGCCGCACCTGAGCACGCTCAAGCGGGAACAAGGCGATTTTTGGCCTCGATCCATTGCGACATGTACTGCGTACTTTTGTGCTGATGATGACGCAGCATGGCGCCGGTAAAGTTGTTGCGCCGATGCGCCTCAAGTTGCGCCAGGCAGGCTTCGATACGCTGAACCAAGGCCGGGCCATGGACGCTGTGCAGGTAGCGCTGAGCCAACAACGCCCGTCCGTTCAACTGGGCCTGATGCCAGGCCGACGGGTTGCGATACAGCTCAACGGCGGCGGCCGCAATGGCGCTGGCGCTTTGCGCAATGGCTCCGGCCCAGGGCATCTCACCGTGCATACCCTCGGCGCCCACCGGCGTGGTGACGTTGGGTGTGCCACACAGCATGGCATCGGCAATTTTGCCTTTGATACCCGCACCAAACCGCAGTGGGGCCAGGCATACCCGTGCGTTGCTCATCACCGCCAACGCATCCTCTGCCCAATTGAGCACGTGAAAACCCTGTGCCGGGTTGTGCAGGGCGGTGGCTTTGGGCGGGGTATAAGCACCGTAGATGTGCAGTTGTGCCATCGGTAGCTGCTGGCGAATCAGCGGCCAGATGCTGGTTTTCATCCATAACACCGCGTCCCAGTTCGGCGCATGGCGAAAGTTGCCAATGCTCAAAAAGTGCTGGCGCTGCTCATACGGCACATACGTCGCGGGCACGGCGTCCACCATCAGCGGGCACGCATGCAGCACGTTTGCGGGAACGTGGAACTGCTCAACCAGCAGGTCGATCTCGTACTCGGAAATCATCAGGCTCAGGTCGCTGCGGTAAATCGCGGCGATTTCACGCTGGGCCAGATCGGTCGCGGCCATCTGCTCGAATGTCTCGCGCGGCGCCGGGGCAAACAGGTCGCTGAAGTCATCCAAATCGGGGTTGTGTTTGAGGCGCGCCTTGAGCTGCTGCTGACGTGCGTCACGCAAGCTCTGCAAGTCTGAGGTTTCCAGCACGCGAAGGGCGTCAGGGCAATGCAGTTCGACCCGCCAGCCGAACTGCTCTTGCATCATGAAACGGTCAAATAACACGATGTGCGGCGCCAGCTGACTGATAAAGGCATCAAAGCTGCTGTTGTTCAGTTCAATGCTGACCTCATCAATGCCCAATGCAGCGAGGTCTGCCTTGTGTTCGCCAATGCCGGCCGGGCTGCTGAAGGTGATATGCCAGCCTTGCTGCAAAAAACTCTCGATGATTTGCATCATGTGCCCGCCCGCCGCGGATGAGCGCGGTTCTGGCCATACGTAACCGATGATCAGAACGCGGGTGGGGGCAGTCGACGGCATGGGGCAGGTCCTTGAAACGCTGAGGCTGAAAAAGGCGGCAATTAGAACACAACAGGGTTGGAGCTAGTCCGCTTTGACGATGATCGCAGTCGATACAGATCGGATTATTCGTCACAGACCGCCCGCGCATTCGCGCTGCGAGAGACTGACGGAGCACGACAGATGGACCCGAATCGAGAAAAAAGTCCGATAGAGCTTGAGCTGCTGCAACGCGCGCGCGACCTGATCCCGGCCCTTAAAAGCCGCAGTGCCCAGGCCGACAAGGACTGCAAACTGCCAGACGCCACGGTTCGCGACTTACAAGCCGCGGGCTTGCTGCGCGCCTTGCAACCCAAGCGCTGGGGCGGCCACGAGGTCGATCTGCGCACTTTTTTTGAAATCCAGATGACGCTGGCTCAAGGCTGTATGTCCACCGCCTGGGTGTTCGGCGTAATGGGCGTGCACCCGTGGCAGTTGGCACGTTACCCGCTGCAGGCGCAGCAGGATGTGTGGGGCCAGGACAGCGCTGCGCTGGTGGCATCCACCTACATGCCGGTGGCCAAGGTCACACCGGTCAAGGGTGGATACCAGATCAGCGGGCGCTGGGGGTTTTCCAGCGGCAGTCAACATGCGCAATGGTGCTTTCTGGGCGGCATTGTGCCGCAAGACGAAACCGGCCCCACCGAACACGGGACGTTCCTGATCCCGGCCAGTGACTACCGCATCGAAGAAAATTGGGATGTATTGGGCCTGCGCGGTAGCGGCAGCCACGACATTGTGATCGAAGACGCTTTTGTGCCCGCGCATCGCGTGCAACGCACCAACAATTTCAGCCTCGAAGCCACGCCTGGGCGGCTGCTCAACACCAACCCCCTGTACGCGATTCCCTTCGCCCAAGTGTTTGCACGCGCCGTGTCGACCTCAGCCATTGGCGCGCTGCAAGGCGCCATCGACGCCTTTCGCGACAACGCGGCCAAACACATTGGCAAGCATGGCGCAAAAACCGCCGAAGACCCGGCGGCGCAGGCGGCCGTGGCCGAAGCCACCATCACGGTCGACGCTCTGAAACTGGTACTGCTGCGCAATTACGCCCACTTGATGGCACTGGCGCAGGCGGGTGAGTACCCGGATGTCGAAACGCGCTTGCTGTATCGGTATCAGTCGTCCCACGTGACTAACGTATGTGCCGACCGGGTCAGCGACCTGCTGCGCTGCATGGCGGCCTCCGGTTTGTATAACGCCAACCCGGTGGCGCGATATTTCCGCGATCTGCATCAGGCCCGTGGGCACATCGCCAATAACGAGGCGGCCTACCGGCGCAGCTACGGCGTGGTGCAACTGGGCCTGCCGAACGCCGACCCGTTTGTGTGAACAGCCGACGGTGCGTTCGTCAGCCTCTCTTTCAGACCTCAGCGCAGGGCAACTCCTAATGACGGCACAAGCTCACACCCAGTCCAGCTATGACGTGATCGTGGTCGGCTCCGGCGCAGGCGCCATGACCTCAGCGCTGTTCGCCGCCGACCAGGGGCTTTCGGTCCTGATCGTCGAAAAAAGTGACCGTTACGGCGGCACCTCCGCCATCTCCGGTGGCGGTATCTGGATCCCTAACAACCATTACTTCAAAGCCCTGGGCGGCAATGACAGCCCTGAACTGTCGATGCAATACCTCAAGGCGGCGACCGGTGAGCACGCAGATGAAGGGCGACTGCGGGCGTATGTGGAGCATGCGCCGCAGATGATCAAAACCCTGACCCAAAACAGCCATGTGCGGTATGCGGTGGCCGACAAGTACCCCGATTACTACCCGCACCTGCCCGGCGCCTTGCCCGGTGGGCGTACGCTGGACCCGGAACTGTTCGACACCAGCCTGCTGGCTGAAGAGTTGCCCAACCTGCGTAAACCCTCACCGTCAACGTTGCTCATGGGCCGTATTGCCTGGACCGCACGCGATGCGCACACCGCTATGGCGCGCAGTTTTGGTTGGCAATGGCTGATCTTCAAATTGATGGCGCGCTACAAGCTGGATTTCAAATGGCGGCGCAAAAGCAAGTACGACCGCCGCGCGGCGCTCGGCAGTTCGCTGGTGGCCTCGTTGCGCCGCTCGCTGATGGACCGCAACGTGCCGCTGTGGCTCAACAGCGACTTTCAGGACGTACTGGTTGAGCAGGGGCGCGTCAGCGGGATCAAGGTACTTACTGGCGGTAAAGTCCTCGAACTCACGGCGCGGCGCGGGGTGATTTTTGGCTCAGGAGGTTTTGAGCAGAACCAGACCTTGCGTGAAAAATTTTTGCCGCAACCCACCCACACCCGATGGAGTGCCACGCCGCCCGGCAACAACACCGGCGCGGCGCTCGAAGCCGGGCTTAACCTCGGCGCGGCAACCGCCTTGATGAACTGGGCCTGGTGGGCCCCGACCATTGCCGTGCCCGGCGAAGAAAAACCGCGCGGGGTGTTTGCCGAGCGCGCGTTTCCCGGCGCCATCGTGGTCAACAGCCTGGGGCAGCGCTTCGTCAATGAAGCGGCGCCGTATCTGGAATTTGTCGACGCCATGTACCAGGACAACCGCAAATCCGCAGGTCGTTCGGTGCCTGCATGGGTGATTTTCGACGGGCATTTTCGCTTCCACTACGCGATGGGGCCGTTGATGCCTGCACAAGTGGTGCCCGACACTCGCTTGCGCAAGGAATGGCTCAACACCGTGTACTGGAAGGCCGACAGCCTGCAAGCACTGGCCGCGCAGATTGACGTGGACGCAGCCGGGCTTGAAAGCACCGTGCACAAGGTCAACCAATACGCGCACACCGGTGTCGACCTGGACTTCGCGCGCGGTGGCAATGTGTTTGACCGCTATTACGGCGACAGCAATATCAAACCTAACCCGTGCCTTGCCCCCCTGCGCAAAGGCCCGTACTACGCCATGCGCCTGGATGCAGGCGATATCGGCACCAAAGGCGGCCTGTTGACCAATCAACATGCACAAGTGGTGCGCGAAGACGGCCAGCCGATTCCCGGTTTGTACGCCATTGGTAACTGTTCGGCCTCGGTCATGGGCACCAGCTACCCCGGCGCAGGCGGCACGCTCGGTCCGGCCATGACCTTCGGCTACATCGCCGCACTCCATCTGGCGGCCAGCGCAGCGCCCTCAGGCCGCACGTTCGCGCCGGTAACAGCGGCCAGTCTGTGACGAGTATTTAAGATGAAGACACCGGCTTACCACACGCTGCGCATCGCGCAGATCGTCACCCAAACAGCGGATTCGTGCTCACTGGTCTTCGACGTGCCGGCAGCACTGCGTGCGCAGTTTGTTTACAAATCCGGGCAGTTCCTGACCTTGCGTGTGCCGTACGAAGGCGGCTGGTTGCCACGCTGCTATTCGTTGTCCAGCTCACCGCTGTGCGACGAACCGCTGCGCGTGACCATCAAGCAAGTGCATGAGGGGCGAGCCTCCAACTGGCTGTGCCAGCAATTGCGCGAAGGCGATTGCCTGGACGTGCTGGCACCGGCCGGGGTATTTGTGCCGCGCCACTTTGACGATGACTTTGTGTTGGTGGGCGGCGGCAGTGGCGTGACCCCGCTGCTGTCGATCCTGCGCTCGGCGCTGATAGCCGGCAGCGGGCGAATCTTATTGATCTACGCCAACCGCGATGAAGCCTCGGTGATCTTCGCCGCTGAACTCAAAGCCCTGGCCAGTGCCCACCCGCAGCGTTTGCAGGTGATTCACTGGCTGGATTCGGTGCAGGGCATTCCCGCCGTCGCGCAGCTGGCCGAAATGGTCCGGCCTTTTGCCCATGCCCAAGCCTTTATCTGCGGCCCCGGCCCGTTCATGGACGCAGCGGTCAGTGCCTTGCACGGCATCGGCATGGCGCACTCACGGGTACACGTCGAACGGTTCGTTTCGTTGCCCGAAGAGGGCAGCGTGAGCACCCCGACCCCGGTCAACACCGACCTCAGCGCCTGCCAAGTGTCAGTGCGCCTCGACGGTCAAGAGTTCGAGGTGCCGTGTGCCAAAGGCGAAACCCTGCTTAACGCCCTGCAACGTGCCGGCTTAAACCCGCCGAGTTCTTGCCTGGTGGGGGCTTGCGCCACCTGCATGTGCACCATGGAACGCGGCAGCGTCGAGATGCTGCGCAACGATGCCCTCGATCAACAGGAACTCAATGACGGTTGGGTACTGGCCTGCCAGTCAATCCCGCGCAGTGAGCAGTTACGCGTGTGTTTTCCCGAATAATTCGCCAGCCGAGTGACCGATGAATTCCAACCTCCCAGTCGTGCCGTCTGCCAGCGTGAACCTGGCGCATTCCATCCCTGAATTGCTGTTCAGCGCCGCCCGTTTACATACCGGGCGCACAGCCATTGAAGAGCACGGGCAACAGACCGATTACCGCGACTTGCCACGCTTGGCGCTGGCCGTCACCCGCAGCCTGATGGCGCAAGGTATTGACAGCGGCGATCGGGTTGCCATCTGGGCACCCAACAGCCGCGACTGGATCATCGCCGCGCTAGGCATCCATTGCGCGGGGGCAGTGCTGGTGCCAATCAACACCCGCATGAAAGGCAATGAAGCGGCCGACATTCTGCAACGCAGTGGCAGCCGCGTACTGTTTGTACAACCCAGCTTCCTGGGTACGGACTATGTGTCATTACTGGCGCCGTATCGTCCGGCCAGCCTTGAACGCATGGTGCTGCTGGGCGAGCCGCAGCTTGCCAGCCCCCGCGACATGGGTTGGGATGAGTTTTTGCTGGCAGGTGCCATCGTCAGCGAATCGAGCGCCCAGGCGCGTGCCGTCAGCGTTAAAAGCACGGACCTGAGCGACTTGCTGTTCACCTCCGGGACTACCGGCAAGCCTAAAGGGGTCATGAGCGCCCACGGGCAAACCCTGCGTGCCTTCAGCGAATACGTGAACGTTATTGGCCTGCGAGCGGGAGACCGCTACCTGGTAATCAACCCGTTTTTTCATGCATTTGGCTACAAAGCCGGCTGGCTGACATGCCTGCTGGCGGGCGCGACCATCCTGCCGCATGCGGTGTTCGATGCTCACGCCGTGTTTGAGCGCATCGCGGCCGAACGCATCACCGTGCTCCCGGGGCCGCCCACCTTGTACCTGACGATGCTGGCGCATCCCAAACTGGCTACCACAGACCTGTCGAGCCTGCGCATTGCGGTGACGGGCGCGGCAACCATCCCGCCGGTGCTGATTGAACGCATGCGCCACGAACTGGGTTTTAAGGTGGTGACCACGGCGTACGGCCTGACCGAATGCGGCGGGTTGGCCACCCTTTGCGATCCGGCAGCCCCGGCCCACACCATCGCCGCCACCAGTGGCAGGGCAATACCCGGCACCGAAGTGAGCATTCGCGATCCGCAAAACATTGCCTTGGCAGCCGGTAGCACCGGCGAAATCTGCCTGCGCGGGTTCCATGTCATGCAAGGGTACTTCGAAGACCCCGACGCCACCGCGCAGACCATCGACCCCGACGGCTGGCTGCACACCGGCGACATTGGGGTGCTGGATGCGGCGGGAAATCTGCGCATCACTGACCGCCTGAAAGACATGTTTATCGTCGGCGGGTTTAACTGCTACCCGGCAGAAATTGAAGCCGGGCTGTTGGAACACCCAGCCATTGCACACGTGGCGGTCATTGGCATACCGGATGAGCGCATGGGGGAGGTGGGGTGTGCATGCGTGGTGCTGCGCCTGGGCCACCCGTTGGATGAGTCGCAGTTGATTGAATGGGCGAGGGCGCACATGGCCAACTACAAAGTACCCAGGCGCGTGACGTTTTTTGAGGCATTGCCGATGAATGCGTCAAATAAAGTGGCGAAGAATGAATTAAGGACAAGGTGCCGTGCTTGAACCCATTCACTCGGCGGCCGATACAAATAACATCAGGCCGCCGGACGCGGCCTGATGTCAGGGCTGGACGTTAAATTTCACTTCGATATATTGTCACCCGAAGGCATATAGAACGCCTGTTGGATTAATCCACAATCTTGTAGGTCGTGGAAAGGGATTTTTCCTCACCGCTCGAAAAAAGCACATAGTAATAAGCTTCAACGGTATCTACACCTTCGAAAGCAACACTATCCACTTTTACTCGCGCCGGCACAGTCTCCGAAGTAATTACTATATCCTTAATTAAGAAACCAACAGACGTGGCCACCCAGGCTTCTACTTTTTGATCTTTTGCAATGCCGGGGTAAATCGGGAGCACAAACTCGCATTTATTAGTGCTGGCATCGCTGCGTTTAATAACATTCCCCTCAGAAGGGACAATAGTCGGTGCTATCAGTGCTTCAGTGGACTGGGTATCCGGGCGCGGTCTTTTACGAATTAAAGTGGCATTGGACATGGTGAAACCCTCGTTATTGAGTTAACACATGCACCCATTGATGTTTAAGCATGCCGTCAATAGCAGACAACGCTGCTTGTCTGGTGCCAGTGCAGGCTAGGCAAGTTAAGCCACGCCGTATACTGTAAAAGTTGACAGTTGACACAGGTGGACGCGGCGATTTTTTATTATCGGCTCCCATGGAGCCATCCACATCCAACAGTTAGAGTCTGCTTTTATATTCAGCGTCTGTTTTCACTCACGCGCGGTGAGTCAACGTCCCTGAGCACGGGAAACACAACGAACTGAGCTACCGCCCCTCAAACCGCGCCATCCGTTTTTCAATAAACGCCTGCATGCCTTCCTTCTGATCCTGCGAAGCAAATAGCAGGGCGTTGGCCTTGCGCTCTAACGCCAATCCAGTCTCCAGCGGTGCATCCATGCCAGCCAACATCACTTCTTTTATTTGCTCGGCAGCCAACGGCGGCATCGCGGCAATCACGCTGGCGAGTTCAAGCGCGTGAGCCTGCACCTGATCGTCGTCCACCAGGTCACTGATCAAGCCTGCGGTCCAGGCCTCCTGTGCCGTAATGGCTTGACCGGTGAGTGCCATGCGCATCGCTTTAACCTTGCCCACGGCCCGCACCAACCGCTGGGTGCCGCCGATACCGGGCATGATGCCGATGCGTATTTCCGGTTGGCTAAAGCGCGCCCCGCGCCCCGCGACAATGATGTCGGCCAGCATCGCCAGTTCACAGCCACCGCCATAGGCGTAGCCACACACGGCTGCAATCACAGGTTTGGGGCAGTGTTGAATCGGTGCCCACAGTCGTTCGGTATGGCGCTGGTAGATATCAATCGGCCCGACCCCGGCCATGCTGTTGATGTCGCCCCCGGCGGCAAACACCCGCTCGCCGCCCGTCAGCAGAATGCACCGCACCTGAGGGTTATCGGTCAGCTCAACGAAGTAACGCGATAACAGCGCCTGTAACTCAAGGCTCAGCGCATTGGTCGCCTGCGGGCGATTGAGCCGCAACAAGGCGACGCCCGCGCAGGGGAATTCAAGCAAAACCGGTGCGTTAGAGGGGCCGGACATGGTGTGCCTCGCTATCCAATACTGTCGGTGCAGTGTTGCGTTCACCGGGTTGAGCTTCATCGTCCGTTCAGACGACGAGGGGGGGGCGGCATTGCCCCTAGAGTGGCTCCTACAAAAGCAAAGGAGCGCCTCATGGACCCTCGTTCAGGGCTTGATTACAACGCCAAAGTCGTACTGATCACGGGCGGCACGAAAGGCATCGGCGCAGGCATTGCCCGCAGTTTTTTGCACGCCGGGGCGCAGGTGATTGTGTGTGCCAGGGCGGCGCCCGACGAACTGCCGCAAGCCGGATCGGCACAGGCAGTGTTCATCGCCAGCGACGTGCGTGACCTGGAATCTGTGAAGGCATTATTTGAGCGCATTCGCGCTGACTTCGGCCGACTCGATGTGCTGATCAACAACGCCGGTGGCAGCCCCGCCACCGAAGCTGCCAGCGCTTCGCCGCGTTTTCACGAGAGCATCATCCGGCTCAATCTCATCGCGCCTTTGAATGTTGCGCAGCAGGCCAATGCCCTGATGCAACAGCAAGACGAGGGCGGCTGCATCGTTTTTATCGGCAGCATCAGCGCCTTGCGTGCATCCCCCGGCACAGCCGCCTACGGCGCTGCCAAGGCGGGGGTGTTGGCGCTGGTGCAGTCACTGGCCGTGGAATGGGCGCCCAAAGTGCGGGTGGTGGCGGTCAGTCCGGGCCTGGTGCGCACCGAACAATCGCACCTGCACTACGGCGACGAACAGGGCGTGGCGGCAGTCAGCGCCGGGATACCGGCCGGGCGCATGGCGCTGCCTGAGGACATTGGCAATGCGTGCCTGTTTATCGCATCGCCGATGGCGGGGTATGCCAGCGGTTGCAATCTGCTGCTGCACGGCGGCGGCGAGCGGCCGGCTTTTCTGGGTGCCGCGCACAGCGCCGGGCACTGATCGAGGGTGTACGGCGACCCGCGGTTGCCGCTTTCAACAGGTAGGAGACGAACGTGGCTGATGCTCAATTACTGACCGAGGTGCGCGCCCTGGTGGGGCGTGAATATGGGCGTGTGTATGCCTGGGACGAGATCAATGCACCGATGATTCGCCAATGGTGCGAAATCATGGGCGTGCACAACCCGCTCTATACCGATGCGGCAGTGGCCGCCAACAGTGCGCAAGATGGGCTGGTGGCGCCGCCTGCCATGTTGCAGGTGTGGTGCATGGAAGGCTTTCACCTGAACAACTACGCACCGGGTTCGACCACCGAAAACCCGTATGAAGTGCTCAAAGTGATCGAGGCTTACGGCTACCCGTCGGTGGTGGCGGTGAACTCCGAACTGAGCTTTGAACGCAACCTGCGCCCGGGTGAAAAGCTCTACTACACCACGCGCCTTGAATCGGTGGGCGATGAGAAAACCACCGGCCTGGGCACCGGTTTTTTCGTCACCTTGGTGATGCGTTATTTCGTGGAACACAAAAGCGGCGACGAGGCGGTCGGCCAACTGCTGTTTCGCGTATTCAAATTCCGCCCGGCCACTGCCCCCGCGGCACCCGCGCCAACGCTCACCGAGCAGCCCACACCGGTTGCTACACGGCCCAAGCCTGGCATGAGCGACGACACGCGGTTTTTCTGGGAAGGCTGCGATGCCGGCAAATTACTCATCCAGCGCTGCACGCAGTGCCACACCTTGCGCCATCCGCCCGCGCCGGTGTGCATCGAATGCCATTCCTTCGACTGGGACAGCGTGCGAGCCAGCGGGCGCGCCAGCCTGTATTCATTCGTCATCATGCATTACCCCCAGGTTGCGCCGTTTGATCATCCCAACCCGATTGGCCTGATCGAACTGGCAGAGGGTGTACGTCTGGTGGCCGGGTTAACGGGCGTGACGCGCGATGAACTGCACATCGGCCAAGCGTTGCAACTGCACTTTCAAACCTTCGACGGCGAGCTGACGTTGCCGATGTTCCGGCCCGCAGCCGAGTGAGGAGGCCAGCATGAATTTCGACATCACCGAGGAACAAAGCGCAATCGCTGAAATGGCGGGCAGTGTGTTTGCCGACTATTGCACCGATGACCGCTTGCGCCAGTTCGATCACAGTGACCAGGCGTTTATGGCACCGCTGTGGCAGTTGTGCGTAGACACCGGCCTACAGGCTTTGGCCATCCCGCTCGCCCAAGGCGGCAGCGGGTTGGGCATGACTGAGCTGATGTGGGTGTTAGAGGCGCAAGGCAAGGCGCTGGGGCAAGTCCCGCTGTGGCGCCATCAACTGGCAGCGGCCACCTTGGCCCATTTTGGCCACCCCGATGTGCAGGCATGGGCGCTGGAGGCGGCCAACGGTCGGGCACTGCTGACGCTGGATCTGAGCGGTCTTGCCAGCGCCCATAGCCTGCAACTGCACGCGCAGCCCACAGATCAGGGTTGGTGCCTGACGGGGCGGGTGAACGCCCTGGCACTGGCCGAGCAAGCACAAGCCGCGTTGCTGCTGGTGAACATTGAGGGGCAGCCACGCCTGGCGCTGGTCGAACTGGTCGCGAGCGCGATCAAGCATGTGCCAGGGCGCATGACCCACGGTGAGGCCATAGCGGACCTGCTCATCGACGACTTGCACCTGCGCGCTGAACACCTGCTACCGGTCGCCGCACTGGGTTGGCTTGAGCCACGCACAACGGCTGCCTTGGCGTCACTGCAACTGGGGGTGAGTGGCGAACAGATTCGTCGCACCGTGGCGTACGTCACTGAACGGCGCCAGTTCGAACGCAGCATCGGCAGTTTTCAGGCCGTGCAAATGAGTATGGCCAATGCCCACATAGCCCTCGAAGCCCTGCGCAGTTGCCTGTGGCAATTGTGTTACCGCCTCGATGCAGGCCTGCCTGCGCCGAGCGAAGCACTGGCCACCGCCTGGCAGGCCTGCGAAGCCGCGCACTTGATCGGGCACAACGCCCAGCACGTGCACGGCGGCATTGGTGTCGACCTGAGCTACCCGATGCACCGTTTTCTCTATTGGAGCCGCGCCTTGAGCTGTGCTTTGGGCGGATCGGCAGCAAGCCTTGAACGCCTCGGCGATTGGCTGAGCCACCACGACACGCTGGGATGGAAATATGACCTTGCAGAACACCAAGCGCTTTGACGACGTGCGCCCCGGCGACACCCTGCCGGAACTGGCGATCCCCATCACCGTGGGCCTGATTAGCGCAGGGGCGATTGCCACGCGCGATTACTTCCCCGGCCACCACGACTTGAATGCCGCGCAGGCACTGGGCTCACCGCACATTTTCATGAACATCCTCACCACCAACGGCCTGGTGCAGCGTTATGTCGAGGCATGGGCCGGGCCACTGGCACGTTTTGCTTCGCTGAAAATCAAGCTGGGCGCGCCGAACTACCCCGGCGACTGCATGACCTTCAACGGCGCGGTGAGCGGCCAGGACGCGGCCACGCGCACGGTTGAAATCACCCTCAGCGGCAAAAATTCCATGGGCAACCACGTGACCGGCACGGTCACGCTGGTTTTGCCCTGACAGCGGGAGACAGCACACATGTCGCAATCGTCACTCAGCGGGCGCGCCGCCATTGTCGGTTTGGGCGCTACCGAATTTTCGAAAAACTCCGGGCGGACCGAACTGCGCCTGGCGCTTGAAGCCACCTTGGCGGCGCTCAAGGATGCGGGCATCAACCCGGCCGACGTGGAAGGGTTCAGTTCCTATTCGGTGGACAAGGTTCCTGAATACGAAATCGCCCGTTTGCTGGGCTGCAAAGACGTCAAGTTCTTCTCGCAGGTGCCCCACGGCGGTGGTGCGGCATGCGCGCCCATCATGCACGCGGCCATGGCCGTGGCCACCGGGGTGGCCAAAGTGGTGGTGGTGTACCGCGCCATGAACGAACGTTCGTGGTACCGCTTTGGCAGCGGCAGCTATGGTTTTGCCTCGACGCCGATTTTCGAAAACGTCAATTACGGTTGGTACATGCCTCACGGCCTGCACACACCCGCCTCCTGGGTCGGCATGTTTGCCCAGCGTTACATGCACACCTATGGCGCCACCTCAGAAGATTTCGGCCGGGTTGCAGTGGCGGTGCGCGACTTTGCGGCCACCAACCCGGCCGCATTCTTTTACGGCAAGCCGATCACCCTGCAAGAGCACCAAGCCTCGCGCTGGATCTGCGAACCGTTGCACTTGCTCGACTGTTGCCAGGAATCTGATGGGGCGGTGGCGATGGTGATCACCTCTGCCGAATACGCCAAAGACCTGCGCCAAAAGCCGGTGATGATCAAGGCTGGCGCCCAGGGCATTACCTCGGGCCAGCAAATCATGACCTCCTTCTACCGCGATGACATCACCGGGCTGCCTGAAATGGGCGTGGTCGCCAAAGAGCTGTACCGCCAGTCAGGGCTGGGCCCGCAGGCACTGCAAACTGCAATCATCTACGACCACTTCACCCCGTTTGTATTGCCGCAACTGGAAGAGTTCGGCCTGTGCGAACGCGGCGAGGCCAAAGCGTTCATTCGCGCAGGCCACCATGCGCGCGGCGGCAAGTTCCCGATCAATACCCACGGCGGGCAACTGGGCGAAGCCTATATCCACGGCATGAACGGCGTGGCCGAGGCCGTGCGCCAAGTGCGCGGCAGCGCGGTGAACCAGGTGGATCACGTAGAAAACGTGTTGGTGACCGCCGGTACAGGCGTGCCCACCAGCGGCTTGATTCTGGGCGCAGCTTAAGGAGCTTCCATGTTCGTCGACCTCACCCCCGAACAGCATGCCCTGCGCCGCACGGTGCGGGACTACTTCCAGAATTTGATGACCCCGGCACTGCGTGAACAGTTGCGTGGTAAAGAAGGCGGCGAGCTGTACCGCGACACCATTCGCCAGATGGGCCGCGACGGCTGGCTGGCCGTGGGCTGGCCCAAGGAGCAGGGTGGCCAGGGGTACGGCCCCACCGAGCAGTTCATCTTTTTTGAAGAGGCCAATATCGCCGGGGCACCGCTGCCTTTTGTGACCATCAGCACCGTGGGCCCGGCCTTGATGGCACACGGCACTGAAGCGCAAAAAGCCCGGTTTTTACCCGGCATCGCCGCTGGTGAAATCATCTTTGCCATCGGCTACTCCGAGCCGGAGGCGGGCAGTGATCTGGCGGTGCTGAAAACCACGGCGCGCGAGCAAGGCGAGCATTTCGTGGTCAACGGCAACAAGCTATGGACCTCGGGCGCCGAATCGGCCGACTACATCTGGCTGGCAGCCCGAACCGACCCGCACAGACCTCGACACAAGGGTGTGTCCATCCTGATCCTCAACACGCGTGCCGAAGGATTTTCGACCACCGTCATTCCCACCACCAGCAACCCTACCGCTGCCACGTATTACGACAACGTGCGTGTGCCCAAGGACATGCTGGTGGGCGAACTGCACGGCGGCTGGAAGCTCATTACCGCACAGCTCAACCATGAGCGGCTGGGCCTGGGCGCGTGGTCAGACAAAGTCGTCGGGCTGTTTCGCCGGGTGTGGTCGTGGGCGCGCGAGGTGGATGAGCAGGGCGCGCGGGCAACCGACAAACCGTGGGTGCGCGCCAATTTGGCCCAGTGCTACGCCCGGCTTGAAGCCATGCGCCTGATCAACCTGCGCATCGCCGCCGACCTTGAGCAGGACCGCATGGACGTGGCGCTGGCCTCAACCACCAAGGTCTATGGCTCGGAGTCGGGGATCGAGATTTTGCGGCTGTTAACTCACATCGTCGGTGCCAACGGCCTGGTGCGCAGCGGTTCGGCGGCTGCCTTGCTGCACGGTGATCTGGAGTACGAAGTGCGCGCCTCGGTGACCCTGACATTTGGCGGCGGCACCAACGAAATCCAGCGCGAACTGATTGCTCAGTTCGGCCTGGGCATGCCGCGCACTCAACGCTGATAACGATTAGGCGTAGCAGCGGTCGAGCACAACCACGCCGCGCGCCATTACAGGGGAATCCCATGAACGCAATTGAGCAGTTCAGAGCACACACCCGCAGTTGGCTGCACGAGAATTGCCCGCCCTCACAACGCCAGGCCATCCCGGAAGGCGAGTTGGTGTGGGGCGCCCGCCAGGTTACGTTTCCAGGCGAGGACGCGCGCCTGTGGTTCGAGCGCATGCGCGACAAGGGCTGGTTTTGCCCAGACTGGCCCGTCGAATACGGGGGAGGCGGGTTGAATCCCGAGCACAATGCGGTGCTCGAAAGCGAGCTGCGTCGCCTTAAGTGCAGGCCAGCGCAAATCAACCTGGGCATCTGGATGCTCGGCCCGGTGCTGCTGGAATTCGGCACCGAGGAGCAGAAAAAAACGCTACTGACGCCGATGGCCCGTGGCCAAGTGCGCTGGTGTCAGGGGTTTTCAGAACCTAACGCCGGCTCTGACCTGGCCAGCCTTAAAACCTCTGCCCTAGATGCCGGCGACCATTTTGTGGTGAATGGCAGCAAGATCTGGACCTCCTACGGCGACAAGTCGGACTGGATGTACGCGTTGGTGCGCACCGACGTCACCGCCAGCAAGCACGCGGGCATCAGCCTGATCGTGCTGGACATGAACAGCCCCGGCGTGAGTGTCGCACCGATTGATTTGATCAGCGGCAAGTCCGCGTTTTGCCAGGTGTTCTTCGATAACGTCCAGGTGCCTAAAAGCCAATTGATTGGCCCGCTCAACGGCGGCTGGAACCTGGCAAAGCGCCTGTTGCAGCACGAGCGCACAGCCATGTCCAAATTCGGCGAATTCAGTTTGCCGACCCATTTCCATCTATTGCCACTGGTGCAGGCGTACATGCCCGCGCCACAGGGGCAGGCGCAACACGCGATCGTGGCGCGTGCGGTGGCCAGCGCCATGAATGAACACGCTTACAACTTGACTGTGCAACGCATGGGCGAAGAGGCCCGCGCCGGTCACGACGTCAGCGGGCTGATGTCGATCATGAAGCTGGTACACACCGAGCAGGAGCGCGACAAGTTCGAAGTGCTGCTGGACATCATGGGCCATCACGCGCTGGGCTGGGACAACGATGCCTTCAGTGCGCAGCAACAGGCCATCACCCGTGGCTGGCTGAACAGTTTTGCCCTGACCATTTCTGGCGGTGCGTCGCAAATCCAGCTCAACGTGATCGCCAAGCGGGTCCTCGGCCTGCCTGACGTGAAGTAAGGAACCCAGCATGACTCTGCTCTATAGCGAAGAACAACGGCTCCTGGCCGACAGCGCCCGCGAGTTCCTGGCCGCGCGCAGCCCCGTGTCACATCAACGCGCCTTGCGTGATGAGCGTCGCGAACACGGTTTTGACCCACACCTGTGGCAAGACGCAGTAGCACTCGGCTGGAGCGCAATCCCGTTCCCCGAGAACCTTGGCGGCCTGGACTTTGGCTGCATGGGGCTGGGGCCGATCTTTGAGTCCATCGGCCATAACCTCAGCGCCTCGCCCTTGCTCTCCAGT
Source organism: Pseudomonas sp. TWR3-1-1 (assembly GCF_049896545.1). Lineage (NCBI taxonomy): Bacteria > Pseudomonadati > Pseudomonadota > Gammaproteobacteria > Pseudomonadales > Pseudomonadaceae > Pseudomonas > Pseudomonas sp. TWR3-1-1. The sequence continues at coordinate 40,499 of NZ_JAFCUO010000010.1, forward strand.
GTGGTGCTCAGTGGATCGCTGCTGCACCTGCAAGGCAGCGCCCTGCAACAGGATGTGTGGTTGTCGGCCGTCATCAGCGGTGAACGTCGTATGGCCCTGGCGCTGGATGAGCGCCCCCGTCACGACCCGCAGCACGTGGGTTTGACCGCTGAGCCGCGCGGCCCCGGCTATTGCCTCGACGGCCACAAGTATTTTGTGATCGACGGGGTCGGTGCCGATGCGTATCTGGTGGCGGCACACGCGGGCGATGCCCACACCCCGGATCAAGGCACCAGCTTGTTTCTGGTCCCGGCGGATACACCGGGCCTCACCGTCAGCGCGCTGCCACTGATTGATTCGCGCAACCATGCCCAAGTGCGTTTCGAGCAAGTGCAGGTAGGGCCAGAGGCACTGCTGGGTGAAATCGGCAGCGCGTGGCCAGCCCTGAACACGGCGCTGGACCGGGGACGCGTGTGCTTGGCGGCCGAAATGCTGGGCATGGCGCAAAAACTCTTCGACATGACCCTCGAATACCTTAAAACCCGGGTTCAGTTTGATGTGCCAATCGGTTCGTTCCAGTCACTGCAACACCGGGCGGCGCAGCTGTATGTCGAACTGTCACTGGCGCGCAGTGCAGTCATGGCTGCTCTGGCAGCCCTGGACGATCCGGCGTTGAGTGAGGTGGAGCGTCAACGACTGGCCAGCCTGGCTAAATGGAAGACCGGTGCGATGGCCATCCGCGTGGCCAATGAATCAGTGCAAATGCACGGCGGTATTGGCGTGACCGACGAGCTGGACGTCGGGCTGTTCCTCAAACGCATCCGGGTCGCCCAGGCGTGTCTGGGGGATGCCGATTTTCACTGCGAGCGCTACGCCACGCTGGAGTGCGCGCACGTTTGAGCCATAGGGAGCATAAAAAGATGAAGCTTGAACAATGGCGCAGCGCCTGGCGGCAATTGATTGGCGCAGGCTCGCCCTATGAAGTGTTGACCACGCCAGGCAGCGGCCAGAAGTCCTTTCGTCACACGGCGGCCAACGTCTGGGCAGCCATCGACAGCGGGCGCGTGCACGGCGACCGCGAATTTTTGGTGTGGCAGCAACAGCGGCTCACATTCAACCAGTTTTTTGATCAGGTGGACCGGCTAGCGGGGCAATTGGCCCACCGCTTCGGGGTGCGCCAGGGCGACCGCGTCGCCATCGCCATGCGCAATCAACCGGCGTGGCTGGTGGCATTTTCTGCCATCCAACGCTGCGGCGGGGTCTGTGTGCCGCTCAACAGCTGGGGGCTGCGCGATGAGTTGTTTCATGGCCTGCAAGACAGCAGCGCGCAGGCACTGTTATGCGATGCGCCGCGTTTGCAACTGCTGGCCAGCGATCTGCATGAACAAGGGCTTGCCACACTGGTGGTGGGCGTCGCCGAGTGCACGCCGTTGCAAGCGCATTGCCATCGCCTCGAAGACCTGCTCGCGGCCCCGCAATTGTCAGCCCCGACGTTAAGCGTGAGGGCCGATGACCCCGCCATGATTTTGTACACCTCGGGGACCACACGCTTGGCCAAGGGCGTGCTCTCGACCCACGGGGCTGTGTGTCAGGCGCTGGTGGCGCTGGAGTTTCAGAGCGCATTTTGTGCACTCAGCTCACCCGAGCGCATCCGCGTTGTGGTCAACAGTGGTTATACGCCCACCACCTTGATGGCCGTGCCGCTGTTCCATGTCAGCGGGCTGCATGCGCAGTTTCTACTGGCCCTGCGCAGCGGTCGGCGGCTGGTGCTGATGTACAAATGGGACGTCGAAAACGCGCTGGACCTGATTCGCGATGAGCGCTGCACCCAGTTCAACGGTGCGCCGGTAATGATGCAGCAACTGCTGAACGCGCCGCGGTTTGGCAGCGGCGACACCCGCAGCCTGTTTGGCCTGGGGCTGGGCGGCGCGGCGCCGTCGAGCAGCTTGTTGGCGCACCTGACCCAACGCAAACCTGATGCCATTGGCGGCAGTGGGTACGGGCTGACCGAAAGCAACGGCATCGGCGCGGCCAATGGTGGCGACCCGTTCATTTACAAACCGGCAGCGGCAGGCTGGCCATTGCCCATTGTCGACGTGCGCATCGGTGACAGCCCCGATCAACCGCTGCCCACTGGCGCCAGCGGGCTGATCTGGTTGCGCTCGCCGACCTTGATGAGCGGCTACTGGAACCTGCCTCACGTCAGCGCCCAAACCTTGCGTGATGGTTGGCTCGATACCGGCGACATCGGTCGGCTCGACGACGAGGGTTTCCTGTACATCACCGACCGGGCCAAGGACATGATCAACCGCGGCGGCGAGAAAATTTCCGCCGCCGAAGTGGAGTCCTGCGCCTGTGAAATGCCCGGTGTGCTGGAGGCAGCCGCGTTCGCTGTACCGGACGATGAGCTGGGTGAAGCGGTGTTTCTGGTCGTGCGTGGCGAGCCGGACACGGTCCCGCACAGCGAAGCGCTCAAAGGTTATATGGCCGGGCGACTGGCCAGCTTCAAAGTCCCGGCACACATCCATGTGCAACACACACCGTTTGAACGCAACGCGTCAGGCAAGACCCTCAAGGGCGTGCTCAAGGCGTTGCTGTTAAGCGCCTGATTAGTCTTTGTGGACGATGTGTGCGAGGCCAGATGGCGAAGAATGACGTGACACCCCCAGCAAGTTTTTTCGCGTAGGAGGCAATACATGAAAATAACAAGAACAGGCGTCATGCTCGCAGCCACATTGGCTGTCAATGCGCTGAGCATCGGCGCAGCCCTGGCGCAGGTCAGCCCCGAGGAGGCGGCCAAACTGGGCAAAGAGCTGACCTGTGTCGGCGCTGAGAAGGCCGCCAATGCGGCCGGGACCATTCCGCCCTACACCGGCCAATACCTGGGGGAAGTGCCGGGCTGGCAGCACGTTAAATTCTCCGGTGATCACCCTGTCGATCCGTATGCGGGCGAAAAGCCGATCCTGGTGATTACTGCGCAAAACATGGCGCAATACGCCGACAACCTCACCGAGGGTCAGAAAGCGCTGCTCAAGCGGTATCCGACCACCTACAAAATGAACATCTACCCCGGCCATCGCGACTTTCGCTACCCGGACTACGTGTGCAGTCGCGCGATGAACAATGCCCTGAACGCCAAATTGGTGGATGACGGCATGGGCATAGAAGGGCTTGGGCAAGTGCCATTTCCGATCCCTAAAAGCGGCATGCAAGTGCTGTGGAACCACCAACTCCCGGCCCGCGCCTGGACCGAAGAAAAAACCAGCGACCTGGCCTCGGTGTTGCCCAATGGCAGCATTGGCTGGGGACGGGCGTTCGCCAAAGGGCTGGCACCGGCCAACTCGCCGATCGTTGAGCCCAGCACAGACGCCAAAATTCAGTCCTACACCAACAACACCACCCTCAAACCCGCGCGTGACAACGGGGTAATCAACATTGCCCATGAACCTTACAACTTCAAGACCGACCCGCGTCAAGCCTGGACCTACAGCCCCTCGACCCGGCGCGTGCGCCAGTTGCCGGGCTACGGCTATGACCAACCCATGATCGGCACCAACGGCACCATGACCGTGGACGAAGACCGCTTGTACAACGGTTCCACTGAACGGTTTAGCTGGAAACTGATTGGCAAAAAGGAAATGTACATCCCGGCCAACGCCTTCAAAGCGAACGCAGGCACGGTGAAATACGCGGACATGTTGACGGTCAATCACCCCAATCCTGACTTGATGCGTTACGAGTTGCGGCGCGTCTGGGTGCTCGAAGGCGATTTGAAGGAGGGCTACCGCCATGTGTACGGCAAACGCGTGCTGTTCATTGACGAAGACACGTGGCATGCGGTGCTGGCCGACAACTACGATGCGCGTGGGCAATTGTGGAAACACGCGATGATCAACTACTACTACCACCCGGACATGAGCGCGTGGCAGGCCGGGTCGCAGTTCTTCATGGACCTGAACTCGGGGCAATACACCGGTTACGGCATGACCAACGAGTCGAAAAAAGGCCCGATTCTGAACGAAGGGAAATTCACCATCGACCAATACACCGCTGACGCGGCCAGGGCGATGGGGCGCTAATGTCATTGCGTTGACGACTCATGACCCCAATCACCGGGTTTACGAGCGCTTCGCGCCCGATCGCAGCCTCGTGCCTCGACAGCGACTACAGGGTAGTCGTTGACGAGTAATGCGAGGCTACGTCCGGCGGTGAAACCGTCGTAAAGCCATCCAGCTCGGTGTTGCAGATACACCGCAATCACCAGGTTTACGAGGGCTTCGTACCTCGAGAGCGATTACACGTGTGGCGTTGGCCATTACCGGAAGTCGGCGTACGGTATCAACGGTTCTACCGGCAACGGCAAATTGCCTTGCCAGGTGTCAAACGTATACCGCAGGTACATCAACGCACGGCTGGGTGCGTAGTCGTCGCTGTGTTGGTAGAGCACGCCACCGCCCAACACCAGATTGTCGGTCAACCTGCGCTCAACCAGGCCCTGCAAGCGGTAACCAAAGCCGCTGCTGCTGCCACCCTTGGTTTCACCTCCCATGGCGACACCGTCAAAACCCAGATCAATCACAGCGTCTGAAATTTTCGAATTCAAACCACTCAATGGGTATAAATCGCTTGAGCTGCTGTGCGCATGGGACCAACTCAGCGAGCTTTCGAGTGACACCGACCAGTTAGCCGTCCTGAAGGCATAGTTCAACGGCACGCCAATCGAGTAGTACTCCTGCGGGCTGTAATAACCGCCCTGGCCCAAGGTGTATTCGCTCAGGTCCTTGTCGTACCCCCAATACATCAGGGTCAGGCCGGTGCGCATGCGTTCATCCGCGCGCTCCATCAAACGGTAGTAGTAACCGCCCATTGCGGTGGTTTTGTGGTTGTTCTCGACGTTTTTACCGCGCAACCAGTGTTGACCCAAACTGGCCCATACGCCATCCACGCCACCTTCGTCGTGACTCAGCCCCAATGTGAGGCCATTGGAGGTCACACCACCCCACGTGATCCCGGTGGTGCGGTCCTTGGCGCCAGCATAAGACAGGATCGAGTTACTCAATGGGCGACGCGACCCGGTCAGGGTCCAGCCCAGCGAACCGATTTTGTCACTGTAGGCCACACCCCCCAGCCAGTTGGGCACATCAAAGGTGTCTGGGGTGCGGCCGATGTCGATGTCCCAGGTGTCATTTTTCCAGCCGGTGGCCATCGTGGTGCCACGCGCCGATTGCGAGTGGTTGTCGCACCCCGGATACAGCAGCCGGTTCGAGTCTTTTTGCCGTACGCCGACGCCACAGGTGCCGTATTGCTCGCGCACCTGGCCGTCGGCGTCGGTGTCGAATTTACCGGCGTCCATGTCCAGCTGTTCTGCGCGCACCCAGCCTGTGCCATCGGCAATGGGCAGGTCCAACTGCAAAATGGTGGTCGTGGTGTCGGTGTCCGAGGTGCCTTTGGAGGCATCGTCCGAACGCCAGCCGTAATCGGTGTACAGGTGCACCGTCGGGTTTTGCCGTTGATAGAGGCTGTCCACATCACTGCGCAAGCTGCTGGCCAACCACTCGTCATTGTCTTTGGCACGGCTGGCCAAGGTCATGGCGCGGTTATCCCGCGGTTCGGCTTGTGCAGGGGTCATCAACCCGGCACCGGCCATGCCCTTGGCGTAATAGTCCAGTGCCTGTCGTGGTTGTTTGGCCGCGATCAACCGCGCAGCATCGCGGTACACCACCGGATCAGCCTGCGGGGTTTTGAGCAGTTCGACGAACAACACGCTGGCTTTGTCGGGTTCACCAACCTCAGACCAGGCATTGGCCAGGCGACGTTGCTGCGATGCGCTCAATACAGCTCCCGCTGAGGGTTTGAACTGCGCCAACTGTTGACGCGCTGGCGCCAATTGCTGGTTGGCAATCAGGTTCTCAATCTGGCCCAGATGCGCTTCGGTATTGTCCGGCTGCTTTTGCAACACCTGACTATAGAGGCGCTGCGCTTGATCGTAGTCCCCCCGTTCCTGCGCCCAACCCGCGACCGTCATCAGGTCATCGTTGTTGGGCGCTTGCATCAGCAACGCGATGGCTTGTGGCTCCTGACCCGCCTCGCGCAAACTTTGCGCACGCGCCACCAGCACATTACGGTGCAGGCGCGCGCCCAGCTCGCGCATGGCCTCAGTCCACTGCGGACGCGGCAGTTGTTCCAGCGCGCTTAACGCGCTGGCGTCGCGCTCAGTGCCCGACAGGTACAGCGCGTAGGCATACAGCGCTTCAGGGTTGTGCCCCTGACGGCGTATCAGTTGCTTGAAACTGTCATCGGCGGCGCCCGGCTGGTTGATTTCACGCTGCGCGTTGGCCAGGCGATAGGTCAACCACGGCTCGTCCGGGGTCAGGTTGCGGATTTTGCTGAGTAGCGCGACCACCTGCGGCCAGTCCTTGCGGGCGGTCGCGGTATCGGCCTGCTGGTTGAGTTCATCCAGCTCAAAACCCTGACGCAGGCTGGCGAATTCTTTCTGGCTGGCGGCGGGCAAGCTGTTGAGAAAGGCTTTGGCTTTTTCTGGCGATTGCGCGCTGTACAAACGCACCAGCGCGCGTACTGCGCTGGCGTTACCCGGTTCCAGTTTGCGGGCTTGCAGCAACAAGGCTTCGGCTTGAATGTCGTTGAGTTCGCCGCGAGCGACACCGGCCAGGCCAATCAAGGCATCGGCATCGCCGGGTTTGGCTTTGCGCGCTTGTTCGAAGGCTCTGCGCGCCGTGGCGTAGTCTTTGCGATCCAGTGCTTTGTCGCCCTGACTGAGCAGCATCAAGTAATGACTGGCGTCCATCAGGTCTTGCCATTGGCTCATGAACGAGGTGTCTTGCTCTTTGTTGCGCGCTTTGATGAATGTGGCGTTGGCGTCTTCATAACGACTTTGACGCAGCAGCGCCAAACCCAGTGCGCCGTAAAGGCTTGGATCGTCGGGGTAGCTTTTGATCGCACGGCGCAGCAGACCTTCGGCCACCACCGGGGTGCGTTGCTGCTCGATCATTTGCTTGCCCTGCGCACCCGCCAGCCAGGCCGGGTCCGCCAGCAGGCGCTGTTGGGTGTGCAAGGTTTTGTTGGCCTCAAGCACCGTCGGGGAGGCGGGGTAGCGTTTGATAAACGCCTGCCATGCCTGCACGGTTTTGCGGTCGACGGGCAAGGTGTTGAGGTATTCATACTCTCGATCTGCCGCCGCATTGCTCGCCTGCGGATCGGTGGCCAACTGCTCCAGCACGGCCAGCGCCTCGGGCGCGCGCTTTTCTCTGAACAGCAAATCGACCAGGGTTTGTCGCAAACCGGCGTTGCCGGGGTACTGGCCGTCGAGGGTGCGCAGTTGCTCAATCACCTTGGGCCGTTGGCCGGGAATGTTGCTGCGAATACGCAGGTACTCCAGCGCCGTGGCAAAGTCAGGCGGGGCGTCGCCAAACAGCTGTTCAAAAATGGCTGTCGACTCTTCCGGGCGCCCCGCAGCGGCGAACAATCGCGCCTGTTGCAGGGCTTTTTGACTCTGCGGGTCTTGCAGCTTCATCAGGCTTTGGGCCTGACGTAACGCGCCAGAACCGGGGGCTACTTGCTGCAAATGGTCGAGGCGCTCGCGGGCCAGATCAGGTTTTTTTCCAGCAGCGCCTGACGAATAGACGCCACCAGCGCTTGGGGATTGTTGGGGGCGATGAGTTCCAGTCGCGCCAAAGAATCGCGCACCAGGTCTTCGCGGTACATGGCCTCACCGACTCGCACTTGCTCCAGCAACCATTGTTGTTGTTCTTGCACCGTGGCGGGCTGAGCGAGGGCCGTGGTCGACAATCCCGTGAGCAAAAACGCCCATGTTTTTAGTTTTTGCATGTGTCAATCCAGGCCGGTAGCAGCTGCCCATCCTTGTCAAAGCGATAGCGTTGTTCATCAAAGCCCTGGCCAAACAACACCAATGACTGGTTGTAGTAGGCGTCGGCGGCGGGCGGGTCTTGCTGCAAACGCAACTTTTGCACCGCGTAGGCAGGCGAGTCGCTGCCCGCCAACAGCGGCAACAGTGCCGCCGAGAACCCGGCAGGGCCTTTGCCGGTGTATTGACCGCTCAGTGCATCCACACTTTCCGGGGGGTAGCCCAAGGTTTGGGTGAGGCTGACCATCGGCGCAAAATGCTCTTGCAAGACTTTGCGCCGGGGAGCGTCCTGGGCCAGCATGCCGATCCACAGATACACGCGGATCGCATCGTAGTCGCCCGCGCTGCCGTCCTTGCTGTCAGGGGCCCAGCCGCTACCGGCTTTCCACAGCAGCCAGTCCGGGGCAAACCCCTTGGGCGAGCCTTCGATCAGCACACGCTGCTGATTGGCCGCCAACTCGCTCCAGACCGGCGACAGTTGGCTGAACCGCGCCAGTAACTGCGGCGGCAAGTAGCTGGGGTTGAGCCGCCAGCCCTCAGGGTTGTCAAAACCCAAGTCGCCTGGCAACAACATCAACCCCAGCTTGGGCAGTTTGCGCAGGCTTTGTGCGGCGCTGCGCCACAGCATGTTTTGCCCCATTGCGCTGTACTCGGGCACCTGCCACAGGCGCCCGGCTTCCAGCAGGCTGTAGGCAATCCACAAGTCGGCATCGGTGGCGTTGTTGCTGTCGAGCACTTGCCATTTGCCCGCCTTGGAGCGTCCCCACAACCAGGCCGGTAAGTGCGCTTCAAGGCTGCCATCGGCCAGGTTGTTACGGGTCCACTTCAAGATCTTCGCGAAGCTGGCCTGATCGTTGGCCAGCAAGGCGAAAAACAAGCCGTAACTCTGGCCCTCCGACGTGGTGATCAACTGCTCGGAAGAGCGGTCGATGATGCGCCCGTCGCTGCTCATCATGGCTTTTTTGTAGCTGTCCCAGGCTGGCCAGTCACAGCTGGCCGCGCTCGCCAGTGCAGGCAAACCGAGGGTCAAGGTTAGGGCGAGCGCGGCAAAGGGCTTCATGGTTTAGTCATCCTTCAAACGACGATTGGCCGCCCAGCTCAGGGCACGCCACAGCAAGAAGGCGCTGAGCAAGACACTGATCACAGCAATCACGGCCAGCAGCACCGGGTGCTCGGACAGCTGATACCAGAGCAGCAGCCACCACGGCAGGTTGCCGACAAAGTAGTTATCGCCGACCAGTTGGCTGTACACGCCGCTGCTGCGGATCAATGCAACCGAACCTGCTACGGCATTGAGCTTGCCGGTGTCGGCCAGGGTTTCACGCAACAAGGCGTAATCGGCATCGTCATTGCCTAACAGCGCCACGATGCTGCGCTGGTTATGGTGCGGCGACTGCATGCCCATGATCGCGGCAATCGGTGCTTGTGCGCTGACTTCGACCCGGGTGGCTGGCTGGCTGTGTTCATCCACTGACGGGCCGCGGCGGGCGCTTTGCTCAATACCGGCGTTGCTGTAAGGCTGTACCAACATGTCGCGCTGGCGTTGCAACAACAGGCTCAAGTCTGGGTTGTCACGCATATCCTCAGGCATTTGCCCCAACAGCAGCACGTCTGCGTCTTGTTTAACGGCGCTGTCCACATCATTGCTCAGGCGCAGGCCAAAGGCCGGGTAACCGGTGCGGGCGCTAATGCCTGCCACCGCTTCGAGCAGAGTGCTGACTTGCGTCGGCGTCGAGCTGCCCGGTACTACCACGATTGATTCGGACATGTCGGCCATGCGGCTGAACGGGAAACCACTGCGGGCGAACGCTTTAAGGTCCGGCATGCTGATGTAGTGGTGATAGCCCGACAGGTCGATGGTGGAGTCTTCATCGATGATCGCCTGGGTGTTGGCCGGCAGAATGGTCTGGCAACGGTCACGCTGTGCACTGCCTACGGTGCTGGCGAAGTTGAAGTCGAAGCGCAAGCGGTTACGGTCACCGATTTTCAGCGACGGGACGATCAGCTTGTCGTTGGCGTTGGCCGAGTCGTTGGACAGCACCGCCAAACGCAGCTCTTCGAGGTTGCTGGTGTTTTTGCGCTGCAACGCCAGGCTGGTGATGAACTGATCATTGAGGCTGATGTTCAAGCGCGAATCATCATTGGCCGACGGCGCCGTGTAACGGTACTGAGTGCGCAGCGGAATACCCTGGTTGCGCCACACGAACAGGTCGGGCGGCAGGTTGATGTCCAGGGTGATGGGGCGCGGTTGCAGGCCACTGACTTGCAACTGCTGCGGGTAGGTAATCAGTTCGGCAAAACGCACAGGCCGGTCGGTGCGCATCCATGCGGGCGCGTCATAGGGTTTACGCGGTTGCAGCGCCTCGACTTTGTCGATGGTAGCCTTCTGACCCCGCAGCAGGTTGCCGCCCAGGGCCAGCGCTTTGGCGGCGGTGGCCAGGTCATCTTCGTTGCGGCCCATGACCAGCAGGATCTTGCTGTATGGCGCATCGGGGTGATCGATCAGTTGCACCACCGGGGCGGTGACCGCCGGGAATTTTTCCAGATCGCTCATGAACGCCGGACGGTGATCGTTGGTGGCGAATACGATTGAGGGCTGTGTAGCTTCTTTGCTTTGCACGCTGGGCAAGGTGTCAAACAGCACCGGGAAGTCAGCGCCGCGCCAGTTGGACTGGCTGCCAAAATAGGACGCCAGTATCGCGGCGGCTTGTTGTTCGCCCAAGGTCGGGTTGGCGGCAAACACGAACGGCAGTTCCAGTTTGCCGGTGTTGCGCGGGTCAAAAAACGGCAACGGGAAAAACGCGAGGTCGTTTTTCAGGCTCAGGGCCTGCTCTTGCAAGGTGATGCTGCTGGCACGGCTGATGTTGACCCACAGCGTGTTATTGGCCGGGTCTTCGCAGATGTCGGTGTAATGGCCAATAAACTCAAGGCGCACGCGGTTGAAGTCTGCAATCAGGCGCGGGTCCAGTGCCATTTGCTGGGTGGTCTTGCGCCCCAGCTGGTCTTTCTCGATAGGTAAGACGCCCATCAACACATCGTTGAGGTACACCCGCAGATGGGAAATGGTCGGGATCAGCGAGGGGGAGGCGGTGTATTCCAGTTGCAAGCGCGCATCGCTGGCAATCCGGTCGCGGCGCACGCTGAATTCCACCTGTTCGGCACTGTTGATACCCAGCAACAACGTGTCTGTCGCGCGGCCCAGCTGCTCAAAGGTGCGCGTGACGGTCCAGCTCGGCAACGGTTGCTGGGTGTCCTCCAGCGCAGGCTTGGGCAATGGCGCCGGTGAGCTGCCCGGCAACGGTAATGGCGCCGCCATCAACTGTGAGGCGAAGGTCATCAGCGCAAGGCTGGCAAAGAAAGCTTTTTTAGAAAAACGACTCATGATTCGCTCACTGGCCGGGAGGTAATAGGGGGAGAGACGGGCATGCGCGGCAAAAAGCTGCCCAGCCACTGAAGGATTCGCATGAACGGGCGGGCGATGTGCCGCACCCAGGCAGGCAGGTATTCATAAAGGCGGTAATAGCCTTTGACGCCCAGGGCGAGAATTTCGCTGAGGCTCTGGATCGGCTTGTCGGCTTCAAACTCGCTGTTGTGGTCGAGCCAGGCATCGGCGCGGCCGAAGGTGCACTGCACGAACTCGATTTTTTGCGCAGGCGTCAGCTTGGCGAAGTTCAACCCCATGAACAGCTCGTTGGAGCGGGTCAGGTAGCCGGGGAATACAAATTCGCGGGTGCCCCGTTGCAGAATCAATGACACCGGGGTGCCCACCGGCAATTGCAATGCCTGACCCAGTTGCAGGCCCACACCGCCGTCGGAGTAGTCCACCAGTTCGCACGGGTAGCTGTGGCCGTCGAGCAGTTTGATGGCGCCCGGCAAGCGCGTTTGCACACGGTGGGTTTGACGCACTTGACGCACTTCAGCGGCCACGGCCACCGCCGCACCAATGATCAGCAGGTTGTAAACCACCCACAACACACTGACCAGGATGGTGATGATTTCATCCTTAGGCCCGGTGAACAGGCGCCACACCGCAAAGCCCAGGCCCAGCAGGTTGAGCAGTGACAGCACCAGATACGGGCGCGCGGTCTGCCAGTCAAACTGGTTTTCTTCCATCATCCCGCCCTTGGCGGTGACGTTGAACTTGCCCCGCGAGGGGCTGAACAGGGCCACAGTGGTGGGGCGGGCGATGTACCACGCCAATACGGTTTCATACACCTCGCCCCAGAACGTCTGACGATACGCGCCCTGCATTCGGGAGTTGGTCAGGCTGGCGTGGATCATGTGCGGCAACACGTAGAGCAGGATCATCACTGCCGGGGCATAGATGATGTAGGCGTGCAGCAACAGGAACGCCAGCGGCGCGGTGAGGAAGATCAAGCGCGGCAACCCCACCAGAAAGTGCAGCATGGCGTTGGCATAGCAAATGCGCTGGAAGAAGCTCAAGCCTTTGCCCAGCAGGGGGTTGTCGGTGCGAAAGATCTGCACCATGCCCCTGGCCCAGCGAATGCGCTGACCGATGTGTGCCGACAGGCTTTCGGTGGCCAGACCTGCCGCTTGCGGGATGCGCAAGTACGCCGAGTTCCAGCCTTTGCGGTGCAGGCGCAACGCGGTGTGGGCGTCTTCGGTCACGGTCTCGACGGCAAAGCCGCCAATGTCGTCAATTGCAGTGCGGCGCAAGATGGCGCAAGAACCGCAGAAGAACGCGGCGTTCCACATGTCGTTACCGTCTTGCACCAGCCCGTAGAACAACTCGCCTTCATTGGGCCGATTGCGGAAGGTGCCCAGGTTGCGCTCAAACGGGTCCGGGGACAGGAAATGGTGCGGGGTTTGTACCAGCGCCAGTTTCGGGTCCCGCAAGAACCAGCCCACGGTCAATTGCAGGAAGGAGCGGGCGGGCATGTGGTCGCAGTCAAAAATCGCCACCAGTTCGCCGTCGATTTGCGTCAGCGCATGGTTGAGGTTACCGGCCTTGGCATGGCGGTTGTCGGTGCGCGCGATGTAGTTGATGCCCACCTCTTGGGCGAATGCCTTGAAGCTTGGGCGATTGCCATCATCCAGCAAGTGGATGCGCAATTTGTCTTTGGGCCAGTCAATGCCCAAGGCGGCATACACCGTGCCGCGGGTCACCGACAACTCCTCGTTGTAGGTAGGGATCAACAGGTCAACCACCGGCCATTGCCCGGTATCGGCCGGCAGTTGCGCCGGTTTGCGGTTCAGCGGCCAGGACGTCTGGATGTACCCCAAGATCAGAATCAGCCAGGAATACGTTTCGGCGGCCAGCAGGATCAAGCCGCAGGTCAAGTCCAGCCAGTCGTTCCAGTTCAGGGTGGAGGTGTAGCGCCACCACAGGTAACGGCACGAGACAATGATCGACAGCGAAATCAGCAGCAGTGTCGGAAACCGCCCCGGCATGCGCCGCACCAGCATGGCTATGGCCCACAACAGCACCACGAATACCAACTGCGCTAGATAGTCGAATGGCTCGGTGACGCAAATCAGGATCAGCACCAGCGCAACCACGCCGATGGCGATGTACAGCACCTTGCGGGTTTTCCAGCGAATCGCGTTCCACCAGTGCGAGCCTTTGTGCACCTGCGGACTGAGGGTCGACGGCAAGCGTTCAAATGCATTGGACAGCGCATTCCACGGCCGTTGCAGCACCAGCAGCCACGAATACAGACGAGCACGAAACTGGCGACGGGCACGCTGGCGGCGCAGGTGGTTTTCGTCAACGGGGCGCACGATGAGCAGCCACACGGTTTGAATGGCGTAACGCAACGGGTCGCCAATGGTCGGGCGCTTAGTGGCCAAATGCGGATACCAGCGCCGGTGCTGTTCGCGCAGAGCCTGCCAGTTAGGCGACTCCAGACGCAGAAAGACCCAGCCCAGCGCCTGGATCAGCGCCAGGATGAACGCGGTAAAACGCGTGCAGTTTTGATCGCGGCGCAAGCGTGTATAGGGGAACCGGTCGGCGATCATGCCTGCCTCCGTCCACGCAGCAGGCACCAACTGGCCAGGCTGATGATGTCTTGGGCGATCAGACTGCCGGGCGCGTAGCGGCCCACGGGTTCGCGACTGGCCAAGGCTTCGCCCATTGCTTCGTCGGCGTGCAGGTTAATCGGCACCACCGAAGCGGCGTAGCGATGGTGCCAAATCAGGGCCAGATCGCGCTGCAATTGGCTGCCCGCGTCATACCGGTTAACCACAAATACGGTGTCTTGCCGCGCTTGGGTCTGCAACAGCACATGGCAGGCGGCATCGGCGTTGAGCACAGTGAAGGAAAAAGCACACTGAGGATTACCCGCATGCCCCGGCAAGCGCTGCGGCAGGTCGAACAGCACCCAGTCAAACGCCTGATCCAGTGAAGCCTGGCGCTTGCTCCACAACTGCGGGCTGTCCAGCAACATGGCATCAAGCCGGGTGAGTTCTGCGCCCTCAAGTTGGCCGTAAGGCAGCACGCAAAGGCCGGGCGTCACCGTCCAGGCCTGTTGCTGCCAGGGTTGTTGGTCCAATGTGGCGCGCGCCCAGCCATCGCGCGGCGCCAGGTCCAGGTTGAAGTGCAGGCCCAGGGTGTTTTCCGGGCACATGTCCACCACCAACACGCGCTGACCCAGCGCGTGCAATGCATACGCCAGTGCGGCGAGGGTTGAGCTGGTGCCCACGCCACCGCGAATACCCCGCAGGCTGATGGCGATCATCGGGTTGTCTCCGGATGCGTTTGCAGCGTCAGCGCCGGGTTGTCCGCAGGCAGGGTCAGGCGCTGCGCTTCAAGATGAGCCAGCAAGGGCCAACGCTCCAGCGCCTGCATCAGTTCCATTTGCGCGGACACGTCGACATAACCCAGCGTGGGCAGGTCCATCATCGACTTGAGGCGCGCGATGTCGTCCGCCCGCTCAGTGCGCGAGAGGATGTCGGCGCTTATTTGAAACGCTGTGGGTAGGGCAGCCATCCGCCGTTCTCCTTGATTCGCACATAGGGCTTGCCGTTGTAATCCAGCACCACCGTTCCCGAGTTTTCAGACACTTTGGCCGTTTGTGGCAGGTTGCTCAGTAACTGTGACCAGTCCAGGTTTTGCCCGTTGCTCAAGGCCGGATCGGCGTACAGGCGAGCAATGATTTCAGCAATGGCCAAATAGCTGCTGGGTTGAGTGACATGCACAGGGGCCGTGTGTGGGGTTTGGCCCATGTTGATCAACTTGATGCCGACCGGAACGTGGGTGATTGAATCGCTGGGGATCTCACGCATCCCGGAGATTTGCATACGGTCACCGTGCAGTGCCGCGCCATGCTCGGGGACGATGGCCACGACCACCCGGCGACCGCTCTTTTGCAGCTCTTTAAGGAACGCGTTCAGGTCATCCAGCAGCACCTGCGCGCGGCTGCTGTAGTCAGCGCGTTTGGTGCCACCGTCCGCTGTGACTTGACGATTGCCGTCATGCAGGGTGGTGGTGTTGTAGAACAGCGCCATGTTGGGTTGGTCTTCAGCCAAACGGTGTTGCCACCACTTGCTCAGCACATCACGGTCGCGCCAGATCGGCGAGCCGTCGAAGCTGACATACGCCCGTGGCACGCCCGGTGCAGTGCCCAGCGCGGGCGGCGGCAGTTGACCCTGCTCGCGCACTTCTTGCAGGAAGCCGTCGAACTCGCCGGTATGGTTGAGCATCAGTTCGTCCGCGAACCCGAGCTTGCGCAGGTCATCAAACAACAGGCATTGGTCTGCCGGTGTTTTGTACAGCTGCGCGTGGGAGGTTTGACCACAGCTGGCGCGCAACAAGCGAATCGCTGCCGGGCCGCTGTAGGCAGTGGCCGAGTTGAAGTTGTCGAAAATCACGTCCATCTGGCTGAACAGCGCGTTGTCACGCAAGCCCACTTCGTCCAGGTCATCCCAGGCCATCGAGCAGATGTTAATCACCAGCAAGTCAAACGGCGGCGGCTTGACGGCCGGCTCCTTGAACTCGACTTTGCGCTCAGCTTCGCTTTTATAGAACGTGTCGAGATACGCATTGAGCGTTGTGTCATCCGGCTCACCGGTACTGGCGACAGGGGCGCCGGCGCCGGGTTGCACGTTCGCCACCGACGGCTGGGCGACTTGCGGGATCATCTGTTGCAGGTTGCCCATGCCCAGCCAGCACAAACCCAGCAGGGTGAAGGTGGTCAGGCGCAACCACTGATTGAGAAATGCGTAGCCGATGATCAACACCAGGAGCATGGCGCACACTTGCCAGTCGATAAAGCGGCCCAGCAGTTCGACGATGTAATCCACCGAGAAGTCGAGCACGCCGGGCTGGGCGAGCAGACGGCTAAAAGGCGGGAACCAGGTGTCCTGATACAGCAACGCCACGGCCACCGGGATCGCAATCACGCTGCGCACACGACGCAGCAGCGGGTGGGCGAGGGGGATCAGCAACACCAGTGCGAAGATCAGGTTGGGCAGCACTTGAAAATTCAGGTGCCCGGTCCAGGCCAGCAGGAACTTGGCGAGGAAATACAGGTTCCAGCCGCCCAGGCCTTTCCACTTTCCGGCGATCCTGGCGGGGGGGGAAGACGACTTAAACAGACTCATCAGGCGTTCTCGAAGACGAACTGGCAGAAGCGCGACGACGTACGCCGCGAGATTTCAGGTAGCGGGGGCGCAAGTACTGCTCCAGGGAGACTTTCAAGCGCAGGCGAATGCGCCGTGACAGCAAGGTCAGCACCACCGTCACGGCACTGGTCAGGACAATCACATCGAGCAATTCAAGGAACGTCATGGCGCAGGCTCACTGAGGGGCAAAGTGATTCTTTGCGCGATTAACGGCGGGTGATTAAGCGGTGTCAGGGGTGCCGTCACGCTGTGTTCAATCGGGATATACAGCCCCAGGTCAGTCACCGGCGCCTGCATGAAGGCGTCTTCAGGCAGGTCAGCCATGCCGTTCAGCACCTGGCGATGGTTGAACAGGTCTCGCCACGGCAGGCGGCAGATATTGCCCAAAGCAGGGTCCAGGCCATCGGCACGGCAAGCGAACAAAAACAGGTACAGCTCGCCATTGAGCAAGCACGCGATGTCACCAAAACGGCGCAAACACATTTGATTGAGGAACAACTGCGGTTCAAGACCCGGCACCGGTTGGAACTTGAGCAGTTGATGGGTCACTTCCCCCGAGCTGTCTGCGACGATTTGCTCCACGGTGTCATAAAACACGCGCGGGCTGACCAGACCGCGAATTTGCGGTGGCCGCTGGCGCTCCAGCAAGGTTTCGAAATCGCTGTTTTGGCTGTATTGCCAGCGCTGGCCCTGCACGCTTTCGATCATGCTCAAAAAGCGCGACAACACAGTGCCCTCGGGAACAATCAGGTTGGCACCGCACGCCAGCAACAAGCGCTCATCGCGATAACGCACGGCCGGTTCCATTTCCCGCACCACGATTTTCAGTTCAGGGCCGCATTTTTCCCGCAGGTCATGCAGCTGCTGCGCCAGTTCAAGCAGTTGATGGCTGTTGTCGATGCTCACAATGACCGTGGCAGCCCGTGCCGATTGGGCTTCTTGCAACAGCGCTTGACGGTCTTCAAACAGGTACCAATGCCTGGACAATGAAGGCGAACCTTCAAGCACTGCGCGCTCGACCAGATACACGTGCTGGTCGTCCGCTACGCGCGGCTGGGTATCGACCCCTGATTGGGGAATCAGGGTGAAGCACTGTTTATCAATCGACAGCTTGAATTCCTGGCCAGCGCTGACGCCCAGTCGGTTATGCCAGAAGTGCAGTTGGTAACGAATATCGCCATTGTGCCGGTACAACCGGCTCAATCCGGACAACGTCTCATTGAGCTGCAACAGTTCGCTGTGCAATGACTGAGCGTCGCCGTGAGCGATCACCAGCAATGTGGCCTGGCGCTCTTGTAACCAGGCGCGCACCCGTTCACACCAACGCTGTAAACGCTGCGACCCCACTTTGTCGCCCCAACTGCTGGCAGGTGCCACCAATACAACCTGGCTCGCAGGACCAATGCCGGCGCGGCTCATGTCTCGGGTCAGCGTGGCCAGGCCCGGTTTGATCTCGCGCACGGGGATCTCGAACAGTTTGAGCTTGGCGGGGCCGCGATCGGGTGCCAGGTCACTGAGGATGCTGTGCGGGGTATTGGCGCAGGAAATCAAGGTCGACGGTATTTGCGGCGCCAGTGCTTCAATGAACTGGCGGGCCACAACTTTTGCGTCAGTCGGTTGATCGACGGTAACCCAGTACAAACCTCCCGTGCGTAAAGCGATCTGTTGATCCAGCAACCCGCGGATGGCCAAAGTGGTAAGAGCCAAGCGAAACGTCCCCCCATGGAAGCGTACGAATAAATAGCGCGAATGCAGTCGGGTACAACGATCACACACATCGCAGGTTGCGCAGATTGCATAACGCTTAATGACGTCAAACAAATGGCGCTAATTTTTTAACCTGTTAAGCGTAGACGATTATTCGTACACGTCCCTGTTAAATCAGTCCGTACATACGTAGGACATAGCCTTGGCGCATGCCAGAAAGTGCGCATCCTATCACTGCAAAAAGGGGATCGCTCATGATTTAAAACAAGTTTCGTCAAAAAAATGCTGCAAGTAGTGCTCAAGTCATTAAATTGACAAGTTTTTGATCCAGGGCACTAAAGAGCACCTGCGGCTTTCTGAGTGCGCCATAGCGTGCTATTGCTTAACAGGCGTTGGGCGAGCAGCCAAACGTGTCTGTTTGGGTTCACTGAGTGAGCCTGCCCCCTTCACCGCAACGAACATGAGGTGCAGATATGCCGGTTAAACATGACTTGCCTGAGGACTTGGGCATTACCCCTGAGACCTTGAACACGCTCAAGGCTCACAACCCTCACCTGACAGCGCTGATACAGAAGTATGCGCAGGCCGATAAAAAGGTGCTCGATGCCGAAAAAGGCGATGCCGTCGCCACGCCCGATGCGGTGCTGACTGAGCTAAAGTCCAGCCGTTTAGCCTTGAAAGATCAAATTGTCGAGGCGTTGAAAGCCTCACAAAAGAGCCAAACAGCGCAGGAGCAGTAATGTCTAACATCATCAAAATTGTCGCCACGCTGCGCGCAAAGCCGGGCAAAGGCCAGCACCTTAAACAGGTATTGCTGGCGTGTGTAGAAGGCTCGCGGGCCGAACCCGGCTGCTTGTTTTATGACTTGCATGTAGACCGCAGCGACGCGGAGCGTTTTGTGTTCATTGAAGGCTGGAAGGACATGGCGGCCATCGAGCACCACAAAACCACCGCGCATTATCTGACGATGGGTAAAGCGGCCGCAGACCTGGTCGACACGCGTGAGGTGCTACAGCTCGATGAAGTGAGTGAGCCTGCTGCGCGCCGCTGATGGACGCTGCATGATGGTTGGCGGCCCTCATCAGGCCGCCATTTTTATAGGGACTTAAAAGCTGGCAGCGTCCAGTTCGAACAGAGAGTTGCTGCCAGCGCGAATGGTTTGCTCCAGGCTGAGCGTGCGCGGCAGCACGCGACTGAAGTAAAACGATGCGGTGGCCAGCTTGGCGTCATAGAACGCAGGCTCTGCCTCCCGTGCACGTTGCGCCACATCCGCCATGCGCGCCCACAGCCAGGCGTACGCCACGTAACCAAACAGGTGCAGGTATTCAACCGAGGCCGCGCCAATTTCGTTGGGATTGAGGGTGGCTTGTGCCCGCAGCCAGTCACTGACGTCTTCAAGGCGCTGCACGGCTTCGAGCAGCGGGTTTGCATAAGGCGTGCCGGGCAGGGCGGCGAAGTCACGGATCTGGCGGGTAAACAATTGCAACGTGACACCTTCATTGGCAATCACTTTGCGCCCCAGCAGGTCCAGCGCCTGAATCCCATTGGTGCCTTCGTAGATTTGCGCAATGCGCACATCCCGCACCAACTGCTCCTGACCCCATTCACGGATATAGCCGTGGCCGCCGAACACTTGCTGGCCCAGCACGCAGCTGTCAAAGCCGGTGTCGGTGAAGAACGCTTTGGCCACCGGGGTGAGCAGTGCCACAAGGGCGCTGGCCTGTTGTTGTTCTTGCGCATCGGCCGAGTACTTGGCCAGGTCCAGTTGCTGGCCGACGTAGCTGGCAAACGCACGGCCGCCCTCGGTCAGGGCTTTGATGCTGAGCAACATGCGCCGCACATCCGGGTGCACGATGATCGGATCGGCGATTTTGTCCGGCGCCACTGTGCCAGTGGGGGCGCGGCTTTGCAGGCGTTCACGGGCATAGGTGCGCGCGTTCTGGTATGAGGTTTCAGCGCATCCAATGCCCTGTATACCGATCGACAAGCGCTCGTAATTCATCATGGTGAACATCGCCGCCAAGCCTTTGTTGGCTTGCCCGATCAACCAGCCGCGGGCACCGTCAAAGTTCATCACACAGGTCGCCGAGGCCTTGATACCCATTTTGTGTTCGATGGAGCCACAGGTCACCGCGTTAGGCTCGCCCAAGGAGCCATCATCATTGACCTGGATTTTAGGCACCAAAAACAGCGAGATCCCTTTAGGCCCCGCAGGCGCATCGGGCAGCCTGGCCAACACCAGGTGAATGATGTTCTCGGTCAGGTCCTGGTCGCCGCCGGTGATGAACATTTTGCTGCCAGAGACGCTGTAGCTGCCATCGCTCAAGGGTTCTGCGCGCGTGCGAATAAGCCCCAGGTCGGTGCCTGCATGGGCCTCGGTCAAACACATGGAACCGGCCCAGCGCCCTTCATACAGGGGGGGCAAGTAGGTCGCTTTGAGCGCCTGGCTGGCGTGGGCATCGATTGCCAGGCACGCGCCACTGCTGAGCGCTGAATACAGGGCAAAGCTTGAGTTGGCGGCGTAGAGCATTTCTTCAAACTGCACCGCGAGCATTTTGGGCATGCCCATACCGCCAAATTCAGGATTTCCCGACACCCCGACCCAGCCACCTTCAATGTAGGTGGCGTAAGCAGACTTGAACCCGGCCGGGGTGGTGACCTGGCCCGCCAGCCAGTGCGCGCCTTCTTCATCGCCCGCCCGGTTAAGCGGAGCAATCAACTGGCCGGTGACTTTGGCGGCCTCTTCAAGAATGGCATCGGCGGTGTCGGCGTCGACATGATCGGCCAGCGCAGGCAAGCGCGCCCACAGGGCTGGCGCTGCAAACACTTCGTGCAAGACAAACCGCATATCACGCAGCGGCGCATTGAATTCAGGCATCACAAAACCTCGTTGTGGCACAGCGAATAGGGGGCGCGCACCGGCTCAAAGGGCCTTGGCCATGTCGCGCAAGACGTATTTCTGAACTTTGCCCGTAGACGTTTTGGGTAACAGGGTAAACACCACGGTGCGCGGCACCTTGAACCCGGCAAGATATTCGCGGCAAAAGCTGATGATTTCAGCCTCACGCACATGCCCATGGTCTGCTTTGAGGGTGACAAACGCGCAAGGGGTTTCACCCCATTTTTCGTCCGGGCGCGCGACAACGGCGGCCTCCATGACACCGGGATGGCGGTACAACACGCCTTCCACTTCGATGGTAGAAATGTTTTCGCCGCCGGAAATGATGATGTCTTTAAGACGGTCCCGAATTTCAACATAGCCATCGGGATGGCATACCGCCAGGTCGCCCGTATGAAACCAGCCGCCCTCGAAGGCTTCTGCCGTGGCGCTGGGGTTCTTCAGGTAACCCTTCATCACCGTGTTACCGCGCATGAATATCTCACCCATGGTTTCGCCATCTCTGGGCGTAGGTTGCAGGGTTTTGGGATCGGCGACCATCAACCCTTCCAGCGTGGGGTAGCGTACGCCCTGACGGGATTTGATCTGAGCGCGCTCTGCCAGCGGCTGCTCATCCCACGCATCGTGCCAGGCGCAAATCGTCACCGGGCCATAGACCTCGGTCAAACCATAGACATGGGTGACCTTGATGCCCATTTCTTCCACGGCGCCAATCACTTTGGCCGGAGGTGCCGCACCGGCCACCAGCGCATGCACCGGATGGTCGATGGCGGCCTTGGCAGAGGCTGGCATGTTGACCAGCGCGTTGAGCACGATGGGCGCGCCACTGAGGTGGGTGACCTGATGCTCGCGAATCAGTGTGAGGATTTTTTGCGGGTCGACCCGGCGCAAAAACACATGCACGCCTGCCAGCGCGGTAATAACCCACGGGTAACACCAGCCATTGCAGTGAAACATCGGCAAGGTCCACAAGTACACCGGGTGGTTACCCATAGCCCAGACCATCTGATTGCCCAACGAACTCAAGTACGCGCCACGATGGTGATACACCACGCCTTTAGGGTTGCCGGTGGTGCCGGATGTGTAGTTCAGCGCGATGGCGTCCCACTCATTGGCGGGCCATTGCCATTGGTACTGCGGATCACCCTCGGCCAGCAGGGCTTCGTAATCCAGCGCACTGAGCGGCTGGCCTTCGCCGTACTCCGGGTCATCGACGTCGATAATCAGTGGCGGGTGATCGAGCATGGCGACGGCCGCATGCACCACGTCATGGAACTCGCGGTCCGCGATCAGCACTTTGGCTTCGCCGTGGGCCAGCATGAAGGCAATCGCTTGCGCATCAAGGCGCACATTGAGGGCATTGAGCACGGCGCCGATCATTGGCACGGCAAAATGCGCTTCCAGCATCGCCGGAATGTTGGGCAGCATGACCGCCACAGTGTCGTTTTTGCCGATGCCGCGCCCGGCCAGCGCGCAGGCAAGCCGTCTGCAACGGCTGTAGGTTTGGGCCCAGGTTCGACGAATCGAGCCATGAATGACGGCGGGGTAGTGAGGGTAGACGCTGGCGGTGCGTTCGATGAAGCCCAGCGGGGTGAGGGCGGTGTGATTGACAGCAGCAGACCCGAGGCCTTGCTCAAAAATCGACATAGTGGTCATTCCGGTGGCTGATTGTTAGCTCTATGGCTGCCCGTTCTGCCAGTGGCGCGCGGGTCAGTTTGATGTCCGGCCCGAGTTATATCCCACTCTGTATTTGATATGGAAGTAATACCTAAGCACTATAGTAGTTGTTCTATAGCCTCTAGCCTCAGGACCTTAAATGCCTGTTTCTCTCTTGCTGCATGACCCGCAACCCACTGTAGTGCTCGACGCAGAGGGCTTGCCACTCACGGCCAATCGCGCGATGACCACGTTGCTGGCCGGTGCGCCGCTGGGTCAAGCACGCGCATGGCTGCCGCATAACACGCCTGAACTGGTGCGTTCATGCCTGCAACAGGCTCGCGCGATTGAACAAGTAGAGGCCCAGTGCACGGCACAACTGTGGCTCTGGACACTGATCCCTGATGTCGCCAGCCAATGCGTGGTGGCCCGTGGCCGGGAAGCCAGCGAGGAGCTAGTGGCAGGGCGCGAAGCCGCGAAAGCCAGGCGCCTGTACCGTCTGATTACCGAAAACACCACCGACCTGATTTCACGGCACACCCCGGACGGGCGTTTTCTGGATGCCTCGCCCGCTTCCTGGACCTTGCTCGGTTATTGGCCCGAAGCCCTGCGCGGCACGCAAGCGCAGCGCTTGTTCCATCCTCAGGACCTGGCCGGGGTGATGCTTGAAGCGCGTGATGCGCTGCACGTCGAGGGCTATCACACCATGACCTACCGCATTCGCCATCAGGCTGGGCATTACCTGTGGTTTGAAACCGCCAGCCGTGCCATTCGTGAAACCTATACCGGGGATGTGGTGGAAGTGGTCAGCGTGTCACGGGACATCACGCCGCGCGTTCAGGCCGAGGAGAACAGGCGCCGATTGGCAGACGTGGTTGAGGCCCAAAAGCGTCAGCATCAAGATGAAATGGCACACACGGCGCGACTGGTCACCTTGGGGGAGCTGGCCTCGGGGATTGCCCACGAGATCAATCAGCCGCTGGCCGCCGTGGTCAATTATGCCCACGCCAGCCAACGCTACCTGCAAAACCTGGCCAACAACCCGCAAGCGGTCGAGCGGGTTGCCGAAGGTCTGGAACGCATCACCCTGCATGCCAACCATGCTGCTGAGGTGATCAAACGCTTGCGCGGTTTTTTGCGTAAGGGCCGGCGCAATGTGCAAGCGCTGGACGTGGGGGAGGTGATACGCCAAGCCGTGAGTTTATGTGCCTGGGAGGCGAGCGCACGCCAGATCAGCATCGACCAGCAACTGGCGGCCTCAGTGCCGCGGGTGTATGCCGACCGGGTCCTGTTGGAGCAGGTACTGCTTAACCTGTTGCGCAATGCCATTGAAGCCAACCACGAGCAACATCCCGGCAGCCCTTCGCGCCTGCTGTTGCGCGCACACCCCTTGAGCGACGGGCGCCTGCAAATCAGCGTGCACGATCAAGGACCGGGGGTCAGTGATGAGCAACTGGAGCAGCTGTTTACGCCGTTTTACACCAGCAAGGCCGACGGTCTCGGCCTGGGCTTGTCGATGAGCCGCAGCATCATTGAAGGTTTTGGCGGCGAATTGTATGCGCAACCGCAACCTGAAGGCTTATTGGTGTGCTGCATCCTGCCGTTGAACGGGTCAATCACCCAGCAAAAACAAGAGAGTATTTAAAGCATGACGATTGCAGTGCAACCCAAGGTATACGTGGTCGATGACGACCAGGGCATGCTCGACTCAACCGTGTGGCTGCTGGAGTCCGTGGGCCTGAGCGCGCTGGCGTTTACCAGCGGACAGGCTTTTTTGCAGGCCTGCGACGCCAGACTAAACGCCTGCGTGATCCTCGACGTGCGCATGCCATCAATGGGCGGCCTGCATGTGCAGCAGGCACTTATAGAACGCGGTATTAACCTGCCGGTGATTTTTGTCAGCGGGCATGCCGATGTGCCCATCGTGGTGCGCGCGTTCAAGGCCGGCGCCCATGACTTTATCGAGAAGCCCTATAACCAGCAGTTGTTGCTCGACAGTGTGCAGCAAGCATTGAGTGCCAGCGTGGCGCAGCGCGTGACGAGTCAGGCGCTGCGCGATGTGCAAGAACGCCTCGATAGCCTGACGCCTCGCGAGCGCGATGTGTTGCTGCCACTGGTCAAGGGCTGCACCACCCGCCAGATAGCCGAGCGACTGGCCGTTAGCGTCAAGACCATTGATCTGTACCGCTCCCGGGTCATGAAGCGCATGCAAGCGCAGCATTTGCCTGATCTGGTGGGCATGGCCATTGCTGCCGGGCTGGTTGATCCGCTCAACCTGCGCTAATCAACAGCGCTTCAACGGCTGCCATCACCTGAGGATCATCGGTGTGAGCGACATTGAACCGAAGCTGGCGCTGGCGTGAAGGGGCATAACCGAACAACGTCCCCGGCGCGAGCACCATGCCCTGTTGCAGCGCCGTGTGGGCCAAGGCGTCAGCATCCAGACCGGCTGGCAATGTGGCCCAGATAAACAGTCCACCCTCGTAGGGCTGGCTCAAGGTCATGCCTAGCCCGTGCAACCATGCCGCCACCCGCGCACCGCTGCTCAACAGGTCGCGCAGCACACGCTTACGGTGTTTGTGATAACTGCCGTCGTTGAGGGTTGAGCACACCAGTTGCTCAAGCATCTCGCAGGTAATACCGCCGCACATCAGCTTCATGTGCGTCAGGCTGGCTGCTTGCTGCGCGGTCGTCACCACATAGCTGACCCGGAAATTGGCGCTGAGGGTTTTGGAAAAGCCGCTCAGGTAGGTGACGTGCTCAGGCCCCGCCAAGGTGGACAGTCGCAGCGGCGGGTCAGGGTGCAGGTCGCCATACAAATCGTCTTCGATGATGTGGCAACCGTAGCGCTTGGCCAGCTCTAAAATTCCATAGGCCTGACTGGGCGAAAAGGAATGCCCGGTGGGGTTATGCAGCACGCTGGTGGTCAAGTAAACGCTGGGGCGCTGTTCAATCAACAGCGCTTCCAGCGCCTGCAAATCCAGACCTTGAGCCGTGCGTTCAAGCGTTACAACCTGCGCACCGTGCAACGCCAGGTTGGCGTGAAAATTGAAATAGCAGGGCGCATCCAGCAGCACGGTGTCGCCCGGCCGAAGGCGTAGACGCAGCAGCATGTCCAAAGCCTGGATCGTGTTGCTGCTGGTGATGATCTGTTCAACAGGCACATCGAGGCCCTGGCTCGCCAGCTTTTGCTGTAATGCCTGGCGCAGCGGCAGATAACCTGCCGGGTCGCCATAACCGGTCAACCGCAACTGGGCTGAACGACTGATTTGCCGCAGGCTGGCGCGCAGGGTGCTGGGTTGCAGCCAGTGTTCGGGCAAGTGACCCGCGCCGGGGCGCATGGCAAGGCTGGCACCGATCAAGGAGCGACGCAGTACGCTGGTCAAATCCTGTGGCAGCAGGTCGACGCCAGCGGCGCGCGACTGTGTCGGCGCCAGGGCCACAAAATAGCCGAGGCCCTGACTGGAGGTAATACGGTTTTGCCCGCGCAGGCGATCGAGTGCCTCGATTAGAGTGAATTTGCTGACCCCTAATGCTTCGGTCATTTGCCGTGCGGAGGGCAATTTACTGCCGGGGCTGAGTAATCCCTGATCAATTGCTGCGCTTAGCGCATCAACGATTTGCTGAACCTTGGGCGTTCCGGGCTGAAATTCAAGGGTTGGAATGTGCATGACGGCCTCGTACTTTGCCGGTCATCCTACCAGTAAAGATCGGTAAAGTTAGGCCGGGCTTTATCTGCTGCATGGAGCGCACTTTGTCTAACATGGCCCACCGCTCGTACCCGTTCGAGTGATGAGATCAGGGATGTAATGCGCTTTATGGCTACTCAATTGACTTTTGCGTCCTTTGCTTACTTTTTGATGTTCTGCGCCACGATGACTTTCAGCCCTGGCCCCATGACCTTGCTGTTGATGGGGTTTGGCATGCAGGAAGGCTTGAAACGCTCCATGCCCGTGCAGTTGGGCGCCAGTGCGGCGTATCTGGTGTCGATTCTGATTTTTGCTGTCGGCTTTGCCGAACTGGTGAAAGGCAATGTATTGATCAGCCGTGGGATTCAATACATTGGCGTCGCCTATTTGCTGTACCTGGCTTACCAGCAATGGACCCGTCAGGGGCTTTGCTTGCAAACCCCTGACACGCCAATGGCCAGCGGCTTTAAAGGACGCTTCGGAAAAGGTCTGTTGACCGGATTCTCAAACCCCAAAACGATTGTCATGTTCAGCGCCGTGTTCCCGCAGTTTGCAGGGCAGGGCGGCGACACCCGAATGCTGGATTTGGCAGCGCTGGGGCTGGCCTTCTTGCTGCTGCAATTTGCCAGTGGCTGCTTGTATTGCTATTTCGGCCAACGCATTCGCCATGTGCTGCAAAGCCCCAAACGCCAGAGACTGCTGCAAAGGGCCACTGCCGTCATGCTGCTGTGCGTGGCTGCGTTACTGGCGCGCGGTTTTTAAAGACGGCGCTGGCGACTCAACACTGCGGTAAACAAATCAGATTGATGCGGTATATTGCAGGCCTGTTTTGAGCCGTATCGAGATTGGTTTTGTCGACTTCTGACCCCGCAACACCGCTGGCCGCCATCAGCCCTTTAAATGCCGTGCAGGCGCCTGTGATGCTCTATCTAGAGCGGCTTGCGCCATCGAGCAAGCAAACCATGCGTTATGTGTTGCAAGACGCGGCCGATCGACTGGGCGTTGAAGACGTCACCATCGACGAATTCCCGTGGCATCACTTGCAGCCGGGGCATATCACGGCTCTGGTGGCCGCATTGCGTACCGACGGCTATGCACCCAATACGTCGTCGTTATACGTAAACGCCATTCGCGGCGTGATGAATCAAGCCTGGCAGCAAAGCCTGATCACCCAGGATCATTTACTGAAAATCCGTGCTGTAAAAGCAGGCGGCGGCACACGGCTAAGCAAAGGCCGCAACCTGCGGCGCAGCTTGATTCGTGAGTTGATGGAGGTGTGCGCAGCCGACCCGCGCCCGCAAGGGTTACGTGATGCCGCGATCATCGCGATTCTGTACGGCTCGGGGATGCGCAAGTCTGAGTCGGTGAACATGGAACTTAGCCAGGTCAACGTGACAGAGCGCAGCTTGCAGGTATTGGGCAAGGGCAACAAAGAACTGATCAAATTCGCCCCGGCCTGGGCCTTTGAAAAACTCGACGCCTGGCTGCAATTTCGTCGGGCGAACTTACCCGAGGGGGTCAGTGACGATGAGTTTTTGTTCAATCGCATTCGCCGAGGCAACCACATCACCCGCGAGCGCATTACCAAACACGCGATTTACTACATCGCCAAACAGCGCGGCAAGCAGGTGGGCGTCAACATCATGCCCCACGACTTTCGTCGCTCATTCATTACCCGCGTGATCGAAGAGTACGACGTCTCCATTGCACAAAAACTGGCGCACCACGCCAACATTGCCACGACTGTGAGTTATGACATGCGCGATGACAACGAACGCCGCAACGCCACCGACCGTTTCATTCTTTAACGGCTTTATCCGGCGTGCCGCACCGCGTGAAGCAGGGCAGAGTGTCAGGCTGATTACTCCGATCTACATATAACTCAACTAAACAGACATTTAGTTGAGTTATGAATTTTGGATATATTCAATTCTTAAAGGGGATAGGAATTCGCCGCCTCCATGTCATCAGGTACTCGACGCAACCCGTTTGGGGATCAGATTGCTCCTTAACCCACTTAAAGCCCTGGGACTGGTAAAAGGCGACACTGGGTGAGTTTGCCTTGTAAACCGCCAGCTTCAACTCGTTGCGCAGCAATTTGGCATGGCCGATCAACTGTTTGCCCAAACCCTTGCCTTGATGGGCGGGATCAACAAACAAGGCTGCCAATTGATCACTCATCAACGAGTAAAAGCCTTGAACCCCGGATGAACCCTCAATGACATAGGTTACAGATGCTGGAATATAAACGTTGCGCATCATCTTTGTATGCGATTGCCAATAAGACGCATCGATAAAGTCATGCGCCTTGATCGAAGCACTCAGCCAAATACTTAGAAGGCATTCCATGTCGCGATATTCAAATGGCCTAATCATTTGTCATTCCATTGTGGTTTACGTGCTGAGCACAGTGAAAAACTGGTGGCGTCAGCCCCTTAGTAGTCAACGTCATGCCGGTAGCACTGACATTAACGATCACGTGTTGAACGGCCGGACATTGTTGCACAAGCCCAAATAGGTATTGAGGAACTTGCAGCACATCCGTCCAGGTCGGTAAGACGGTAAGACGGTAAGACGGTAAGCGCGACAAAGTCTTCGGCTTATCAGGCTGAGCCGATATTAAAAAGCAGCCTCCACTGACCCTGACACTCCAACACAAATGTTCGCATAATGTATATTATGTTAAATCATGTATTTGGCTAATGTGTTCATAACGCTTTATCACGCCAGTCAGTGATTTAATCGCGAGCATCCTCGCCCTTCAGGACTCTATGGATTTCAGTAATCACCTGCTTTGTGGCGTCTTCGATCGTTCCCTCATTGCGGCATAACATCCAGCCATGCTGTGCTGTGGCTCGCTCGAACGCTTGGGTGCAGGCAACATGTTCCTCAAACTTATGGATCACTGTACTGCTCAGCCCACGCCGTCGTGCCATAGCTCTGGCCCATGAAATCTCAGGGCTGGTGACAACTGCGACATGCAGATCCGGCACTCGCACTTTATGATCGATGTTCAACTGCAGAATTTCAGTAAACGGGACTATCCGGCGAAACGCAGCGTCAGAGGGATACCAGCGATCGATCAATATGATGCTGTCATGGGGTTGTTTGGCCAGCACGTTTTGGGAAATCCACCTGCGGCTATCAGCAAAACGCTCACACACCCGAAACTCCAGATCCCGAGTGGGACTTCTGACGAGTTCGTTAACGAGGGCCATGATTTCCCCCCTAAAAGGATCGCTTTTTTGCTCACTCAGCCGGATGACTTTTTGGCTGTCGGCCCTCAGTGCTTGGGTAATAGCTTCCAACAGCGTGGTCTTGCCAGTTCCTTTGGCACCATCTAGAGAAATAAACAGCTGACGATTCATTCTTCACATTCTGCCGAGGTTGGTCCCTACCTTACGACGCCACCCTGCTCCCGCCAACGACTCTTTACCTGAGCAGGATCTCGTTCTGCCATTTGGCAAACAGCAAAGTCATGTGCTGGCTGTGGCCATCGTGACCGTTCAGCTTAAAAGTCGGACGTCATTATTTAAATCATGCCTGACTCAGCTCATCGCAAACATCAACGTGTTCAACCAAAACAGTTCTTTGCAACGTGCATTTTCCACCCCGTCAAAACTCAAGCGCTTGCCAGCCAGAAGTACAGTGTGGCCGCCAGTCCAAAAAGTTTTTGCAATGCTGGCAGTGAGCTATACCCATACAAGTCACGGGCCTATCTGAAGAGGCACCTGATACAGGTGATAGTCCCAGCAGATGCAATAAACGCTGACGCAACCTCCCGCGAATTCTTACAAGGATGTTAAGAAATGCTGACGACCAGTATGGATGCGCGGTCGCGCCTGCTTAAGCTTCATTCTGATCACCGGGTAGCGGATGCCCTGATCGCCAAGAACTTCCATAGCGCAGTGCAGATTGCCGACATGGCGCCTTCGCACTTCGTGCGCTTGATGACCCCCCATCTGGCAGGCGGTAAAGACACAGCACGCCAAGTGCATGCCCGTGCAACACAAATACGCTCAACGGTGCTACATGCCTGGTCAAACGTAAAGTCCATCGTACGATCACCGCACTACAAGGCACTCTCCATCACCAATATTGGCGGTGACATCGCTGAACAATTCGAGCTGTTGCCCAGCTATGCCGAGTTCTTCGGCCCCGTGGACTACTACGCCTGCGAGGAGTGCCAGTCTATCTTCGGCGCCGCAGCTTATCTCGTCGATTTGCTGCGCATCATTGACACCTATGTCACCGCCCCCAACACGATCCCGGATCACCTGAAACTGGATGCCCGACGCGATGATCTGGGGCAGATCCCCCTCACATGTGCCAATACCAACACCACCTTTCCACTGTTGAACATCGTCAACGAGAGACTGGGCAAAAAAGCACGCGATGTGCTGAACCTTACTGCCGATCAAGACCTGTTTGAGGTGATTTCGACACTCACGTACCCGTTCACACTCGCGTTGCACCTGCCAATGGTGAAAATCCGCGTCAGCCTCGCGCAAATCAATATGACCGTCGCCGACCTCTACGGCGCATTTGGTGCTAGCGCTATAGACGTAGGCTGCGCCCGACTTAATCTTTCGGGTACGGCTTACACATTCCTCACGCATTCGCTCGCAGATGACGCTGCGCAACTATCGGCATCCTATGGCGTTGCGCAATCTGCTCTCGGCACGCTGTCGGACGTAACCACTCTACTGGCCTCCACAGGCATGTCGCCCACTGACTTACAGCACCTTTTAACGCAGAACCTCAGCGACGCCGAGCTAGAAAAGGGCGTCGCGGCGAACTTCTTCATTAACAGTGGCCTGGACGGTAAAACACTTTATTTTGTTGCGGGCGACGATAAAACCGGGACCCCCGCGAGCATTGCAAACTTAAACCCCGATGCGCTCGACAGGATCAGTCGGTTCGTGCGCTTGGCCATGCATCTTAGTTGGGATTACGCCCTGCTCGACTGGGCACTGCGCGTTGCCAGCGCGGGAAGCACGCCGCAGATAAGCAGCGCTACGCTGACACTGCTGGCCGAGATGATTGAGCTCGCCGACATGTGCCAGCTCGATCTAGTGGCGCTCTGCAACTTGCTCGGGCCCGTGAAGACCTATGGCGCTGGCAACGACAGTGTGTCGAGCGTACCGTTCGATGAGTTGTTTAACGATCCCCGCGTATTAGGCCAAAAAACACCCTACAGGCCCGCCCCAAACGCACTCAATCCGCTGTTTACCTCACAGGTTGTATCGTGGACAGTCGCGGGGGTAGCTACCGATGATCTCGTTCTGTCTGCACGTCTGTGCGGTGCACTGGGCGTATCTGCCGATACCCTGCACCGCTTGGCGGGGATGCTTTTTCCCGGCTCCACCACAGTGCCTCTCTCCATTGACAACCTGTCGACGCTCTACCGCCATGCCGTGTTGTTGCGTGTGACTGGGCTGCCAGCAGACCAGCACATGCTGTTCATGGCCCTGGGGCAATGGAGCAAGCCTTCTCTGTCGGCTGTTGAGCTGCGTAATCTGCTGGTACAACGTGCCTGGCTTGAACACTCAGGGACCAATGTCTATCAGATCGACTACTTCCTGAACGGGCAAACCGGAGCAACGGTCAGCCCCTTTGTCAATCCTCTGTACCGCATCAGCTCAGTTGGCGAATGGCTGGATTTAGTAGGGCAATCCACCCAGGGGTTAGGGCCACTGACAGCTCGACACGAAAAACTGGAGAGTCTGTTGGCCACGTTTTTCGGCATCGCAACCGACATGCTCGCAACACTGATTAAGCTGGTGATCAACAAAATACCCCTGCCTGCGCCCTCCACCACCTGGCAAGATGCCTTCATTGCGTGCGCCGACCAGACATCAGGCCCCAGCCCCTATGTTTCCGGTGTGCTGGACGGCCTCTCACGATGGCTAGTCATCGCCAATGCGCTCGATGCCCCGCAAGCACTCCTCAATAGTTTGAGCGCCAGCCCTGCCAACGCGACGGCGTTTGGCATGACCGACTCCTCGCTCACTGCGCTCGTGTTTGCAGACGTGATTACACTGTCCACTTTCGTGCAGCAAATGGACACCTTTCAGGACGTCAACAGCGGCCTGATTCACTATGTAGAACTCACGGCGAGTAGCGCATCGCCTGACGATTGCATCATCCAACTCTCACAGGTGACGCAGTGGGACTGCGTTCAGCTAGAGGCTTTACTCCCAAGTGTTGCAACGAAGAATCGCACGGCGGCAGTGGCTGAGCTGCAACGTCAATTCGACCTGTTACACCAACTCGGCGCCGACAGCCATTTCATGCAGCATATGCTCAGCGTCACC
The DNA here is from genome assembly GCF_049896545.1 of Pseudomonas sp. TWR3-1-1. NCBI lineage: Bacteria > Pseudomonadati > Pseudomonadota > Gammaproteobacteria > Pseudomonadales > Pseudomonadaceae > Pseudomonas > Pseudomonas sp. TWR3-1-1. The sequence goes on from NZ_JAFCUO010000010.1 coordinate 73,211, forward strand.
ACCAGCTCCACTGCGTCCTGGGCTGATTACACACAGCAGGCAGACCTGGTGCTGGCCAAGATCAAGGGCGTGATCCCGGATACACAATGGTGCGACATTGCCCTGCACCTCGACGGTGCAGTCGCCGAGCAGATGCGTGGGTTCCTTGCCCCCTTTGTGCTTTCAAGGCTTGCCGACCTCAACTCTTTGCGCGAACTCTCCGAATATCTGCTGATCGACGTCGAAGTCAGTGGGGTACGCCAGATCTCATATATCCGCGAAGCACTCAACGCCGCCCTGCTCTACCTGCAACGCTGCCGCTTGCGGCTGGAAAATGGCGTCGACGAACTGGACATTCCCCAAGCCTGGTGGGCGTGGATGATGAATTACCGGATGTGGGAGGCCAATCGGCAGATCTTTCTGTACCCGGAAAACTATATCGATCCTACCCTGCGCCAGTCTCAGACCCGCCTGTTTACCGACCTGCGCAATCAGCTTCAGCAAAATGCCATTACCGATCAAAGCGTCGACGCGACCTACCGTGAGTACCTCGATAACCTGTGCAAGCTGGCTCAACTGGTTTACGTGGATGCCTATCAAGGAACGGTGCACGATCCCCAACGAGGCGCCATCGATACCACATTTTTGTTTGCCCGCACGGCCACCGAACCCTATAACTACTCCTACATCAGTTATGACACCCAGGTGTGGTCAGAATGGAAGCCGATAGACATCACCATACCGGCAGCCCTGGTCACCCCTGTCTATGTCTTCAATCATCTGTTCCTGTTCTGGGTAGAACTCAAAACCTCAAGACCTGCAACCAGCGACGGCGCCAGCGGGCAACGGGGTGTCGCCTATAGCGCCAGCATCAAATACTCGTTCACACGGTTTGATAGCTCCTGGATTCAGCCTCAGGCGTTGATCAGCGACGAAGTGGTCTACTTCATGCCGAGTGAATCGGATCAGCAAGGTGCCCTTGGGCCGCTGGCCTCTGCACCTGAACTGTTCCACATGACAGATATCTTCTGGAACAAAGTCGCGGTGAATATCGTGCCGGGCAACACAGGCCAGAACGACAAGCTGTGCGTGATGTATGGCCCTTTTCTCGACAAAGGCCTGACGGCGACTGCACTCCAGTTGCCCGCCGTGCCCGCCCCCTTGATCAACGACACATCCAGCCAGCTCAGTTTCAAACAAACCGTGTTTGACATTGCCGCCACCTACAATCAGTTTTTTAAATCCAGCGTGCTGGGTCACCTGCCCATGATGAACACCGCGCTGCTGGACCGCGACTTGAATCCCTCCTTTCTGGCACGCCCCAACGAAGTCATCGTGCTGGAGAAAGAGTCGGGCGAGAGCGCACCACCGTTGTTTAAACCGGAAATCGACACCAACTTCGGAACGCTCAAACTGGTAGCCACCGCCAGCGCCTACCAGGCTAACTACTTGACCGATTTTACGCCGCCCTACAGTACGGCGCGCATGGTCAGTACCGTGACAGAGCAATCGTTCATCTCCAGCACAATCACTGCGCAAGCCTCGCGTCAATGCTTTGTCGACCTTCAGGCCAACTATGTGGTCGACGCCAATGGCCTGGTCTCACCGAGGTTTGGACCAGCCACTGACTTGTCGTTCCTGTTCGCCGGGGCACCGGCTGACGTCAAGGACCGGCTGACCTTCGACATACGCAAGAGCCTGTTCTTAATGATGGGCGACCCCACGCTGTTCGCGACGTTACCCGTACCCACTGCGCGCTTGGTCTCGGTAAAGAACCAGCCAGGCAGCTTCATGCTCGACACCGGCGACGAGAGCTACTTACTGACCCCACAAGGTGCAGACTATGCGCCGCTGTCCGCCAGTACCGAAGTCGCGGCTATGCGCTCCTCGCCAATTGTGTATGACGTCTACTTTGCACCTGTCGATCCCAATCAAAAAGCCTACAGCCAAATTTACGCAGACCTGGCCAGCAATCACGTCATAGAGAATGTGAGCGGCACTTATGGCTGGCTATCGGCCAATTTCACTGCAGACTCTGATCTTTCGTTCCTCTTCGCCGGGGCCCAACCCAATGCCAAGGCGACCATGATTACCCAAGTGCGGCATATTTTGCTGAACTTGCCGTCGCTCACCAAATTGCGCTATGCAGGCAACAAAATCAGGCATGTCGTGACGCCCTCTTCCTTCGTCTCTAACGACATCAACACCAGCGCGTCGCAGCAGGCTTTCACTGATCTGAAGGCCAATAACATCATCGACACCAACGGCCTGGTCACGGCCAGCTTTAACGAACAGACACCGCTCGACTTTCTGTTTTCCGGTGCCTCGCAACCCCTGAAAGATCAAATGACCGCGCAGGTACGCGCTGTACTGTTAACACTGCCTAAACTGGTCCAGCTCACCTCATTCGTCTCGAACACAATTGATGCAGCCACCTCGCAAACGGTGTTTGCGGCCCTGATTGCCAATCACATTATCGATACGCAAGGGATGTTGGCTGTGAGCTTCACAGCGTCGAGCAGCCTGTCGTTCCTGTTTACCGACATGCCTGAACCCAAGAAGACGGCCCTGACCGAGGAGGTACGTGCGGTACTGCTGCGCTTCTACCATTCGACCTACCAAATCGATACGCATGCGCTGGGTTTCGACGTTGCGCGTATCAGTGCTCGCGCCAGCGCACGTGAACTGGCGGCGCGTATGTTCGTCGGTGGTGTCGAAGAGTTACTGGCGCTTGAGACCCAGAATGCACCGGTCATTCCAAAAGTACCGTTCGATCGTTTATCGCCACTGAGCGCGGTCACGCCACCGGCTCAATATGATGGAGCGCAGATTGACTTCAATGGCCCTTATGGCGAGTACTACTGGGAGCTGTTTTTCCACGCCCCCATGCTGGTCGCGGATGCGCTGGCCTTAGACCAGCAATACGCCGATGCCAAACGCTGGCTGGAATACATTCTCAACCCTACGGCGCAGGAGCAATTCGTCGGGCCAGGCGAGTTGGCCAGCACCGACATCGATCCGGCCCATGCACAAGCGGCTTACACCGGCCTCCTGACACTGGGGTTTCTGAAAGAAGTGACACCTGGCTGTGCTCGTGTCACCGCAGCATTCACGCCGAACGCCGACCTGAGGACCCTGTTCGTCGACATCCAGGACTCCTCGTTACGTGCGCTGATGCTGCGCGAAGTCGCTAATGTGCTGGGGAACTTCCAACTGGCTCAACCTGCCAGCCATTTCTGGCAGTTCCGCCCTTTTCGTAACCACACACTGCAATCGCTCAAGGCGATCTTGACCGATACGGCTCAAATCGCGACCTATAACAACGATCCCTTTGACCCGCACGCCATCGCACGACTGCGCATAGGCGCCTATGAGAAAGCGATCGTAATGAAGTACATCGACAATCTCATTGCCTGGGGAGACATGCAGTTCTCCCAGTACACCTGGGAGTCAATCAACAGCGCCACGTTGCTGTACATGTACGCCAATAGCATCCTCGGCGACAAACCGGTGAACCTGGGCCCGTGCCCTGCCGTCACACCGATGTCGTTCAATGAGATCAAAGCGCACTACGCAAACGGCAATATTCCGCAATTTCTCCTTGATCTGGAGAACTGGTTGTCACCTGAGCTCGATACTTTGCCCGCCGTGCGAGCAACAGGGGACGCCTTCAACGCACTCGACGCCTATTTCTGTGTGCCAGAAAACGCGATGTTAACCACCTATTGGGATCGAGTAACGGACCGCCTCGACAAGATTCGCAACGGACTTAACATTGATGGCGTTGCAGTGCCGCTCACCCTGTTCGACCCGCCCATCGACCCAATGGCACTGGTTAAACTGGCGGCTTCGGGGAGCGGCATGCTTGGCGTGCTGGCATCCGGGGGTCAATCCATCAGCTCACAGTACCGCTTTGGCCTGCTGTTCGAACAAGCTCAGCAACTCACCTCTGTGGTCATGCAATTGGGCAGCGCGTTGCAATCAGCCCTTGAGCGCAACGATGCCGAACAGCTCGAGGCCCTGCGGCAGACGCAGGAACTGGCAATCCTTGACCTGAGCACCTCAATCAAGGAAAAGCAGATCGAGCAGCTTCAATCGACTCTGGACGCGTTGGTGAAGTCTCAGCAAAGGGCGCAGCAGGAGACATCCTATTTCACCGGGCTGGATGCATCCGGGTTGTCGTCGCAAGAGGTTGCAAGCCGGGTTTGCCTGGCCGAAGCGATACTGTTTCAGTCACTGACCGTGCCCATTCGCGGGATTTCAATCGCCGGCTACCTGTCGCCTTCGATCTTCGGACTGGCCGATGGCGGGATGAAATGGGGCGATGCCATCGCAACCGGTGCCGAGATCAGCAGTGCCGTTTCGCAATCACTGCAACTGGCCGCACAACTGACGGCAACGACGGGCGAACAACAGCGGCGCAGTGACGAATGGCTGCACCAAGCCAATCTGAACACCCAGGAAGCCGATATCTTGCAACAGCAGATCGAGGCGACCCATGTACAAATCACCATGGCGCGCCAGGACCTGATCACCCACAAAAAGTCCATCGAGCAAGCCAATACCGTCGGCACTTTTCTGCGCAGCCGCTTTACCAGCACCGATCTCTATCAATGGATGGCTGGCCGACTGGCGGGGGTCTACTTTCAGGCTTATCGCATGGCGGTTGATGCGGCTAAAGCGGCTGAGATTGCTTACCAGTACGTGACTACGCAAAACGACACTTTTATTAACCTGGGCTATTGGGACAGCCTCAAGAAAGGCCTGCTGGCTGGCGAGGCGTTGCAATTTTCGCTGCAACAGCTCAAGCAAGCCTACATGGCCGGAAATGTACGGCGCCTGGAAATCAGCAAAACAATTTCTCTGTTGCAACTCGATCCAGAGCAGATCCTCAACCTGCGCCAGGGCAAGGAGGCTACGTTCAGCCTCACCGAGACGATGTTCGATTTCGATTTTCCGGGGCATTACGCGCGCCAAATCGCCTCGGTCGCGATCTCGATCCCCGCCGTCGCCGGTCCCTACCAGAACCTCAATGCAACCCTGACCCAGACCAAGAATCAGGTGGCCATCAGCAGCGATCCTGCGGTGGTCGAATACTTGCTTGCCGTTGAGCACCCTGTCGGTACATCACCGCCCAAACAGCCCGACGCGTCACAACTGCGAGTCGGATGGCTGGCCTCTCAAAGCATCGCGATCTCACGTGCCATGAATGACAACGGGATGTTCGAGCTTAACTTTACGGCGGAACGTTACATGCCCTTTGAGGGCACAGGCGCCGTTAGCGACTGGACACTCTCTATTCCGCCTGAAAATAACCGCATCAATCTTGACCAACTGAGCGACGTGATCATCGAGTTGAAATACACGGCGCTCGACGGTGTCGGCAAAAATAAAGTCAACGACTTGCTGCGCAAGTACAACGTCCAGTTCGCCAGCAAGCTCTATCTTAATGCCCGACAGATGTTTGCCAGTGACTGGCAGACATTCATGGCGCCTCAAGGACCACCCGTTACCCAGACGCTAAGCCTTGGGCTGACCCGCACCATGTTCCCGTATTTCAAGTCGATGACGGCCAATACGGCAGCTATCAGGCTCACCACAGCAGCAGGCGTCACACTGAGTGGCCCCAGCTTTATCGCGCTAGTCATTGGCAGTAACCGTTATGAGCTGGTGTTTGGAGCCAATGGCATCGCGCCAGTTCCGCCTGCGGGAACGGCCACCTTGGGGCTGACCGACGCCGATTTTCTGGTGCCGTGGCTGCTGCACGTCACGCTGGCCAACGTGCCGGACCCGCAGATTCTCATCAAAGACAAAAAACTTAACCCGCAGGGCTTTCTCAATCTCGAAATCATCCTGTCGTACAGCGCCGACGTGCTGGGTAATTAGTCAGGACAGCGGCAGATAGGCCGCAACACCCGGCTAACTCGGCGGCACCGGGGCCGCAAGACGTTTCCAGAGAGGAAATTCAACATGACAAGCTGTGTCGACCGTCTCGCCCCGTCCGAGCGCATCCTGTGCAATTCAAACCATTGCGACGGATTCCAACAAACCTCCGGTTTCCATGCCATCTGTAACTGCACCGACTGGGAAGGCAAACCCATTCCCAATTGCAATCCCAAAGACAACCTGTACCCGGTTCAGACCGGACAGTGCCTGGACCGCAGCGGTAACTACCTGCCACTGAGCAATGATGACTGCTACGCACAAGGTTTCCAGTGGAAGATCTGCTATTGCTGTTGTTCCTGTTTCTCAGCCAAGACACCGGTCGCAATCCCCTCCGGTATGCGGGCTATCGGTGACATCAACATTGGCGATCCCGTTCTGGCCGCAGCCAAAAACAATAACGGCTGGTCCTGGTCAGAGCAGATCGTCCACTTCAGCTCTGGCTCACCGCCCAGCGCGACCGGCACCGGGAACCTGATGTTCCTGATCACTTATGACGACGGTAAATCCGTGGTTGCCTCGCCCAATCAACTGTTCTTACTGAGTGGCAGCGGCAAACTCAAGCGCGCCGATCAACTGGTGCCCGGCGTCGACCAACTGGTCAACGAGAGCGGTTCAGACGTGGCCATTCACCGCGTAGACAGTGGCAATTTCACTGGTGCCGTACACCACATTGCCACGGATGTTCCCTCATACGAGGACTTCACCGGCAGCCTGGATAATCACCTGATCAACGTCAACGGCATTATCTCGGGCGACTACCTGCTGCAACTCTTTCAGGACACGGACAAGATGAAGCCCAACCTGGTGCCCGCTACGGACCCGGTTGTAGGAACCCCCGCTTATAAAGCCTTGTACCCTGCGGCCCATGCTTCGGTCTTCAGCGCCCGCTCAGCCAGCGCCATCACCGCCACCGCGGCTGCCAGCAGTCTTAACTTCGCTGCACACGCCGAGTCGGCAACCACAGTCCCCAACGATGCCGCCATGCTGTTCACCCCACAACAGGAAGCACAACTTCTCGATCCCGACATTCCTAAACGCGCCCTGTCTGACAGCACTAACAAGGACATGACCGCGTATTACTCGCAGCTGTTCTCCTCTTTTTACCCGGATGTACGGTGCTACCTGGACTGGACCAGCACGCGAGCCAATATCTTCGCGTTCACTAACTTTGGTCAGAAAACCGTCGTGATCGGCGGTGAGTTATTACGCCTTGGGTCGCTCTATGATGCAGCGATATGCACCGCGATCTCATTCGGCGTGGCAAACCTGGTGGCCAACCCAGACGGCGATCTAACCCGCGGCCGCGCGTTGTATGTCGGCATGGGCGAACTCTCGCGCAATGTACTCAAGGGTGGCTCCGCATGGGCTGACACCACACTCAAGGCCAACGAGCAATTGGGCGAAGTTTTCAGGGCGTTGATCGCCAAGGGCGACGCAGGTGACGAAAGCGCATCGCTCACTTGTTTGCTCAGCGTAATGAATGCAGCAGTCAGCGGCGATGAACTGCCGCCTTGTGCCGGTGGACCGGTGATGGGAAGCCTCAAGGTTGCATCAGCCAGCTATGACGAGGACTGCCAGCATCTCACTCTCACCTTCAGTGCCCCTCTGAGCGCTTTTAGTGCGACCAACCTGAAAAACTACCGCATTACACCGGCCACCCACGCCACCGCGGCGGTGCTCGCCCCAGGCAATCCGGCGCAGGTGGTGCTGTCCGTTGATCTGGCAGCGGGCACTTATGACATCGCGGTCGTCAATGTGCGCGCTGCGGATGGTGCATCGCTCGACCCGAGCGCGAGCAAAACTTCACTGACCGTCGCGTAAAGCAACCCCTTGGGTGCAGCCGCCTGACGCGGCTGCGCCCAAAACCGGCATTTTGAACTGTTCAACCTTGAGCCATCCAGCGCGATGGCCAGTGAGGCCATGATGATCCAGCAACCCCATTCACTTAGCGAAGACTGCGCGCGTCTGGGCCGCGAGTTGCGCCTCGGCGCCCCGGCCCCGGAAGCTGTCTTGGTCGGCGCTCTGCAAGACCCCGAATATGCCCGCAATCTGTTTGTGTGCCGTGAAACGCCGCCCATGCTTCACTTTCTGCTAAACAATCCCCCTCAGCCCAAGGCCATCGCCATTGCGCCACAACAGACCTCAGCGCCAGAACACTCAACCCTCGAACTCGTGAGCAAAGCATCAAAGTCATTCTGGGCCTGGACAAAATCGGGTTTCCAAACAGTCACTGACGAGGTCTACGCCGCACGTCTGGCGTCTTGTACTGCCTGCCCGAAGCTGATGACCCACCCCGAAAAGGCTGCCTATGCGCTAGTGAGTCTAAACGACAAAATCTGCGCTGATTGCGGTTGCGTAGTGGCCAAAAAAGCCAAGTTACCGCATGAAACGTGCCCGGCTAGCGACCCGCAACGCCCCGGCCTTAATAGGTGGGGCGAACTGATTAGCCAATAACCCCGCTCGCGGCACAAGGAAGAACGCGATGGCACAGAACAACAAGGGCCACGCCAGGCCCGGTACTGGGCACGATACTGCGAATGTAAGTGGCACACCCCGGGTTGAGGGGCTTGAGGCCGGTATTCAGTTGCCATCGGGCGGCGGCGCATTGCGCGGTATGGGCGAACGCTTCCAGGCGAACGGTTTCACGGGCACGGGTGCGCTGCATATTCCAGTGCCTAGCACCCAATCGCGCTCACTTAGCGCAAACCTGTCGCTGGACTACAGCTCCACGGGTGGGCAAGGCATTGCAGGTATGGGCTTCGCCCTGTCAAGTTCGGCCATCTCTCGGCGCACCACTCACGGCGTGCCCAAGTACGATGACACTGACGTGTTTGTGCTGGACGACAACGTGTTGGTCGCCGATGTTGGCGGGGCGACACGCCTGAGCCTTGGCAGTGCAGACTATGATGTGCTTCGCTTTCGACCGCGCCAGGAGGATCACGGACTGCGAATCGAACGCTGGACCCTTCTCGATGGCGCCAGGGCACCCTTCTGGCGCATCGTCGAGCACGACGGCACCTTGCGTTATTTCGGCCTGGACGACGCTTGCCGCATTAGCGATCCGTCTGATCCGTGTCGTATTTTTTCGTGGTGCGAACAGCTCGCGATAGACACCAAGGGCGAAGCACAAAGCTTCAGCTACAAGCAAGAAGATGCCGCCAACATCACCTGCGCCATTTACGAACAGGGACGTCTACGCAGCGCCTTACGCCACCCCGAACGTATTTGTTACGGCAACAGCGCCCCGCTCGTGATAACCGATGGCAACCTGCCTGACGTCGACAAGGTGCAATGGCATTACGAGATCGTCTTCGATTACGGCGAGTACGACTTTACCCCCGACAACCTCGTGCCCCATACGCCAGTGCGCAGCTGGGCAGCCCGGCCTGATCCGTTTTCCACCTATAACGCCGGTTTTGAACGCCGCACTCATCGCCTTTGCCGCAACATCGCCATGTTCCACCGTTTTGATGAGGTGTGGGGGAGCACGCCGGTCTTGGTTCACGTCACCGCATTACGGTACGCCGAAGATCCTGCCGGCAGCGCTCTGGTCGGCGTGCATTGCGAAGGCTGGCGACACCGGCCTGGCCAACCTTATCGGGTTAAAGGGTTACCCGAACTTGTGCTCGGTTACACAGCCTATGCACCCGACAGTGGCTCTTTTCACTTAATGCGCCAAATCACCGGCGATCCCATGCCCGGCGCAAACGCCCCGCCTTTCACTGTGCTGACTGACCTGTATGGCGAGGGACTGCCTGGCATCCTCTACCGCGATGAGGCCGCGACCCGGTTCTGGTCGCCCGTCCAGACCGAAGAAGCACCCACCGCTCCTGTGGTGGCTTATGCGCCTGAACCGCCCCGAGCCGCACCGTTACGCTCAGACCTTGGCCAGTGGCTTGACCTCAACAGCGATGGGCGTGGCGCACTGGTGTGCGCTGCTGGCGACGCGACCGGCTACTGGCGCATGGCATCAATGCCCGATCCGCATTGGGAGGGCTTTGTGGCGCTGCCTCGCGGGATTCTTCACGATCTCGGTGCGCAAACTGAACTGGCCGACCTGTCAGGCACCGGCCGGAACGACCGGGTACGGATCGATCCTACGCACCTGGTGTATTGCGAATCCCTTGGGACCAACGGTTTTTTGCCGCCGCGCACCCTTGTCAAACCAGAGGGTCTTGCCATTTCAGGCGGCCCTCAGTTAGCCGAACTCACGGGCTTCGCCGACTTTATGGGCGCCGGGACGCCGCAACGCTTCAGAATTCGTGATGCGAGTATCGAGCTGTGGCCGAGCCTGGGTTGGGGAGCATTTGCAGCGTGCGTGGTTTTGGCCGGCGCTCCCCGGCTCGGCCCGAACTGGGACCCAGCCCGGTTGCAATGGGCCGACCTGGATGGCAGCGGCTGCCCCGCGCTGATTTATGTGCACAATGACCGCGTCGAGATTTATGACAGCCTTGGCGGTAATGGCTTCGCCGCCGTACCGCGGGTAATCGCACTGCCCATGTGCATTGCCACACCGGACCAAGTCTCATTCGCCAATGTCTACGGCGTCAGCGAGTGTCTGCTGGTGCGTCAGGAACTGCCCGCCGCCGTGCAATGGGTTTACGATTTTTGCAGTGCCGGCAAACCGTACCTGCTAGGCACCATTGCTGATCCCATGGGCAGCACCACAGTGATGCGCTATGTCAGCTCAACCCGTTTCTATCTTGAGGACAAAGCCGCGGGCCACCCTTGGGTCACCCGCTTACCCTTCCCGCTGCAACTGGTCGCCCAACAAGAAATCATCGATCCGATCTCGGACACTCAACTGATCACCACCTTTAACTACCATCACGGCTACTACGACACCGCCGAACGTGAGTTCCGTGGATTCGGCATGATTGAGCACACAGACGTGGCACTGCCGATAGGTAGCGGGCGCACTGCGGCGCTGCAAGAGTCGGTGCGCGCAGCCGATGGCGGTGAGATTGGCGCACCGACGTTGACACGAGAGTGGTATGAACTCGGTGTTTGGGAACTTGAGGAGGATCTGCAAGCCGCTCGGGCGCGCGAATTTTTCGCCCTGGACAGCCAGGCTTTCCCGCAGTTACAGACACGCTACGTACTTGGCATCCACGAAAATACCAACGCACAAGCACAGCGTCAGGCCAGGATCATTGCCGCAGGCACGTGTATACGGCGCGAATTATTCGCGCTCGACCCCGTGCTCAATGAGCGCGTACCGTTCCGCGTGCAGCAGTCGGCGTGTACGGTCACGTTGCTGCAAGCCCCCTCCGATACGCCGCCACAACACCTTCAAGCCCCAGACTTCGTGCCCTATGGCGTGTTCTTTAGCCATGAACGCGAAACAGTCGACAGTGAGTACGATGGCCTCGCACACGATCCGCGTATCAATCACACGCTCACCCTTGACCTGGACAACTACGGCAACGTCACCCGCCATTGCACCATCGCTTATGCGCGACGTTACTGTGCCCAGCAAATCGACGAACAAACCTTGCAATACGTAATGTGCGAAACGACCGATTTTATGCCTGCGCGCGACACGGCACACAACTTGCTGATCGGTTTGGCGACTGACCAGCGCAGTTACCACATCGAATCGGGTGCCCTCGATGCCCCCACGCTCGCAGCTCGCTACTACGCGTTCGACACCATCGCAGCTGCGTGTATCAAGGCGCTTGCCGGGCCTGTTTCGCTCTACGGGACTAGCCTTGCCCCAGGATCAACGGCGCAGTTACTGTCCTGGCAGCGTACGTTTTATCTGGAGGACAGTGGCGCGCCCACAACCTCGCCATTGCCAGCCATGCAGGCTCTGATGGTACGCACTGAAACGGCGGCGTTTGCCGATACCGCCATCACCGCCCTTTTCGCCGAATTACCGATGCCGGGTGGATTGACAGGCTTTCTGAGCGACCAAGCGGGCTACCGTTTAGCACCGCTCGAAGGTTTATGGTGGGCGCCGCACGACAGCATCCATTACGGCAACAGCAGCCAATTCTATCGCCCACTCGAAACACGCGACGCCTTCGCCCAAAATGACACGGCTCGCTCGGGAACCATTACTGCATTCACCTACGACCCAGATTGGCTCTTCGTCACGCGTATCAAGCACAGTGGCCGCGACAGCGATGTTATGCCACACCTGACAACGGTCGATGCCGTCGACTACGCTGGCCCCGAACCGCGCCGCATAACGGTGAATGGACTGACCACCGAAACGGCGCGAGACCCCCTCGGCCAGGTGGTTGCGGTGTCCTACCATGGCAACGAATGGCGCAACGGCGTCGTTTGCCCTACAGGATTTTCGCCCATCAGCGACACTGCCTGGTATGACTGGCCCGAGCCAGCCAGCCTTGAAATCCTGACAGCAGACCCCAGCAGCTATTTACGCGGAGCGGCTCACTATTATTTCGCAGACGACCATGCCTACGTCAGTGGCCGCGGCCCGGTTGGCTCCATCAGCCTTGATGCCGAACGCTATCCCGATGCGGCCACACCCGACACACCTGCAAGTGGGTTGCGCATGGCCATCACGTATCAAGACGGCATGGGCCGAGCCGTACACACCAGGACCCTTGCAGAACCCGGCGACGCCATTCTTTGCGACGCCACCGGGGCGCCAATCCTGAGTGGTGGCTTACCCAGCATTGGCCACGCCGCCGCACGCTGGCGCTGTACGGGCCGGGTGCGCCGCAACAATAAAGGCCAGGCTTTCGAGATCTACAAGCCTTACTTCGCCACCACGTGCCTGTACCCACCCGATCCTGCTGCGTTCGACTCCATAGGGCCGCCAGAAACCTATATTCATGATGCACTGGGCAGACTGTTGCGAGCGGCGCGACCTTTCGGTGCCTTACGCGATGCGTTTTACTCACGCAAGGACTACGGCCCATGGTCAGAAACCACCTATGACGAAAACGATACGATCAAAGATTCGCCCTACTATCAGCACTACCTGTCGGGACAATTGACGTTGCCGTCGTGGGCGGTCGATGCACTCTTGAAAGCCGCCGCTTTTGATGCCACCCCCTCAACCGTGCACTTCGATACCCTTGACCATCCGGTACGCAGCGTCGAGCGCACAGCGCCCGATGCCCCCTTAATGCTCACCACCCACCGCACGTTCAGTGTGCAGGGATTTGCGCTGTCGGTTGCTGACCCACGGCTATCCGATGAGGAAAGGGTCAACTCGCGCACCGTTTACAGCATGTCAGGCAACGCTCTGAAAACCTTCAATGCGGACGCAGGGACCTACTGCACCTTGCATGATATTAACGGCGCGCTGTGCTACCAGCACGACGGCCGCGCATGCGTGATGATTCCAAGTTTCGACAGCCGACACCGAGTTACGGCAACGTCAGTCTGGCCGGGACCCGATGCTAACCGAACGCTCACTTGCGGGCCGCTGGTAGCCGAACGCACGATCTACGGTGACAGCCTCGACAGCGCTGCACATTCGCCCATCGAGCAGGTCGTTGAGCGCAACCTGTTCGACCGGCCGTTCATCGTCTATGACGGGGCGGGACGCCAACAAAACAACGCATACACCTTGCTCGGACAGCCGATGGACTCATCCGTTCGGGTGCGTGCACGCTACCAGGACACCGCCGACTGGCGTAGTTCGGCCAACAATTGGCCTGGGCTTTTTTCCGATCTTGAGCGTCAAATGGCCACTGACGACCTGGCCGGTGCGCCTGATAAATCACCGGAATCAGTGACACGATTCACTTACAACGCCTTAGGGCAAACGGTAACGACGGTTGATCCTCACGTAAACGTCCAGCGAGTGGCCTACAACGTGGCGGGCTTACCAGACGGCACCTGGTTCACCGCCGCTGGTGAAGTCGAACGCGTGGTGATGACCGGGCTGGCCTATGACATCCACGGCCAGCAGATTGGCGGCTCCTGCGTGAACGCGGCAAATACACCGTTCATAACGGTCGCTCTCGCTTACGATCCCGATACACAGCAGATGACTGGTATCAGAACAACCCGCGCCAAAGACGGGCAAGACCTTCAAAACCTTGTGTATTGGTACGACCCTGTCGGCAATGTCACCCATATTGAAAACAAGGCGCAGGGCGCAGTGCCCTCCCTGCCTGAGGGGGTGTCGCTTGATCAGGATTACACCTACGATGCGTTGTACCGGCTTACTCAGTCGACCGGTATTGCGCTGCAAAGCCTCAGCCTTGCCGACGCCATGGGCGGTGTTTTCAATCCATTTTTTGCATCGACAGCAGCTGCCAATTACACGCTGGGCTATACCTTCGACAATGGCGGTAACCTCTGCACCACGCGATTCAGCGCCGGGGCGAATGCGTGGTGTGCTGAGCTGACTGTTGCACCTGACTCCAACCGGGGTGCCGTACTGAAAACCGGCGAATCTGACACGGCGGTACGCACCTGGTTCGACGACAACGGTAATCAGGTAAAAACGCCTGATGACCGTCCAATCCAATGGAATTGGCATAACCAGATCGCATCAATCAACGTGGGCGAAACAGTCGACAACGCGCGAGCAGGCGCCGACTACTTCTCCTACTCTGGCGCCGCCTATCGGCGACGCAAAACAACGGTGTCAGGCACAGCAGGCAACACGCAGGTTGAGGACCAGTTCGATTTTGGCAGTTTGCAGGTCAGTTGCTTAACCGTTGAGGGCCAATGCTCGGTCCAATTACGGCGTACACGCCAAAAGCACGGCAACCACCTCACGTTTGAGCGTCTGGAGTGGAGCAATGCGGCTCCCGACACAGGCCTGCCCACCGCACAGGAACGCTACCAGTTGGCCGACATGCTGGGGTCGGCGGTCATGGAAGTTGACGGGGAGGGAAACCTGCTCACCTATGAACACTATGCAGCCAACGGTGCAACCCTGTTCGCTACAGGGCAAAGCACGGCTCAAGCTGAACTTAAGCGCTTTCGTTACTCCGGCGAGGAGCGCGATCAAACCAGCGGTTTATATTTTTACGGTGCGCGATATCTGGAACCGTGGACGGGTCGTTGGCTCAGTCCCGACCCGGCGGGCGACATTGATGGTCCCAACCGTTATGCCTTCGTCGGCGGAAACCCCGCCTCCCATATCGACATAGGTGGGCTGGCTATAAGCCAGAGGTGGAAATATAGAAAAAAACACAACCCCAGGAAAGTCAGCGCCCACAAGAGCGGTATGAAGCTCAAGCGCCCCAGTTTCACCTCAAGCGCCAACAAAATTAAGGTGAAGGGGACTGATCTTTCTCACCGTAGTTCGTGGGAGACCATCCGTAATTACACTGAAAGGTACAAAAATAAAGCGCTGAGCAAAAAATCATTTGTCGCCGTCATGTCATCGATCGCACCTTCACTGGGCACGAGTATTACTCAGTACGCGAGCAGCTCAATGAGCCCGGATCTCACCCACACCCTGCTACGCGACATGAACAGTGCCAGCGAGAATTTGCGCGCTGGGCATAGCGGCCGCAATCGCTCGATAAAGGGCCGCTTTGACAGCGGGGTCCAGGCCTCATCCTCGAAAAATCGCTCACGATCGCCTTCACCGGTCTCCAAGCGTCAGATCCACACGCAGTTAGAACATGGCCAGGAGGTCATATTTTTTACCCGAGGGTCAAACATCGAGTCGTCCCAGCTTCTTGGCATCAGCGTCAAGGATATGCAGTCGAGTCTTGAGGACAGCCTGAAACGCAGCGTGACAGTTACGCACAAAGGCAACGAAGCCATATTCAAATAACAACCGGCAGGCCAGTAGGCGGCGTTACGAGGCAGAAAACAAATGACTTATTGAAATATAAGCGACGACCCAACAACCAAGTTCGTTAAGCCATGCCCTGCCTTTATTACAACCTGTCCTTCACCTTGCGCTGACAGAACAGAACCGCACACCCAAAATACTTCAAACTATAAACGATATCTCCTAATAACTTAACGGCACGATCTGACCCGACCCACGTGTATCCCAGTGTTAGTTTCAAGTGCCCTCGTGGATACCCCGCTTGGCTCACTGGAGTTCATGAACATGCACAGCCCTTCCGCACTGCTATTGTCACTGGCCAGCAATGCAGGTCCTCCCGCACCTGGCAGACTCAACTTTGAAGCGGCCATGCAGCACATGCGCCTCTATTCAATATTTGATGTAGTCCGCCTGTCTAAGTCTGAATTCATCGAAAGCGTCTCTCAATATTGTGATGAAGATGCCAGCCAGGTCTACGAGACCGCTGTCAGTTATGCCGCGCAAATTGAGTTTCATCACCGCGAACAACGTCACTCAACCACGGATAAAAATCGCAGTAAACGCAAGACCTCAGCCACAGAACAATACGGTGCCTCCTATGCCACGTTGTTCGAAGATACCGGCAGCGAAGTGTGCTCCGGGGATTCGCTTGCAGCACTTGATTCTCCGGCTGCGTATGTGCGGGCTTTGTATTTATTTGCACTGGACATCGAGAAAACAGGAAAAGGGCTGCACCCGAAAAACACCCTTGATGCACGTCGCCCGACGTTGAAAGACATGGTCATCGACTTGGATGCGGTGAACCACCGGCTCCCGATGCTAACGCTGGTGAACGAGACTTTACAAACACACATCCAATTGCATCTGGCGAATAACACACCGGTATATGGCACCAGGAGCGTCGAGGAGGTGCTGGCAGAAAAGCGATTTCCCTTCACGCTCCCCTTCTATCTTCCTCGCGAACAATGCGTATTGGGTTTAACAGACTACAGGCCAATGTTGGGAGAAATAAACTACAAAATCAGCACGACGTTACCCACAAATCAGCAGGCCGGCACCGGTTATGGAAAAGTACAAAAAAACAGCCAGGAAGCTCAAAAATTACTGTCCGCACTCAGTCCGCAGCAATACAAAATACTCACAGAAGCCGAAGCTGACGAGCGTACAAAAGACCTATTTATTCAGCAAAACTTCAACTCAACGCTTGAACACCTGAGCACGCTTTCGCACTTCATGGAAAGAATCGAACTCAATACCGAAGCGCTACACGAAGTGCTGTCTGTCGAAACGTTCACCCCCATAAAATCAGTGAATGTAACGACATCAGCACCACACGACACCGAACATTACAGCCACTTTTTAACGATGGGCATACGCCTTGATAAAACACACAATACCCAGCAACTGATTGGACTTGACGTGACACAGCTTGACCGTTTGCAGCGTGTCATTCGGCTGCACCGCTGGACTAACATGTCCATCAGCGATTTAAAATTATTGTTGCACAGTGCCGTGCGAGCCCAATCACTCTCTGCGCGTTTCACCCTCAACGAACACAGCGTACGGGCATTAGGGGTTTACCGTTACTTAAGTCAGCGCTATACCCTGAACGTCGATGAATTTTGCGCCTTGCTGCACCGTCTGCCCATTCATGCCAAGGCACAATCGGCTTCGTTGTATGACCGTGTGTTCAATAACGATCAACTGTTCAATGCCTCACTTCTACTGGACGACAGCCCTTTAAACCTTGTCAGCCCTGACCCCGATTCATTGAGCTGTTTGTCTAAAATCGGCGCGAGCCTTGCGCTCAGCCCTACGCCAGACTCACTGGGCGTACTGTCTAATCAGGTTCAGAAGTATATACCCTCCCCCAAAAAAGACTTGCTCACCCTGTCGAGCTTTTATCGTCAGGCACGGATAGCCATGCTTTTCAATTTATCAGTCAAAGAAAGCGTGCAACTGGCTGAATTATTGGGCGGTGTCAGCCACAGCAAACAACTGACCTTCCCGACGCTGCGAAGTACCTTGACGCCTTCCGCTCCCGACCTGCTCGACGTGCTTATGCAAATGGACTGGGCCACCCAGTGGTTTAAACAGGCCGATACCAGCATTCAAAAAGTTCGTCATCAATTAAGACTTGAAACGTCACAGTCGCCCTCTGCCATAAATGAATATGCCCAGCAGCTGGACGCCGCCTTTATTGAGTTAGAACGCTGCCTGTTGGCGGACGAAGAAATGCCTGGAAGTAGTTTAAAATCAACGCTCGCGTCAGCAAATATCAAGTTTACCCAAGGCCAAATACTTGCCAAGTGTTTGCTTAAAAACTTCCCGTCCTTACCCGAGTACCTTGATCCGGATAAATCACTCCAGGGACTAGAGTCGGCGGCAGAGAAGTTGGCTGACGGCATTAAAGAGCCTCAAGCCAAAGCAGCAGTAATAGTGGCTATTGTAAGCACACTGAAACCCTTTTTATCGCAAGCCTATCAACGTCTGCTGCCCTGGAAAGGCCATCTCTGGAAGGTATTCCAAGACACCACCACGCCCGAAACGAGCGAACTGTTTACTACCGTTTACAAACACGCAACGTACAACATGGCCAATGCATTGGGCAACTCTGACACGCGCAAGCAGTTAAAACACAGCTTGCTGGCGATGCCTGGCGCCGTTACTGCCCTGGCATTGCCGCTCAGTACTGCGGCTCTACAGGTTTTTTTGCTAAACCCGCACTGGTTGGATAAAGCGAATAACAAAGAGGCTCAATTAAAACTGACATTCACGACACTGTACCTTTTTCAACAACTCAAACAGATGACTCAAACCTACCCCATCACAGAGAGTGATCTAATAAATTACTTACAATTCGCCAATGCGCTGGACGGCACGACAGAGACCGACACCAGTCTGCGCTTAAGTCGATTACTGGGCTGGGCCGTCAGTGAAATCCAATCCCTCCTGCGCGAAGTTAACTGGACACGGGTTCAATCTGTCGCACAACTGGAGTGGATCGTTCGATGCCAACACACTTCCAATACCACAGGGCTGTCAGCGGCAATATTATTGACCGCGACAAACTTGGACGTGGATGCCCCAGGCGATGAGTGGGTACGCGTCGGCGAAGCTGTCATGGCGACGGCTGTTTAACTTCCTAATATCTAGAGGGGTTCAAGAATGAACATGTCGCATGGTCTCAAACAGCAACTCAATGAAAAATTACGGGACGCTCAGCTGTCCTTCTATCTACATGAAGTCGATCCTGCGGGTGGGAAACCGCCAACAGACAACACACTCCTGCCTGGAAGAACAGCCGATGAGTTATATACGCACTGGCTATTGGATGTGCAAATCAGCCAGTCCGTTCCCACCAGCCGAGTGGCGTGCGCGACAGAGAGTTTACAGCAGTACATCAATAGTATTTCTCTTGGCGTTGAGCCAGGCTACGACATTCAGGGCATGACCCCAAAACAGATTCATACTTGGGAAAACAGCCTGTACAGCTATTCTGTCTGGCACGCAAGCCAGCAACTGCGGCACTTTCCTTCTAACTATCTAAGCCCCGCGCTCCGTCAGAATAAATCAGACATTTTTCAACAATTGGAAAATGATATAAATCAATCCCGCCTACAGCAAAGCCATATCGACACCGCGGTACAACGCTACCTGGGGCGTCTTGAGGAAATCATTAACCTACACACGATCAATGGTTATATCGATGGCACTGCCGAGAACATGGCAGACAGCACCTACTATTTAATAGCAAAGTCCAAAGACAGCAATACCTATTATTACCGCTCCTTGAACATGCGTTCACCCACTTATTCAACAACCACTGAACGAGCCGCGCAGGACTCATTAAACTACCCGGCCCCAGGCGCATGGTCAGACTGGATGGATGTCCCCCTCCCTGCTTCGGAGGATATCCCGCTACAAAGTATTCGCCCTGTGTGCTTTAACAATCGTTTGTTCGTCATTTGGGCCCAATGTACAAAGCCTCAATTCAGCCACCAGGAACTGCCCGCCCTCATCGGTGAAATCGACTACAAGAACCCTGACAGACTTTTGCGTTTTGGCCGGTACTACACCCGATTACGCCTGCATTATTCGTATAAAAAACTGGATGGGAGTTGGAGTTGCCCCCAAGTGTGCATTGATGAAAACTGCACCAGCAAGTCACTGAATGCTTTAACGCCGCAAGATTTAATGTCTTCGATCCGAACGGTCGCCGTCTTGAACTCAAAAACGACGCCCGCGACTTTATTCTTAGGTTTGGCAAGCCATTTCGATGCCCAAAACCAACCGCTGCACGCCAATCACCGTACCAATGGCGCAAACTTTAACTTTTCTCATGCCGTACAGATGGACAGCCAGTTTAATATTTCTCCACTGGTCTCATCGGGATCGCTTAGCAGCTTAATCCGTTTTTTTCCAAGCTACCTGGCGGTGGACGCCAATCGCTACCTGATCACATTTGCGAAACATAACGAAGAAAACTTACAGTTCCATGCCCCCGCGAGTGACATTGTCAGTTTCAAAGCCCATAACCTGACTTCCCCCCATGTCACAGCAGACAGATGGAACTATAACGGCACACAAGACCATATCAACAATACGCCCGAGCGTATTGGTTTGACATTTAACAAAACCACATCAACGCTGGAAATCAGCTCCTCGCTGGACACATCCTTTCCCTCTATCAAAACCGTCACATTGCACACCGAAGAAGCAGCGTCAAGCCTCACCATCACGTTGGCTGTCGAGGTACCGCAAAATGGGGGAGCAAGCCGCATTGCCTTATATAAGAACTCCTCATTATCTTTACGTCACACCGACTCTGAGTCGGTATTCAATGAGCGCTTAACGCTTTCAATTACATGCAATAAAACAAAAATTGCCTTTCCCGACATCATCACCCACCTGCAAAAAAAAGAATCATCATCCATTACTGAAAGAGTTTCAAACCTGTCATATAACGGTAACGCCTTCGAAGCGTATGACCTTGAAGACCTGACAATACCGGCGATTTTTTTCAACCATTTATTTGCCACGGAAGATACCACTTACTCGGCCAAACTTTCCTTTAGTAGCGATCAAACTCATCAGCCGATCCACTTTAAGGCCCTTAGGATCAAACGCTCTAACCGGACTTACAGACAAATAATACTTACACCCCATCAAGTGGAATCATCGAGTCACTACCCAAGACACGTGCACATCACCAATACGCACCTTGTGGGAGGCCCCAATGGAATGCGCCGAAACCTGGAAGGCGGATTGACATCGTTAACAGCAGGCCAAATCCATACAGCGCAGCTGAGCATAGACCCTTATATGCTGATGCAAACCGACACCCTGAACATTCATATATTCCATGGCGTCTTGATTCGAGAACAAAATATCGACGATTCCGACTCAATCATTTTGGGGTATGCGCTCAAAGCATTTGAGGTGACGCTCAATGCCCGCGCCCGAAGCGATATACCTATGGGGCCTAAAATCAGTCGCCTTGCATCGACCGACAACGGCACAGCAGAGTTTTTGGATTTCAGCACCTCTTCCATTCCAAAGTCCGACCCGTCAAATAGCCTCAATCTGCCCTTCATACGCCTCAACACCGGCCTTGCTGATAAGTTAACCCGCGCAGCGAATGTTGATATGGCGAGTGTATTTTCCTTATCAAACCTCCCCCTGATGGACCCGTCACTCCCCCCTGGCGGCCCCCATAAACCTGCCGACTTTCATGGCGCTTACGGCAAGTACTTATGGGAGTTATTTCTTTATTTACCTTGGCTCATTACTCATCGTTTACACACCGAGCATCGCTATGCCGAGGCCGAGTCATGGCTTAAATACTTATTCGACCCCAGCCGTAATCAGCCAACTGCGGCGCATACCCAGGCCTATTGGGGGCTAACAGCACTGACGCCCGCGTACTCAGAACCCAGATATGCTCGCGACAACCCTCTGGACCCAAATCAAATTGCACTCAGCGCACCGGTCTACTTTCGTCAGGCTTTATTTTTGTTGTACGTCGATATCTTGCTCAATCGGGGAGATGCGGCTTATCGACAGATGACCGCAGAGAGCCTATCTGAAGCCAAGCTCTGGTATGTACGCGCCAAGCGTTTGCTTGGACCCTTGCCAGAGATCAGCAAGATTGAGCCGTGGTCAACTATTACGCTGGCGACATTGGCTAGCCGACCTGATAGCGCCCTGCGTGAGACGGAGCGCATGGCATTGCAACCTGATTCTGGCGTGCCGCCTCTCGCACGAGACACACTGGGCGCGCAGCACTACATGCCTCTGGACACGCCGGACTTGTGCGCCCCTATAAATAAAGACCTCTTGATGCGCTGGAAGAAAATTGACGCGCGGTTGCACAACCTGCGCCAGCATCTGGACATAACCGGTAAACCGTTACATATACCGCTGTATGTCGCACCTCTGGCACCCCGTGGGCTGCTTGCTCTTTATAGCCAAGGACACATGACAGGGAGCACGTCGAGCCGCACGCGCCAGCCTGTCCATGTGGGGCATTATCGCTTTCACGTGATCTACGCGCAGGCGATGGCCGCTGTCGACAACCTGATCCTGTTTGGCAACAGTCTGCTGTCAATGGTTGAGCGTCAGGAACAGGCCGCGCAAGTAGAGTTGCAACACCAGCATGTTTGGCAGCTTGCTGCACATGCACTCGAACATCACGCGCACAGTGTTCGGGTGGACGAACAAAACCAACTGGCGTTATTAGCCGGTCAACGAATAGTCGAAGCGCGTATCACCCACTTTGAGCGACTGCTTAAAGAGCGCATCAGTTCTGCCGAACACGTGGCGACTCAGGAACTGCAAACCAGCGCATCGTTAGAAAGCGTGGCTTTTGGACTGCAAGCCGCAGCAGGGCTGGCCATAATCCCTCCCAACATTTTTGGCACCTCCAACGGCGGATGGCGGCTTGAAGGTGGCTTCTATGCCGTCCAGGCCGGCGTGCAACTGCTGGCCAATGAAAAGCGCGCCAATGCTAATCATCTGGACCGTAATGAACTGTTCAACCGCCGTGCGCAGGAGTGGGAGCATGCGCTGGATCAGTCACGTCTTGAGTTGTCACAAGTGAAGGCGCAGGTTCAAGCGTATGCCGAACAATCCAATAGCACCCGTTTGCAATTGCAATCGACAGCCACCGCACTCAGTCAAGCCAAGATCGCCTACGACTTGCTTAATAAGCGATTCACTGCGCCTCAAATGTATCAATGGCTCAGCGCCCAGCTGTCGACATTTTATTTACAGGCCTATGACGCGGCACTTGCGCTGTGCCTGGACGCACAAGCGTGCTGGCAGTACGAACGGGCAGAGTCGAGTCGAACATTCATTCACACAGCCAATTGGAATAACCATCACCGCGGGTTCACCGCAGGGGAGACGCTAAAACTTAGCCTTATCACCATGCACACCGCCTACCTTCAACACAATCAACGCGCGCTGGAGATCACAAAAACGGTTTCATTGCGTCATTTGCAGGCAAAAGATACTTCCGCCACGTTGAACATGTCGTGGCCAGAAATCAGCGCGTCGTTGAAAACCAGGGGAACCGTTGCATTTGAACTAACCCAAGCCATGTTTGATGCCGATTATCCGGGTCATTACCTGCGACGAATTAAAAGCATCAGCGTCTCACTCCCCGCAACGCTAAGTCCTTATGAAGATATTCGCGCCACCTTGACTCAAACCTACAGCACGATTCAGACCTCGCAGAACGCTGACTTTGCTTATCCCAACCTGCGTGTCAGAGAGCAAATCGCTTTATCGACCGGATTAAATGACAACGGTTTGTTCACGCTCAACTTTGAAGGTGACGATCGATATTTGCCGTTCGAGTACACCGGGGCAGTCTCACGCTGGATCTTGTCGTTCCCTAACCCTGCCGCCCAGCAGTCGATGCTCGACTCCCTCAGTGACGTCATCGTTCATGTGCGCTATACCGCCAAAAGCGCAGGAGAGCGCGTATGACACAACAACACGCCAGCGTTGAGACTTTCATGCCGTCGCTGCCCAAGGGCGGAGGTGCCATCCAGAGCATCGGTACGGGTTGGGGTGCCACAGGGGCGACCGGTGGAGCCTCATTCAGCGTGCCTTTGCCCATTTCTTCAGGGCGGGGGTTCGCCCCAACCCTGAGTCTCAATTACAGCAGTGCACTGGGTAACGGACCTTTTGGCCTTGGCTGGACAGCATCACCCGGCAGTATCAGGCGCAACACCGATCGCGGCGCACCTGATTATGATGCAGACAAGGCGTATGTCGGCCCCGGGGGTGGCGAACTGAGTCCGGAGAAAACTGAGGCAGGGACCGTCAAAACCACATCAACGACACAATTCAACACCCTGCAACTGAACACCTCTTTTACCGTTACACGCTATTTTCCACGCGTTGAAACAACCTTTTCGCGCGTTGAACACTGGTCGTCCAGCGCCGATCCCGGGGGGTTCTGGCTGGTACAAAGTGCCGATGGAACCCTGCACTTTTATGGCAAAACCCGCAGCGCGCGGTGCTTTGACCACAGTGCAGTGCAACATGTCGCGGAGTGGTTACTTGAAGAAAGTCTGTCCCCTCTCGGTGAACAGATTTACTACGACTATAAACGTGAGGTTCCGAGCGCAGAGGCTGAGCTGCCTCGTGACTTCCGCAGCCAGTGCTATCTGAAACGGATTTGTTACGGCAACCTCCAGGCAACGTCTGACCTACAGTTGTGGTCATCTGATGTGCTCGCCGACAAACAATGGCATTTTGAAATGTGGTTTGACTACGGGGAACGCTCAACCAGCTTGAGCCAAGTACCGGGCTACACCGAGCAACAAACGTGGCAGTTACGCCCCGATCCGTTTTTTAGCTACGTGTACGGCTTTGAGCTGGGAAGCCGTCGCCTGTGCAAACAAATTCTCACGTTCCATTATTTCCCCCTGGAAACAGCGCTGGGGCCAGAACCTGTGCTGGTAAAGCGCATGCTCCTTGAATATAAAACCAGCGGGCTGGGGGCCAGCTTTCTGAGCGCGTTCCATAGCCAAGCCTTCGATGCGGCGGGTGTTACCAAGTACTGGCCGCCGCTGGAGCTGACCTACAGCTCATTCGAGCTAACGGCTGACCCGGCGCGGTATCTGCCTTTTCAAGCCCTGCAAGGGCCAGGCGATGGGCAACGCTATCAAATGGTCGACTTGTACAGTGACGGCTTGCCGGGTGTGCTTTATGGTCACGACAGACTGTGGCAATACCGTGAACCCGTCAGAGACACTCATGGGGCTCACACCGATGCGGTGGTGTACGGCCCGCTGCAAACGTTGCCCACGATGCCTGTCAGCGATAGCCGTGAATCCTTGCGCCAGCGGTTGGCCGACCTCAATGGTGATGGGCAGTTGGACTGGATCCTCGCCCAACCCGACATGAGTGGTTTTTTCACTTTGAACTCGCGCAGGCGCTGGTCGGATTTCGCGACGTTCGCGGCGCTTCCCGTGGAGTTCTTTCACCCTCAGGGGCAACTGGCCGACCTGATGGGCAATGGTATTCACGACCTTGCCCTTATTGGTACCCGCAGTGTCCGGCTCTACATCAATCAAGGGGATCAGGGGTTTACGCCTGGGCGTGAAGTCCCTCACCCAGTGGATGATGATGCGCTGCCAGTAATCGGTCATTCACCCTCAGAACTGGTGGCCTTCAGCGACATTCTGGGTAGCGGGCAACAACACTTGATTCGTATTCGCCACAACGAAGTAAAGTGCTGGCCAAACCTGGGTCGCGGGCGTTTCGGCAAGGGCTTTGTGTTTGCCCGCCTGCCTTTCAGTTACGCGCAGTTTGATGCTTCACGGGTTGTAATGGCTGATCTGGATGGCTCAGGCGCCGTGGATTTGATTTACCTTGAGCCCGAACACGCGTTGATTTTCATGAACCTGTTTGGCAATGGCCTTGAAGCCTCCCCCCTGCATTTGCCATGGCCTCAAGGCGCGCGTTATGACAGCAGCTGCCGGGTCAGCACCGCAGACCTTCAAGGGTTGGGATGTTCGAGCCTGATTGTGTCGATCCCCCATGCCACGCCTGCACATTGGCGTTACGACTTTGTCAGCAGCAAGCCATATTTACTTACTGCCAGCGATAACAATATGGGCGCCAGTGGCACATTGACTTACCGCAGCAGTGCCCAAGAGTGGCTGGACGAAAAACAAGAGCGCTCACAAGCAAAAAAGCCTTCAATTTGTGGTGTCCCCTTCCCATTGCATCTGGTGACCCAACAGCAACAACACGATGCCATAAGCGGCAACCGCTTAACCCGGCGATTCCAATACCGCGAAGGTTATTACAATGGGCACGAACGCAAGTTCCAGGGCTTCGGCTTGCTGCTAGAGACCGATACAGATACGCAGCAATCCGCCACTCTCACCACAACTGCTCAGCACACTGAACCTCTCATGAGCAAAACCTGGTTCCACACCGGCAAGGCGACGGACCTGCTGCGCAGTGATTACTTCAGCCTGGATGCAAACGCTCATCCACTGGGGTACACAGCATTCAGCCGTCTGTCCGGCGATCAATCACACGACACACTCATTAAAGCCTCTGGTATCGCGGACGTTGTGCAGGAGATCAATCATGCACTGGCTGGCTTGGTATTACGCCAAGAGGTATATGCCGCCAAAGACCCGCGCTCTACAGCCGTCCCCTACTCAGTCAGCCAGCAGCGCTACCTGATACGCCAGGTCAACAATCACGCCTCCATGCTGGCACTGAACCTTGAGACCATCAGTTACCGCTACGAACGTGAGGCCGCTGATCCCGCCTGCCAGCACACGATCAATTTGCGCTGGGATGCTTATGGCGATTTGACGCACAGCGTCACGGTACATTACGCACGCCGTAAAACACCTCTCGATGCCTCTCCATTCACAGATACCTATCAGGCACAGTGGTGGCAGGACACTCATGACTCAGCGCAACAGTCGTATTACCTGACAGAGACCAGAAGCCAGTCGATTCATCTGGACAATCCTCAGCGTTGGCGTTTGCACTTGCCCTACCGGCAGCGAACCAACGCTCTGGTACTTGCCAAAGGCAACACCCCCCAAGCATTGACCCCCCAGCGAATCAGTTATGAGCACTTCATTGATGAGCACGCTGACGCGCCTCTGGGAGTTCAAGCGCAACGCACATTGGTAAGTTTGTCTACGCAATATTACCGAGGTGTTCAAGCCTCTAAAGCGCTCCCTTCCGGGCAAGCCAGTTTTCAGGCCTTGGCCGATCACACTGAAACAGCGGAACTTGATGAGCATTCGCTTAAAGCCTACGAAGACATCCCGCAGCTGCCTGGCGCCGAACCTTTCGACCTGGAGAGCGCTCTGACGCAAGCGCACTATCATCGGATGTCACTGTTTTTACCTGAACCCGCGACCGCGACACCCATTTGGTCTATCAAAAAAAACTTTACCCGTTACAACGCCGCACAAGGTTTTTACCGGGCATACGGTGTTCGCCCAACCCAAAGTCATGGCGTAACCCATTTCCAGCACGATCGCTACTACTGTCAGATCGCCTCTGTCAAAACCGCGGATGGCTGCATGACGAAAGTCCAATACGACTATCGACTGTTACTGCCTGTAAACATCACCGACCCGCAAGGCACTCAGCAACAAGCACGGTATGACGCGTTTGGCCAATTACGCGCCACCAGTTTTTTCGGTCAGGAACGCGGTCAGCCCGCAGGCTTCAAGCCCTTGTCAGACTACCGCCCCCCTGAAGACGACAGCCCGGACAACGCAATCAAAAACCCTGAAAGCGCGCTATTGAACGCTGCCACCGCCAGCTTCTACAACCCGTTCAGCTGGATGGGGTATGTACCTCCCTCTGCCCAACGTCTGCACTGGATCACTCAAGGCTACTTGCTGCCCAACGGATACGTTCGCGAGCATGCACGCAACCTGACACTGGACATGGGTAACCCCAGCGATAAGCAGTTTTATGATCAGCTACAAAAAACTCAGCGTGAGCCGGTGCATTCAGTCGTGTTGCAGGCAGATCGATACCCCGCCAACGCCGATGAGCCAGCTCCCCTTATCCGCATCAACCTGAGCTGTAGCGATGGGTTTGGCCGACTCCTGCAAACCAAGCAGCTAGCCCCTGGCGGCATTGCGTACAAGGTCAATACCGACGGAGCACTTGAAGTGGACTCAGCGGGCAAGCCTGCGCTTGAGCAGAGTGAACGGCGCTGGCGGGTGAGTAGCAGGGTCGAATACAACAACAAAGGTCTGGCCATTCGCAACTATCGCCCTTACTTCGCCGACCAGCATCGCTACATCAAGGATGAGTCACTGCGCAAGAGCGGTTACAGCGATCAAGTGTTCTACGATGCGTTGGGTCGTCCAACGCACACCCTCAATGCGCGCGGCGATTTGAGCCGGCAAACCTATTGCACGTGGTACACCATTTCAGAAGACGAAAACGACACCTACGGCCTGGAGCAGAATCTCCCGAGCGACTAGCCAACATGGCCCAACCCGGCAACCGTCAAAGATGCTCATGGCGGTTGCCGGCTAAACCGATTTCGCTGGTCATCAGTGCGGGTTGCGGATGCCGGCCACCCGGTAGCGATTACCGCCCAGGCGCTCAAACATCAATCGATACGCCCCGCGCCCACGCGTGCGCCTGTATCCGTGCAGATCAGCAGACCACAGAGCATCCGCATGTTGATGCCAGTTGACTGCGCGGAAACGCCCTTGACGAACATGACTGATGGCCAAAGCAATACTGCGTCCTTCGGCCCCTACAAGCAGGTGAGCGACAGCCGAATCGTCAACACTTATTGCCGCAGGCTCTTCGGTTAGCGCTTGGGCAGAGGTCTGAGGCTCTGAACTTGGCAGATGCGCAGCTTGCTTTTGCAGGCGCTGACGCGACAGTTTCGTCAACGGAACGACTTCGTGCGCGCCACTGCCACCGAGGACCGAGGTACTGGGGGCTTGGGACACGTTGCGCGCACGAAGCAAAACGCTGTGTACACCCAGCTGTCTTAGTTTTTGGCTGGGTGGCCTGCCTGTCGACACCGCCGTGAGCAAACTGTTTTTGGTGGCGATAGGTCCGACATACCCGTAAATATCACCGGAGGCCGTGGGATGAATCGCCATGGTTAACCCCAGGTCGGCAGAACTTCGTCTGTTGTAGAAAAAGTTCACCAATTTGACGGTCTCCGCATTACTCAAGCCGCCTTGCTGAGCGAGCTTCAAGGCGTCGTTAGTCACATCCGAGGCAAACTCAATTTCCTCTGCTTGCGCCTCACTCTGACTCAACAGTGGCTGTTGCTCCGGTGCTATGAACTCTTGTAAGCGGTTCAAGACAAACAGGACGGACATCGACAACGCTCCCACACTGGCTCCCGAGACCGCCGCATCAAAAAATGCCCCCAAAACAAAACCCAGCAGGGCAAACAAGACGATCAGGGACAAGCCTGCAATCACTCGGTAGCCTTGGGGAATCTCGTCTTGCAGGCCGCTACGGTCAACCCGGCTCATCGGGTTGTTGCCGACCATGGCATACCTGTTCAATCCGTCGACATCTCCGGCCGGGTCAGCACTGACCCAGCGGTGCAGCCAGGGCGCATAGTAACGAAACCCGTAGTAGTACAAGCCTGTGGCATCCCGCTCTTTGCCTGAATAGCGCCGGGTTTTGAGCGTAGCCTCAAACACACTGTTAGCTGCTCGCCACGCCGTTGCTCCAAACGGATAGAAACATTCATGGCTGAGCAGTGCCGCCTGCTCATCCAACTCAAGTACAGCGCTGCCTAAGTGGTCGGACACGCTAAAACGCAATTGCTCATCTTCAACGCCTTGGGGTAATCCCTGCGCCCACTTCAGTGCTCTGACGCTGCTACGCCCCGCTTGCAGCGTAGACACGCTTAACTGCTCCCCCGTTACTTGATTGCGTTGCAGCTCAAGCCCTGGCAAATAACGTACTTCGCTCACATGCTTAAGCGCCTTGGCGCGACTGACTCGACGCTTGATCGTACGCAGCCCTTGGCCGTCGTAGTAGTAAGTTTCGTCGTCGTCCTCGCCCTCATCACGTTGCACGTTCGTTACCCGCTGCAACTGATTGCGTACATTCCAGTCCATGGCCTGGCCGCGGGTTAGCGCCAGAAGATTTCCACAGGGATCAAAGTCGCTGTGTGACGCTGGCGATGCAGGGTCCACTACCCACTGTGCGCGATTACTGTTTTGCGCTACAGACAGGCGCTGTGTGTAGCCTTGACCCGATGAGGGGACGTGCTGCATCTGCACCAGGTTTGCACCTGCGTCATAGTGATAGTGGCGCGAGTAATTACGCAGCAACGTTGGGTCAGCCGAACCCGGCAGCAAAGCCGCAGGTAGCGTCCTGCCACCTGCGTGGTGAGCATTTTCTCGGCCCGTGGCTTTGATCAATTGATAAAGGGTGTCGTAGGTGAATGTATTTAACGCCTCAATGGTTGAGTTGTTTGCCCACGTAGTGGGCTGAGCATTATCAAGAATACTCAGTACGTTGCCGACCCGGTCATAGCTATAGACCAGATCCTGGAGCATGGCTCGGCGCGTGCCCTTGCGATACGCCGCCAAACGTTGCAATTGGCCGTCACTCTCAGAATAGGTGGCCTCTGTCACAACACCATTACCTGCGTGTTCAGCCGTCACCTGGCCTGCGGCGTTGTAAGTCAACTGATCAACCAATAACGTCCGTTTGCCACTTTTAAGACGTAGATAAACACTGGCTTGCTGACCCGCTACGCCGTAATCGATTTGCTGCTTGTTACC
The DNA here is from genome assembly GCF_049896545.1 of Pseudomonas sp. TWR3-1-1. Classification (NCBI taxonomy): domain Bacteria; kingdom Pseudomonadati; phylum Pseudomonadota; class Gammaproteobacteria; order Pseudomonadales; family Pseudomonadaceae; genus Pseudomonas; species Pseudomonas sp. TWR3-1-1. The sequence goes on from NZ_JAFCUO010000010.1 coordinate 103,655, forward strand.
TTGCGCATCCAACTGCTCAATTACATCTCCCAACGCGTTGTAGTGCCAAGTTGTTGAGTAACGCTCAGGTTCCAGTTGCTGGTCGCGAAGGCTGGACTCCTCAGGCCAGTCAACCTTCTCAGGCGTAAGGCAAAAACGTCGAGATTGAAGCGTCACCACGCCCGATAACGCGTATTCCTCATGGAGAACACTGCCTGAAGGGTCGTCATGGCGAATAAGCCGGCCACAGCGATTGCCTTTGGCGTCATCGTCGTCGGTGTGGGCATACACAAAACGCTCAATGCAACGCGCCAGCGGCTCATCACTGCGCTGTTCATGTATGACCTTGGGCCTGGACTGTGTGTCGTATTCGAAATGCTGGTGAGCACCCCGTGCGTTCCAGAGGTCAAGCGGCTGTAATGCCGACCCAAACAGCGCAATCCGCCAACCGCTGTCCACACTGTCGATACGCAACGGCTGGCCTGAAAGACTTGAGATAACCCGCTGATTAGGCGGCGATGCGCGGCGCGCCGTGCCACGCAGGCTGCCTAAACGCGGGTCCCACTGCTGGCTCAAAAAGCCATTCGCGCCATACAGTGATTGATGAATACGGGACTGAGGGACCTCCTGCGACGCTTTGCGGTAGTAGCCCACACTACGAACGCTCAAACCTCGGGGGTCAATCGCCGTCAGTGACGGCGTGTGGTGATGTAAAGATGACATGACGTCAGACCTGTTTTACGCAATAGAAGAAAAAGGCTATTACTGCGGTCACGGTCAAAGGTGGTCATATTGTAGTTTTCGTTGGCCCTTCTTATGGGAAGGGGTATTTCACGCTCGAGTGGGGCGCCACAGTCGTGAAATATTGCTGAAGCCCGCTCTGGCAGTTTGCAAGAGTATCCCCCGCACCTCAGTGATTGCCGATACGATGCCACGCGCAACCCCCACCCAAGTGCGCGTGCGAGCGCTCTGCGCATCTGGAGGTGAGCCTGTGGCATAGGCGGCAACCGCCTCAATCCCCACACCCGCCCAATACGTCCATGTTTGATTGAACATTCGACTCAGTCCGCCGTGCAGCGTGTCGATCGCAGGAGGGAGTTGAAGGGTTTGTTGATGCCGTTCAAGCCGCACCGAGGAATGGCCACTGCGGATAATGGAGCCTGCTGCGGCATCGTAAGCTTCTATCAGGGGGCCAATATTAGGGATCAGCGGAGCAGGTATAGCGCCAGAAAAAATGGCGTTGGGCACCGTTGCCAAACCATAGGCCGCAGAGGCCAGCAATGTTCTTGGCACCCTTGCGCCAACCGGTGTTTGCCCCCAGGACGCGCTATCACCCAGGCCACGCAGCGCCTGCTGCATTATTTCGCGTGAAAAAGCACGCAGATGGCCACCAAGTCGTTGTCGCGCCACCGGGTCCCACACGAGGGCTGTGTCCCCCGCCTCAACGTCCGCGCGATGCTCAAACCCTAGATCGGAGGAAGCTGCGACTGCAAAACCAATGAATGGGCTCCAGCGCACTACATTCCCCCAATAAGCCACTCGTCATATGCAACATGGCGAGGGCATCAAGTAAAGCCACCGTGCTTCTCAAGGCGTTGTTAAGTGCCGCAGTGGGCTGTACCCCCTCAAAAAGAGCAACATCCAGGCCTGTACTCAAGGCGTTGCTGATGTAGGTCGACAGGGCGTCACGAATGGCCGCCGAGCTTGCGATTTGCACCCGAGACCGAACCACACTCGACACCTGTGCAGTAAAGCTGCGCAAGGACACTGTGCGGCTTTTGGGGGCCGCCACATCATTGCTTTGCAAGCCTTGGGCGTCACTGCGACTGACCGGGTTACCGTTCGCCATGCAATACAAATTCAAACCGTCAACGTCACCGGCCGGGTCAGCGCTGATCCAGCGAAATAGCCAGGGCGCGTAATAACGATAACCAAAGTAGTACAAGCCACTGGCATCGCGCTCCTTGCCCGAAAAGCGCAACGTTTTATACGTGGCTTCAATGGCGTTTTTAGAAGCCAGCCATGAGGTGCCGCCATACGGGTAGTAGTCCTCCTGGCTAAGCAGACGCGCGTCTTGATCCAGCTCCAATGTGCGACTGCCCAAATGCGTCGAAAGGCTGTAACGCATCTGGCCCTCCTGCATACCTGAAGGCATGCCTTGCTCCCACAATAGAACTCGAACGCTGCCAAGGTCGCCCTCTACCGTCACAACATTCAACCATTCGCCTGTGGCGCTGTTGCGCCTGATCTCCAGCCCCGGCAAGTAGCGGATCTCACAAAGGTGAACCTTTCGATGAGCGTTATACACGCGTGCTTTGAGTATTCGCTGGCCGCTTGCATCGTAGCGATAGACTTCGTCATCGTTTGCCCCATCCTCGCGAACCACTTGAGTCACACGCTGTAATTGGTCGCGCAACGTCCAGTGCAAGGCTTGACCTTGTTGAAGAAATTGCTGGTTACCATTGAGATCAAACCCGCTACCTAACCGTGGTAACGAGGAAAAATCCGCGTCCTGGGCCAAGCTGTGGTTGCTCGTGTTTGAGACGCTCATGCGCCGCGTATAGCCGCTACCTTGCGTGGGCACATGACGCAGAGAAACAAGATTGCCGCCTGCATCGTAGGTGTAGTTTTGGCGATAGTGCCGGCAACGCTGGGCAATACTCGCACCGAAATCCACTCGCCCCGGCAAGCCCGGACCGTGGCCTTGATGGGCATTCTCACGTCCGGTCGCCGTTATCAATTGATAGAGCGTGTCGTATGAATAGGTACAGGACGACTCGATTTGCGTGTTGTCCAGCCACTGCGTCTGTTGTGCTGCATCACGAATGCTCAGTACTTGCCCAATGGGGTCGTAGGTATAACTCAGGTCCTGCAAGGCCAAATCAAGCTGGCCATTACGGTAAGTTGTACACCTTAGCAACTGATCCGTAGCCACATCGTAAGCCAGCACACTGCGCATGCCATTCCCCGCATACTCCCTCTCAACGTTCCCGCTGGCGCTGTAATGACGCTGCTGCAGCACCGTGCGCCTCACCCCCCTATTCAACGTGACCGCCAGCGATGCCAACAAACCATCCACCCCATAACGTGGCTCTTGTCGATAGCCCTTGGCATCTGTCTGAACCATTAATTGCCCCAAGGCGCCGTATTGCCATTGAGTGGCATAAGTGTGGTCTTCAAGCGTCAGATCTCGTAGCGCTGGCGACAAGGGCCAGTCCACTTCCCCAGCTAAATCCCGGCAAAATCGTCGCGACTGCGCCGTGGTGTTTCCCCACAGATCGTAGTGCTCATACAGTAACGTCCCCGCGGGATCATCATGACGGCGCAAACGGCCACAGCCGTTGCCCGCCTCCTTTTCAGCGGTTGCTTGGGCATAGCTCAAGCGCTCTGTGCACCTTGGCTGCGGCGCATTGGCGGGTTGTTCAAATACCGCCGTCAGACGCACAAGCGCATCGTATTCATAGCGGTGTCGGGTGCCAGCACCATCCCAGCGATCCAGCACCTGATGACTCGACCCTACCCAGACAATACGCGGCCCTTGGTCCACATTACGGCAGCACAACACGCTGCCCGAGAGTGAGAAAACAGTCAGTTGATTGGGTTGGATACTCGGGTCTTTGTCGTGCAATGCGCCCAAGCGCGCGTCCCATTGTTCACATAGAAAGCCTGAAGCAGTGTAAGACTGCCGGCTTATACGTGCCTCAGGAGGTTGCGCTGTTGAACGACGGTGGTATGCCACGCAACGCACTTCTAAACCGCGCGGATCGCAAGCGCTGAGCGAAGGGGTATGGTGATGCAAATGGTGGGGCATGATCGGACTCCTGAACTGCACAATGATTAAAAAGTGTAGATATCAAGCTTCAGCGTCATGCCCTATTCGGTACGCGTTTTGTTATGAAAAACGGGCAGTTACAACATATTCAGATCATTCACAGCTGATGGGTTGTTGGGTCTTACAGCGCGAAGAGGACAACGCGCGTAGCTCTTAATTTTCAGGCTGGCTAACCACTTGCAATGCTTGTTCAAACAGGTCGTTGATGGCCTCGACTTTAAATTTTTGCGCTGAGACTTTAGTAATGGGACGGCCCAGATCAAGCACCGCGGCATGGAGGGGCGAGTTGAAGTTCACCGTGCTGAGTTCTACTCCCTGCCCCTTCAAAAACTCTCGCAATTTATAGGTATCGAGATACCAGGCGCGCAAATTTTCATTTCCGTTGTACAGGCCCTTGATTTTGAAAAGCTCGATGTTTTTATCCTTGAAGGGGTCATTTTGTGGCACCACATCAAAGGTAAGCGTTTGAGCCTCGTTACCGTCAGGCACAAACCCGACCCTGAACACACTCGCGCCCTCAAGGCTGTCGATATAAGGATTCATGTGGCCGAGCATGGAGCTGTTTCTTTTGTGTTTTTGATTACAGATCGATCCCGCCGGGATCAAATTGAACAAAGAAATCGCCAGGAACGGGAAGCGCGTCTTGGGATAGAAATGATCAAGGTCAGGGCGTACCAAAATAGCGGAATACGTCTGGATCTCCTCCAACGCGCAATAGGGACAGACCGTCAGGGCGAGTTGGCCAGTAATCGCCATACCAAATCGCTCTGAGACAGCTTCGTAATCAAAACAATCTTTGAACACCTGTATCCAGGTTGGAAAGCGCTCTTTATCGGCGTCGGTAACTTGCGAGTGACCGCGCTTGGCGTTTTCTAACCGACACAGGTAGCGCTTTTTTTTATGCCGCGCCAGGCCGGACTCCAACTGTTCCAGAATATGAGGCGTTAAACACAGCGTGTAGCGTGTGGTTAAAATCCGCAGTTCGGCAATGGCTTTATTCACAGCCAGATCAAAAGTAGCTTTGCCAGCCGGCGACTGGATATCGAGGTTAACGGCATCGAACACCAGGTCCGATTCCCTCAGCAGATAGGCGTAACAATACCGTTCGGCAAGCATCGGAAACAAGGCAAACAGTTCTTCAATTTTGGTTTCAAACAGCGCGGGTGGAGCAATCAACAGCCCCCTCAAGTAGTCTTTAGTGAACACCCCTCGCACCTTGGCCTGCTCGTCGAGAGGGACCTTGTTGAGCAGGTTAACTATTTTGGGATACAGCACATCTTCCAAAGCGTACTCAACGTACGCCTGGATGAATGCATCCGCGTAGACTTTATTGATTTTGATCATGATAGAGAAAATAGTTCTTGATAGGCGTGCCCGGCAGTTTTTCAATCAGCGTGCGGTCTTGGGAAGTTAATTGCCCTTGTTTGGCTGCCTGCAACAAGTGCGCGATTTTTCGCTGTGCGTGCTCACCAAAGGTCGATGTCAGGTGCATGCCATTCATATAAATATCGGCAATGCTATTACCAAATCCAGAGGACGGGATCACTTCAATATCGCCGTCTTCATTTTTGGCGAGCGACACAATATCGTCAGGCAAAAAGTCACTGATCATGATCGGCGAATGGGTGCAGATAATAACCTGAGGCTTTCTGACACCTCGGCTCTGCTCCAAGTACCCGAGGTGAGATAAAAACTCATGCAAAAACGTCCGTTGCCATTCGGGGTGTAAATAGAGGTCGGCCTCGTCCAGCAGAAAAATATGATTGGCTTGGGGTGAGGCCGTCTTTAAATAGTGATAGCTCTCGGAGAATACATGCGCACGTGCCAGCTCTCCACTGCTAATTCCTCGCCAACCCCACTTTATGTTTGCAGCGATATTTGCAGGCAATCGCTGGATGACCTCGGTCAACTCTTCGATGGTCGCATAGTCATCTGTCTTGACCCTGCGCAAGTTCAGATATTCTCCGTCATAACAATGGTCAATTATAAGGGTGGCTATCCGTTCAAATATATTGAGATAGCCTTCCAGCACCTTATTCATGTGTTCGACGCGAAGTCCATTTTTGGAAAAGCGTACCCACTCTGAATAGGCCATCTGCTGCAGCGCTCGCCTCAAACAATTAGAGACGCTCAAGCGGTCAGCGTTATCCCTTATCACAACACTGTACTGATGAAGCAAGCGAGACAAAACATCGTCTTGTGCGCCCGACACTTTACTGAGTGCACTGAGGATCGAGAGTACGTTCATACCCAACAGGCGTTGGAACACGCTAGGTACGCCGATACTCAATTCACTCAATACGGGTGAATAATCGATATGTTCCCATTTGGAAAGCAGTTCATCACTGTGTTTAGTCGTTGCTGGGTCTCGCCGAACAACACGCTCAACAATACTCAAGGAAGACGATGAAAACGTGAATTCGAAACTGACCCGTTCCATGAACTCATCACGATCAGAGGCATTATTGAAATAACTTAACAGCTTCTCAAAGTAACGCTTTTTACGGGGCGTACTTTTCACATTCTCCCGAACACTTAAATCATGAATGAATTTCGGGGTCTTGGTTTTGGAGAAATTCAATCCACCGTATTCACCGGAAAGCGTATTGATTTTTACAACATGCAAGTTGTTATCGAACAGAAACAACTGATTGTCTGGCACATGAAAAATCTCGGCATCTGACTCGACCCACCCCAGCTCGTCAATTGTCATGTTGATCTTGCATAAGTGATAGCGGGCCTCAACACGATCAAAAAACACCACCAGCGCTCTGGAGTCACTCTCACCACTGAGCAACTCCAGCACTTCCAGTGAGCTGCTCTTGCCCGCGCCATTAGGCCCAATCACGGCCGTACAATGATGATCATTGTAAAACCACGTCGTCTCTTCTTTTTTAAACAGCTTTAAACAACCCAGATTGTAAGTGCAGTTAAAACTGCCATTAATAGGAATATTAAGGTTCTTTAACGCCTTATGTTCCGCTACAAAAATATGGACCAAAATCATTGCCGTATCCATTGTAAGTAAGGCAAAAGACGGCGTCTTGCCCCCCCTTCCTCAGCCATCAATCCTTGGCATGCCAGACACATGCGAATAATGGCATTTTACAATCAACCATAAAAAAAGTGCTACGGCCCACCGTCACGGCAGAGCCGCTGTGCTCAGCGGCCCTTTCCTGTTGACTTACTGGCTTACCACCGTGCCATCCAGTGCGCGTATTTGCTTAATCACTGCGTTAGCGCGGTTGACCAGCACGTAATGGCGGCTGAACTCGACCCATTGGGCGCCTACGTCAGGTTCTGGCAAGCCTTTGGCTTTCCAGTTTTTAAGCGCATTTTCCTCGCGGGTGTATTGATCAGGCGCCTTGTCACCGCTGGTGTAGCACGTGTGGTGATCCATGGATGTGGCCAATATGGAGCCTTTCTTGCAATCGCTGGCGGTGTCATCTGCGGCCTGCACAACAAAAGGTGCTGCGCATAAAAAGCCGGCAATGAGTGATGCACAAAGGGTATTTCGCATGGTTAACCTCTTTAGGACGCAATGGACCGTATTCATGCCTGTGCTGCTGCAATGAGCGTCAGGCTTGAGGGGTAGACCCTTACAGCGCGCCAGAGTGCCGAACTTTCATTAATGATCAGGCATCACCGCCTTTGGCTTGGGTATGCAACAGAGTATCGAGGAACATTGCCAGTCCCACTTCCTGCACTTTTAGCCCTTTGCGTACCCTTGGCGTGGGCAGATCCGCCAGTGCGCCTGATATAAACCCCTCCAGCACGGCCGGGTGGATATAGCACTTGCGACACACCGCCGGGGTGTTTCCCAAGTGTTTAGCGACGTTTTTCACCATATCAACCACGTAGCGTTTGGCGTCTGCCTCAGGCTCCCATTGCAAACCTCGCAAGACTGATAGCGCTAATGCGCTGCCGGCCCAGGTGCGAAAGTCCTTGGCGGTGAAATCAGCGCCGGTCAAGGTGTGCAGATAGGCGTTAACGTCAGAGGACGTGATGCTGTGGCGTACCCCTTCTTCGTCCAGATACTGAAACAGGTTTTGCCCTGGAATCTCCAGGCAACGTTTGATGATCCCCGCCAGCCTGCGGTCCTTGACTGAGATTTGATGCTCGACTCCGCTTTTGCCGCGAAACTGAAATTTAATCGTGCTGCCACTGACCTCAACATGGCGGCTGCGCAAGGTCGTCAGCCCAAAAGAGCGATTGTCTTTGGCGTATTGGGTATTACCGACGCGGATGAGGGTCGCGTCGAGCAAAGTGATGACCGTGGCCATCACCTTGTCCCGACTGAAGCCCGGTGTGGCGAGGCGCGCTTCCAATTGCTTGCGCAGCTTGGGCAGGGCCCGCCCGAATTCGCGCAGACGGGAGTATTTACTGGCATCGCGCACTTCACGCCAGCGCGTGTGATAGCGGTATTGCTTGCGCCCTCGGGCATCACGCCCCGTGGCTTGAAGATGCCCGCGTGGATCGGCGCAGATCCATACCTCGATATACGCGGGCGGCACCGCAAGGGCATTGATACGTTTGATTTCGCCCGGATCAACAATGCGTCGGCCTTCGGGATCGAAATAACGAAATTTCCCACGCGACCTTTTGCGGGTGATTCCAGGCTGCGTGTCGTCGACATAATGCAGGTCGTGGGGCAACACATCAGGGAACGGTATCTCGGGCATGGCAGCGATCCTGAAGAAAATTGGCCGTTACAGCCATTGACCGCGTGCTCGGGCAGACGTGCCAACCCATTGCAGCCTGCGGTTCGTGTGCCTTGCCTCGTGGTCGCCGAATCAGCCCATCACAACCTCAGCACAAACTCCTGTGCTGAGGCATTGATGAGCAGGGTCCCGGCTCGATGGAATGAACGATGGTCAATCGAATTAGAAACGTTATAAGATAACTATTAATTCATGTTCGCCCTTGCACGTTCATTCCCACAATCCTTGCTTGCGATCCTTCAATGACTAACGCTCCCACTGCTGCACCTCCCATTCACCAACGCCTGCTGTCCATCGACGCCCTGCGCGGTCTGGTGATAGTGCTCATGCTGCTGGACCACGTGCGCGAGACCTTCTTGCTGCACCGACAGGTCGCCGACCCCATGAGTATTGACAGCACCGAACCTGCCCTGTTTGTCAGCCGTACCCTCGCCCACTTATGTGCCCCGGTGTTTGTTCTGCTCACGGGGTTGTCCGCGTATCTCTACGGCGAGAAATATCAGGGCAAGCGCGATGTCTCCGCTTTTCTGTTTAAGCGCGGCCTGTTTCTGGTGGTGCTGGAGTTCACGCTGGTCAACTTCGCCTGGACCTTCCAGTTCCCGCCCAGCGTGATTTACCTGCAAGTCATCTGGGCCATTGGTATCAGCATGATTGCGCTCTCAGCCTTGGTCTGGTTACCCCGTCCCGCGTTGTTTGTTGTGGGCCTCGTCATCGTGGCCGGGCATAACCTGCTCGACACAGTGCACTTTGCGGTGGGTTCTGACCTGCACGTGCCGTGGGCAATTTTGCATGACCGGGGCTGGATCGAGTTCTCGGATACCTTGCGACTGCGCACCTCCTACCCTGTGCTGCCGTGGATCGGTGTCATCGCGCTCGGTTATTGCGTAGGCCCGTGGTTTACACGCTCGGTTTCAGCCCACGTCCGTCAGCGTTACTTGTTGTTGACGGGTACAGGTCTACTGCTGGGTTTTGTCGCGTTACGTTGGCTCAACGGTTACGGCGAGGCGCAATGGACGAACTACGGGAATGTCACCCACACGCTGATGAGCTTTTTCAACATCACCAAATACCCGCCTTCGTTGCTCTTCCTGACACTTACGCTGGGCGTCGGCCTATTGCTGCTGTTGGCGTTTGAACGTGTCCAGCAACACAAATGGCTCAGCACACTCGCGGTGTTGGGTGGCGCACCGATGTTCTTCTATCTGTTGCACCTGTATGTGCTCAAAGTGCTGTATGTGCTCTGCGTTGCAGTGTTTGGACTGAACCACGGCGCCTACTTTGGGTTTGACGGCATTGGCGCTGTCTGGCTCACCGCCATTGCGCTGGTCACTGCACTGTATTGGCCGGTGAACTGGTTTGCCGGGTTAAAAAGCCGTCGACGTGACATCACCTGGCTCAAGTATTTTTGAAGGGATACCCGTGGATGGCGCACAGACCCTGCGCTGTCGAACTTCTTGAACTGTTTATGGATGAATGCACATGCGACGTTGCTCCCTGCCCCTGTTTCCGACCAGTGCATTGCTGTGCGCGTCGGTTGCAGCCCAGACCCATGAAGTGAAAATGCTCACCTGTGGCGCCACGGCAAGCATGCTGTATGAACCGAGTTACTTACAGATTGCTCCCACACTGCCAAAGCGGGCGCTTGATCGCCTGAGTGCCGCGCTTGAACAACAGGTCGCGCAATGACGGTCCTGCACACTCGGGCCGTGATGCTGATGGTGTTGGTCAGCCCGATCACCCTGGCTGACGCCATTCAATCCCAAAGCCGGGGTTTGATCGAAGACAGCACCTGGAACGTGATTAACCGCACAGTGTACGACCGACGAGACTATCAGCATGGCGCTCGCAACAGCGGCGCGCGTAACGCCTACAAACCAAAGGCCGAGCGTAATGGCTATGCAGAAGAATGGGCCTACGGTTTGATGGCCACCCTGCAATCAGGTTTCACACAAGGGTTGATTGGCGTGGGGGTCGATGCGCACGCCTACCAAGGCGTCAAACTTGACAGCGGTGGCGGACGGGCTGGCAAGGCGCGCTTGCTCGGGCTGGACAACGAAGGCTACCCCAAGGACAACTTTAGCCGAGGCGGTGCAGCACTTAAGCTGCGCATGTCCAATACCGTGGTGTCCTACGGCGAACAGCGGGTCAAAACGCCAGTCTTCAGTTCTTCCGACAGCCGTTTGCTCCCCGAGACAGCCACCGGGGTCTTCGCCGTCAGCCATGAGTTTGCAGACCTTAAAATGGTCGGCGGGCATTTCACTGAAAGCACCGACCGTAACGCCAGCAGCCACAATCAAGGCTTTGTGGTGAACTACTCCAATGCGCTCAAAGGCGATGCCTTTGACTTGGCAGGCGTGGTTTACACCCCGCGCAAAAACTTCAGCGCCAGCCTCTACACCTCGCGCTATGAGAACACCTGGAACCAGCACTATCTGGGTGCGATCTTTAGCCAGGCGATTGATGCTAAACGTGCGTTGACATTCAACTTCAACCTTTATCGCACAACCGATGAAGGCAAAGCGCTGTCAGGCAGCATCGACAACACCACCTGGAGCGCACTCTCTACCTACTCCCAAGGGCCGCACAGTGTCAGCCTCGGTTACCAGAAAGTACACGGCAGCACACCGTTCGACTACGTGACCCGAGGTGCCATTTTCATTACCAACGCCGTTCAGTTGTCTGACTTCAACGCACCCAACGAACAGTCATGGCAAGCCCGCTACGATCTGGACATGTCGCCCTGGGGCCTGCCCGGGCTGATGTTCAGCGCAGCCTATGTGCGTGGCAGTGATATCGACGGCAGCCATGTGGACCCGCGCGGCGGCTATGCCTACTTGGGCTATGGCAAACATGGCAAGCATTGGGAGCGGGACCTGGAGGCGCGTTATGTCATACAGAGCGGCGCGGCCAAGGGCACCCTGCTGTCACTGCGCCACAACGTCCACCGGGGCAACGCCGCACAGGCCGAACTGGACACGGACCAGATACGGCTTGCCATTGAATACCCGCTCAGTGGCAGGCTCTGAATCATTCAAGGCGAGGGGATCGATGTTTCCTCGCCCCCCCCTTAAAACTTATGACCCAGGGCCATGCCTGCAAAAAATGACAACACAATCAAGGCAAAGCTTGCCCACAGCGCGTATCGCTTGAGGCTGACCAATTGATTGTTAACGGTGTCCACTTTAGTACTCAGAGCACTCAGCAACGTCGACATGTCTTCCAGCGCTTTCGACGTGTGGGCAAACCTGTCCGTCTGAACCTGCGCATGTTCGCGGTCAATAAGGATTGGCTGTGCCGCTGACTCGCCCCTGGCTGAATACCAGCCCGCGCGTCCCAAAATGATCAATATCGCGGTCGCGCTGTACGTCATCCCGACCAGGGCCTGGGTCGCCACAACAATACGTCCCGCCCCGGCCTTGGGCACAATGTCGCCAAAACCCAGGGTTGTGAACACGACAGTGGACGCGTAGAGATAGTCCTCTTTCAAGGGACTTTGCAGCACTGAGTAGGCTCCGCACGTAGTCTGGATGTCTAACAGGCAGTGTCTCTGATAAAGAACCGCAAACAGAAAGATGTAAATCAGCGCCACGGCCAGAAAAAAAGCAAAGACAATACTGCCTTCCCAGGGCGCAGGTTTTATCCCCGAAAAGAGCGCGATATTAAAGCTTGCATAAAAGATCATCAGCGCCAGATAGCTCTGCCACCAATCTGTGAACACCAAACAGGCATAAACAGCGAAGCCCCCCGTTAGCGCAATGACCAACAGCCCTAAAACGTCTGCTGTACGGCTCTCTTTTTTGGCTAACCACGTATGAAAATTTTCATAAAACAACGGTTTTGACATCTATAAACCCGCCTTCCCGGCAAAAAGTTAAATCCATGAACAGCCGCTTTTTTACCTTCAACGGCCATCTTTCAGGTGGCGCGTAAAAGCCGTCGTTCCATATGGGTCGTATGCCACACCGGGTCGTGTTCGATGTCCGTCAGCGTAAACCCTTGCCGACGCCAAAAATCGACGGCGCCGGGCAAAAATGGATGCGTATGCAAGTACATCAACGCTACCTGAGCCGCTCGCGCCCTTCCCTCCAGCGCACCATATAGCCTGCTGGCCAGCCCGCCGCGTCGATAGTCGGGCATGACGAACAGGCGCGCGACTTCCACCGCTTTAAGCCCGCGGTAGTCGAGTTGAGGAAAGCGATGGTCGTAGGGCGTATAGCCAATCGATGCAACCAGGCGCCCGTTGTCCCGCGCCACTAAAAAACAGCCATCGCCTTGCAAATAAACCGCTTCAAACGCCGCCAGATCGGCCGGCATGCCGCCTGCCGCGCGGGTAGAAAACATCTGCGCCCGCGCCTCGGTCACGAAGCTCACAACTTCAGCGATATCGCCCGTTAAAACGCGTTCGATACATGGCGCAGACATCACTCGCCCCGCAAAACGATCAGTGCATGTTGCCGTGATCTGACCTATGCATGGCCCCATGATCAGGCTTGGACACGGCGTTGAGCGCACGGGCCGGGGCGTTAACCTCAATCGATTGCTGAACGCCTTTGGCATCCTCAATGACCAGCGTCAGTGGCACGCTGTCGCCCTCTTTGATTTGCCCGACCAGGTCCATCAGCATGACGTGATAGCCCTCTGGCTCAATGTCGACGGTTTTACCCGCCGGCAAAGCAACGAAAGGCACAGGTCCCATGCTCATCACATCGTTGACCATTTTCATCTCGTGGATCTGTACGGTCTTGGCCACTGCAGATTTGACCTCCACCAGCTTGCTGTCCGTGGTCGAAGTGATGTGCATGAAGGCACCACTGGCTTGCTGGCCAGCCACAGTGGCACGTACCCACGCGTCATCCACGGTGGTTTGCGCCGAAACGTGCAGGCTCAAGCCCAGCAACGACAACATCAGATACTTAACAGGTTTCATAAGGTTGGCTCTTTCAAAGGGGCGTTAAATCAGCAGACCGACATCACCGTCAGCAAGTCTTCGGTGCACTGCTTGGGAGACAACGAAGGTGACAAGCCAAGACGCAGCACGCCGCGGGTATCAAATACGAAGCTGGTGGCCGTGTGCGAAAGCGTATAAGTCGAGCCACTCGGGATTTTCTCGTAAAACACCTTGAACTCTTTGGCCGTGGCAGCGGTTTCTTCCAGCGTGCCAGACAGCGCCATAAAGGTCGGGTCGAAGGCTTTGACGTAGGCATCCAGCACCGCAGGCGTGTCGCGCTCAGGATCGAGCGTGATGAACACCACCTGCAACCGGTCGCCATCCGGGCCCATCATTTTTTTCACTTGCGCGGCGCGCGCCAGCGCCGTTGGGCACACGGCCGGGCATTGGGTGAAGCCGAAGAAAATCATGGGCATCATGCCGCGAAAGCTGCCCAGCATGACGTCATTGCCCTGAGTGTCGTGCAGCTTGAACTTGCGCCCCAGGATCTCGTTGCTCAAATCTTTACCGTACTTGTACGACAACCCACTGCCGGGATCGCACCCAGCGAGCAACCCCAGACTGAGCAAGCCCAGGCCTTGAACAACATGGCGGCGAGTCAGTAATTCATTCATGTGAAGGTTCCTTTGGCGCACGACTCATCCCCAGTTCAACCCACGAACCGGCGACATTCAGCGTTTTGGCTTTGAAGCGGGTGTTCGTTAAGAGGGAGACGAGTTTCATGGGCGCAGAATTTACCACTCTCAGCCCTTCGGAGCACGTTACGTTCGTCATTAAAAAGCCGGAACCCTGTGCGGGTTCCGGCCTTATTCAGGCCCGGCAGGCCCTCAAACGCATACGTGTGTGACTGTCGGTCGCGTTATCAAGTGCGCACCAGCGCCAGCAGATACACCGCATCGCCATGTTGGCGTTCGATGGTTATGAGCCGCTCCCACGTCAATCCGAAACCTTCCAGCGTGTCGCGAATCCCTTGCTCGGTAAAAAAGTAGCCTTGACGGCGGTTGTCCATTTCACGCCAACCCGGTGTGAGGTTGCTGGCGTCGACGCCAAATACGTTGATCGCAATCAGACCGCCTGGGCGAACATGGCGGCGCATGTCACCCAGATAGCTTTGCCACTCATCCGGGTGCTGATGGTGAAAGCAGCCGTTATCCAGCGCCGCATCGAATTGACGTAATAAGGTCGGCTGCCAGTCTTGCAGTGCGCAAGGCACCAGTTCAAGTCGCTCGCCCCAGCGTTTGCGCAGCAAAGGCCAACTGGAGTTTTCGACGATATCCAGACCGGTAACGCGATGACCTGCCTGTATCAACTCCGACGCATCACGCCCCCGCCCAACCCCGACATCAAGAATCAGTTGATCGCTTCTATCCCCCAAATGCTCAAGAAACACCCGCGCGGCCTTGGCCATGCCTATGTCCCATGACCACTCGTCCTCACCGTTGCCGTAACGATGAACAAATGAAGTGTTGAGTACGTTTCTATACGTGGGCACATCCAGAAATTGCGTCTGCTTATTCATTATTGTCCGCTCCTGGTGACGTTAAGAGGCTTGGCGATAGGCGATGGTGTAAATGTTGCCGTCATAGGAGCTGGCAATGAAGCCATTACTGTCCTTGTCCTGGCTCAAACACGAGATGCCACTGGCGGTCGGACGTTCGACATCCATCCAGGTGCGGCTTGGCAAATCGAACAACGCTACAGTGCCGCTGTAGTTGGCGGTCGCAATGACACGACCATCCGCCGAAGCACAAATGCACTTGATCGAGTTTACGTGTGGCGTGTCGTAGACCTCATCGCCTGAGCCCAGCCACAGGCGCAGTTTAAGGTCGCGACCGATACTGGCAAAACCGCCGTCTACGGTGCAGCAACCATTGGAGATCCGAGTGTGCGCCTGCTCGACATGCCGCGCGCTGCTGAAATCGTCAATGTTGTGCAACGCCACGGCGGCCGAGGCGCAAACGCTGAACAAGTGTCGGTCGTTGGCCGCCACCCCCTTGATTGCGTTGTCGTGCATCGGGATAGACGCGATCAGCGTCAAGCCATGTGCCGTGTCCAGAGCAAACACCAGGCCTTCGCCGGTGTAAGTGCCAATAAGGGCGTGCAGCACACCGTCCTTGTGAAACGCAGTGGCACAGTTAAGCGGCGATCGATGTTGATACAGAAGCCGCCCGGTCAGCGCATCAAAGACTTGCCCCATTTGCCCACCTGACAATAGCAATGGTCCAAAGGGCAGCAGAAAGTTGCACAGGCTGCCCACGCCCATGACCGGCTGGTTATCTTTGAACAGCATCCCTGCGTCGCCGATGCTGTATTGCTGTCCTGCATCGTTGACCACCGCGTTGATACTCACGGCCGGGGCGATGCCGTCGACGTGCCATTGATCCTCGGCGTAATTCCAGGTCGCGTAGCGCGAGCCAAAGGTGGCAAACACCAATTTGTCTTCGCCGACAAAGGCGCAGCTACGCGGCCAGACAATGCTTGGCAAGGCGGTGGTACGGCGTTTGATCAGATTTTGCTGGGCGTCCAGTTCCCAGACAATCGCCGAACGGTCGTAACTAAGCGTCACCAACAACTGTTTATCGTCGTTCCATACGATGCGCTTGATCCCGGCTTCATGGGCAGGAATCGTGCGTACGTGCTCATTGCTGATCAATGAAATACGGCCGTCATCGTCACCCGCAAAAACCAGGCCCTGACGGGTGATTGCGATGGTGTCGGTTTCAACGCCGCCAATGTCTACCAGGCCACACTGCGCCAGGCTGGCCGTGTCCCACTGGCGCACGGTGCCGTCATCGCTGCTGGAAATCAGGCGCAGTCCGTCTGGCGACCAAACCACTGAAATCACGTCGGCGTCATGCCCCTTCAGTTCACCCAGCAACGTACCGTCCAGGTCGAAAATACGCAGTACGTGATCGCGCGAACAGGTGGCGACACGCGTACCGTCGGGTGAAAAAACCGCCATTTCAACATCATCGCCATGCCCGGACAGCACCGACTTCAAACGCAAGCTGGGCACCTCCCAAATACGTGCGGTGTAATCACTGCTGGCGCTGACCAAGTACTTGCCATCAGCGCTGAAGGCACATTGGTTAGCCAGATGGTCGTGGGTAACACGGTGAATCGAACGCCCGGTTTTGGCGTCCCACAGAATCACTTGATTGTCATAGCCGGCCGTCGCAATGAACTCACTGGCATGCGCGGAAATACCGCTGATAGGACCTATATGTTTCATGGTGAAATCCTTTTCGAAAGCAAGCCTTACAACTTGATGGAGTGACTGGATTTAGTGACCTTCGATTGCAAATAGCCACGGTTATGTTGGGTCAGGAACACCCCCGTAGGCACTGCACTCACCACATCAATCCCGCCATCGCGCAACTGCTGGACTTTCTCCGGGTTATTGGTCAACAAGCGGCATTGCGTCACATTAAGGGCTTTGAGCATGTCCACCGCCGGGGTAAACGTGCGCGAATCCGCGGGATGATTGAGGTGCAAGTTGGCCTCATAGGTATCCAGCCCGGTGTCTTGCAATAAGTAGGTTTCAAACTTGGAATACAAACCAATGCCGCGCCCTTCCTGACGCAGATAAATCAAATACCCCCCTTGTGCATTCAACGTTTCAAGGGCTTCTTGCAGTTGCGGGCCACAGTCGCAGCGTTGTGAACCGAACACATCACCAGTGATGCACTCCGAGTGCACGCGAACAAGTGGGATGTCCGCGGTGTCGGTATTAACCCCCACGGCAAAATGTTCATTGTTCTTATCAAAACCTTTAAAACCATAAAAGTGCGCATTAATGGTGCCGCCCAAAATAGAAATAGGCACTTTGGTATGACGCGATACTGGCGTGTGCATGAGGTATCCCAATTAAAAGTTCAGATGACAGACAATCAGCGCAGGTTTTCAACTAAGCGAAAACCCATGACATAGAGCGGTCGGGGGTAACGGCCATGACGACGCGCGGTGCGGGCCAGGTCTCGGAAACGGGTGAAGCTTCCACCCCGCGCGACGCGATGCTCGCCGACATCCAGCACCAGGTCATCACGGATCTGTGGTCCGCCAGGGTAAGGGTGGTAAGCCTGCGCTACGTACTCTTCAACGTTACCGGCCATGTCCATCACCCCGAACGGTGAAGCCCCTTCAATGAATACCCCCACTGGCGTGGTTTGCATCAAGCCCAGTTCCGCAGTGTTGGCAAAAGTGGCATCAAAGTGCTCACCCCAGGGGAACTGCAAGCGCTGACTCCCGGCCGCTGCATGCTCCCACTGTGCTTCAGAGGGCAAGGCGAACAGACGCCCGGTGCGCTTGCTCAACCAGCACGCGTAGGCATCCGCATCGCTGGCATCGACGCTGTACACCGGATGGTTGGCCATATGATGCGGGTAAGCGCCGAATGCCCAACTGCTCGCAAGTGCCGGGTGCTGTGTTTCAAGCAAAAAATGCCGATACTCGCTGTTGGTCACCGGATAACGTGCAATCCGGTACTCATCGAGTGCGACCCGATGGCAGGGGGTTTCTTTCTCGATCCAGCTGCGATCAAGCCCCAGA
Source organism: Pseudomonas sp. TWR3-1-1 (assembly GCF_049896545.1). Lineage (NCBI taxonomy): Bacteria > Pseudomonadati > Pseudomonadota > Gammaproteobacteria > Pseudomonadales > Pseudomonadaceae > Pseudomonas > Pseudomonas sp. TWR3-1-1. The sequence goes on from NZ_JAFCUO010000010.1 coordinate 121,683, forward strand.
CCTTCGAACGCGCTCATCACGGGGTCCACACGCTCAGGTGCCAACCCGATCTGAACGGTACCGCCGGGCACCGTCAACATGTGCGGGTTGAAGGGGTCGATACGCGGATCGCCTTTGAGTCCCAGCACTTCGCCGGCCGCAATGCGCGTCGCCAAAGGCTGCTCAACCTGGCTGATGATGCTGAGCAATTGACTGACCGGCAGCGCCAGCATATCGATCAATGCGCCTTGCACCTGACGGCTGATGGGATGCTCCACAAAATGCGGCGCATAGCCCATCAAAAAACGGTCAGTCACCTCTTTGGGCAGCGGGCTCGAAAATCGAGGCCAGTGCCCTGCTTTATTAGTTTTCATACACTCACTCTGTCAGCCACAGACAGGCTGAACGGGACGCGAGGGGCTACCCGATCAGCGCGTTTGTCCAACGATTAGAGGTGGTCGAGGACCAGGCGCGGGTTGGTTTCAATCATCTCGATTTCAGAGGAATACACCTCAATCACCAGCCCGTCAGGGTCTTCGAAATACACCGCCGTGCGCACGTTGTCAGGCCCATGATGAAAGCCTGGAGCTGGGCCATTGCCCTTGACTACGTTGATCCCGGGCCAGGTGGCTACCTTGTCGGCAATGCGCTGTACGTCGTGTGGCAATGCACGCAAACCGATGTGGTAGCCCGGCGGGTAGCTGAACGTGGGGTTTAACTCAATGAAGAAATCAAAACCATTGAGTTCCATCACGATCTTGCGCGGGCCAAGGTTGTAGCAATATCTGGCCGACAGCACCTGCTCATAGAAAGCCTGTGAAACGCCGAGGTCGCGGGTCAGGATATTGATATGGCTGACCTGAGGCGCCAACCCGGCTTCCCTGGCGCAGGCAATCGTTGTGCCCTCCAGCGAACGCCACATTTTGACGGCGGCGGCAAATTTCGAAAAACCGGCCAACCAGTCGCTGACTGCCACTGATGGCTGATGGCTCGTCACCTTCAGGCCGTGAGGATAAACAAATGCGTGTGCACTGTTCAGCAATGCGAGCGAGCCATGCTGCGGATAATCATCCAGTGCAATCACCACCGCAGCCTTGTTTTTGGCGTGCTCAGGTGACTTAAGCAAATGCTCGGCAAAGAACTGTTCATCACTCGCTGAGGCGCACAACAAAATGAGGCCATCGATCTGCGCAGGCCATTCACCTTCAAGGTGGAACTCAAACCCGGCCATGCTGGCAATTGCGCTCAAATCATTGGCCCAGGCACGATGCCGGGCGGCGCAAGCAGGGGACTGAAGCGCAAGAAGCTTAAGCACGGTCAGCAACCTCCCCCTTGCGACGCCCTACCAACAAACTGTAACGCCCCAGTTTTTCTTCCATGACGTCGAACCCCTGATCACTCATCTGCTGAACAAGCCATGGCGTGGGGTGCAACTCGCCATTCACGGTATTGACCATCATGTGCAACGAGAAATCAGCGGAAAGAGCCGGCGTGATTTCATTAGCATCCAGCGACATGCTCAAAATCATCAATGCCCCGCCCTTGGCTACCAGTTGGCTGGCCGAGGCAATCAGGGCGCGGGTCTGCTCGCGGGTGAAGTAGTGCAGGCAATCGTTAAGCATCACCACATCAGCGGTTTCGCCCTGGTAGTTGGCCAAGTCGAGCAGGTTGCGCTCTTTGAACGTTAAGCGGTCGTGCAGATTGTAGGTGTCCAGCGTGTGTTGGGCGGCGTCGCGTGTAGCTGCCAAGTCCCAGATTTCACCCTTGAGTGTGGGGTGACGTCGGGCTATTTCGGCGATATAGGTGCCATGCCCGCCTGCCAGATCGATTACCGTGCGTGCGTTATCGAAGATCGACAGTTCACGCACCACATCGACCATTGGCTGGCTAAAGCGCACCATCGCATCGTTAAAAGCGTCACGTGCGGCCTGGTCGTGCTTGAAACGGTTTTCCTGCTGGAAATCCATGGATTGGTCAGTGGCCAGGATCTCGCCCAGCCGCGGCCAGTTCTGCCACTGCAAGCGCTGGTGAGCAATGATGGGGCCAATGAATTCAGGGCTGCTGCTGACTAAAAAACGATCACTCAAGACCTGATTGCTAAACCGGTCCTCGTGTTTATTGAGTAACCCCAAGGCCACCAGGCCATTGAGGAAAATTTTGCCTTTATTTGAGGTCCATCCTAAACGCGTTGCTACGTCTTCGGCCGACACGGGGTGCTGGGTATGATCAAACACCTGCTGGTCAACAGCAAAGTGCAAAATAGCCGATTGGCGATATTGATCAGACAACTTAACCAAGTCCACAACACTGTTTAAACCCGCCACTTCGTTAGCGCGTTCATAAAGGGTTGTCGGTTTTTGCGCGTTCATACCACTGTCTTCCTTATTAGTTATTTGCGTCCATGCCTGGCACTTGGCACTGCACCCACTGCGGCTCTGCCAGTGACCGGGCAGAAAAAAAGACACCACTCGGGCACTCAAACATGAGTGCCCCGCTTGGCACGGCAGGAGCGTAGACGCGATATCCATAAAAACAAGGAATGTCTTTTATATTTTTTAATTATCTAAACACCAATCTATATAACTTGTATGGCCAGATATTCTTTGCTAAAAAGACGCGTTTACACCTCCCGCCCCGCGTGAAATACCGATTAAAGATCAACGTTTAATAAGTCCTTAAGGAATGAGGCGTTTTATGAACGACACGATTCATTTACTCACTCGCCATCGTAGCGAGCGCAGCTTCCAAACACGCTCTGTGGATGAGGAGTTGCTAAGCGCCATTATTCAAACTGGCCACAAAGCGCCCTCTGCCTTCAATGCGCAGCACATTTCCTCGGTTGTGGTACGTGCCCCCGAAACCCGCCAACGTATTGCAGAACTGGCAGGCGGTCAGCCCTGGATTGCGACCGCACCCGTGTTCATCACGCTGATCGTGGACTTTCACAAAACAGCGCAAGGGGTTGCCCGGGCCGGGGCCGAGCAACATATTCACCGTTGCCTTGAAGGCATGCTGGCTGCTGCCACCGATGCCGGGATCATTCTCAGCACCATGATGACGGCAGCCCGCTCACTGGGCCTGGGCGTGGTGCCGGTTAGCGGCATCCGTGCCAATGCCAGTGCCATGATTGAACTGCTGCAATTGCCTGAAAAAACCTTCGCCCTGTGCGGAATGGCGCTTGGCTATGTGCTGCATCCGGCCGCGCAAAAACCGCGCTTGCCGATAAGCAGCTTTCGCCATGACGAGCGCTATGACCCCCATGCGATTGCCCCGGCGATAGGCGAGCACGACCAGGCGATGCTCGCGCACTGGCAACGTCAGCAACGCCCACAGCCGCAGAGTTGGTCGAGCAGTGTGGGCCAGCGTTACTCCCATAACTACCGCCCGCAACTGAGAAATCAATTGCGGGCCAACGGCCTCGATATTGAGTAAATACTAACGATGCAGGCCGCACGGCGGGTTGTCCGGCAACGTCAGCAGCTCAGGCATTGCTCCACGCAACCGGGGCCACACGCAGGAATTGCTGGAGCTCTTCCAGTATTGTCTGCGGCCAAAGATCACTCAGGCCGCCGGCACGCAGTTTGAGTGCCGGCATGATCCATTGCACACCGTCGTAACCCCACTGTGCATTACCCCGCTCGCGATCCTGCAACGCACGCTGGAAAATCGCCAGGTCGCGGCGGTCCCGCCTCACACCGCTGACACGCTCCACCCAGCTTTCGTAGCGTTGGCGAATCTCGATGAAAGGACCCTTTATGATCGCCAACACGCCGCATTGGGTGCGGTTATGAAACGCAATATTGGAAAGTCCGAAGTAGGGTTGGCCCGGGTTGATTCCAACGCTCGCCTCCGCGGGCAGGCGAAATACGGCCAAATCAATATCAGCATGCTCCTCAAGCTGCATCTGTGGGTCTGACAACAGCGTTTCGGTGTGCTCAAGCAGCTGCCATTGCTCGCGCCAGGCTGGGCTGTAGGTGTGCGTGCGCTCAATCACATCGTTGAGCAGTGGCAGCAACGTGCCAAAGGTTTTAAGTAACTGCCGACTTTCGTTGGGTGCACGTGAGGTGCGGGTGCGCTCGGCCAAATGGTTTAGGGTAAAAGCCACCTGCAAAGCATGGCTGCAGGTACCGCGAGCGTAGTCCCCCAACCGGGCAACATCGATCAGCACGTCTGCATGACGCTGCGCGTGCTCGGGTGCCAGAAACGCATAGATAGAGGCCAAGCCGTCGAGGTCGAAATGATCGCTGGTGACGATGCTCGCCTGCGGCCAGGCAGTGGCCTGCGCCATGTAGCGCAAAGCACTTTGCGTCGACAGGTTGGCTTTGTACGGCTGCGGGGTACGGTTGGCAGGCCAATGAGACAGCGTCAAACGCGTCTGCTCATTGTGGGTTGAGTCCAGCGAGATATTGGCCACTTCACCCGTCATGTCCAACGGCAGATAGCCAAATTGACTATGCGCATCAATACGCACCGCCTGCGCCGCTGCATCAGCAGGTGCAGCAGTTGCAGGTGGCAAATCCGGCAACGTTAACGGTACGCGCTGAAAGTCCACCTCGGTTTGCCTGATTTCGCCATGACCGCCCAGGGTGTAGACCAACCGGCACAGGTTTTCGCGCCGAATATCTCGCCCCTCCCCATTGCGCGGCGCACTGCCCGGCCCGGCAATGGCGCTCGTCAAGTCAATGAAGTGGTTTTCACACAAACCGATAGGCCGCCCACCGAGCAGGCGGATATCAAGCGCCCGGGTTTGCCCCAGGACATCGGCATCTGCCATTACCTCACTCTCACCGCAGTTCAATGCGCTGAACAGAGTCATGGCAACTCCGGCTTTTCAGTGGCCAGTAGCACGTCTCTATCAACGTGCCCCTCAACCGTATCGCGCCGGATCACCTGGCGCACAGTGATAAACAGCAGCGCCGACAGCAATGCATACAGACCAAACAACCACGCCGCAGCGCTCGAGGCACCCTCCACGCCGCCCGGTGTGGTAAATCCGGCCAGGTTAGCAATCATGCCCGCCAACGCCGCACCTATGGCCGTGGCAATCAACTGCACAGTGGTAATGGAGGCCCCGGCAATGTCTTTCTCAGCATCCGGCACATTGGCCAATACCCGCGTCAGCAGGTGTGGCCACGCCAGACCTATACCTGTACCCACGCAGACCATGCCCACCGAGACCCCGCACAAACTCAGTAAAGAACCGGTGGTTTGCGGGACAAAAATGCACGCCAGCGCCAACCCCACGACGACAAACACCGGGCCATACAGCGTTGCCCGATTGGCCGACTCACGGGCCAGGCTCGAACTGTAGAGCGCTCCCAACGTCCAGCCAGCCGCCATTAAAGCCGCGATATACCCCGCTACCAACGGCGTTTGCAGGTGTAGCACTTGCAAGAAGTACGGCACGAAGACTTCACTGGTCATGCCAATGACCATCAAGCTCATGGACAGATAGATCGGCAACAATGCGCCGTGGGAACTCAGGCTGTTTTTGGGCAACATGCGATGTTTGTCGCTGCCTTCCACCCGGTACACCGCATACAACAGCACCAACCCGACCAGTAACCCCAAGCCATTGAACAAGGGCGAGGGTTTGATGCTGCCCAGGGAGATGGCCAGCACCACTGCGGTCAATAGCGCCAGTTGCACCATCGGCACCGAGACCTTGGCACGCGGCTCGGTGCTTTTCTTTGGCAGCATCAGCGTAGCCAGCAACATGAATACCAGTGTGACGGGGATCAGCACCCAGAACGCCGCACGCCAGGCGTCATATTGCGCAAATACACCGCCCACCGCAGGTCCGATCAACGTCGCAGCGCCCCACATGCCCGAAATCAGGGCCATTGCGCGCGGCCACAAGCCTTCATCGAACACCAGGCGGATCATCGAGTACGGCAAGGCGAACAATAATCCGCCCCCCAACCCTTGCACTGTGCGCCCAAGAATCAACACGCCCATGTCCGGCGCCAGGCTGCAAATGCCACAGCCGATGGCAAAAATCACACCCGCTACTGCATAAGCGAGTTTTGGCCCAAGGCCTGTCAGGCACTTGGCCGACAGCACTGAGCCGATAATCGAAGCCACGACAAACAACGTGGTGTTCCAGGCGTAGTAATCAAGCCCGCCAATGTCCTTGACCACAGACGGCAAAATGGTGGTGACCAAGTACACGTTGATCGCATGCAACGCGACTCCACCCGCCAGCGCCAAGGACCTGAGTCCGTTTTTGCCCAGCAATAATGCCGCCCATCCTGTTGCCGTTGTCATATCCCTGCCCTGAGTTACATTCCGTTGCATCGAGCCTATTACAAAAGGTAAAGCTTTGATAATTATTTTTTGAAGTTGTGGGTATGATCACGTCCGGCTTCACCCATCCCTCTTGAGACGACCACTGCCCTATGTGCGCAACCCCGACCGACTCCGCCAATGCCTCGCGCAACACCGGCGCCACTGCTGAACGGATTCTGTTTTTGCTCAAATCCCATGGCCCGCTTAAAACTGCCGACCTGGGACCGCTGCTAAAAATCACCCTTGAGGCCACACGCCAGCAAATTCAAAAACTGCTGGAGGCCGAGCTGATTGTCGGTCAAGTCGTGCCTTCGGCAGGCGCTGGCCGCCCCTCGCAGAAGTGGGCGCTGACCCCTGCGGCGCAGGCGCGGTTTCCCGACACGCACGCACAGCTCACCTTGCAGCTGATTGATTCGATCAAGTTGATCTACGGCAACGATGGCATCGATAAAGTGGTCAGCAGCATTGAACAAGCCAATACCCACGACTACGTCAACGCGTGCGCGCAGGCCACCAGTCTCGAAGAAAAAGTCATGGTTCTGGTAAGGATTCGTGACGCGGCCGGTTATATGGCCAGCATGCAGGCCGACGGTGAAAGCTGGCTGCTGATAGAAAGCCATTGTCCGATTTGCATTGCCGCGCAGAAATGTCAGGGCTTCTGTCGCTCGGAGCTGCAAGTGTTTCAGGCGGCGTTAGGGCAAGACGCTGACGTTGAACGCATTGAGCATTTGATCACCGGCGATCGCCGGTGCGTCTACCGTGTGACGCCGCACCCGTCTTGAGCGACGGGGGGCGCGCGGCTGACCTTGCGCCTTCGCCTTGAGACTCAAGTGCGAAGGCTGGCTCTTCTAGCGCTGCGTCTGGGCAGTGACGCCACGCATGTCTTCGAAGAAGGCTTTGTCTTTAGGTACCCGATCAGAAGCCTTGGGGATGTTCGGCCCTTGAGCGTCCTGGCTTTCTACGTACCAATAACAATGCTTGATCGCACGCGTGATACCGACATAGGCCAGACGCAGCACCTCGTCCTTCTGCGCCGAATCATACGGCTCGGGGTCACCCGCCTTACCTAGCCCAGCCATGCGATACACCTGATTTTTGTAGGGCGATGACGTCAGATGCTGACAGTCTCCCAGCAGGAAAACCGCATCCGCTTGCAGCCCTTTGGAACTGTGATAGGTCAACTGTTTAAGCCTGCGTGCCTCTGGCGGCAATCTAGAATCCGCATTAACTACAGGCTGAATTTCTTTTTCTATCAATAACTTATCGCTGCTTTTTCGATACAACATTAAGACGCTGTTACCTGCGTTGTAATGCTCGATCAGTTGTGCGGCCAGTGACTGATCGTCACGATTCAATACGGCAACCGGCACCAAGGTTTTTGGTTCTCCACTCGCCTTGGCACGCTTGCCGGGAATACCGGGGGCTGCACGCACGATGTGTTCGGCGGCATCAATAATGTGCTGGTGGCTACGGAAATTGTCACTGAGCATCACCCGCGTAGTGGCCGGTGAAACAAACTCTTTATTGAAATCCATAAAGTATTTGGGCGAACTGCCCCGCCAGCCGTAAATCGACTGCCAATCATCGCCAACACACAGCAACGACGAACGTTGTGCGCCCCGGCCGATGTGCATGGCGGGGCCGCGGCTGCGGATCTCGCGCAAACTGGCACGCAACCAGGAGACGATCTGTGGCGAAACGTCCTGAAATTCATCGATCATCAAGTGCGAAAGCGGACGCAATTGCTCATGGTTGAGCAGCTTGAAATTTTCGGGGCTGTTCTCGCCAAACAGCGCGAACATGCGGTTATAGGTCATGACTGGCGGGGTTTGCGCCAGCAAGTGATCTTCCAGGGCACGCCAATAAAGGCTCAACGCCTCGAAGAAAAACCGGTCGGGGTCGTCCTTGGCAAAGCGCATGTCACCGACAGCCGTCGCAACATCCAGCCCCAGGTTCTCGATAAAGCTGGCGGCGCTGACAAAACAGTCCAGCAGCGGCGCTGAACTCAGCTCCCCCTTGAGCTTGTAGTCAATGCCCGGCCCCGCGCTAGCCTCATCCGCCAGCGCGGATAGAACACGCTTTGACGCACTATAACTATCTATCCATATCAATGGCTTATCGCAGAAAGCTCGAAACAGGGTCTTCTTGACTGCGCACTCAGCGCGCACGGTCAGCTTGGCATTGGGACGGCTGATCTGCGGGCTTTCTCCTGGATCAAACCCCAACACCACCCACGCGTCGAGCTGCGGGATATAACCGTGGCAATGGAAGGTGGAGCCATTGATCTGGAAGGTTTCACGGCTCGGCTCAATGCCCTGGATAGGCCACGCGCCCGCGCCAAACCATAAATCTTCGAGGGTGTCGCAGAGTTCTTCATCGCGCTTGGCGGCTAATTCAGTCACCGCCATGCGCTTTTGCACATCCGGATGATCACGTTCCAGCGCCCTGAGCTGTAGAGCATGCCGACACAGCGGCGATATAAGCGTCTTGAAGCGTTCGTCACGGGTGTACAGCGCGTGATAACAGGCATTCAGTTGTTGGCGCTGGGTGTCGTTGATGCGCAAATCAAAAGGATTGCTCTCAACCTCTTCATCCGCCTGGGCACTGCGCGCACTGAGGTTTTCAAAGGCTTCTAACTTGGCGTAACCCGGCAGGCTGCGCACCATCGGCAAAATACGCGAATGAAAGGTGCGTACAACGTCCTGCGCCTGCTTGAAACTCAGGGCTTGTCCCCACAAACCGAACACTTCTTGCAGCTTGGCAATAAAGTCCTTACGCGACTCTCGGGTAAAGGTGACGACGGTCATCGAACTCAGCTCAAAACCCAAGTAGTGGCTGAGCAGCAAAATACGCAACACCAGCGAGGTCGATTTCCCTGCCCCTGCACCCGCGACTACCGAGGTTGAAGGGGTGTCACTGAAGATCATCTTCCATTGCGCCGCACTGGGTTGCGCATGCGCCGGCAACATCGCCGCCACATCAGCCTTGACCTGCTTTTTCAACTCAGCCGTCAGGGGCAGGCGCCAGTCATCGAACAAGTCATCATCGACCCCCGGCCCGCGCAGTTCCCGGGATCGCGTGTCATTGATGTGCAGCACCTGACGCCCGTCTTCAAATCCCTCTGCATGGCCCTCTTTGTAGCCGTAATCCACCCCCGCGCTGTGCCCGCTGCGAAACCCGTCCGCCTGGCCATGCAACCACGATGCTGCGTGTTGAGCCCGCAAACGGGTTAAACCGCTGCCAAACAACCGTGCAGCCAGGCGCTTGAGCATCGGCAGTTGAGTGATAGGAGCGAGTTCATCAGGCTGATCGGATTTGTGTTGCGGCACGCTGACTCCAGGGTGTGAGGCTGTCCGGGGGCACTATGGTCGCCCCATTGCGCGAAGAGTTCTAGCTAATTGCTTGAATGTCAGCAGTTTAGCTTGTGCTTTGAAGGCAAAGGATTATCTGTTGCCAAGGGTAAAGATCGAACAAATAGATTGGTTTAAAGCATTTTTTACGCTTTTTATCGATTAATCATTATTGGAAACTCACTCCCATCATCGATCGGGTAGCAGCATCCTTCGCCCGACTGACCCGAACAGGAGCAGCATCATGCTTGAACTCAGACCTTTCAACACACTGGGCGGCGCGAATCACGGCTGGTTGGACGCGCATCATCACTTTTCGTTCGCCGAGTACTACGACCCGCAACGCATGAACTGGGGCAATCTGCGCGTGTGGAACGACGACGTCATCGCTCCCGGCACCGGTTTCCCAAAACATCCGCACCGTGACATGGAAATCATCACCTATGTGCGAGAAGGCGCCATCACTCATGAAGATAACCTGGGCAACAAAGGCCGCACTGAAGCAGGCGATGTGCAAGTCATGAGTGCCGGCACTGGCATTGCGCACAGCGAGTTCAACCTGGAATCGACCGCGACCAAGATTTTCCAGATCTGGATCCTGCCCAATCAGGCCGGTGATGCACCTGCGTGGGGCGCCAAACCGTTCCCTAAAGGTCAGCGTGAAGGCTTTGTGACGTTGGCCAGCGGCAAGGACGGTGATCAAGAGAGCCTGCGTATCCGCGCCGACGCTCGCCTGGTGGCCGCCAACCTGAAGGCGGGCGAGACAGCCGAATACGTCTTGGATAAAGGCAGACGTGCGTATCTGGTGCCTGCGACCGGTGTGATTGAGGTCAACGGCCTGCGAGCCAATGCCCGTGACGGGGTGGCCATTGCTGATGAAAGCGTGCTGCGCGTACAGGCACTGGAGGACAGCGAAATCGTACTGGTCGACGTGGCATGACGCCCAATGAAAAAGCCGGGCCTGTAATGAGGCTCGGCTTTTTCACGGTTTGAAACACCCTTAAGTCATTGGGTTATCGATCTGGATGTAAAGCGAAAACGCACCCAGTACCAACCAGAAGCAGGCGAACAGCCAAGGCGACCGTACCGAGAACATCAACGATTTTTTGTAGCCTTTGTGCGTCGATTCCATCTCACAAAACAGCGGGGACTCGTCATAAGCAAGCCCCATCTGTGGCTCGCTGCTTAGCAACTCACTCTGCTTGAAGTGCCAATGATCGATGATGTCGTACGCAGCCCGAATACCCGGCCAGGCATTCAACGAAATCATCAGCCCCAACACCGCCAACATCGGTGGCACGGTCAACGTGAAGAACTTGCCCCACTCCGGGTTGAGGTTGGCCATGCTCGACGCAAATGCGATCACCAAAAAAGACTGGGCTGCCAGATAGGCGTCCGTGCGGTGGGACAGAATGCTGGTTTCGTACTGGATTTCGCGGCGATAAAAGTCCAGACGGTCCTTGGGCGAACCAAACATTTTTGCGTCATGTTCGGTGTGAACGTGTGGCGGGGTGTCCGGGGTAATGATTTGGGTCATCCAAAGCGCTCACGCAGTGACTCGAAAACGCTTTGATGCCCACAATGACGACAAAGTTCAGCGCGTTGCCAGACCTTCGGCCACTACTTTGCGCCGCTGAATCATGTACCCCAACAGTGCTACAGGTGCTGAAGCCAACATGACTTCGACGGTGATTTCTAGCGGCTTACTGATGTAGGCCGATACCAGCAGACTGCCCAGAAAGCACAAACCAAGCTGTAGGGTGTTTTGCAGTGCAGCAGCTTTGCCTGAGTTTTTGGAAAATGGCAGCAAGGCGTTGGCGACCACGATCGGGTAACTCGCACCGTTGACCAACGCCATCAGGCAAAACGGAATCAACAAAGTGATCAGCGTAGGTTCAGTCTGTGTGGCGACGACATAGAGTCCCACCATGCTTGCGCAATAAGCCAACAACAACCAGGGCAATAACGTACGGCCTTTGATGCGCTGCAAGGCACTGCGGCAGCTGTAGCCGCCAATCAAAAATGCCAACGTCGGAAACGCATAGCTCAAGCCAATATCGTTCGGGCTGTAGCCCATGTCGCCGAGGATGAAGGGCGAAGCCGTCAGCCAAGCGAAAAAACTGGCTGAGCACGCTGCAAAAATCATCACATTGCCGCTGAACGTCGCCGAACTCAGCAACTGGAAGTAACTCACGCGCGCAGTGTCGGTCTGAATACGTACGCGCGGCTTGTCTTTAAGCAGCAACGTGGGCACCAACAGCATCAGAGAAATCCCCAGCAACACCGTGAAGATTGCCTGCCACCCCAAATGGTTGAGCACCACGGCCCCCAACAGGGGCGCCAGGGCTGGCGATAAGCCCATCAGCGGCATAATGCCTGCAAACACCCGATTGGCTTTGTCGGCCGGGTAACGGTCAATCACCAGGGCTTGCCACGTCACCGCTGCGGCGCAAATGCCGATGGCCTGAACAAAGCGCAGGCTCAACAGCCACACCGCGTTGTCGACCCAGAGCATGCCCAGGCAGCCCAACGCAAACATCGACAAACCCGCCAAGAGCACAGGCTTGCGTCCAAGCCGATCCGACAGCGGTCCCCAGAGCAATTGGCCAAACGCAAAACCGGCCAGAAAGATGCTTAAACTGGCCCCCACCGCACCGGCTGACAGCTGTAACTCACTGCGCAATGTGCCAAATGCCGGTAAATACATATCCATCGCCAAATAGCCCAGCATGCTGAGGCCGGCGAGGTAACAGGTGAAACCAAACGAGTTCTTCATGTGCACCTAAAAGCTTCCCATCAAACAATTTGTTGACTGGCGTGCATTATCCGGCTGAGCATTCGCTTGTGAAGCGATAATAATTTCACTTTGGCATCAATTATTTCGAAGGCAAAACTGTGTGGTCTGAATATTCTCTGGATGTCATTGATGCCGTAGCTCGGCATGGCAGCTTCAGCGGCGCAGCCCAAGAGCTGCATCGGGTGCCATCGGCCATCAGTTATACGGTGCGTCAACTGGAAGTGTGGTTGGCGGTGCCGTTGTTTGTGCGCCGTCACCGGGATGTGGAGCTGACCCCGGCCGGTCAGCTATTTGTCAAAGAAGCCCGTGACGTGCTGAAAAAAATGCTCGGCACGCGTCGCCTGTGCCAGCAAGTGGCCAATGGCTGGAGCGGCCAGTTACGGGTCGCGGTGGACTCCATCACCAAGCAACCGCGCTGCCAGCAAATGGCCATCGACTTTTACCGACACTTCCCCGACGTGGAACTGATTATTCGCTACGAGGTGTACAACGGCGTGTGGGACGCCCTGGTCGATGGCCGCACCGACATCGTCATCGGCGCGACGCGTGCCATCCCGGTAGCGGGCAGTTTTGCCTTTCGCGACATGGGGTTTCTACACTGGTTATGCGTTGCCAGCCCTGATCATGCGCTGGCCTCCTGCCAAGGCTTGCTCAGTGATGAACAGCTGCGGCCCTACCCCTCGTTGTGCATGGATGACACATCACGCAACCTGCCCAAACGCGACACCTGGACGCTCGACAACCAACGGCGAATGATGGTCCCTGACTGGGCGACGGCGTTGGCCTGCCTGTGCGAAGGCTTGTGTGTTGGCATGGTGCCTGCGCATCTGGCTCAACCTCTGATCGCACAAGGGCAGTTGGTGGCCCTGCACCTGCAACGTCCCTTCCCCGCCAGCCCCTCCTGCATCGCCTGGGTACAAAACAACCATTCCCCGGCCATGAGCTGGTTGCTGGAGTACCTCGGCGACACTGACACCCTGAGTCAGGAGTGGCTCAATGATGCCGAGTGCGGTGCTCAGTGATCAAACAGGATCGGGTACAACGACAGCACCAACAGCAGCGCCATGCTCAGATTGAATGCCAATAACCACTTGGGCTTGGTCAGCACGGAGCGCAAAGCACTGCCAAAGCCTGCCCACACGCAGACGCTGGGCAAATTGATCACCGCGAACACCAGCGCAATGATGAACACATTGACGATGTATCCCTGCGAGGGGGTGTACGTGGTAATTGCACCGATCGCCATCACCCAGGCCTTGGGGTTGACCCACTGAAAAGCGGCTGCACCCCAAAAGCTCAACGGTGCGCCATGTACATTTTGCGTAGTTGAAACTGGCCCGCTGGTGGCGACCTTCCATGCCAGATACAACAAGTAGGCGGCGCCCAGGTAGCGCAATACGGTGTAAGCCACCGGCACGGCCTTGAACACCCCGCCCAGACCCAATCCCACCGCCAATACCAAAAACATAAAGCCAAAACTGATACCCAATGCGTGAGGAAGAGTTCGGCGAAACCCAAAGTTAACGCCCGAGGCCAGCAACATGGTGTTGTTGGGACCAGGGGTGATGGAGGAGACGAACGCAAACAACACAAACGCTGAGATTAATTCGAGGGAGAACGGCATGTTTACGTCCGGTGTTTAAAGGGTGGTTGAACACACCCTAACGGATCACCGGGCAAGACTTGCGTTACAGCTGAGGCGTATTTGTACCGCACACATTGGCCAGCGTTTTCTGTTTTGAGCACATGTTTTTCACGCGCCGTTCACATTCCAGAGCCTAAATTGAACCCACTCCTTTAGTGAATCCCTCTTGGCCCGCTTCCCCCAGCGGGCCTTTTTTTGCTCGCAGATTGTTCAACCTCAATCATCCAGAGGCTGTGGGGCTTTCGCTGGCCGGGACGCTTTTACAGCGGTCTCGCCTTTGCCTTTTTTAGCTTTATCGGGTGGGGTCACCAGATCCTCAGGCCTTGAGTACTCTTTCTCTTGAGCAGGCAAGTTATCAATTGCGCTGAAGATGATATTGAGGTCGTGTGTGTCGGCAGGTAATGGCACAGGCTGGCCGTCTTTGCCAAAAACAAGGACTTGGGTGCTGTTGATGACACCTACACTGAGCCCCCGAATCAGCGCCATGGTTTCTGGTTGTTCCAGGTTTTTGCCGTCGCGTTTACCGCTCAAACCTTCAACCGTATACAACACCATCTTGCGGTCTTTGAGCCGTTGCTGCGTGGTCTGTTCTTCGAGGTTTTCTTTCAACGTTTTCAATGTGGGGTCAGCAGACGTACGAGCAAAAATAACCAGCGGGCGATACTTTCCAATGTCCTGTTTCAAGGGGCTATCAATGTCAGCAGCCTGTGCGGCGCCAGACAACAATACGCCAGCAAGAATCATCACGCGAATAAGCATCCAGACCTCCTTTTTCATCATCGAACCGGGGCGTGAGCAGACGTTGAAGACCTTCTCCCCGGTCTGCCTGCCAAGAGTCTAGGCCAAGGGATTTATCACGTCACCAGCGCTCCCGAACTTTGCCTTTGGGGGTTATTCATTGCAACTACATACAGGTGCGAGTCGCTTTACCCCTCTTGCGCAGCTTTGCGCTTAGCCCTGACATGCCGCACAAGTGCCACAACCACCACCAACGCCATCACCCCCAAAATGATAGGCCAACGGTACGGTTTAAGATCGCCCAATACGTGTTGCAGGAACTCCCCGGCCCAATATCCGGCACTGGCAAACAGCGTGGCCCATACCAGCGCGCCTAACAGATTGATACACGCAAACTTGAGGGGCGACACCTTGCACGCGCCAATCACCATCGGCCCCATCAAACGCATGCCGTAGAGAAACCTCACGGTAAAAATCGACACCGTGGGGTGTTGATTCACCAGGTGCGTCACCTTATCTATGGCCGCCTGTTGCTTGTGCAGCCTGGGTAACAGGCGTTCCCCAAAGTAGCGGCCGGTCCAAAACAGCAACTGATCACCCAGCATCCCGGCCAAACTGGCATAACCAATCACCGGCAGCAGCTTGAGTACATGCTGATGGGCCGCCATACCGCCCAAAATCAGAATGGTCTCGCCTTCCAGCAAACAGCCAATAAAAATGGCCAGATAACCATAGGTTGCCAGCAGGTAATTGAAATCCAAGTGTTCAAACATGCGCGTTCAATGACTCCATTGAGGGGTTAAACGGTAGCGATTTTGCACCTCAGTGCCGATGCCGATGATGAATATCCGGAAAGTGCGGGTGGCTATGATTGATCGGCAGATGTACATGCATATGGCTGTGGGGCTTATCCCTCGCCACCTCTTCGACATGTTCGTGTTGATGATGTTCATCATGATGGTGACGGTGGGCGTGCTCTATCAACCAATGGTGATGCTCGTGCGTGTGCAACTCAGTCAAATGCAACCACACCCCCACAGACATGAATGCAGCAGCCAACCAGAACGGGAGCGACACCGACTCACCCAACACCAGGATCGCGAGCGCCGCGCCTAAAAAAGGCGCTGTGGAAAAATACGCACCGGTGCGTGCAGCCCCCAGGCCGCGCAGTGCCAGCACAAACAGAACCAGGCTCACGCCATAGCCGAGAAAACCGATCAGTAAAGTCGGCGTCAATACCGCCAATGCGGGCAGTTGGGCGCCAAGCGACAGAGCTATAGCGCAATTGACGCCACCGGCAAACACACCTTTGGCGCCCGCGATATACAGCGCATCAGAAGCCGAGACCTTGCGGGTCAAGTTGTTATCCACGGCCCAACACAGGCAGGCAAACGCCACGGCTAACGGCCCTGACCAGGACTGCCCCCCAACGCCCACCCCAACTGACGGCCAGGCCAACACAACCCCGCCCGCAATAATCGCCAACATACCCAAGACAATTCGGCGGTCGGCGTTTTCTTTAAACACCACCCACGCCAGCAACGCCGTCAACACAGGCTCCAGATTCAACATCAAAGACGCTGTGGCGCCGGATGTGCGCGTCAAACCAAACATCAACGCCACGGGGCCCATGACCCCACCAAATGCAATGGCACCCAGCAACCACGGCCATTGGCAAGCACTTAACCCTGACGATTTCCAGCCACGGTCTCTGACACAACGCACCAGCAACACCCCCGCGCCACTGCCCACATACAACAACCCGGCCAACAACACAGGGGAAATATCGGTGCCCAACAGCTTGGCCAGCGGAGTACTTGCACCAAACAGCGCAGCAGCCACCAGCGCATAAATCACACTCGTATTCATTTCGCTTACTACAGTTGCAAACCTGCAAATACCCTAGCCTAAACCTGCTTGGGGAGGCGGCGGATAAGCCAGGCCGATGCCTGCCTTAAGACAGCCGACGCCTTGCCCACCAACAGTGGGCGTTCATAGCTTCATGATTTTTCGACATTTTTATGAGGCGCTCGGGTAAAAAAATGTACATAAATGGACGTTATCGAACTTGCCTCATTGCACAAGCCTCTATATATTCGTCCACCTGTCACGCAGGCTCTTGAGCACTTTAAGCAATTAAAGTCCCATCCTCCCTGACGCGCTGCACAGCGCTACCGCCCGAATGGCGAAATTGGTAGACGCATGGGACTTAAAATCCCCCGTTCGAAAGGACGTGCCGGTTCGATTCCGGCTTCGGGCACCATTTAGCAGTTCCAGGGAGTGCCAAGCAGTCCCAAAAGAACCAAACAAACCCCGCCTAGTGCGGGGTTTGTCGTTCCAGGGAGTGCCATCCAGTGCTATGCAAACCCATCCCTCAGGGGATACATTTCGGGATATCGCCGGTTCGATTAATGGAGTATCCCTAAAAATACCGAAAATTATTGCACCACTAACAGACATTCGATGCTCGACGGCGAAGCCAAAGGATCGTGAATACAAGCTGTTTGACGGCCAGGGCCTGTACCTATTGGTCAAAACGTCTGGTGGTAAATACTGGCGGATGAAGTACAACAAGCCAGATGGCCGGGCTGGACTGGCCTCATTTGGTGTTTACCCGGAAATTTCACTCAAGGCGGCACGCGACCGTCGTGCCGAGACACGCGCACTACTCACCAATGGAATTGACCCGATTGAGTCTGCGCGTGAGAAAAAGGCCGACAGGTCAGCGGCAAGCCTGAACAACTTTGAGGCCGTCGCCAGGGCTTGGCACGCTAGCATGCTCAAGTGGTCGCCTGGGCATTCAGCCCGCGTACTTTCAGAACTAGAGGCCGACTTGTTTCCAGCCATTGGAAAGCGATCAGTTGCTGACCTAAAAACCCGCGACCTACTTGCCCCCCTTCGGTTAGTCGAAAAGCGTGGAGCGCTCGACACAGCGTCACGGCTGAAACAGCGGACAGTCTGCATCATGCGTTACGCCGCACAGAACGGCGTGATTGATTACAATCCGGCTTTAGACCTAGCCGGGGCTATTGCCACCAAGAAAACGGTTCACCGTCCCGCGCTTCAGTTTGAACGGCTTCCTGAACTTTTGGGCCGGATTGACAGCTACGGCGGGCGACCGCTCACGGTCCTGGCTGTTCGCCTGGCCCTGGCCGTATTCATTCGCTCAAGCGAGCTTCGGTTTGCCCGCTGGGGAGAGATTGACGCGGACCGTTCTTTGTGGACGATCCCCGGCAGCCGGGAAGCCATCGAAGGGGTCAAGCACTCTCAGCGAGGAGCCAAAATGGGGACACCCCATCTAGTGCCATTATCGCGCCAGGCTACGGACATCCTTGAGCAGATCAAGGGCCTTTCTTCTGGCTTTGAACTGGTATTCCCAGGCGACCATTACCACTACAAGCCAATGAGCGAAAACACGGTCAACAAGGCATTGCGTGGTATGGGTTATTGCACCAAAACCGAAGTATGTGGGCATGGGTTCCGTGCCATGGCTTGTAGCGCACTGGTGGAATCGGGGATGTGGTCGCGTGATGCGGTTGAACGGCAGATGAGCCACCAAGAGCGCAACGGTGTGCGGGCAGCGTACATCCACAAGGCGGAACACTTGGAAGAACGGCGGCTGATGGTGCAGTGGTGGGCTGACTATCTTGATGCGAATCGGGAAAGGCACATATCCCCATTTGAGTTCGCAAACCCGACCGGAAAAAACGTGATCAGCCTTCGCAGTGCATGACTCTCGGGTTAGCACTTCGCTTTACTTAATGGCATATTGCCGCCTTACCACACGAAGGGATTCACCATGACCTACAAGCTGAAACACCTATCATCGAGTGAGATTCGCAAGATCGCTGACCTTTCGCGGGCCATGTTTGAAGATGGTCCAGAAGTAGTGCATATAGCCGATATCGATTTGGAACGAATCTTCCATCGAACCGCCGAAGAGCGCGAGCTGGCTGCCGCCATTGCGCCATTAAGTCGGGAGAAAAAGCTGGAGTTGATTGCTCTTGCATACTACGGTCGAGGGGATGCCAGTGATGAGGCGCCAGAAGCCGGTGTTGCTCGGTTGCGAGCTATTTTTGAGCGCGATGAAGACGATGAAATAGCCGATAAAATCACCGGAAAGAGTCCGGCCCTTGCTGACTATTTGGATAATGCGTTAAGGCAAATTAGAGTCTAAGGATCACAGCGTTATTGACTCGTTGACTGAACTTGCGAAAGAACCGTCCTTAAAAAGGGCGGTTTTTTTGCCTGTAAATCCGGCCACCATCCCACCGATGAATACGGCCGTTTGACCTCCCTTTCGCGGTCCCCAAGCCTTGCCCGACGCCAAATATCCGGCTAAAGTGCCGCCGTTGCCGACACTGGGCAACGTGGGTTTGGTCACCCAATGAAGACAGGGCGCAACCAGCGTCCGAATAAGGACGACAGGTATTTTTGATGCCTGTCCGCCCTCAAGTTTTTGGCGGCAATGTGCTTGACACCAACAGGTGTGCTGCACCCCTACGGGCCTGTTTACACAGCTTGCGCGTAGCCGCCCCTCTATTCGTTATAGCTGCGAACTCCATTCGCGCTAACTCCCATGATGCTCTCGTCTCAATCGCTACAGCGCCAATATGGCCGTTGCTCGCACCCTTGAAACTGTCGGGTGGCAGCATGGCCAACTTCGCGTATTCGCCCAGGCACTTCGCGCTGACGGGTAATGAGTCAATAACCAATCGGTCAAGAATATTCAGTAACCTACTGAATATATTGAACTTTTATTAAATATGCCAAACCGGTCACATTCGGTCATTCAATCATTTGCTCAAGGACGCAATACGAATGACCACGCAAAAAACTCAATCCCAAGCCACGGCTTTGCTGCGACTTCCTGCCGTACTCCAGCTTGTTGGACTGAGCAAAACCCAAGTCTATCGACTGGCCCGCGCCGGAGAGTTTCCAGCCCCGGTGCGCCTGGGCGCGAACTCGGTAGCCTGGCCCGCGACACACATTCAGGCATGGATTGACGACAAGGTTTCGGGGAGTGCTGACGAATGAGCGCTATTGCCAATCGCAAAAACTGCCGTTACAGTGCCGCCGTCGCTGCAAATTCAGCGACCGGGTTTGACGGCCCGATCAGACATTGGCGCATAGGCGCCCCCATCACGATTGCAGGCGCTTTTTTTGTGCTCGCACATCCTGTTTATGGCGGCTGTGCGCGGGATACCTTCGGGTATGCCGGGTTCCTTTGTCCCCGGTCCGTCAACCTGCGCATAGCTGCCACCCTTATTCGTTTGACGGCGAACCGTGGCAGCTCCCCAGACAAAGGAGCTTTCCCCATGACCAAGCGTCGTATCCTCAGCCTCAATTCGTCCAAATCTCGCGCTGCTGCACACCGTGCAATGGCTCTCGCCGCTCTACACGCAAACTCCTCCCTGTCCGTCCGCCTCAAACGTTACAACGCCCATATGGAAATCGTCCGCGCCCTGGAATCCGGGGAGGTGGCCGCGTGACTACTCAAAGAACTGTCGACGCCATACGCACCGTATCCACGGTGGCATTGCAGTATTCCAACAGCCTTGTGCCTGATCTTTTGCCAGATGGCACGCTCAAGAACACCACCAAGGGCGGCGAATGGTGGGCACGCAATCCGACGCGGGCAGACCGTGACGCGGGGAGCTTTTCAGTGTCGCTCGCTGATGGCCGGTGGCACGACTTCGCGTGCGGTGACGGGGGCTGTGATCTGGTTTCACTGGCCGCGTACATTTGGGGTGTGCGGCAGACCGAAGCGGCACGCGACCTGGCCCGCCGTTTTGGTTTGCACCTTGAGGCCCTGGAGGGTTGCCCCGTCGACCCTGGCCGCGCAGAAGCGCAACGCAAACGCTTGGCCGCTGCAACACTTGCGGCAGAGCAACGCACGGCCATGGAAGCCATGGTGAAGCGACAAAAGCAGGAAGCCGCCGCCATTTATGCAAGGCGTTTGTGGCAATCCGGTGATCCAGCAGACCCACGGCACCCCTACCTTGAGCGAAAGCGCATTCAACCCCACGGCATTCGCCAAACTGGTACAGAACTGCTGATTCCCTTGCGCAACGTGACCGGCGAACTGGTGAATATTCAGCGCGTCACGGCGGGCGGTACGAAACTGTTTTTGTCCGGTGGTCAGGTGCATAGCGCGTTTTGCCTCCTTGGGGGTATCCAGGCTGGCAAGCGGGTGCATCTATGCGAAGGTTTCGCCACTGGGGCAACTTTGCTCGATCAATACGGCGACGTTGATAGCGTGGCGTGCGCCATGAATGCGGGCAATTTGCGCTCCGTAGCACTGGCATTGCGTGGGCACTACGGCCTTAACCTGGGCATGGTGATTGCCGGTGATGATGACCGCCGTACAGATGGCAATCCAGGGCGCACAGCCGCCAATGCGGCAGCACTGGCGAGCGGGTCCATGTTGATCTTTCCAGAGTGGCCGAGTGATGCGCCGGTCGAGCTTTCTGACTTCAACGACCTGCATTGCTGGGAGGCTTCCAATGGATTCTAAGCAGCCAACCGGGGAGCCCCAAAGCCACACGGCTAAGGTTGACGCACCGACCACAGATAAGCCGTTGGCTACCGCAAAGACCAGTAAGAATAATCCGGCGGTTAATTCGCTGGAAGAATCTTTACCGCAGGTTAACGGAACCATCGACCTTGGCGGCGCAGCAGGGTCAACCGATGGCACCGATCCACCCCGCAAGCCACGGACACGCAAGACGAAATACGTTGAGCCACAGCCCCCAAGAATTGATCCAGAGCGCCCGTGCTGGGGTGTGTACGAACAGTGGGTCACGAATGAGCGTGGCCGCAAGCTGCGACCTGGGGTTTATTGGCACGGCCTCAAGAGTTCGGCAGGAGACGGCGACGACAGTGACAGCGGCGGCAGCGAGGGGGCAAGCCACATTTTTGACAACTGGATAGCAACTCCCGTCACGGTGACGGCTCGCACCGTCAACAGCGACGACGACACTTGCGGCAGGCTGTTGCGACTGGTGACGCCACGGGGAATTCGGGAATGGATCGTCCCTATGGAAGTCTTCGGCGGCAGCGGTGAAGACGCTCGCCGGTCCCTGTTCAACATGGGCGCGGTGATCGGGTTGAAGAAGCGCGGCGCGTTTATGGAATACCTATTGGACCAGGCTCCAGAAGCCGAAATCACCACCACCCGGCGCACCGGATGGCATGAATCGGGGGCCTTTGTTTTGCCGTCCCGGACCATCGGCAGTGACAGCGTTAGATTCCAGGCGGCAGGCGGTGGGCAGGTGCTGTTTTGCGTCAAGGGTGATTTGGCCGGATGGCAAGCCAACATTGCCGAGCGCTGCGCAGGTAATCCGGTGCTGACCTTGGCTATCGGGTGTGCCTTGGCGGGGCCGTTGTTGAGTCTGGTGGGTGTGCTGGGCGGCGGCGTTCATCTGGTGGGGGACAGTTCTAGCGGCAAGTCACTGGCTCAACTTATTGCCGCGTCCGTATGGGGTGATCCTGGCGTGTTTTCGGCCAGTTGGGACGTGAGTAAAGGTGGCTTGGAAATCGAAGCGTCGGGCCGCAATGACACGGTGTTGACCCTCGACGAAATCAAGCGAGCGGACCCCAAGCGTGTGCAGGAAATGGCCTACTCACTGGCGAACGGCCAGGGTAAAGGCACCATGACGCGGGAGCGTGAAGGACGGGCCAAACTCAGTTGGCGGCTGCTGACCCTCTCCAGTGGCGAGCGTTCACTGTCAGAGCATGCGGCCATATCGGGGAACTCAGCGCATGCCGGGGCTGAACTGCGCATGGTTGACGTAAATGCGGGCACTCGACCACACCGGGCTTTTGACAACCTGCACGGGTTTGAGGGGGCCAACTTCCACAGGCTGCTGTCCGTCGCGGCCAACACTCACCACGGTCATTTGGGGCCGGTATTTGTCGAACGTTTGATTGCCGGTGGTGACATGCCGGGGCTGCTCGATGACTTTGCACGGGTGCGAACATTGTTCGTTGCCGACAGCGCCCAAGCTGGCCGGGTGGCTGACCGATTCGCGGTGATAGCACTGGCCGGAGAAATGGCAATCGCTTACGGGCTACTGCCCTGGGCCGAAGGCAGTGCCTTGCAGGACTGCCAACTGCTGTACGGCGAATGGCTGGATAAGGTTGGGGGTGGCAACGCCGAGGACCGCCAGATATTAACGGGCATTTTGGACTTTATCGACCGGCACGGCAGTAGCCGTTTTTCGGACATTCACGGCAGCAGCGAAGACATTAAAGTCTTCAACCGCGCCGGATATTGGGAGGTTCTACCGTGCGGAAAACGCCTGTACTTGTTCAGCCGAACGGGTTTGGCCGAGGCGACTCACGGGCATGGATTGGCCCGCGTAGTTCTCGCACTGGACGGGGTCAGCGCAATAGCAAAGCGCGACCATGAAAAGGACAGGGTCAGGAACACCAAGCGGTGTCGTTTGCCCGGTGGTGGAAGTACCGGCCTGTACGTTCTAGACCCGGAAGCCATGGAGGTTGATGGCGGTCGCAGTTATAGCGCTATCGAGCAATAAGCGCCTATATCTGCCAATAAACCCCTATATCTAAAGGAACCTAAAACCTTGGGGAACACGGGGAACACGGGGAACAAAGGCTCTAAATCGGACTTCTCAGGCCAATTATTAAGGAAAATGATTGGGGAACACCTGGGGAACATGGGGAACAAGAGGCGCAACGGCTCTAGACCGGTACTTTCGGGCGCTCACTCTCTATAAAAAAAGTGGGGACATGGGGAACACACACCACTTTGTGAATATATGAGCGCCAGAGCCAACCAAGGAAATCCCCGCATTCCCTGGACCTTAGCGCCGGGGTCTACGTTTTCAGGCCCCGGCTTTTTCAACCCGAACAGAGCGAGGTGACGCAATGGGCGTACTTGCTGGCTTGTTTGAGCGCATGGCCGCTACTGCCGAGAAGGAACACAACGTGAGGTGCTGGCTATGGCTGGTCGCTCTCAGGGGCGGGCACACGGTGCAAATGACCTTTGCCCCTGATGCCAGCCTAGAACATGTCCGAACGCTTGCCAGAGAGCGCTATGGGCCGTTGCTTGATCGAGTAGTGCCGGTGCCGTGCGCAGACCGCTTATTAACCGCTGGGGAGGCTGGCCGGGTTCTGATGGGCCTTGCAGTGAGCGGAGCGCCATTTGCACCGATGCAGCCAGAACGATGGATTGACCGCGTGGCCTGGCTGCTGGGGTGTTCGCCTGAACATCTGGTGTCTTCGGGCCGGATCACAACCGGGGACGCGGCGGAGTGCTCAGAGGTCGCGCCTCACCTGGCCGCTGAGCTGATCCGTGCAAGCGGCTGGACGCCGCCAGAGTCTGGATGTGATGCCCCGTTGGCCGTGCTGGAGTCTGGATGTGATGCCCCGTTGGCCGTGCTGGAGTCTGGTCCGGCTGATGGTCCGATGCCTGATTGGGTTGCGGCCCATGACGAATACCTGGCCCATTTGCGAACGTGTCATTCGTGCATTGCCCATCGACTGCGCAGCCCAGTTCATTGCAATGCCGGTGCAGTCATTCGCGCTAGATACGAAGCGCTGTATGAACAATTCCAACCGCCTAAATCGTGACGGCGCGACAGCTACCCACCACGACAGCTTTCTATCAAAAACGGTCCATTTGGGCCGTTTTTGGGGAACATGGGGAACAGTTCTCCACCTTTGAAAGTCTCTGAAAGTACCGCACTAGAGCCTTTGTTCCCCATGTTCCCCAGCTTTTTGAAACCACAGGAACATATTCTGTTTTGTAGTGCGTTGGTCGCTTACCTCGACATGCCGAGTTGGTCGAGTATTTCGCGTGCCCGTTGCTTGGGCTGCACGCTTATGCCGAAGACATTCCAAGCTGTTCAAACATTTCGCGCCTTTGTTGACGTGGAAGCCCGCGCAGATGATCGAACAGCAGGCGGTCCATCGGCGTTGATACCGACACTAGGGCGTGGGAGAACGCCAGAGTAGTGACAAAGCGGTGGCCGCAATTTTTGTTCCGACACGAACAGTAGAGTTTGGCGAACTCGGCGGACACTCCGTCCCGCGAGGTTATTACCGCCTTCGACCCGCACTTATTGCAATAAACCCGTGGCGGCAGTTCTCGTGGCTGCTCAAGCAAAACCGGCTCAACTGTCGCGGCAGCCGGTGTCAGCGTGTGGGAAAACACCAGGCTCATGACAAAGCGATGGCCGCATTCTTTGACGTTAAGGCACTGGCAATAAAACTTGCTCGACCCAAGCGACACCTCCTCATGCTCAGAGGCGACCGCCTTTGAATTGCACTTGCTGCAATAGATTCGCACTCACCACTCCTTTCATTCTTTTCTTAAAGCACAATATATCGTGTCATAATTTCCTATAAGACACTACATGTAGTGTTTTAGGCGATTTTCTAGAAGCTCGCCGGACTCTGTCGTTACCCACACCACCAACGCCCAGGGATGCACCTAATGCCCCGATCACTTGTTTCTACTTGGAAACGTGTCGCCACCAGCGGACCGACTGCCGATGGCCGAGAAATCACACCGCAGGAACTGCGCGACTGCGCAGAAACCTACAGACCATCGACGTACACCGCTGTGATTTGGGTTGAACATCAGCGCTGCAATGGTGCCCACGGCACCGTGTTCGCGGCGCGACTGATTGACGACGATCCCGCATTTGGAAAGGGCCAGGTGGCCCTAGAAGTACAGATGAAACCCAACGCCCGATTGCTCAAGTTAAACAGCGATGGGGAAAAGCTGTTTTCCAGTGTGGAAATCACGCCGAACTTTGCGAATTCGGGTCGAGCGTATATGACCGGCCTGGCCGTCACTGACGAGCCTGCCAGCCTTGGCACGCAGGAACTGTACTTTTCCCATCGGACGCACAAGACCTCCTATCGCACCGCGTCGATGCCACTTCGCTCAACGATTCGTAGCAAGCAACTAGCAGCCAGCCTCAAGCGTGTGACTCGGGAGTTAAGCCTCCACGTAAACGCCATCAGAGAGCGGCGAAGCATGGCCCAGAAACCCAAGCCAGGCCGACATGTGCTTTAGCCTGGCCCCGCGCCTTTGAATCCTCTGCCCGTTAAACGCCATTGGCTTTCGGCAGAAACACCACTCAATCAAGCGACCGTCTACCCCGACGAAAAAGGAAGCATTTGTGAGCAGAAGCCTCAGTTCTAGCGCCCATTCCAAGTACCTGAACTTGCAAGACGACATTGCCGAAACCTACAACACCGACACTGTTACACGGACCTTTGCGGTCGAGCCGTCCGTTGCTCAGGAACTCAATGACAAGATCACTGCGAAGGCCGATTTTCTAGAACGCATCAACGTGGTGCCGGTCAGTGAAATCAAAGGCGACAAGGTTTTTCTCGGGGTATCTAGCCCCGTCACAAGCCGCACCAACACCAAGACTACAGAGCGTGAGGCCAAGGACTTTTCCAGCCTGGAAAACGCCTCCTACGAACTGGCGTCAACCGAGTCAGACGTTGCATTGCCATACGCCAAAATCGACGCCTGGGCCAAGTTCCCGGACTTCCAAGACCGCTACACAGGGTCAGTGCAAAAACAGATTGCTCTTGACCGTATGTTGGTCGGATTCCATGGCACTCACGCGGCACCGCAAACTGATATCACCGCATATCCAATGCTCCAAGACGTGAACAAAGGGTGGCTCCAGCAGGCCCGTGAGCAGATACCGGCCCAGGTACTCAAAGAAGGCACCACCGCTGGAAAAATCCGGCTCGGCGTGGGTGGCGACTATGCCAACCTCGACGCCTTGGTTCATGACGTTAAGCAAATGATTGACCTAGTGTTTCGTGACGCGGGTGACCTGATAGCAATCATCGGCGGCGACCTGCTGGCCGCTGACAAGGCGAAGCTGTACGCCAAGCAAGGCGATACCCCGACCGAGAAAGAGCGGATTGAGGGCGCCCAGGTCATCGCCACCTATGGCGGTTTGCCCGCCTTTAGCGTGCCGTTCTTCCCTGACCACGCCGTACTGGTCACCAGTTGGGAAAACCTGTCTATTTACTACCAGGCTTCAAGCTGGCGGCGTCACATGATCGAGAATCCGAAACGCTCACGGGTCGAGGATTACAACAGCCGCAATGAAGGCTATGTGATTGAGCAGCTTGAGAAACTTGCCATGGCGGAAAACATCGAGTTGGAAGGGTAAGCCCCACCGATCCGCGAACACCTGCACATGAATATTCAAAGGGAACACCATGCAACTCACCACCATTGACCGCGACGATTTGAGCGCCGAACTTCTGGAACAGTTGACCCGTTTCGAGCAAGACCTTGGCGTTTACACGGGTCTACAGAATCGACTCACCGATCTAGTGCAAGAAGAACAGCGGCTCAAGCAACAGGCATCCACCTTTGAGGGACGGGCCGACCGCACGGACGCCTCTTGGAAGGCTATGGCGCAATCCGCCACCATTGACCAAGTCAAGATCAATGAAGAAATCGAGCGTAGCGCACAGCTTAGAAAGGATGCCCGTGCGTTGCGCCTCACTGCCGAAGCGCGAAGCGGCGTCCAAGGTGCGGTACTGATTCAGCTGGCAGAAGCCCGCATGAAACTGGTGCATGTCCCTGGCACGATCAACAAAGCGTATCAACAGACCCTGCTGTCAAATGCACTTGCACGGGAAGGCGTCCGGGAGACTCTTTTAGAGCTATTTGCTTTGTCTCGGGCGCTGTTCCTCAAAAGCATTGATGAGCATGATGGAGTGTTGTCGAGCTGCAACGGTCAACGCGAAAGACAGGCGAAAACCCAGGAACTCACCTGGCGGACGTTCGGTCAGGAAGTCCAAAAGCTATTTGACGGTGCCGAACATGACATACAGGCCCCCGCCTTGGCAGTGATGCCGAGTACTGTCCAGAGAGAGGTGTTGGTAGACACACCCGGCGACCTGATGAGGCTCAGGCAGGCACGCAAGGAATAAGCCCCGCAAGCCAGTAGTTATCGCCGTGTTTTTTAGAAGCCGCCACCGTGCGGCTTTCTTCTGTCTGGCCGTTTTTGACCCGCGCATCGGTTGGCTGCAGCGCGACAATTAATGAAATTGCCAAAGTTCTGTGAAATGGTCTACAAGCCACGCGATGCAAGGCCTCCAGGGTTTTCAATGACCGCGAGTCATTCGCCAGTGTGCACACAAGACGCGAGCGATTCACTTTTGAAAAATCCGGCCAACCCCCTATGTGCGCTGGCTTTGGCGGTTTGAAACACCCCACCAGGCCCGCCGCAGTCGTTGCAATTTCCTTGCATTTTTTTGCAAAACTTTGCACAAAATGAAATGGGCCATTGTCTGCGAAGCCCCACGGCCCGCCTGGGCTGGAGTATTGATTGCACAACCAAAAGTTTTTCACAAAAAAAACACGCAAGGCGCGTCGGCGGGAGGGGGATAAGTGCTTTTTCATGAAGTTTTTCCTTTTGCGCCAATTTTTCCGGAGCCAGGGCTTACAGTGTGTGGCGTGCCCCAAGCGGACGCCCTAGCGAACTGCTGCGAGAGCTATGAGAGCTTATCTGTCAGGGGCTCTCAGTCAGTAGCGCGTCAACCTGTAACGCCCAGCCCAACAATTGCGCGCTCTGGCGTTTTGCGTTGGCCCGAGAGTTTTTTTCCTACCCGGTCCTATCTGCCATAAACGCGAGTGTATTTGGCTGCACCCGGTGCTACCGTTTGACTGCTGACGTAATCAGCCTCTGTTGATACTGCTATCGACCTGCTTGGTTCTGTGTATCCCTCCCTGACACACCGTTCTGAAAGCCCGCAAACGACAAACCCCGCCAATGTGCGGGGTTTTTCGTTTTTTGTGGCTGTCTCCCGGAGACATAGTGCAGGCCTGGCCTGCTGATATAAAAAACCCGCACATTGGCGGGTCTATAAAAATTTGAAGCTACTTGAACCTTGAATCGATTGGTATTTCAACGGTTTCAGATTTAGTGCATAGCGCTACCGCTGCCCTCAACAACGCAATGTCTTTATGGAAATGCTTGAATAGCTTCTCAAATCCGTCCACCTCACAAGACCATCCTTCATCGCACTTCACAGCGACCAGTCTCAGCTTAGTAATTACGGGCTCACTATAAATTTTATGCTGGACCGGGAGGAAATCTAGGCGCTTGACACAAGGCACGCGTTCTAGACGCTTCTCACCGTCGACTACGACCTCCACAACCTTGAAGTCATCTTCCTCAACATAGAATTTGTTGGGCAAATGAAACGCAGTTCTGACGTTGTAAATACATACATACCTTGCAACTGCGTAATTCAAATGCCAACCATCAAGCTCCCTGACTGGGCGAGATTCAAACACCATGCGGCCTCCATACCATCAATTTCGATTAATTGGGCAGTTTTAATGCTAATCGCCTGAGAGAGCAATCCTGGATATTTCAAATACCATCGGCTCCCGCCTATGCAGTTCTTTCACGGTCAGCGTCTGGCGGCCTGGAATTGTGATTTGCAAACCATGGCAAGCAGGGGCAAAAAGCGGGGATGAAAAAATGCTTGGGGATACCCAACAGGATACTTTTCATTAGTTTTCTATAGCGAACTCCTTGTTTACGTGGCCTGTAGGCAGTATGTTCGATCCCGGCTTCGGCACCAAACAAATCAAGGGCCTGCATGAGATTCTTCATGCAGGCCCTTTGTTTTTAGTTCCGCAATTATCCTTTTCGCCCCATCCCTGGCGTCCTGCCACTTACCAAAACTCAACATACGACTGCTCTTGGAACCTGACCGGAACACGTCACTCCTCAACGGGCATTTCTTCGCCGCGAACGGGTTCGGGTTCAGCCGCGAGTTTCATGCGGTCAGCTTTGCTGATGTACTTAACCTTGTTTTTCGGTGCCAATTTGGCACTGGCTTTTTTAGCGTGAGCCTTCAAGAGTTGCGTTATTTTTTTGCGACGATTCATATTTCAGTACTCAACGTGCCTGCTCTGAAGGACGTCCATTTAAAAAATTTACCCGACACGGTGTGTCAGTGGCCGGTGCGGGCGCCACTGACACTGCCGCAATCAGTCCGAACCGTATTTGGGCGATCGAGGCCCATACAGGATCCCGGTGCGCTGGCCAGCCGACAGCAATCGGGCACTGGCTACACCCGCAATAGGGTGTGCAGCATCGGTGGAGCTGTTAATCACCTGCTTGACCGCAGCCGTGATCAACATACCGATAATGCCTCCCCCGTTGCCGTTGCCCTCTTCGCTGGAAGCCCGAGCCACACCGGTCCACAACGTGGTGCCCGTTTTCAGGTCCACCAGTTTTGCCGTGGCCGTGACAGCGGTGTCACTGGCGATCAGCATGTAGCGCGTGCCGTACTCAGTGACGGTGATGTAAAGCCCAGCGTCCGCGCCAAAGATTTCCTGCAACTTGGCCGGTGATACAGCCTGAATATCATTGGCCGTGGTCAGCCCGTTCTGGCGGAAAGTTTCATCCACCAACGCAATCGGCAGCACGTAGTAACCCGCCTCGGCCAACGGGTACGTGACCTGCGACACCAGGCTGTAGGAGGCCTGAATTTCGGGAGACTCGTTGATCGGTGGCAGTACCAGGATGCTTTTCGGACGGCTTTGTTTAAACGCCGCGTAGTCGATGGTTTTGGGGGCTGCGCAGCCGCCCAGCAAGGCCAGGCTCAACAACACCGCTAAATAACGCGCACTCATTTGGTATCTCCGGCCTTGGCGTTCTTGAGCAAGAAGTCCATGTAAGGCCCGGACTCGGGAAACAAGGCTTTTTCAGTGCGAAACTGCTGCACCATCTGATCATCCTTGCCCATCGACAGGTACAACATGCCCAAATGCGCGTGATAACCGGGCGGAGCTGAACGACCGCTGGCATTGATCTTTTGCAGATCGCGCTCCAGTGCCTCGACCTGCTGCTCCTTGGGTTCACCCTTAAAGTATTCGTACACTTGCGGCTGATAGCTTTCCCACTGATACAGCGGTTTGGGCGCGGTTTGGCAACCGGCCACTATCATGAATCCTGCCAGCATCAGCGACAACTTGACTGCCTTGCTCATCCTTGTACTGCTCCTTGATGCATCACTGATCAGTTTGAACGCGGGTTCCAGGCGCCAGCGTTGATACCGTCTACCAAATGATTGATCGCTTCACGCATGGCCAGGTCCAGCACCTTGCCGTTGAGTGTGGAGTCATAGCTGGCAGTGCCGCCAAAACCCACGATTTCACGATTGGACAAGGCATATTCACCTGCACCCTGAGTCGAATAGACCACTTCTGAGGTGCTGATGTTGACGATGTTCAGGTTGACCTTGGCGTAAGCCACCTGCGTTTTACCGCGACCCAGCAAACCGAATAATTGACGGTCGCCGGTTTCCTTGCGACCGAACTCGGTCACATCGCCTGTCACGACGTAATCTGCGCCTTTGAGCTTTTGGGCCTGGCCTTTGATCGCAGCTTCCTGGGCGATTTCGCCCATATTGTCGCGGTCCAGCACGCTGAAGCGGTTGGTCTGCTGCAAGTGGGTGATCAAGATGGTCTTGGCTTGTCCGCCGAGGCGGTCGACACCATCAGAAAAAATGCCGCGCATGTAACTGGAGCGGTTATCTAACTTGCCCACCGCAATTGGCACGTGCACACCGTGATACGCAACGCTGGCACTGGCGACTTTTTCAATGGGTAATGCGCGCGAGCTTTCAGTGGCACAACCGGCCAGCGCAAAAAAACCAACCACGGCGGTGCTTGTCAGCAGGGTTTTGAACAGTGTTTTCACTGGATACTCCTTTAAGGAAAACGGGGTACCTGGTATTTCGCACTGCCGAACGCTGCCATCTCGCCGACGTTTGCCCACGGCAGGCACAGGCCATTGCGGGCGTGGAACGCGCGGCGCGCCAAATGAACATCGGGGCATTTTAAGAGGGGCGCACAAACGGATATGGCGCAAGGCTTAAGGCTGACCAGGTACTGTCTTGCTGAGTTCTTCACGCATGAGGGCTCAGAAAGCGCGCGGACAATACCAAACTGACCTGTCAGCTACAACTTGCCGCTACTTTCCTGATTGCGGATGCCGAAAGCCGTTGACCACGATATACAGCAGCGGACCTATAGAGACGAACACCGCCGTCAGCAGAAAATAAGGCCATACAGTAACGATCGGACGCCCCTTCGAACGAGCATCGCGATACATCCAGACACAGGCCATGCCACCCAACACATACAAGTCAATCACCACCTGGGCCGTATCGGGTTTGGACATAAGTTGCAGGCCGAAATCAATCAGGGATTGGTCGGCCTGCCACAAGGTGAACGCCGTATACGAGGAGAACAGCAGCAGTGCGATGAGCGCGAGGTAAGGTTTTTTCATGATGGCCATCCTTGAGCAAAGGGGGTGTCAGCTGCCGTTACGTTAGTGATAACGTCACCGGCCAAGCAATGACCTGTCAGGTCATAGACGTTTGCCTTGTGCCCACAAGAGTTCATCCATGAACAGCCAACCGTTCCCACGAGCAGTGCCATCTGATAGCGCCGGTACACAACTGCGCCTGATTCGCCGACAGGCTGGACTGAGCCAACTGGACCTTGCCCTGATCAGTGGCATTTCACAGCGTCACCTGAGTTGTATAGAAACGGGCCGTGCCACACCGGGGACGGGGACGCTGCACAACCTGCTAATGGCGCTTCAGGCCCCACTGGAGCAATGCAACAACGTCTTTTTGGCCGCAGGATACGCGCCACGCTACCAAGCAACCCCGCTCGCTTCGCCTTCAATGCAGGCCATCCATGAAGCCATCCAGCATGTGCTGCATGCCAACAATCCCGCCCCCGCTATTGTTTTGGACAGTCAGTGGCAGGTCCTGGCCGCCAACGCCAGTACTCAAGTGTTGTTTGACCTGGTGGGATTAACGCCTGATAACGCTCAAGGATTGAACCTGCTTGTGACCTTGCTGCAACCGGGTGGCTTGGGTGACCACCTGATCAACGCCTGTGAAATCAGGCGTGTTGCCTGGCAAAGGGCTGCGCGTGAAGCCCTGGACAATCGAGAATTGGCGCACCTGCTGGAGCAACTGCCCGCCCCCACCATGCCGGAGGTGTTGAGCGATGAGCTGCCACCGCTGGTGATGACGCGGGTCAACTCTCAACAGGGCGAGCTGAACTTCCTGTCTACCTTCACAACATTTGGCATGCCGCAGGATGTCACGGTGACCTCCTTGCGCATCGAGCACCTGATACCGGCTGACCCGCACACGTGGCACACCATGCGCCGAGCGTATGAGCAGGCCAGTCAGTAACGTGTGACACCCCTCAGCGAACCAGCATGGCCGCACCGGCTGCCACCATGATCGCGGCGGCACCGCGAAACAATCGCTGCTGCGCGCGCAGGCTCGACAGCAGGTGACGAATACGCACCGCACCAAAAACAAACAGTGCCCCGACACTCAGTAGCACCAGCACCGTTAACGGCACCAGCATCAACCCCCACGTCGCCAGTGATACGGTTTCAAGGTTGATCACCAACGGCAGCAAGGCCAGGTAAAACGCAATGGTTTTAGGATTGCCCAAGGTGATGGTCAAACCTGAGACCGCCGCTGACAGCAGTTCTTTACGCTTCACAGGCTTACCGACTTCAATCGCCTGATGATCGGCAAACCAAAATTGCCAGGCCAGATAGAACAGATACAGCGCAGCCCCCCAACGCACCAATTGGAACAGCTCGTTAAAGTGCTCAGCGATCATCGCCAGGCCAAACACGGCAAATGACAGGTACGTCAAATCCCCCAGAATCAAACCAAACAACAAACAAAACCCGGTCAGTGCTCCGCCACTGACACTTCTGGCCACCAGTGCAGCCATACCTGGCCCCGGAATGGCTGCGGCGATACCTAATGCCGCGCTGTAGGTGAGTACCTGTGTCAAATCGAGCATAGCGTTCCCCCTCGGGATATAAATTTTACGTAGGGCCAGGGCTCAAACCGGTCTGTGTCGTCAGACCGATGAGGCGAGCCACTGGCGGATTACCTCACGGGAAAACACCAGGTCCTGCACCGCCAACCCTACGGACTTGAAGAGTGTGACGCCCCCTTCCTCCCGCCAACGTCGATCAGTCGGCACAGCACCGATTTCAGTGCCCACGCCCTGCGGGTTCAAAACGCCTTGATTGACCGCTTTGATCACGCACTCACTGGCGGCCAACACCGACTGATTGCAATCGGTGAACAGAAGGCTGTCTTGGTACACATCTTCATGCAGCTCCTGAAACCCCAGCGCCGATGAGCCGATTGCGTTGACGTGGCAGTGCCTGGGTAAATCACTGCGCCTGATGATCGGTGACCTGGCGGCCGTGGTCAGGCACACAATGTCGCGATCATGGACCGCCTCTGCGGCGCTGGCACATACGCTCACCGGCAGATCGCAGGTGCTCTGAATCCATTGGCCCAATTCACGGGTGGCTCGCGGGTTACGGCCCCAAATTGAAACGTGCTTGATGGGCCTTACGCTTTGCATGGCCAACACGTGAGCACGCGCTTGCAACCCGGTGCCGAGTATGGCGAGACGTGAAGCCTGGCGATGTGCCAGCAACTCGGTCGCATAGGCTGAAGCCGACGCAGTGCGAATCTGCGTGATTGCACCGGCATCCACGGCCACCACGGGTGGCGCACCGGGTTCGTCATAGATCAACACACTGCCACTGTGCGACGGGCCTTTGGCAACCTCGCCCAACTTGACCACCACGGACTTCAGACCGAAGCCCTGATAGGGGCCGGACTTGATGTACGCAGGCATGACGCCCATCAATTGCTGTTCAGCGCCCCTGACAATCGTGCGCAAAGGCTGATCAACCTGCCCTGTCGCATGCAGTTTGAAAGCGATTTCGCTCAGTTTGAGGCTCAGCGCATCATTGAGCAGCTGTGTGACCGAGTGGCTGTCCAGGTACAGCATCAATCAACCTCCGCTCGCCTGTTTGAAACCTTTGAACCCCGCCCATTGGAACGCGGTGTCGATTTCGGTGCCGGCAATGGCATTTACAATCGTCGACATGTTTTTCTGTGACACCCCGAGCACCACATCCAGCATGTTTTGCTGACTGAAACCGGCACGCAACACCGCATCTATGGCGGCTTGGCCCAAATGCCCGCGTGCATGAATCACCTCAAGCGTAAAGCTGCGCAGAGCGCTCAATTGCGGGCTCAAACGGCTCGGGTCATGGGCGATGGCATCCACGACTGCCGCGTCAACCCCGTTGGACAGTGCGATGAATGCATGCGCCTGCACTGTGTACTCACAGCTGTTTTCAATCCCGGTGGTCATCCACACCAGCGCTTTTTGCTCCTCACTCAAGGAGCTGTCGATAAACAGGTCATGGGCGCTCTGATAAGCCGCGAGTAAGGACGGCGATTCAGACATGTAAGCGCTCTGATTAGGAATCCAGCCGAAGTTATCGATAGAGCTTTGCAGCAACGGTTTGCTCTTGTACGGCGTCGAATCAAGCGTGTGGCGTTTCAATACAGTCATGACAACCTCTACTTTTATTCTTGGGAGTGAGCGCAGCGCTCAATTGCAATGCACGTTGCCTTCCATGCCCAACGCGCTCCACTGGGTGTAAGCGAACACTGACCACAGCATGCGGATGGGGCGTGTGCTGGAGACAAAGTTCAAACCGTGCAAGGCGGCGGCAACTTCAGTGGTCAGCGCCACGTCCACTTCACCTCGGGCCGCGGCGCCAGCGGCGGCACTGGTGGACAGCGCAAGAATCACGGAGTCCACCTCAAGTCCCTCTGGCAACAGTTCTTCAATCAGCATCATTGGCGCGGGGTGAGTGGCCACTGTCAGTTTTTTGGTCGTCAACGGCCCTTTGCTGGCCAAGCCATAAAGTGGCGTATCGAAGACAAACGTCGCCACCAGCGCCAACCGGGGGTCCATGTAGAAATGATTGATCTGCTGATAGGCATTGGCCACGATCATGACCGCCGGTACCTGTTCCACCAGGCTTGAACGCGCCTGTTCATACGAGTCGCACAGGTTGACCAGGACCTGAGCCCCCGGGTATTGGCGCCCAAACCACTGACTGAAGAAGTGGGCGGCGGCTTCGCTGCTGGTCCCGTTGGGCCCTAGCGTGTTGATCACCAATTGACGCCAATCAACCACACCCAAATTCATGAAATTTCTGTCCATGTTCATGACGCTCCAAGTGCTCAATGAGTGACCGGGCTTAACCAGTGGGCGTATTGCGGGACCTGGCCCCTCACAGTTTTCAGATAAAGGTCCCTGACCTTCGCCGTGATGTTCCCCACCTGACCCGCCTGAATCGAGTAGTGATCAATCTGGGTCACGGGCACGATTTCTACCCCCGTACCGGCAAGGAAGCATTCGTCGACGCTGAACAGTTCTGAAAACGAAATATCGCGCTCAATGACCTTAAGTCCCAGCTCATCCCGGGCCAGCGTCATCACCGTGTCACGGGTAATCCCTTCAAGAATATGAGCACTCAACGGCGGGGTAATCAGGCAACCGTCTTTGACCACAAACACATTGGAGGTGGTCGACTCAGCGAGATTGCCGTGCACATTCAACATCAGCGCATCATCAAAGCCCTGACGTTGCGCCGACTCCATCGCCAGCGCGGA
This sequence comes from Pseudomonas sp. TWR3-1-1, assembly GCF_049896545.1. NCBI lineage: Bacteria > Pseudomonadati > Pseudomonadota > Gammaproteobacteria > Pseudomonadales > Pseudomonadaceae > Pseudomonas > Pseudomonas sp. TWR3-1-1. The sequence goes on from NZ_JAFCUO010000010.1 coordinate 158,068, forward strand.
GTTGGCGTAACTGCCGGTGATCTTGGCGCGGGCAGGCAATGACACATCGGGGATACGGCGCCAGGTCGAAATCGCACAACGCACACCCGTGGCGGGCATGTAGGCGCCCATTGGTAGGGTATTGATCACCAGCCCGGTGCTGACACCTGACAGTTTCACCCCAAACCCGACGCCCGGTAGCAGCGCCTTTTTATAGGCTAAAGGGCGGATGTAGCTGTCCGTGCTGGCAAGGTTGCGACCTAGCAAGTCAACAATAATGGCTTTCATTTCGGCGCGGTCAGGCAAGTTATCCAACTGCAACAACCTGGCGGAGTTCTCCAGCCGCTTGAGGTGATCCTCCAGGCGGAACACATTCAGCGCGCCAGCGTCACTCACATACGCACGAATGCCTTCGAACACCGCGGTGCCGTAGTTAAACGCCTGCGTCGTCACCGGGATCAACGCTTGAGCGGCTTCCACCACCTGCCCTTCAAAGTAAACGTGCAGGTGCGGCTTGCGTGGGAGAGCCGGCGCTTGATTGGGGGTATGCGCCATGATCAGGCTCTCCGCGCAGCAAGGGTCAACGCGGTATCGCGTTCGCGGTTATCGCTGCCCTGACGCTTGTCGTGCAAGCGCGCGGCTTTCCAGCTGACCATGGCAGCGGTGCCGGTGACCGCATCGGTCGGGCCGACAGCAATGCGGGTCAGCGCTCCCAGGCGCGTCTGCATGAAGGCGGCGATGGCCACCAGATCGTTTTGCGTGGCCGCGCCCGGATACACCTCCAGCGTGACCTGCAACTGGTCAACGCCATCCACCGACTCCACCTGAATGTGGTAATCGAGGCAGCCCTTCAAGTGCTCGAACAACGCCGCTTCAACGTCGTAGGCACAATGGTTGTGGCCGTTGAGGACCAACGTGTCGCGCACACGGCCAATCGGCACGAGGTGCCACTTGCCGTTCTCCACGGCATGAACCCTGACCATGTCGCCGGTGCGATAGCGAATCAGCGGTTTTTGCCCTTGATACAAATGGGTGATCACCAACTCGCCGGTCATGCGCTGATGTTCCGGTGACAGCACCTGGCCCGTCGCCGGGTTGATCACCTCATAGATCACGTTCAGCGGCACCGTACACAGGTTGCCGCGGGCATCACACGCCGCCAGAATCGACGATTCCTGAGAGGCGTACATGCAGTTGTACAGCGTGCAATTCCACACTTCACCGATATTGCGCAACAACGCGGGCGTGGTCAGTTCGCCCAGCGTCAGCATCAGCTTGACCCCCAGGTTAGCGGGCTGCTGGCCTTTCTTGATCAAATGCCTGGCCAGGCTGATCGCCACGCCCGGCGTACACACCAGCGCTGTAATCTTCAACTCGCGGATCAATGCCACAGCACGGTCCAGCCCGACCACAGGCGAGCGCGGCCACATTTTCACCACGGTGTGCCCAAGGCTGCGGCACACGTCTTCAAAGGTGTCACCGGTTGAATGCAATTCAGTCGGGCCCATCACCCCCACAATGTGACGCTCACCGTGTGCGCGAAACAGCTCACCGTAGCGCTGGATCAGTGGGGTGTTATTGAAAATCGAATCATGCTCATTGCGCGGGCATGGCGTGGCGGCGCCGGTGGTGCCGGTGGTCTCGTAATAGACCCAGGCCTTATTGAGCGGTGCTGCGGCCAAATCGTGCCCGGCCTCGCGCAGGTCATTTTTACTGGTAAAAGGCAGGCGGCTGAAATGTTCCCAACTCAGCGAATCAATGCTGTTATCCGGCACGCTGGACAAATGAGTCTTATAAAAAGCTGAGCCCGCTTTAACATAGCGCACCACCTCTTTAAGACGATCAAGTTGCAGTTCCTTCAGGGCAGACTCGTCAATATCGCCCGCCTCAAAAGCCGCCTGCTGTTGATACACCGCGCGCGCCAGGTCTAAAAGTTCAGGTTTGAATAATGCGTACACATAACCTCCTTGTTATTTGAAGAGTGCGAGATTGCCGGTCAACTTACTGATTAACTTTTTCGGCCCCACCAGACCAATGGCGACTAACTCAATGGCCGGGCTGTCAGCCTCGGCAATACGCGACTCATATTCTTCATAGGTTTTGCAGGACTGCGCCAACGCACTAAACGGCATCACATGCACGCCTTCATCCGCCAGTGCCTTTTCTTGCAGGCTGTGCAACAACGCATTGTCAGACACCAGAATAGGCAACGGTGCGTAAATGACACCGGGGTAGTTAATACCATCACGGCTGTGCAGATCCGGACCTACCAAGCCTTCGATCGCCCCCCCGAAACTGACCCCGATCACACTGATGGCATTGGCTGCATGCCCCAGCCCCAGAGCCTTGTCGACAACAATGACGCACTTGTGAATGGCCGCATCAAACTTCATGTGTCTCTCCCTGGACTTGCCGGCTTTTCAAAATATCCCACTGTTTTATCTGGCCACCCACGCCCCCGGCCAACAACCCGGCAAAACTGGAGGTTTGGCTGTCCACTTCAATATCCACCACCGACCACGTCGCAATACGCTGCCACTTATCCACGCCACGCATATGATCCTGGTGTATCAAGTAGGCAGACAACTTTGCGTGATCTTCAAACAAGCCCATGACCACAAAATCCATCGCCTGTGCGCGCTCACTTATATTGCGCCCACAGGCCCAACCCCGAATCTCATCAATATTTAAAGGGTGTTGGCGGGTGATTATTTCGGCGTCCATTACTTCTTCATCACCCCATTGATACGGTTCAATAAACTTGAAAAACACCAAATGAAGAATCATGCAGTCCCCTGTACGTGCACCTCATGGCGCACGTTACTGTTATTTTTATATAAGCAAGGATTAACCCTCACCACGAAAGTTATTCAAGGCGTGCGTGCAGGTTGATGATTAAAGCGTTAAAAAATACTAAACCTTTGAGCAGAATAATTATTTCTATTTTGATTGCCGCGCGAATCGATTTAGGTAGAATCTTGCGCCTGATGACAGGGAGTTGGAATTTATGACCACGCCGGTGCTAACCACTACAGATGTGCGCATTCTTACGGCTTTGCAACAGGACGGCCGCATCACCAACCAGACCTTGGCCGATCAGATCGGCATGTCTGCGTCCCCCTGCTGGCGCCGCGTGCGCCAACTCGAAGAGCACCGCTACATTCAGGGGTACCGCGCGGTACTGGACCGACGCAAGATCGGTTTAGGGGTCATGGTGTTTGTGCGTATCAGCATTGGTCACCACAGCGAAGCAGAAGCCAAGAAGTTCGAGGAGCAAGTCATGCTGCTCGAAGACGTTGTCGCCTGCTACAGCATCGGCGGCGACGCCGACTTCTTGCTGCAAGTGGTCGCTCGCGACCTGGACTCTTTTGCCGATTTCGCCATGTCAGTCGTCAGGCGACTGCCGGGTATCAAAGAGATGCAGAGCATGTTCGTGTTGAAAGAAATCAAACCCTTTGTCTCTTTCCCGGTTAAAAGCGCCCAAGACATTTAGCGCGACGCCCCACCGTTGAGTTCACTTTCAGGACGATCATGAACATACGATTAACGCAATGGCAGGGCTTCGCGTTCATCGATGAGTCGGAGCCTTTGGCCCGCCATCCCCAGATCAGGGTGCAAACCATGATCTGGGAGGACAAGAACGAGGCGGATGGCGGCTGGCACATCAACAGCGGTCGATTTAAAACCTGATGCGCCTGATACGGCGCACACCGGGTAACCCCCACAGCCAGCCACGCCACGTGCTGGCCCAGGCGTCACGCAGTTGCTGCACGGTGATGGTGCGCTCTGCCGGATCAACACTCAGCGCCGCCCGCAACGCCGGCCAACACTGCCTGGGCACGTTACGCGGCGCACGCAGTTGCAGGTGCAAACCCTGCTCACGTGCGGTGTTTGAGGGCAGCCGCTGAAACGGATGTTTACCCTCGGCCAACTCATACAGCACGCACGCCAGGGCAAAAATATCCGCACGGGCCGACAACGGTTGCCCTTCCAGCAATTCAGGGGCCGCATAGCCGGGCGTCCAGGCATTAAAACGGCTGCGACTTAACTGCGGCAGGCCACTGAGGACGCCCTCCTCGGCCTGCCCCAGGCCAAAATCAAACAGGCGCACACCGTCTTCGCTCACCATCACATTGCTGGGCTTGAGATCACCGTGCAGCACCCCGCGTCCGTGGGCATAAGCCAGCGCATCCATTAACGGCAAGGCGATCTCGCGCAATTCGTCCCACGCCAGGCCCTGGGGCCGCTCACACAGCAGCTTGTCCAGCGTTAACCCGCGCATCAGCTCCATGGTGATAAAGGCTTGCTGACTGTCGGGGTCGACCTCAAACGTATGCAGACGCAATACGTTGTCGTGACGCACATGCCGCGTGAGGGCGAATTCGCTGTACAGCAATGCGCTGCAATCAGGGGCTTGTGCGAAGGCTTCGCTGAGCACTTTGATGGCGATGTACGGTGACGGATCGCCGTACTGCTCATGCAGCAAGTCCCGCGCACGGTACACCGCGCCCATCCCCCCCGCACCCAGCAAGCCTTCGAGCTGGTAACGGGCCCCCAGCACTTGCGGTAATTGCCCGACACTGGCCCGGGTGGGCGGGCCAGCTGGCGTGTTGCACACCTCCTTGGCAAAGGCAAAGTAAGTCAGGTTACTGGCGTGCTCCGCGCTGAGCAGTAAATCGTCGATCGAAGTGTCGGGCAGGCTCATTGGCGTATGACCACCGCTGTCAGGTTATCCCGTGCGGCGCCGCGTAACGCCCCGCTAAACAGCCGCTCCAGTGCCAACTGAGGCGCGGGCAAGTTCAACGCATGACCCAGCGCGTCCGTACTCAAGCCTTGGTACAAACCATCACTGCACAACAAAAAAGCATCACCGGGTAACGTCTCCAACTCCAGAACATCGAGGGTCAATTGCTCACTGGCCCCCACGGCACGGGTCAAAGCATGAGCTGACGGGTGCGCCTTGGCCTGTTCGACGCTCATCTGCTGTTCATCAATCAGTTGTTGTTGCAAGGAGTGGTCCTTGGACAGCTGGTACAAACGCTGCCCACGCCACAGATAACAGCGACTGTCACCGGCCCAGATACAGGCCGCACGGTTGCCTTCCATCAGCACCGCCACCACCGTGCTGCCCATGATGCTGTCGTGGCGCCCGGCGGTGACCGTCAGCTCTTGGCCCAACCGCCGGTTCAGCCAGTGCAGGCACTGACGAACGCCCTTGAGGCGCTCGTCAAAATCCACCTGCAGCGGTAAGTCCGCCAGGCTCGCGACGATCAACTGGCTGGCAATATCACCGCCCTGATGACCGCCCATACCGTCCGCGACCACCCACAACCCCTGTTGCGGGCACTCCAGAAAGGCATCTTCGTTGCGCGCCCGCACCTTGCCCGCATCGGTACGCGCCGCGCTGCGCCAGGCACCGCTCACCGGCATCAGAGTTGCACCGGCATACGGAAAGTGCGGATCACGCTCATGTCAAACGGGTTCGGTGTGCGCGGGCTGGTCAACAAATAGTTAGCGCGCAGGCCGCCCAGATCGGCTTTTAGCACCAACACGTCACGGCCGGTCAGCGACTCGGTTTGCATCAGGTCGAACAAACGGAACAGTGACCACGGCCCGGTATTTTTCTCGATGCCCACCGGGCGCCCGACCATTTTGTCCAGTACCAGGCTGGTTCGACCGTCCGCGGCCTCCGTGGGCCACTTGAACGCCACCGGCACAATCGGCCCGTGGCGGTATTCAATGACCTTGTCGCCGAAGGTGAACTGCGACCGACTGACCGCCGCGTCCAGCGTGTACGGCTCAAGCTTGAACTGCACCTGCGGCTCGGCCGGATTCTCTGCAAAGAAACTCTGACGGATCACCTGCGCCGACCCCATCTGGTCCAGGTATGCCTTGGAGATGGGCAAGCTATGCCCATCAATGCTGCGCAACCGGTAGTTACCCGGATCACCGCTGACGAAGGCGCGCATGTAGGTGTCGAAGAACTTGTCCGCAATGCCCTGTGCCTTGAAGAACTCGCGGAAGTCGCTGATGGCGACGTCGCTGGTGCTGTGGGCATAGAACGGATAGCGCTTGCTGATCGCTTTGCCGTAGTAGCTGTACAACTCGCTCTGATAGCGCTGGTTCAAATACTGATAAGTATCGTCAAGCAGCAAACGCCAGGTGTCTTCGGCCAATACGTTGAACCAGGTGCCCACCGGGCGCGGCAACCGCGCCGAGGCATTGCGCAGACTGCTCAACGCATCGCGCTGACCGCTCATGCGCACCTTGGTCATTTCATAGGCCGCCTGCTCTGGCGCACTGGCACGGGCCAGGCTGGTCAGTTGCAACTGCAAGTCATTGAGCGCTTGCAGCGCCGGGGTCAAATCAGCGGCCGGGCCGTTGTTGTCATCCAGCAAACGGTGCAAGGGTTCAAATCGGCGCTGCAACGACTTTTTGGCGGTGTCTGGCAGTTTGGCGGTCAACACTTGCGATGCCTTGCCTGCCACCGCTTTAACCGCCTTGCCTGCTTTTTCGGCCTTTTTGCCCAATGCTTCAGTGGCCTCACCGGCTTCTTCGACGCTGTCGGCGATGGCCTGGAAGCGCGTGTTTTCCCGCACTTCAACCAGCAGTTGCAGCACGGGCGAATTGGATGAGGTCAAGCCCGCTAATTGCTCGGCACCTTCACCGGCATCATTGATCGGTTGCAGCGCCACTCGGCCCACGGCTTCGCCCCAATAGTTGGCGTAGTCGCGGAAATACAACTGCTCCAGCTCCACCATCAGGCGGCGCAAATCCATCCCGCTCATGCCCGGGCCTTCGCCCAGCACCCAGTTGTCTTGCAGGATATCGGTGACCAGCGTGGTGCTCTGCACCGAGAAATACTGCTGATAGCCGCTCTGGGTATAGAACCCCGGAATCACATAGTCGGTGCCGATAAACAATCCGCCCTGCGGCCCCAGGTGCTGGCTCAACCGGTATTCCGGCAAGCTGCGCGCCTGTTCACGCAACATCCGATAAACCACGTTGGCCAACGACTCACTGCGCAATACCTGACGCGCCTGTGCCACCAACGGTTCGTTTAGCGGGTACACGAACGGTTGCTTGAGCAAACGTTCAAAGTGCGCATTCAAGCCGTTTTGCACCTCGGTGTTACCGGCGTAACGCACCGACCAGTCGGTGGCAACCCAGTCTTTGAGCCAAGCCGCATCACGCCGGTCTTTGAGGTTGAGCATCAAGTAGGCACGCAAACTGTTAAGCAGGCGCTCGCGATTCTTGAGGTTGGTACGAATCTGCCCCTCAAGCAGGGTCGCGACTTGAGGCAACAGTTGGGCTTCAAGCGCTTGGTCATACGCTTGCGTGACCACGGGATTGACCGCCTCACCCTGATAAAGACCACCACGTTCCAGGTACGACACATCCCCCGTTTTGGGAAACACTTGCGTCGCCGCATACAGCGTATCCAGCGGTTTTAGCACTGCACGGGCGTCGTCACGAGCGGTCAACGCCGCGCGCTGCTGCACCCAGTCCTGAGCCAATGTGCGCAGGTTTTCGAGGCGTTCATAGTTAGCCGAAAAGCCACCGGCCCACAACACGCCAAACAGCGCCAAGGCGGCCAGCGCGCCCACATACAAGGCCCGTTGGCCCCAATGGATACGGCTGCGCTCGCGCTTGTCCAGCCCTGCCAGATCAGCCTCGGGAAAAATCACCCGACTGAACAAATGATGGATAAAACACGCACGGCCCCGGTGCAGGTTAGGCAATGCGCCAGCACTCAGGCTGTTGAGGTCATCCCCCTCTTCGCTGTTGTCCGTTACGTGTGACACATGCGGCGCGCTGGTCAGGTAAAAACCACGTAACTGGCTGACACGCTGGTAGCGATTGCCGGTAAAGGCCATGTCCACAAACAGGCACATGCGCTCACCAATCTGGCCCAACTGATGCGGGAAATCGAGGATTCGCGCACGGCGCTGAGTGTCACGTTCCTGATGCATGCGCATGATCACCTGGCTATTAAGCCTGCGCAGCAGCTCTTCAAACTCAGCCCGTAAAACCGCGACATCGGTGCCACTTTGCTCCTTGCGCAACGTGGTACCCAATACCTGATCGCTTTCTTCGCGGCTTAATTGTTCAAAGAACTCATCGAACCCCAGTAAACGGTCTGCCTTGCTCAGCACCAGGTACACCGGTACATCGACGTGCAGCTTTTGATGCACATCTTGCAAGCGTGCGCGGACTTGACGCGCCAGCGCTTCCAGTTCCCCGTCAGTGCCGTCCAGCAAGGTTTCCACGGGAATGGTCACCAGCACGCCATTCAAGGGGCGGTTGCGCCGCCGTTGACGCAGCAAACTCAGCAACGTGTGCCAGCCGCTGCCATCGACTTCGGCATCCGGTTGGGTCAGGTAGCGACCCGCGGTGTCGATCAACACCCCATGATCGGCGAAGTACCAGTCGCAATAAGCCGTGCCCTGGGTATCGCGGGTCAACTTGCGGTCCAGCTTGTTGATCGGGAACTCCAGCCCCGAGAAGTCCAGCAAACTGGTTTTGCCGCTGCCCTGTGGGCCAATCAGCAAGTACCACGGCAAATCATTGCGCCAGCGCTCGCTGCGACCGCGATACACGCTGGAGGTCTTGAGGGTGTTGAGGGCGTCCTTGAAGCGCGTTTTGAGCGCTTTGCGTTCACTCTCGATTTGCTCTTCGCGCTGCAAACGGGCCTGCCCGTCTTCGCTGTCCAGCAACACTTGCTTGCGCACTCCAGCGCGCCAATTGACGTAGACCATGAACAGGCCCCACATCAATATCAGCGCGCTGATGGTCAACAGCCGCGAAGTCGAACCTTCCCAGAACTTGTAGTCATTGACCGCTAACAGCGGCCCGACAAACCACACCAGCAGCGCCACGCACAGCAGCAGTAACAGGGTCCAGACCCAGGTCTTGCACAAGAATGCGCCGATTTTTTTGAAAAACTGTTTCATCACACGTCCTTGTTAACGGCGGCGGCATCAGGCTGAACCAACGCCGGATCAAGCTGCTGATAAGGTTGCAATACCGTTTCGCGCTGTTCACCCAACACCCAGGCAAAACCGCAATACATCACCACCAGACACACGGCGGTAAACAGCACCACCATCCAGGCCGGTACGATGCGCACCAGATGGCGGCGCTGCTGGTTCAAACCTTCCCACTGCGGTGACAGCTCGCGGGGAACATCGCCGCGCAGTTGGCGGATCTGGCGATACAGCGCATCGCGGATACCTTCCAGTTCCAGCATGCCGCGTGGCTGGACCCGGTATTTGCCCTCAAAGCCCAGCGACAGGCACAGGTACATCAACTCCAGCATCGGCAGGTGCTTGACCGGGTTTTTTGACAGTCGGTCGAGCAACTGAAAAACCTTTTCGCCACCGAACGTCTCGTTGTGAAAACTGCTCAACAGGCTCATCTGCGACCATTCGCTTTCATTGCCCCAGGTCGTCGTCACCACCGCTTCATCGACGACTGTGCACAGCACGTAGCGGGCCGCCATGACTTGGCTGCTTTCCGCGCCGTTGTGCAACGCGCGCACCTCAAACACTTTGAGCGCCGCCGTCAGCCGCTCGTTGAGCGGGAGCAGATCCTCACGACTTTCGCTGTGCTTGAGCCGAACCACCTCACTTAACAGCTGCGAAGCGGCAGCGACCAATGAATTGAGGCTGATGCTGAAGGTTTGCGTCGGGCGCAGGCGAGCGGCGTAAATCATCCGTTCTTCGAGCTGTTCAAAGCGCGGCGGCGAGGCAAAGTCAGTCAGCGGACCCGCGCCGGGCCCTTGGCCTTTGCGGTCAAGCAGCACGGTTTTTTCGTCCTGGCTATGTTCCATGTCCTTGATCATGTCGGTCAGTTCCTGATGGCCCAGAATTTCAGTTCAAGCTCGGCAAATTCCCCGGATACATGGAATGCAAAACCACCGGAGCGCTCCAGCTGTGCCACGTCATCAGGACTGAGTTCGAGAATGAAATAGGTTTTATTGGAATGAAAAGCGATCTGGCGTGGCGCAACCGGCAGCGGTTTAACCTTGATCCCGGGCAGGTGCAGGTTGACCAACTGGCGGATCTGCTCCACGGGGCCGACCTTCAGGTGCGCAGGCAGGCGATGGCGCAGCTCTTCGCTGTCGCAGTTGGCGCTGGCGGCCAACACAAACGAGGCCGAGGCCAGCAGTTTGTGGTCGTGCAACGGCGACACCAGAATCCCGTATTGACGCGCTTGCAGCACCAGCTCAATGGCATGCTGCTCCAGCACCATCGACAGCACTTGGCGAATCGCGTCCATTAACTTGCGAAAGCTGGCGCCCTGATCGCTGTGCTGATAACGGCTGTCCAGGCGCGGGCGTTTGGTGTCGCTGGAAAACGTCGCCAGCTCGCCCAGCATGGTCAGCAGCGTGCGGTACAGCTCTTCGGGGTGGACCTGCTCAAGTCCCAGGTAGTGGCGCAGCAACAGCTCGGTACGGTTGATCAGTTGCAGCATCATGAAATCGCCGACTTCAGCACCGCCGACCTTGCCGTTGGAGCGAATACGCTCGGCAATGGTGTCGCCACGGTGCCCGAGCATGCTGATGATTTCTTTGAGGCACGACAGCAAATAGCTCGAAGAGTGCGCCTGGATAAACGTCGGCACAAAGTCCGGGTTGAGGCTGATCACCCCATCGGGGGTGGTGTCGAGCACCTCACACAGCTTGAGCTTGACGTACGCCTGATCGCTCTGCTGCTCACCCAGCAGCAAACGAAAATCCGGCCGCGCGCAACTCACCTGGCTGGCCGAGTCATCGCCTGCATTAGAGTCAGTGACTTCGGACTCGTAGGCGGTGTAACGCGCCAACACATCGGATTGCTCCGGGCGGCGGGCTTCAATGTGGTTGCCGGTGACCAGCGGCAACGCCAGGTAAATCGGCGTATTGCCGGTGTTGGGTGGCACATCGAGGGCCAGCGGTTCAGTGTTGCCACCCAACTCAAACAGGCTGCCGTCTGGCAAGATCCCCGACGCCTGGCTGACCACCAGCTTGCCCATGCTGAGGAACTGCAAGTCGATTTCCAGCCCCAGAAATCCCCAGATGTAACTGCCCAGCAACTGCGTGCGGGTTTTCATCTGATGATCGTAATAACGATCGTTATGTTGAAAATGCTGCGGACGCAGCAGCATGCCTTCCTGCCAAATGACTTTGTGCGCATTCATGATCAGTCATCCGCCTTGGCGAGCATTTTTTGAGCGTTGAGAATGCCGCTCTGATCGAGGATCAACGCCACGTCCGTTGTCTCTTGCGGGGTGACTTCAACCGTATAGCGCCACTTACTGTCAGGCAGGTCGCGGTACGCCGCGAGGATGCCGATATAACGGCTGCCCTCCTCTACGCTGAGTTTCAATTCCAGGGTTTCTCCTGGGCGCAACTCAAGCTGTTCGCTGGCGACCATGTCCGGGCTGAGTGCCTCTTTGGCATGCTCGTACAGGCTAAAAAAGTCCGCATTCTCAAACGCCACCGGGTGCTTGAGTTCAAACAGGCTCACCACCACAGGCGAAGGACGCCCGTTAAGGTCAGGGTTCAATTGATCACTGGCTTGAAGCTTGAGATTGACCTTGGTCAGCGTCGAATACGGTGACAGGGTTGAGCATCCCGCCATCAGCACCAGGGCGGCGCAGGCCAGCAGCGTGTTAAAAAAACGGGGCGAGCAGCAAGACATGCGCTTCATCCTTGGTAGTCGTTGTGAAGGGAAGAAATCAAGCGCACCTGTTCTTCGTAGGCTTGCGCGAAGTCACGGGCCAACAGGCGTTCGCTCCAGTCATCGTCCTGCTGCAACGCCTGGTGATAGCGACCGAACGCTCTCCAGCGGCTGCCGGAGGTGGCCAACAAAGGCTTGTTGTCACGCTCAAATCGCAGGGTCAGGCGCTCGGGCGAAAAGTGCTCCAGGGTGCTACGCAACGCCGCCCGGCTGGCGCTCAGCAAAGCCACCTGATGCGCCTGCACATCACGAAAGGCTCGCGCAACAGACTGCTCGGCCGACAACTGTCCAGGGCGGCCCGGCGCAAGCAGGATGCCCAGCGCTTCGCTGGCGTCGATGGCCACTTTCAGCGGGTTCTTTTGCGTGCTTTGAACAGTGGTCTGCGCCAGACGCAACTCGTTTTTCAGCTCGCTGCGGGTGCGCAGGCTCTGCTGCAACCCTCCCACACTCTGTTTAAGCAACCGCGCAGCCTTCAAGGCCAAGGCTTCTCGGGCATCGTGATCAAGCTCGTTGAGGTCAACGCCGAGCGCTGCGCCAAAGTGCTGCCAAAACCCTTCAGTTTGACGCTCGACCGCAGGTGGTGGCGCCGCAGGCTCTGCCACAGGGGCCTTGATCAGTTGCGGTACGATCAGGCGCTCACGATCCACCTGTGCGTAATCAGCCCGCTGGCGCGGCGGTTCGGCCGCGGTTTTAGGGCTGATCAGTTCATTAATGTGCGCGTCGTCGTGCTCGTGCTGACCGAGCGCATTGAGCGGGTCAAGATCATAAAACGCATCATCCGGAATGATGCTGCCCGCGGCTTGCGGCAGGCCGATTTCAACGTCAAGGCTGGCCGGGTCACGTATCAGCCGGGCGCGGATTTCAAAGTCGCCCAGCACATAGGCCGTCCCACTCTCGATGCGCAGCGCTTCACCCTTGGGCAGGCGCGCACCGGTGTCACGGTCCTGAATACCGTTGCTGCTGGTGTCGGTCAGGTAAAACACACCGTCGCGGTAACTGATCAACGCGTGGCGGTTGGACAAGTGACGCTTGCGGTCAGGAATGACCCAATCGCAATCCTCACCGCGCCCGATCACGCCACCGCTGGGGGTGAAGGTTTTCTGGCACAGCTCTGTAGGCACGAATTGCTTGGTGTTCAGCATTTCGAAAACCAGTTCCATGATCTTGCTCCTTGCGGTCACTTGCCGCGATTGACCGCCTGCGGATCACCCAATGGGCGATAGGTGTTGTCATTAAATTTGTAATTGCCGTTACAGCCGCCAAGGCCGCAGACAACAACGAGGGCCAACAGCACGGTTTGCCAGTGACGAACAGGCATCGGAGGGTCTCCTGGGTAGACAAAATTCACAGGCAGGCGCTGGACGCGCGGCCTGCCGCAATCGAATGAGATGCACGCAAGGGCGTTAACTAACCATCGCGTTCACCCACCTGAACATTCAGGCGCTCCATGCGGTACAGCAAGGTGCGGCGCGGCAGTCCCAATTCGCGGGCGGCCAGGGTCTGGTTGCCATCGTTTTTGCGCAGGCTGTCGAGCAACCAGCTGCGTTCGACCTGCTCCAGTCGCTCTCGCAGGCTCAGGGGGCTGTCTTCCAGTGCCAGGTCGGGGCGTAACGAGAAATGCTCGGCCAGTAGCTCCCCGCCCTCGCACAGCAGCACGGCACGTTCGACCAGGCCTTTGAGTTCACGCACGTTACCCGGAAAGGTGTAAGCCAGCAGATGGTCCAGCGCCGCCTGCGACCAATGCACGGCGTCGCGCTGCAAGAAGGTGCAGGCCTTGTCGGCGAAGTGCCGGGCCAGCTCCAGAATGTCGCCTTCGCGCTGGCGCAGCGGGGGTAATTCAATGGGAAATTGCGCCAGTCGGTAATACAAGTCCTCACGGAATTTGCCTTCACTGACCAGTACTGCGAGGTCGCGATGCGTCGCGGCAATGATGCGCACATCAATTTTGTGCGTGTCGTTAGACCCCAGCGGCCGTATCTCGCCTTCTTGCAACACGCGCAGCAGCTTGGCTTGTAGCGACAGCGGCATGTCACCAATTTCATCCAGTAACAAAGTACCGCCGTTGGCCGCATCGAACAGGCCGGGGCGGTCGCAATCCGCCCCGGTGAAGGCGCCCTTGCGGTAGCCAAACAGCTCGCTTTCCAGCAGGTTTTCCGGGAACGCCGCGCAGTTCTGCACAATAAAGGCCCGTGAACGACGCGGGCCGTAGTCATGAATGGCACGGGCAAAGACTTCCTTGCCGCTGCCGGTTTCCCCCAATAGCAGCACGGTGTACGGGCTGTGCAGCACTTTGCTGATTAACGAATAAGCCTGACGCATGACCGGGCTTTGGCCGATCAGGCCATAGCCGCTGGCACTCGGCACGCTGACCAGCGCCGCAGGGGATGCGCCTGCCGAGCGGCGCAATGATTGCAACAGATGCAGCTGTCCGAGTACGAAACTGCCGAGTTGGGCCAGTGAGTGCGCAAAACCGTCGAGTTCAACAGAGTGCTGACTGGCGCACAGCAATACGCCTGCCACCGATTGCTTCTGGTTGACCAGCGGAACGCACAGCAACGACTGCCACGCCACGCCCGCGGGCAGGAAGCTGGTCTCGTGCAGACTGGAACTCAGTGCGTTGAGGCACAGCACCCGGTTTTGGCACAGCGCAAATTGCAGCAACTGCTCACCGTTGTAATCGGCGGGCAGGCACTGCGCTTCACGGGGTTGTACCACCCCGTTCAGGCACTCGGCGCTCAAGCCCAGGCAGGTGTGGGTAGCGTCCAGCAAATACAGTTGCGCCAGTTCGCAGCCGCTGAGTTCTGCCAGCCCCTGCACAAACCGGCCCAACAAAGTGGCGTCATCAGGTGCATGTGACAGGTTCGCAAACTGCGCGAGCAAGGCCTCTGCATACACCAAGGGTTGTGCCACTTGCTTAAACATCACGCCCACCTCAAGCGAACTCGCAGATCACGCTGGCATTGGCGTCAAGCGTGGCATGCACGCGTTTGAGGCTCACGCCCTGGGCCATGGCGTCGAGTAAACGGTCGGCAACCAGCGGTAATACGTGCTGATCGAGCAAGTGATCAATCAGCCGCGCACCACTGTCGCTCTGGGTGCAACGCTCGGCCAATTGATCCACCAGCGGCTGGCAATAGCTGAAGTCCAACTGTCGACGCGCCAGACGCTCGCCCAAACGATCGAGTTTGATCTCAATCAGTTCGCGCAACACCGGGCCGCCCACCGGGTAGTACGGGACCACGCGCATACGCGCCAACAGTGCGGGTTTGAAGTGGTGACTGAGCACCGGGCGGATGGTTTCTTCCAACACTTGGGCCGATGGCCGCGCGCCGTTTTCGCACAGCTGTGAGATACGGTCGCTGCCCAGGTTTGAGGTCATCAGGATCAGGGTGTTGCGAAAGTCAATCTCACGCCCTTCCCCATCATTGGCCACGCCTTTGTCGAAGATTTGGTAAAACAGGTTCAGCACGTCCGGGTCGGCCTTTTCGACTTCATCGAGCAACACCACCGAATACGGCTTTTGGCGCACCGCTTCGGTAAGCATGCCGCCCTCGCCATAGCCCACATAGCCTGGCGGCGCGCCAATCAGGCGTGACACCGTGTGTTTCTCCTGAAACTCGGACATGTTGATGGTGGTGATAAAACGCTCGCCGCCATACAGCAAGTCGGCCAGTGCCAACGCCGTTTCGGTTTTGCCGACGCCGCTGGGACCGACCAGCAAAAACACGCCCACCGGCGCATCCGGCTTGTTTAACCCGGCAGCTGTGGCACGCATGGAACGGTCGAGTGCATGCACCGCTTGATCCTGCCCGCGAATGCGCGTGCGCAAATCGGTGGCAAAATTCGCCACCTTGGCGTTGTGCTCACGCGCCAGTTGCGCCAACGGAACACCGGTCCACGCGCTGATCACTTCAGCCACCAGCCGTGGGCACACTTCAAAGCTGACCAGACGCTCAGTGAGCTGGGCCTCGGTCAAGCTGCGATGGGTTTCATTGAGTGCTGCCTCAAGGGTTTCGATACTCGGTGCATCATTTTCCAGCGTCTCAATCACTAGACCTTCGGCATCTTCCTGTAAGGCCACCCGCGGGACTGCCGCAGCAGCGATGCGCGCCGTGGCCAGTGCTTTGCGTTGCTCCAGCAGACGCTCAGCCAATTGCTTTTGCCCGCTCCACAGTGCCTCCAAGGCCAATCGCTCGTCTTGTGCATCACTCAAACGGTCTTCGAGCAGGTCAAGGGCTTCGTGGTCTATCTGCAAACCGGCTTCGGCATCCCGACGCAAGGCCTGACTTTGGCGGTCCCCTTCGGCCAGCTCGCCGCGCAATTGCTCAAGGCGTTGGGGCGCGGCCGCGAGGCTGATACGCACACGGGCACAGGCGGTGTCGAGCACATCCACCGCTTTGTCAGGCAGTTGACGCCCGGCCAAATAGCGCGCAGACAACTCAGCGGCCGCCACCACAGCGTCATCACGCAGGTAGATGCCGTGGCTTTTTTCATAGACGTGGGCCAAGCCGCGCAGAATCGTCACCGCCTCGCTGACGGTGGGTTCGTGCAGTTGCACCGGCTGGAAACGCCGCGCCAAAGCCGGGTCTTTTTCAAAGTACTTTTTGTACTCCGACCAGGTGGTGGCTGCAATGGTGCGCAACTCGCCACGGGCCAGCGCGGGCTTGAGCAGGTTGGCAGCATCGGAGCCACCCGCGTTGCCGCCTGCACCAATCAAGGTGTGGGCTTCGTCGATAAAAATAATGATCGGCTTGGGCGACGCTTTGACTTCGTCAATCACCCCTTTAAGGCGACGTTCGAATTCACCCTTGACGCTGGCACCGGCCTGTAACAAACCCATGTCCAACGCCAGTAATTCAACACCTTTAAGCACCTGCGGTACTTCACCGGCGGCAATGCGCGAAGCCAGCCCTTCCACAATCGCGGTTTTACCCACGCCGGCTTCGCCGACCACAATCGGGTTGTTTTTACGGCGACGAGCCAAAATGTCGATCATTTGGCGGATTGCATCGTCCCGGCACAGCACCGGGTCGAGTTTGCCGTCGCGGGCCTGTTGCGTCAGATTGTGGGTGAAGCGCTCCAGCAACGACTCACCCGGCGCTGCGGGCTTGCCGGTGGCCGGTTGCTCTTTGAGCGACAAGGCAAACTCCTTTAAACGCTCGATGTTCAACCGGGCCAGCAGTGGCAAGTAATGACTGCCTGCGTAACGCATCGGATTGCGCAGCAATGCCAGGATCAACGCCGCTTGCTCGACCTGGCTTTGACCCAGTTCCAGGTTGGCCACTAATAAAGCGTCTTGCAGCCACTGCACCAGTTCGGGAGCAAATACCGGGTTGCGCGACGCACTGTGTTCAACCCGCGACTGCAAGGCCGCACTCAATTCTCCAGCGTCCACGTCCGCGTCTTGCAGCGCTCGCGACAACAAGCCTTGCGCACGCTCAAGCAAACCCAGCAGCAAATCTTCCACCAGGATTTTGCTGCCGCCACGGGCCACGCAGCGTTCAGCCGAGCCTTCGAGGTCGCGACGGGTGTCGGCGTCCAGCGCCTGAATCAGTTGTTGCAGGTCTACGTTGATCATGTGTCATCAGTCCTTAATGTATTTTGCTGCCCAGCGTCACCACACCGTCGGCGCGCTCGCGGCCCAGCCAACTGGTCCAGCCCAGACGACAGGCGTTTTGTTCGCCAATGCGCAGTTCGCGGATCTCTTCCTGACGCAGCACCAGGCGGATGTCGTAGTCGAGCGGATCACGCAAGGTAAAACGCACCAGAGCGCACAACGGTTGGTAACCGAACCCGATGGGCAAAAACTCATGAAAACGCTCCCAATCCAGTTCGCGGATGTAGATACGAAACTTGCCGCTGCGGTCGCGCACCCGCTCCCCCAGTACCAAGTCTTCACCCAACAGGCTGTTGGCACGGCCCAAACGGTTGCGCTGTTCTTCAAGAATCTCGACCCGACGCTCAATGCATTGCTCGATGGTCAATTGCGCGTGTTTGAAGTAGTAACGCAGCACTGCCTCAATCAACGCCGCCGAGTGTGCCCGCAAGCTGAGCAACCCCAGATACGGCAGCAAGCGTTTCCAGTTCAGCTCCTTGGCCTGACGAATCTCTTCGCCGCCCAAGCCAATCAGCGCAAACAGTTGCGCCGAAAAAGGGTCGAGCGCGCCGCTCTGAAAACTGGCGCGGTAGCGGTATTTTTTCCAGATCGGCAGCATCAGCCGTTGCAGGCGATGGTGAAACACATCCAGAAAGTTGCGTGTCGGGTTGCCGTCTTCGCTGTCGCCCAGCGCCTGCTCGCCATAGAACGCAGGCAAGGGCGAACCGGCACCTACAAGCCCGATCAAGTTGAACCGCAGGCGTGCGCGCAACTGCCCGTGCTCGTTGAAAAACTCAACCCGGTCCACATCACTGCCCGGAAACCCGAGGCTGGGGTTGGCCTGAAATTCCAACTGGTCGTACAGATCGTCTTCGCTCAGGTAGGGATGCGCTTCACGCAAGCGGTCCACCACCAGCAACACGGCCTGAAACAGCGAGTACTCGCGTATTACCCGGCTCAGCCCGCTTAAAGAAGCGGCTGAAGGCCCATACGGGGTGTCCATTGGTACACCTCTCCCTGTGTGCTTTTTACGCGCAACTCGTGATACGAATTAAGACTGGCGTAAAGTGCGAAAAACTCGTTTAGCACCGACGCAAACACGAACAAGTCGCCTTCGCCGATATACCCCTGAGTGTCGACAGTCAGCTCAGTGCGCAACCCGCGCACCGGCAACCCACGGTGCAAGCGGTCTACGTGCTGGTGCTTGATCGACTTGAGACCGCCCAGCAAACGCTTGCTGACTTTCTCTGCGTGCTGGTCGTAGTAGCGCGGCAGGTCGTAGGTTTCGAGAATCACCTTCAACGCATTGACATCGGCCAGCGACAGGTAGTTAAGCGACATGTTGCTGATCAACTTCCACAGGAAGTCGCGATTGAGCGGCGGCGCGAAACTGGCGGTCGCAGGCGTGATGTTGCGAAAGGTCAGAAACTCCGGGGTTTCTTCACATGCACGGCAAATGTCAGCCAACTTGAGTTTGCGCGGCAGGTTCTGATTGGTGCAGGTCAGCTCGATTGACAGGGTTTCGTGGGCTTCGCTCTGACGAATACCGAAACTCAAGTACGTGTCGAGGCCCCCGTGCAGCAACGACGAGCGCTGGCGAATGCTGTAATGCGCACGGGCGGTGGGCACATCGAAGCTGGGGTCATGCTCAAACGATTCGAACGGTACGTAGTCCTGATAACCCAAACCACCGGGTTTCCAGCCAATCACGCTTTCGACCGAGAACACACCGCAATGCTCTTGTTCGTACTCCGCGGGCAACAGCAGGTACTCGTCCTGTTTACCGTCGAGGCGAATCGGCAGCGCGTCATGCTTGAACAGGTTCACAATCGGCGTGCAATACAGCTTCACGTTGTCGAGTGTGGGGCGCAGGCGCTGGATACCGCTCTTGCGGATTTCAAAGCGCAGTTCCAGGCCGCGCATCTGTTTGAGCGTGTCGGGTGGCAACGCCTTGAGCATGTCCAGCCCATTGACATCGACAAACAGAAACTTGTCCTGAAACGCGAAATACTCTTGCAGGTAGCGGTAACCCCGGAAGGTGTTGAGCGGATACGGAATCAACGCTTCTTCTTCCGCGAAGCCAACGGGCTGCACGCGGTCGCCCGGCATTTTGAACGCCATAGGGCGCCCGCCCACACCATCGAGCGGCTTGCCCGCAGCGTTCAACGGCACCAGTTCGATGCTTTCAAGATTGCGCAGCAGGCTCAGGTACAGCATTTGGCTGATGTAACGCTCGCCGGCAAAATGCAAACGCAACGTGCTCAGTTGCAGCTCACCCAAGTGGCCGTCAGCACTCATTTCAAGGCGCAAGCTGAGCAACGAACCGTCACCCTTGACCGAATAATTGAGGGCGGTCAGGTCGAGCGCCATGACATCGGTCGGGTAACAGGTGCGAAAACGGCAGCGCACACCGTCAATCGGTACGCTCTCTACCGGCGTGTCGCGTTCCACCCTCAATGCAGGGCCCGGCAAAGTCAGCGGGTCAAACTGCAAAATGCTGAATGCCGGCAACGGACGCATGTAGTTGGGCCACAGCAATTGCATCAACGAATGGCTCAACTCCGGCAACTCGTCGTCGAGCTTCTGGCGCAGACGCCCGGTCAGAAAGGCAAACCCCTCCAGTAACCGCTCCACGTCCGGATCCCGACCGGCTTGCCCCAGAAAAGGTGCCAACGCCGGGCTGCGCTCGGCGAATCGACGACCTAACTGGCGAAGTGCGGTGAGTTCGCTTTGGTAGTAGTGGTTAAAGGACACGAAATACCTTCCTGGCATTAAAACTCATGAAAAAACTGCCCTGCCCGTCCAGGCTTTGCCCACCCCTGGACCGATAAGGAACTGCTCACGTCTCGCGATGCGCCGCCCTGCTACGGCGCGCAATCTTCAGGTCACTTTGACTTGACCGCTGCCGTCCAGGCAGGCGCTGAACGTTACTTGACGCTTCAAACCCTCAACTTCCAGCAACCCTTCAATACTGAAGGTCAGGCGCAGTTGATCGTTATCACGCGGCAAAGAAACGACACGCACCTCGCTCAAGCGAGGTTCGTAGGCTTCGATAAAACCCACAATCGCCAAGCGCGCCTGACTCAAGGAGTCGTGCAGGCTGAGGCGCATGTCATTGAGATCGGGCAACCCGTAATCGGACAGCGTTTGCACACTGCCCGCACGGGTGCTGAGCATCTTGGCGAGATGGGCAGCCACAGACGCCATCGCCGAAACCTCGCGGCTCCAGCCGATGCGTTTATCCGCATCGCCATTCAGGCGCTCGAAAAGGCTGCCGTATCCCGTCATCAAACGCTCCGTTTACTCTTTGTCCAGCTTGCCCACCAGCGACAGGGTGAAATCGGCGCCCATGTACTTGAAGTGCGGACGCACGTTCAAGCTGACGCGGTACCAGCCAGGCTCGCCTTCAACGTCACTGACGATGATCTGGGCTGCGCGCAATGGACGACGACCCCGCACTTCGGCGCTCGGGTTTTCCTGGTCGGCCACGTACTGGCGGATCCACTTGTTAAGTTCCAGTTCAAGGTCGGTCCGCTCTTTCCACGAACCGAGTTGCTCGCGCTGCAACACTTTCAAGTAGTGAGCCAGACGGTTGACGATCAT
This sequence comes from Pseudomonas sp. TWR3-1-1, assembly GCF_049896545.1. Lineage (NCBI taxonomy): Bacteria > Pseudomonadati > Pseudomonadota > Gammaproteobacteria > Pseudomonadales > Pseudomonadaceae > Pseudomonas > Pseudomonas sp. TWR3-1-1. The sequence goes on from NZ_JAFCUO010000010.1 coordinate 178,969, forward strand.
CATGTACGGCAGCTGGGTGCCCAGCTTGTAGTTCAGCTCGGCGGCCTTGCCTTCAGCGCTGATGCCAAAGAACTTGGGCTTTTGCACGGAACTGGCTGAGAAAAACGCGGCGTTGTCGCTGCCTTTGCGCATGGTCAGAGAGATGAAACCTTCCTCGGCCAACTCGTATTCACGGCGGTCAGACACCAGCACTTCGGTGGGAATCTTGGTTTCGATTTCGCCCATGCTTTCGAAGTGGTGCAGCGGCAGGTCTTCAACCGCACCACCGCTCTGCGGGCCAATGATGTTCGGGCACCAGCGGAACTTGGCGAAGCTGTCAGTCAGCTTGGTGCCAAACGCGTAGGCGGTGTTGCCCCACAGGTAGTGCTCGTGGCTGTTGGCGACAGTTTCTTTGTAGACGAACGACTTGACCGGGTTTTCTTCGGGGTCGTACGGGTTGCGCAGCAAGAAGCGCGGCACGGTCAAACCCACGTAGCGCGAGTCTTCGGACTGGCGGAAGCTCTGCCACTTGGCAAATTGCGGGCCATCGAAGTGGTCTTTGAGGTCCTTGAGGTCAGGCAAGCCGGTGAAGCTTTCCAGACCGAAGAACTTGGGACCGGCCGCTGCAATGAACGGCGCGTGGGACATACAGGCCACGCTGGACACGTACTGCATCAGCTTCACGTCGGGCGAGCTTGGGGACATGAAGTAGTTGGCGATGATCGCGCCCACAGGCTGACCACCAAACTGGCCGTATTCGGCGGTGTAGATGTGTTTGTACAGGCCGGCCTGCATCACTTCTGGCGAATCTTCGAAATCGTCCAGCAGGTCTTCTTTAGACACGTTGAGGATTTCGATTTTGATGTTTTCGCGGAAGTTGGTGCGGTCAACGAGCAGTTGCAGGCCACGCCACGACGATTCCAGCGACTGGAAATCAGGGTGGTGCAAAATTTCGTCCATTTGACGGCTGAGCTTGGCATCGATCTCAGCAATCATGCGGTCAACCATGGCCTTCTTGACGGGTTCACCATTGTTCTGCGGCTTGAGCAGCTCTTCGATAAACGCCGACACGCCACGCTTGGCGATGTCATAGGCTTCGTCGTCCGGGGTCAGACGCGTCTGGGCGATGATGTTGTCAAGAATGCTGTATTCGCCGTTTTCGGTACTGCTTTGCTGCGCTGCGTTGGTGCTCATTGCATTGTCTTCCTTGGCTGATGGAGGCTCAAGCGTCCTGGGCGGCGGCGTTCAAGCCCAGCTCGCCCAGTACGCGACCACGGGATTCATCGTCGGCCAATACGCTTTCGATGGCTTTGCGAAAGGCCGGCGCATTGCCCAATGGGCCTTTGAGGGCCACCAGCGCGTCGCGCAGCTCCATCAGTTTTTTCAACTCCGGCACTTGCTCAACCAGGCTGGCCGGGTTGAAGTCTTTCATCGAGTTAACGCGCAATTTCACGGCCAATTCTTCAGTGTCACTCTCTTCCTGAAGGCGGTTGGCAACGCTCAAGGTCAGGCTCAGCTCTTGCTTGGCCAGCACCTCGTCGAACGTCATTTTGTCGATGCTGATCGGCTTGCGATCTTCGACTTTGCGTTCGTCCTTGCGGTGGGTGTAATCACCGATGGCGAGTAGTTTCAACGGCAGTTCAATTTCTTCCTGAGCACCACCGGTGGCGGGCTTGAAGGTGACGTTGATGCGTTCCTTGGGGGCTACCGAGCCTTCTTTGGCCATGGTTTTTTTCCTTGCGTGTATGACCCTGGGGCCTATTCGAGTACCACTTCGAGATCGAGATGGCACAACCTGCGATAAATCTCATCCCTGCGTTCACGTACGGCATGGTTCTGCGGCAACAGTTCGCAGCAGCTGTGCAGTAAATGCAGTACTTGCAGCGCAAGATCGGGCTCCCAGGCATGCAGGCCTGAGTCCTGTAATGTGTGGTCCAGGGTCTCAAGCTGGGTCTTGGCCAGCTCGTACTTCTTGGCCATAAAACACAGCCGCGCGAGGGCGAACTGCCAAAAAAACCGGACACGTCCACCCTGAGCGTTTTGCAAGCCTTGTTTGAGGGTCTGTACGGCGGGCTTGAGGCCGTCCTTGCGCAGAATCGGTAGCACCGCTTCAAGGGCCAATTCCCACGCGGGCTGAGTGGCGGTCACTTCCACCTTGCGCGGCGCACTGGTGCTTTGCAGGTGCGGCATGACATTGGCGCTGATCCACGCGCGCGTCGCCGGGTCGGCAAACGGCGCACCATCGTGAAAGCGCAATTCGATGATGCCCGGCAAACGTTGAATCAACAGGCTGAAGTGGATTTCCACCTCACGCATGGCGATCTCAGCATTCAGCGCCTGTAAACACTCCCAGACAATGCGATGCCCATCGAACCAGAACGGCGCTTTGCCCAGGCTGGCTTCGACTTCGACCAACAGATCGGCATATTGACCTTGGGCAAAACGGTCCTGATAAGCCTTGAGTTTGTCGACGGGCAACCCGCGCAACGCCGTAATGTGCTCAGTATTACGCTCCGGCACAGCGTCTATCGCCATCCACATCAGCGTACGGTTAAGGCGTAACGCCCGCACATCCGTAGCCTTCTGTTTAAGCCACCAGGCACACAGCGGCCGTGCGCTGTCCTGCTGGGTGCGCAGCGCTTTTTGTGCGTCTTTTTCGTTATCAATCGGGGTGCCGGGCGTGAATAACTGGGTCGCGGCCTGCTTGACCTGAGCCACCACCGCCCCTACCACGCCAGGTTCTGGCTCATTGTTCGCCGCGCGCTGAACCATGTTTGCCAGCCGCCGGTGAATGGGCAGCAGCAACGGCGCAGCATCGTCAAGGTGTTGTGTCAGCACCGTATCCAGCGCTTGCAACTGCTTGACCAGGCTGCGGAACAGCGGCAGTTGCTCTTTGATCGGCACGTCATCTTTGAGCGCACCTTCTAGACGCGGCACCAACCAGGCAATCGCAGCGGCCCGAGTGCGCGCTTTGGCGGGGTGAAACTGCTCCCAGTGATGCTCACACAGGTACACCAACACGCCTAATCCGGCATGCAGCCCCACAAACGACTCACGCAGATGCAAGGCCCATGTCAGCCAGGCGGCGACACGTAAATCCTTGGAGGATGTTCGCAGAATTTGTTCGCTGTTTTCCTGGATTTTCAACCAGTCGATGGGGCCACTGGCGTGCAGCGACTGGGCCTTTTCCAGCTCGGCTTCCAGGGCTTCGAACTCACTGGAGTAGCGAACTTCGTCGCCGGCAAAGTTATCACTTGAAATAGGCTGCCGGGCCAAGTCGGCATAGCGAACCATTAGCGTGCTTGAATACGTCATCTATGCCTCCTTGATGATTGAACGCTGAGCGTTCGTGCCTCCTGGCACATACCGAAAGTACCGTGGATGGTGTGCATGAGCACAGACGATCCAACAGACGATCAATCAAGCCTCATACATACCGTTATGGCACTTTGACACTTGATGCGGGCCGAGAGGATACACAAAAAATAAACGTGCAGTTACCAAAAAATTGATTCCCGCTCGTCGCAAAGAATCATGACCTTCATATCTTCCAGATACAGAACCGCTCTTTTTTCAGGAACGCAGCCTAGTCTGAAAGTTGTTTGACAAGCCTTGGATCCACGACTAAGAGCATCAGGTCTCGGCCAGCAAAACCAAGGGTTTATCCCTTTATAATCAGTAGCTTAATGACTTTAAATACAGACTGTAATTTAACCCGGAATGTTACAAAAATTGTCAGACAATTCTCCGCTCATAATGGATGCGTATCTATCAGACAATTCCTATAAAACAAAAGAATTGTCTTACATAAATAAATGTAACAAGCCAGGCACCCATGCAATTATCCCTACTGACAACATGCAGAAAGCGGGTTGAATGTCAGCTGCCATTCAACCTGCTCCCGCGAAAACAGTACAGATACAACGCACATCTGATACGCAAAGCGCCACACACAATCCGACCAACCATTGACTTTTTAAAATCAACCAAATTGAAATTCATGGAAAACACCAACTGCGCAAGAAGTTGCGCACTCAAATGTGGATAACCGTGTGGATACATCGCCACAGCGCATATAAACCGGTAGCTGTAGACGAGTGCGCAAGAAGTTGCGCAGTACTGCGCAACTTCTTGCGCACTTTATCTATGTTTCCTACCTGAAAACTGGTCATTTCATGCGCTTACTTTATCTATCTTGTTGATTTATATCGTTTTTATTTTTACTGGCACGAACCTTGATAGTCATTACCAGCACTTGAACGGCATTTGGGCCTTTCAAGTCCTTTTTTTTCAGCAAGGAGAGCATCCATGGCGACGCCAGCGTATATGTCCATCACGGGCACCAAACAGGGTCTGATCACTGCCGGTGCGTTTACCGCGGACTCAGTGGGCAATACCTATCAGGA